>CAVWCE010000009.1:0-109785 GCA_963753275.1 uncultured Alphaproteobacteria bacterium | reverse complement strand
CCAATCGCGCGGCCGCTCGTATGGGAGGGTACGGCGGCAGGAGGTCGGCCGCGCCCGGCGCCGGTCGGTTCGGGTCGCGCCCGGGCCTGGACCGCTCTTGGGGGATCACCGCATGAGATCGGCCCTCACCATCGTTGTCCTGCTCCTCCTGTTGGCTGCCACCGCCGGCGTGACGGTCTGGGCCTGGCGCGAGATCGGCGAGGTCGAGATCGGCGGGCATGGGCTGATCGCGCTCGGCCTCGGCGCCGGGTTCACCATCCTGGTCGGCGCCGGGCTGATGGCGCTGATGTTCGTCTCGAGCCGGCGCGGCTACGACGAGCGTGCGCACCAGTCCGAGCGGCTCGTCGGCGAGCGCTGGCGCCCGTCCGATGCGGACGAGGGGTGACGGGCTCAAAGGGTCGGGAACAACTCGCTCGCGACCCGGGGCAGGATGGTGTGGAGGCGGGCGAGCTGCTCGAGGTCCGGCGCGTAGCCGCCGCCGATGACCCCCGCAACCGGCACCCCGGCGCCAAGGCAGGTCTCGAGCACCAGGCGCTCGCGCCGCTCCAGGCCGGCTTCGGTGAGCGCCAGCCGGCCGAGCCGGTCGTCGACGTGAGGATCGACGCCGGCGTTGTAGAACACCAGGTCGGGCCGAACCTCCTGCAGCAGCCCCGGCAGGTGCTCGGCGAGCAGGGCCAGATAGGCTTCGTCCTCGAGCCCGGCCTCGAGCGCGAGATCCAGATCGCTCGTCCGCTTGTGCAGCGGGAAGTTGGTCCGGCAGTGCATCGAGAAGGTGAACACGCGGTCGTCGCGCTCGAAGATCGCGGCGGTGCCGTCGCCCTGATGGACGTCGAGGTCGACCACCAGCGCGCGCTCGATCCGGCCGTCGGCGAGCAGCACCCGGGCCGCGACCGCGACGTCGTTGAACACGCAGAATCCCGAGCCCTGCTCGGCGAAGGCGTGGTGGCTGCCGCCCGCGGTGTTGCAGGCAAGGCCATGCTCGAGCGCGAGGCGCGCCGTCAGCACGGTGCCGCCGTTGGCCGCGCGCGCGCGCCGCGCGACCTCGGCCGTGATCGGCAGCCCGATGCGACGCACCGCCGGCACGTCGAGCGACTGGCTCAGCACCGCCTCGACATAGGCCGGCGCATGCGCGAGCTCCAGCGAGGCCCGCGGCGCCAGCTCCGGCACCCGGATCTGGCCCGGACCGACGATCTCCTCCTCGAGCAGCCGGGCCATCAGGCGCCCGAACTTGGCCATCGGGAAGCGGTGGCCGGGCGGCATCGGCGCGACGTAGGCGGGATGATGGACCACGGGCAACGGCATGCCGTGAGACTTAGCATCGGACCCCGGCGCGGGCGAGCGCGACCCTGGTCGAGCCGGATCGCGCGAACCACATTGGATCGAGCTGGGGAGAGGGAGCACGCATGAAGCCGTTGGAGCGCTTCAGCTACGACGTCGGCCAGGCGGCACGGGTGGCTTGGTTCTTCGCCCACGGCCAGATCGCCGGACGGCTGGCGCCGCCGCTCCTGGAGCCGCCGGTGGTGACGGGGGCGCTGCCCACCCGCGAGCGGATGATCGCCGACCTGTTCGATCTGCTGCGGCGTGATCGCGCCAACATCGAGGCCGGTCACTACCGGCCGCCCGATCTGATCGGCAACTCCTTGCCGGCGCTCGGGCGCAGCGTGCGCTTTTTCGCCGATCTCGGCGCGATCGACCGGCGCCGGCGCGCACGGATCGAGGCCGACCTGGCAGAGGCCGGCAACGGCGACGCGGCGCACTACCCCGACTACTACCTGCGCAATTTCCACTACCAGACCGACGGCTATCTCAGCGAGCATTCGGCGGCGCTCTACGATTTCCAGGTCGAGGTGCTGTTCAACGGCGGCGCCGACGTGATGCGCCGGCAGGCCCTGGTGCCGATCGCCGAATACCTGCGGGGCCGCCGGATCCGCGACCAGCGTCTGCTCGACGTCGCCTGCGGGACCGGGCGCTTCCTCGCCATGCTCAAGCAGAACTATCCGCGCCTGCCGGTCACCGGCGTCGACCTCAGCGCGCCCTATCTGCGGCATGCCGAACGCGACCTCGCCGCCTGGTCATGGGTCGAGCTGGTCGAGGGCGCGGCGGAGCGGCTGCCGTTCGCCGATGAGAGTTTCGACGTCGTCACCTGCGTCTATCTGTTCCACGAGCTGCCCGGCCGGGTGCGCCGTCGGGCGGCGGCGGAGATGGCGCGCGTCCTCAAGCCGGGCGGACGCGCGGTGTTCGTGGAACTCCTTCCAGCTCGGCGACGAGCCGGAGTTCGATGGCCTGCTCGAGCTGTTCCCGCTCGCCTACCACGAGCCGTATTTCGCCGATTTCGTCCGCGAGGATCTGACCGCGCTGTTCGCGCAAGCCGGGCTGCGGACGATCCGTGCCGAGCGTGCGTACATGTCCAAGGTCGTGGTGCTGGCCAAGCCGGAGGCGCTATCCCGAATGATGTAGGACGGCCCGGAATCGCCAGCGGGCTGAGATGTGGCTGAATGCAACGGACCGGATCGCAAAAGCCGGACCCTGCGACCCGTTAATCTGGCGATCACACCTGCGCGGCGATACTTTCCCAGGAGCGCTGCCTGAGCGAGGAACCTCCGCGGTGAGCCAAGTCGGAAGCGTCGCTTTGCCGAGCGAGCCGGCGTCCACGGCCGGCCCCGAATGGGGGCAGGTGATCGGCCTGCCGGTGACCGTCGGCGCCATGACGTCGGTGTGCCAGGAGATCCTGCGCCTGGCGCGGCGCGGCGATGGCGGCCTGGTCTGCGTCGCCAACGTCCACATGCTGGTGGAGGCCCGGCGTGACGGCGCGCTCCGCCAGGTGCTCGAGCGCGCCGCCCTGGTCGTGAGCGACGGCATGCCTTTGGTCTGGCGGCTGCGCCGGCAGGGCTTCGCCGAGGCCCGGCAGGTCCGCGGGCCCGACCTGATGGTCAGGCTGTGCGAGGGCGCCGCCGCGAACGGCCTGCCGGTCTACTTCTACGGCGGCGATCAGGCCTCGATGGACGGGCTGGTGGAGGCGCTGCGGCGCCGGCTGCCCGCGCTCCGGATCGCCGGCGCCGAGGTCCCTCCAATGCTGGCTCGCGAGCCCGAGCTCGACCCGACGACCGCCGAGCGGATGCGCCGTTCCGGTGCCCGGCTGGTGTTCGTCGGGCTCGGCTGCCCCAAGCAGGAGTTCTGGATGCACGCCCATCGGGCGCATCTCGACGCCGTGCTGGTCGGGGTCGGGCAGGCCTTCGGCATCGCCGCCGGCACCGTGCCCGAAGCGCCGATCTGGATGCGCCGCTCGGGTCTGGAATGGCTGTTTCGGCTGGCGTCCGAGCCGCGTCGGCTATGGCGTCGCTATCTGATCACCAACACCCTGTTCGGCGCATTCCTGCTGGGCGAGACGGCCGGCCGGATGGTCTCCGGGCCGCTCAGCCGCTGACGCTCAGCGGGCGGCAGGGCGGATCAGCAGGAACAGGCCGCCGACCACCAGCAGCAGAGCCGCCGTCTCCGCCAGTCCCACCGGCTCGCCCAGCAGCCACGCCGAGCTGACCACCCCGACCACCGGCACCGCGAGCACGCTGATCGCCGCCACGTGCGCCGGCAGCATGCTGACCAGCTTGAAATAGGCGGTGTGGCAGAAGATCATCGCGACGAAGACGGAGTAGGCGAGCCCAACGGCGGCCGGCAGGCTGAGCGCGCCGAGATCGGGCAGCGGCTCGAGCAGCCACCAGCCGAGCACGATCGGCAGCCCGCCGATCAGCTGCTGCCAGCCGGTCAGCGCCATGACCGCCATGCCGTCCCAGGCGAACTTCTTGACCAGCACCGTGCCGATCGCCCAGCTGAGCGCCGCCCCGGCCATCAGCAGGGCGCCGACCGGCGCGCTGCCGACCACCGCCAGGTCCTGGCCGATCAGCAGCGCCAGCGCGACCATGCCGAAGGACAGCGCCAGGACTTGGCGCAGGGTGAGCCGCGCGCCGAGCACCAACACGCTGAGCGGCGCCGCCCAGAGCGGCATGGTGTAGCCGATGATCGCGGCGCGTCCGGAGCCGGTCCTGAGGAGAGCGTAGGCCGACAGGAGATGCCACGCGGTGATGTTGAAGAGCGCGACCAGGGCGAGCGGTCCGAGGCGCGCGCTCGGAAAGGCGACGCGCGCGCCGCTCGCCCGGGTCAGGGCGAGCAGCGACAGGCCGCCCACCATCAGGCATAGAGATCGGAAGGCCCAGGGCTGGACCTCCTGGAGGGCCAGCTTCATCATCGGCCAGTTGAGGCCCCAGGTGACGGTCAGCGCGACCAGCAGCAGGATGCCGGAGCGCGCCAACCCCTCCGAGCGGGCTTGCGAGCGCGGCCCGCCCGCAGCGGCCACCCCGTCGCGTCCGCCCGCCTCCGTCACGCCGCGCCTACGCCGGGCGGCTCAGAAATCGGTGCACCGGCCGCCCTTCTCCCAGTCGCCGTAGCGGGTCGGCTCCGGACCTTGGGGGCCGCCGATCTCCGGAACCGCTGGCTGGCCCGGACGCTGGCGCCTGGCGTTCTCCGCCGCTGGCCGCCCGGGCCCTTGCCGCATTCGGGGGGCTGCCGGCGCAGGCTCGCGCCCGGCGCCGATCTGCGCCGGAGCGGATCGCTCGAGCGTCATTCGGCCTTGATCTGCTGGGCCGCGACCTCGCGGCTCTCCAGCAGGCGCTTCTTCAGGACGTGGTCGCTGACCTCGATCGACTTGGCCGCGAGGTCGGCCTTCACCTTGGTGAGGACGTCGTCGTCGCCCGGCATCTCGAAGTCCGCCAGACGACTCCTTGGCATAGTTCGTCGCCGCGTCGCCGCTCAGGCCGAGCTGCTCGGCGATCCACATTCCGAAGATCCTGTTGCCGCGGTTGCGGGCCTTGAAGGCCAGCTCCTGGTCATGCTTGAACCGGGTCTCCTCGTGGCGTTCGCGATCGTCGAATGTGGTCATCCTGGCCTCGCATGTTAGGTGAGCGTTGAGGGCTATCCTTGATGGCCAATATAGGCGTGCTCGCACTTCGAGGCCAGCCGGCCGGACGCGACCGGCGAGCCGGGCCGCAGCACGGGATCGGAACAGGGATGTGCACGGTGGTTCTCCTGCGGCGGCCCGGCTCGCGCTGGCCGCTGCTGCTCGCCGCCAACCGCGACGAGCTGAGGAGCCGGCCGTGGCGCCCGCCCGGCCGCCACTGGCCGGACCGCCCCGACGTGGTTGCCGGGCTCGACGAGGAGGCGGGCGGCAGCTGGCTCGGGGTCAACGACCATGGCGTCGTGGCGGCGATGCTGAACCGCGTCGGCACGCTCGGGCCCGCGACCGGCAAGCGCAGCCGCGGCGAGCTGGTGCTCGAGGCGCTCGACCACGCCGATGCCGCCGCCGCCGCCGCGGCGCTCGCCGACCTCGACCCGACCGCCTACCGTCCCTTCAACCTGGTCGTGGCCGACAACCGCGATGCCTTCTGGCTGCGCCATGCCGGGATCGCTGCCGAGCTTCGCCTTCCGGACCCGCAGCGGCAGCCTGCGCGCGGTCGAGCCGATCCAGCTGCCGGGCTCGGAGCCCCCCGGCCGGCAGGTCGCCAAAGCGGTCGAGTGCCAGCCGATCCCGGACGGGCTCTCGATGCTCACGGCGCGCGAGCTCAACGACCCGGCGTCGCCGCGCATCGCGCTCTACCGGACGCGCTTCGAGAGCGCCCCGCCGCCCGATCCCGACCACGACGACTGGGAGGCCTGGACCGTGCTCCTGGCCGACCGCAGCACCTCCGACGGCGACCCGCGCGACGCCATGGCGATCGAGACCGGGGGCGACTACGGCACCGTCTGCAGCAGCCTCGTGGCCCTGCCCGCGTCCGGGCAGCCGATCATGAAGTTCGCGGGCGGCCTGCCCGGCACGGCACCCTTCGAGCCGGTGGCCCTGTGATGAGCCGGGGTGACGCCGGGCTGCACCGCCCGCTGCGCTTGCGCCAGGAAGGTCACACCGTGACAGCCGCCCCGACGACAACGCCTCGCCACCCCGATGAGTGAGCGCCGGCGCAAGCACGGCCGCTTCGCCGGCTGGCCCATCGCCCGCCGGTCGGCTCGCCGCCCGGGACGCTGGTGCTGCCGGCCGCCGAAGCGGTCCCGACCACGATTCGCGCGATCACCTACGGGCCCGAGCGGCTTGCCGAGCAGACGCTTGCCGCGGTGAGCGACCTCGACCGGCTCGAGCCCGACGGGCTGGTGACCTGGATCGACGTCCAGGGCCTCGGCACCCTCGACCTGCTGCGCGCGCTCGGCCAGCGTCTCGGTCTGCATCGCCCTGACGCTCGCCGACATCGTCCACGTCAACCAGCGTGCCAAGGTGGAGACCTACGAGAGCCATCTCTTCATCGTCGTCCGGATGCCCCATTTCGACGACCGGCTATGGACCGAGCAGCTGTCGCTGATCGTCGGCGCCGGGCTGGTCGTGACCTTCCAGGAGCGCGCCGGCGACTGCTTCGATCCGGTGCGCGAGCGGCTGCGCCAGAACAGGAGCCGCATCCGCGGCCAGGGCGCCGACTACCTGGCCTACGCCCTGCTCGACGCGCTGATCGACAGCTACTTTCCGCTGCTCGAGCGCTACGGCGAGGCGCTCGACGCGATGGAGCAGCAGGTGGTCGAGGCGCCTGCGGCCGACCACATCGCGCGCATCCACGGGCTCAAGCGCGACATGCTGGAGCTGCGGCGCGCGCTCTGGCCGCTGCGCGAGCTGATGAGCCAGCTGTTGCGCGAGGACGTCGCCTTCATCGGCGCCGGCACGCGGCTGTTCCTGCGCGACTGCGCCGACCACGTGTTCCAGCTGATGGACGTGGTCGAGATCGACCGCGAGGTGGCCTCGAGCCTGATCGACCTGCACCTGTCGAGCGTCAGCATGCGCATGAACGAGATCATGAAGGTGCTGACGATCATCGCCACCATCTTCATCCCGCTCGGCTTCATCGCCGGGGTCTACGGCATGAACTTCGACCGCGCGGCCTCGCCCTTCAACATGCCGGAGCTCGACTGGTACCTGGGCTATCCCTTCGCGCTCGGCCTGATGCTGGCGGTGGCGCTCGGCCTGCTCGCCTATTTCCGCCGCAAGGGCTGGCTCGGCGCGCGGCACCGCCCGGACCCGCCCAAGCCGGAGGCGAGATAGGCGGCTACGCGCGCTCCTGCCAGCGCGCCGCGGCCTCGTCGTCGGCGGCGCGGGCCGCACCCAGCGGCTCTCGCCGGCGGTCTCCTCGAGCTTCCAGAACGGCGCCTGGGTCTTCAGCCAGTCGATCAGGAAGGCGCAGGAATTCGAGCGCCGCCGCGCGATGCGGCGACGGCGGTCGCGACCAGGACGATCGGCTCGCCCGGCAGCATGCGGCCGTAGCGGTGCACGATCAGGCTCGCCTGCAAGGGCCAGCGTGCCTGCGCCTCGGCCTCGATCTCGGCGAGCTTCCGCTCGGTCATCCCCGGGTAGTGCTCGAGCGTCATCGCGCTGATCGCCCGATCACCGGCCAGGTCGCGCACCAGACCGAGAAAGCTCGCGAGCGCGCCGATGTCGCTGCGCCCCGCGGTGAGCGCCGCGAGCTCGGCCCCGACGTCGAACGGCGCCTCCTGGATCCTGATCATCGGAGCAGCGGCTCAGCCGCCCGTGACCGGCGGAAAGAACGCGACCTCGTCGCCCGGGCGCACCGGATCGCCCGGACCGGCGTAGTCCTGATTGACCGCGGCGCGCACCACGCCCGGCGCCGCCAGCGCCTCGGCGAAGCCCGGCCGCTCGCCGGCCAGCCACTGCATCAGCTCGCCGACCGTGGTGACCTCGGCGGGCGGCGAGACCTGCTCGCTCGCGGTGCCGGTCTTGGTCCGCAACCAGGCGAAGTAGAGGATCTTCATCAGCGCACCTCGTCGCTCAGCGGGCGGCCGCCGCCGGGCGCGCGGCCGCCCGCTTGGCCGCTGCCGCGGAGGCCGGCGCCGACGCCGGCGTGCCCGAGTGGCGCAGGCCGACCACGAGGTAGTCGAAGCCGGTCATCATGGTCAGGCCGGCGGCGAGCCACAGGCCGTAGCTGCCGACGTAGTCGGCGAACAGCCACCAGGGCGCCGCCGACCCCGCCAGCAGGAACCCGATCGCGATCATCTGCACGGCGGTCTTCCACTTCGCCAGCCGCGACACCGGCAGGCCGACCTGGACCTCGGCCAGGAACTCGCGCAGGCCCGAGACCAGGATCTCCCGGCACAGGATCACGAGCGCGGGCAGGATCGGCGCGCGATCGAAATGGACCAGCATCAGGATCGCCGCGCCCACCAGCAGCTTGTCGGCGATCGGATCGAGCATGCGGCCGAGCTGCGACTGCATCGACCAGCTGCGGGCGAGATAGCCGTCGAAGAAGTCGGTGATCGCGGCGATCGCGAAGATCGCGCAGGTCGCCCATTGGCCGAAATCGCCGGGCACGTAGAAGGCGGCGACCAGCGCGGGGATGGCGGCGATTCGGGACCCGGTCAGCAGATTCGGCGTTTTGGTGAGCATCAGGCCCGGTCCCTAGCTTCCTTCGTGGAAGGCATCGTAGACGGCCCTGGCCACCGCCTTGTTGATGCCCGGCACCCGCTCGAGGTCGAGCAGGCCTGCGGTCTCGATCGCGCGCACCGAGCCGAAGTGGCTGAGCAGCGCCTTCTTGCGCTTGCCACCGACCCCTGCCACCCGGTCGAGCGCCGAGCGACCGATCGCCTTGCCGCGCTTGGTCCGGTGACCGGCGATCGCGAACCTGTGCGCCTCGTCCCTCAGACGCTGAAGAAAATAGAGGACCGGGTCGCGAGGGTCCAGCTTGAGCGGTTCCCGGTCGGGCAGATAGAGGGTCTCGCGGCCGGCGTCGCGGTCGGGCCCCTTGGCGATCGCGAGTACCGCCAGGCCCGTCACGCCGCAGGAGCCCAGGCTATCGAGCGCCGCCGAAAGCTGGCCCGGGCCGCCGTCGATGATCACCAGATCGGGCCACTGGCCGCTCTGCCGCTCCGGATCCTCCCTCTGCAGCCGGGTGAACCGGCGGCCCAGCACCTCGCGCATCATCGCGTAGTCGTCACCCGGCGTAAGGTCGGCGCTCCTGATGGTAAACTTGCGATAGGCGGCTTTATTCAATCCTTCCGGACCGGCGACGATGAAGGCGCCGAGCGCGGCGGTGCCCATGATGTGGCTGTTGTCGTAGACCTCGACCCGCAGCGGCGGCTCGGGCAGGTCGAGGCGCTCGGCGAGACGCCGCAGCAGCTTGGCCTGGGCGCTGCTCTCGGCGAGCTTGCGGGCGAGCGCCAGGCGGGCGTTGAGCTCGGCCTGCTCGACCAGCCGGCAGCGCTCGCCGCGCTGCGGGCGGAGCAGCTCGACCTTGCGTCCGGCACGCAGGGCCAGCGCTTCCGCGAGCAGGGCCTGCGAGGCCGGGGCGGCGCTCAGCAGGATCAGCCGCGGCGGCGGCCGCTCGCTGTAGAACTGGCCGAGGAAGGCCTCCATCAGCTCGGGCGGCTCGGCGTCCTGGGCATGGCTCGGGAAATACGACCGATTGCCGTAGTTCCGCCCGCCGCGGTAGAAGAACACCTGGAAGCAGGCCTGACCGCCGTCCTGCGCCAGCGCGACGACGTCGGCGTCGTCGACCGAGCTGACGTTGATCCCCTGGCGCGAGGTGATATGGGCCAGCGCCTTGAGCCGGTCGCGGGTCGCCGCCGCCTGCTCGTACTCGAGGCGCTCGGCGGCGCTCGCCATCTCGGCCTGGAGCTGGGCCTGGACCCTGCCGCTGCGGCCGGCGAGGAACTGCCGGGTCTGCTCGACCAGCGCGGCGTAGCTCTCCGGCATCGATCCGGCCGACGCAGGGCGCCGTGCAGCGCTTGATCTGATACTGCAGGCATGGCCGGGTGCGGTTCTCGAAGATGCTGTCCGGGCAGGAGCGGATCGGGAACGCCCGCAGCAGCGCGCCGAGGGTCTCGTTGACCGCGCCCGAGGACGCGAACGGGCCGAAGTAGTCGCAATCCTTGCGCTTGGCGCCGCGATGGCGGCCGATGCGCGGAAACGGCTGCTCGGGCGTCGCCTTGCCGAGGTAGATGTAGGGGAACGACTTGTCGTCGCGCAGGACGATGTTGTAGGGCGGCCGATGGCGCTTGATCAGGTTGCACTCGAGCAGCAGCGCCTCGACGTCGTTCGCCGTGGTCACCACCTCGAGGCCGCGGGTCAGCGCGACCATGCGCTGCAGCCGTGCGCTGAGCGCGCCGGGCTTGGTGTACGCCGGGACCCGCTTGCGCAGCGACTTGGCCTTGCCGACGTAGAGCACCTCGCCCTTGCCGTCGAGCATCCGGTACACGCCGGGCCCGTTCGGCAGCGTCGCAACATGCGCCTGGATCACCGCCGCGCCGGTCAGGCGGCCGCGGCCAACGCCCGCCTCGTCACCGCCCGCCTTCGTGGAACTGCTATGGTCGTCGTGAAGGATGGCCCGGCCCGCCCTGTGCTTGATCTGCCTCTTTGAATCTGGCGATCCGACCGGACAGCGTCAATCACGCGGCCGGTGGGGGACGGGGCTGCGATCCGTGCCTCGAAATTTCAGGGCGCGCCGCGCTGCGGGCCGAGGCGGGCCCGCCGGTGCTCCTCGGCGAACACGTGGGCATAGAGGTTGGCGATCCACTGCTTGCCCTCGACGGTGCGCTGCAGATGCGCCAGGGCATCGCCGATGTAGGGCTCGACCGCCTGCCAGAAGAAGCGCGGGTAGCGCTCGGCGAGATCGGCCGGCGACTTGTAGCCGAGCCGCTCGGCGACCCCGGTCTCGGCGAACTCGTGGTAGAGGGCGTTGAGCTTGCGCGGATAGAACGGATCGGCGAGCTGGCCGATCAGATCGGCCGCGCGCAGCAGCCCCGCCTCGGAGTCGGTCTCGGCGTGATCGTTGTCCTCCGGCACCGGGAAGCGGGTGAGCTCGATCGCCCGCGCGATGCGCTCGGGATCGAGCGGCTCGATCATCGCGCCGCGGTGCCGCACGAAGATCTTGCCGCGCTCGATGTGATGGGCCGTGAGGAAGGCGTCCGAGGCGCCGCGCGGCGCCCGTACCATGGCGCCCTGCTCGCTGATGACGAAGCTCTGCTCGGTGTCGCCCGGGCAGATGCCGCGCAGATAGCCGAGGTCGTGGCACAAGAGCGCGATCGTGAAGTGCAGCCAGTCGTCGGCGTGCACCTCATGGACCAGAAGGCGCCCCTTGAGGATCGCCTGGCCGACCAGGGTGACCATCAGGGTGTGGTGGCTGTCGTGGTAGAGCGCATCGCTGTTGGCGATCCGCTCCATCACCAGCTTGGCCGTGCCGCGCAGGATCGACTGGTAGCCCGGCTGACGCTCGCCGAACATCTCGCGGTAGTTGCCGACGAGCTCCTCGCCCAGGGCGCTCGCGATCAGATGCGCCGGATTGAGCACCATAGTCCCTCCGCCTGCCGCACCTCGTCCCCGGCCGGTTCCGGCCGGATAGTCTGATCCATGCCCGGGGCTGCCGAAAGGGGATTCTCGCGGTGGAGCGGATCAAGCGCCTGCCCAACGCGGGTCAAGGCCAAGCCGACCGCGCCGGTGGCCTCGTCTACAGCGCCTCGCCGCGGGCGAGCTTCGGCAGATCGCCGGCCATGCCCATGCCGCGGCGCATCGCGAGGTGGCGGAGCGGCGCCAGAGCGCCGAGCGCGCCGAGGCCGAGGCCGCGCAGCAGACGGGCGGGGGCGAGGTCGGTCGAGAACAGCCGGTTGAGACCGTCGGTCAGGCCGACCACCAGGCGCGCATCGGCCTGGCGCCAGCGCTCGTAGCGGACCAGGACCTCGCCGCTGCCGGGGTCCTGGCCCTGGCGCGCGGCATCGACCAGCACCTCGGCGAGCGCGGCCACGTCGCGCACGCCGAGATTGAAGCCCTGGGCGTGGATCGGATGGACCGCATGGGCGGCATCGCCGACCAGGGCGACTCGGGGGCCGGCGAAGCGGCGGGCGCGGTGCGCGCTCAACGGGTAGCCGGTCGGCCGGCCGCGGATCTCGACCGGGCTCAGCTCGTCCCCGATGCGCTCGCGCAGCGCGGCCAGCAGGTCGCTGCGACCCTCGGCGAGGAGCTGCGCCGCCTGCGCCGGGCGCTCGATCCAGGTGACCGAGCACAGGTCCTGGCGCAGCGGCAGCAGCGCGAGCGGACCGACCGGGCGCAGGTATTCCCGGACCAGGCCGTCGTGCGGCCGCTCGTGGCGGAGCGCGAAGGTGAGCGCGGTCTGCGGATAGCTCCAGCGGTCGAGGGCGATGCCGCTCAAGCTCCGCACCGTGGAGTTGCGGCCGTCGGCGCCGACGATCAACGAGCCGGCGAGCCGCCGGCCGTCATTCAGGGTCGCGACCAGGCGCCCGGCGCTGCGCTCGACGGCGGCAAGGCGCGCGGGTGCCACGATCGTGATCCCGGGCCGGCCTTGCGCCAGCGTCATCAGCCGCTGGCGCAGCGTGCGGTTCTCGATGCCATAGCCGAAGGGATGGGGGCCGACCTCGCGCGCGTCGTAGGCAAGGCTTGCGCCGCTGCCCGGATCCTCGACCCGCACGCCCCAGACTGGCTCGGCCGCATCGGCGCAGGCCGGCCACAGCGCGAGCGCATCCAGGACGCGCTTGGAGCCATACATCAAGGCGAGCGCCCGGCCATCGAACGGCGCCTCGAGCGCCGCGGCAGGCGGCTCCGCCTCGATCAGGATGACCGGCAGGCCGGACCGCTCCAGCGCCAGCGCGAGCAGCAGGCCGGCATGGCCGCCGCCCACGATCAGCGGACCCGATCCCTCGCTCACGACGGCGGTCTCCGGCTCGGCATCGCCGGCACGGTCGAGCGTGCTCGCGGTTGCTCCGGCACGCCCGCTGGATCGCCGGAGAGCGTGGTCAGGCGATCGCAGGCACCGTGTCGAAGCGGTCGGTGCTGCGCTGCTGGAGCGAGCTCTTCAGCTTCTCCAGCGCGCGGTGCTCGATCTGGCGCACGCGCTCCTTGCTGATCCCGAGGTCGCGACCCAGATCCTCGAGCGTGCGCGCCTCGTCGCGCAGACGGCGCTCCTTGATGATCGTCTGCTCGCGCGCCGACAGCTCGCTCAGCGCCTGGGCCAGCCAGATCGAGCGCGTGCGGCTGTCGCGCGCGAACATCACCGTCTCTTCCGGCGTCGGCCGCTCGTCGGCGAGGAAGTCCTGCCATTCGTCTTCGCCGGTCGGGCTGATCGTCGCATTGAGCGACTGGTCGCCGCCCGAGAGGCGCATCTCCATCGCCTCGACGTCGCCCACGTTGACCGCGAGCTCCTGCGCGATCAGGGCGCGACCGGCATCGTCGAGCGGCCGTCCGGAGCCGTCGTCGATCTTGGCGCGCAGGCGGCGCAGGTTGAAGAACAGCGCCTTCTGCGCCGCGGTGGTGCCGGTGCGCACGACCGACCAGTTGCGCAGGATGTAGTCCTGCATGGCGGAGCGGATCCACCACGCGGCGTAGGTCGAGAAGCGCACCTCGCGCTCGGGCTCGAACCGCGCGGCCGCCTGCATCAGGCCGGCAGCGCCCTCTTGTACCAGATCGGCCATCGGCAGGCCGTAGTTGCGGAACCGCGACGCCGTGCTGATCACCAGGCGCATGTAGGCCATGACCAGCTCATGGAGCGCGACCTCGTCGTCGTGCTCGCGCCACAGCCGCGCCAGCATCTGTTCACGTTCGCGTGAAAGGAGCGCCGCGCTCATCGATTCCCGGATGAACTCGCGATCGACCTTCAGGCTGGCGGGCGTGTCCATGAATGCCATCGTCGGCCCTCTTCCCCCGCCTGCCGCCCGAGAACCCGGTCGACAGGCCCGCGACTGCTCCGTTCCGTCCTGCTCGCGTACGCTGCCTGATGGGAAACGGATCATCCAGGATCAGGTTCCGGCGGTCGCTCGGATGACGCAAGTTAACAATAGTTTAGGAAGCGGTAAATTAGGAGTACCTGATCACCGCGTGGTCCGCCGCGACCACTGCCGGCTCGAGAACGCGATCCAGCGCCGCCGGTTCTCGCCAGATCACCGCGACCGGGAAGACCACGACCCGGGCGCGCAGGTCGGCCGGCAGGCGAACCGCGTCCTTGCTGGTGGTGACGCAGAGGGCATGCTCGCTCGCGGCGCGCCGCAGCAGGCGCTCGACCACAGCCCGCCGATAGCGGTCGTGATCGGCGAAGGCCTCGCACCCGACCAGCTCGGCGCCGAGGCCCCTCAACATCGCGAACAGCTTCTCCGGGCGGGCAATTCCCGCAAACGCCAGAACGCGGCGGCCGCCGACTGCCGGCGCGCCCGGTGCGGGCTCCAGCTCCGCTGCGATGCAGGGCAGATCGGGCGGCAGGAGGCGCTCGACCCCGGCCCGGTCGGCGCCGACCCGGATCACCGCCGTCGCCCGGCGCAGGCCGTCGGCGACCGGCTCGCGCAGCGGCCCGGCGGGCAGCAGACGCCGGTTGCCGAAGCCGTAGTCGCCATCGACCACCAGCAGGCTGATGTCGGGCGCAAGCCACGGGTTCTGGAAGCCGTCGTCGAGGATCACCAGCCCGGCGCCCGCGCGGGCCGCAGCCTGCGCGCCGGCGAGCCGGTCGCGCGCGACCCAGGTCGGCGCCACCGCCGCGAGCAGCAGCGCCTCGTCGCCGACGGCAGCGCAGTCGTGCCGGGCAGGGTCGACGCGGAGCGGGCCGCGCTCCCGGCCGCCATAGCCGCGGGTCACGAACTGCGGCCGCTGCGCGCGCGCCAGGAGAAGCTCCGCCAGCGCCAGGGCGACGGGTGTCTTGCCGGCCCCGCCCACGGTCAGGTTGCCGACGCAGATCATCGGCACCGGCCCCCGCCGCGGCTCCGCCCAGCCTCGGCGCAGGCGGCCCGCCAGGCCGAACAGCTGCCCGACCGGCGCCAGGAGCCGGGCGGGCAGGCCGTCGCGGCGCCAGAACTCAGGCGCCCGCATCGGCCGCGCCGAGGGTCCGCTCGAGCAAGGGGGCAAGCGCCGCCAGGGTCGCATCCAGGGCGCCCGCCGCGCTCGCCGCCGCGGCGCGGGCGCGCGAGGCCATCTCGGCGCGGGCGGCCGGATCCTGGAGCAGCAGGGCGACGGCCGCGGCGAGCTCGGCGCCGTCGGCGACCCGCCGGGCGCCGCCCGCCCGCAGCAGGCTCGCCGCCAGCTCCTCGAAGTTGTCCATGTGCGGCCCGAACAGCGTCGCGCAGCCGAGCCCGGCCGCTTCGAGGGGGTTCTGGCCGCCTTCCGCCACCAGCGACTTGCCGACGAAGGCGATCGACGCCACGCGATAGAACAGCCCAAGCTCGCCCAAGGTATCGGCGACGTAGACGGCGCAGCCCGGCCCGGGCGGCTCGCCCCGCGAGCGGCGCGCGACGTCGATCCCGCGGTCCGCGAGCCATGCGGCGAGGGCGGCGCCGCGCTCCGGGTGGCGCGGCACGATGATCGTCAACAGCTCGGGGCGCAGGGCGATCAGCCGGCGGTGCGCCTCGAGCAGAGCCTGGTCCTCGCCGGGATGGGTGCTCGCCGCCACCCAGAGCGGTCGCCCGCCGACCGCGTTCACGAGCTCGGTCAGCGCCGCGCCGGGAGCCGGCAGCGGCGGCGCCGAGGCCTTGAGGTTGCCGATCGCCCGCACCTGCCGGGCGCCGAGCGCGCTCAGCCGGTCGCGATCGGCGGCGCTCTGCGCAAGGCAGAGCTCGAAATCCCTGAGCAGCTCGGCCGCGACCCCCGGCAGGCGCTGCCAACGGCGCGTCGAGCGCGCCGACATGCGGCCGTTGATCAGGGCGAGCGGCACGCCGCGCCGGCGGCTCTCCAGGATCAGATTGGGCCAGAGCTCGAACTCGACCAGCAGCGCCAGCTGCGGCCGCCAGTGGTCGAGGAACGAGCGCCAGGCCGCGGGTCGATCGACCGGGGCGAACTGATGGCGCGCCCGCAGCGGCAGGCGCTCGGCCATCAGGCGCGCCGAGGTCACCGTGCCGGTGGTGACCAGCGCCTGGAGCTTGGACCGGGTCGCGAGCAGTGCCTCAGCAGCGGCAGGATCGCCAGCGCCTCGCCGACGCTCGCGCCGTGCAACCAGACCAGCGGGCCGGGTGGCCGCGGCGCGCTCGGCAGACCGCGGCGCTCGGCCAGCCGCGCCGGGTCCTCCCGGTCGCGCCGCGCCCGGCGTCGCAGCGCGATCTCGACCAGCGGTCCGCTGACCCCGGTCGCCAGGCGATACAGCGCCAGCAGGCTCACGCCGGCTCGACCGGGGGCAGCCCGAGCGCGCGGTCGGCCTCGCGCGTGAGCTCGTTCAGCCGCTGCTCGAGCAGGCGCCGTCCCGCCTCGGGGTCGCCGTCGCGGCCGAGCTCGAGCGGCGCGCCGAAGGCCAGCACGCCCTGCGCGAACGGCAGCGGGAGCGCGAACCGATCCCAGCTCGCGAGCAGGCGCTGGTTCGACGCGGCGAAGGTGATCGGCACGATCGGCACGCCGGTCTTGATGGCGAGCCGTACCGCGCCGGGCTTGGCGCGCATCCGCGGACCGCGCGGACCGTCCGGGGTGAAGACCGCAATCTGGCCCTCCTCGATGACGCGCCGCGCCGCGCGCAACAAGCTCACCCCGCCCGGCTTGGTCGACCCGAACACCGTCCGCAGGCCGAAGCGCCGCGTCGCCTGCGCCATCATCCGACCATCGCGGTGATCCGAGCTGATCACGAAGGGTTGCAGCGCCTCGACCACGCGCAGCTCGGCGAGCAGCGCGCGCCAGGCGGCCGCGATCAGCAGCATGCGGCCATGCCAGAAGGCGCCGATGAACGGCCGCCGGGCCCGGATCAGGCCGGCGGTGGCCGGGTCGCAGCGCAGCTCCCAGCGGCCGGTGCGGTGGACCAGGCGGATGTAGCCCGCCGCCAGAAGGCGAGCCCCGCCTGGACCGCTGGCGGTCATGCCAACGCCGGCGCGGCCGCCGCATGGCCTCAGGCGTGGCGGCGGTCGACCGCCGCGACCGGCGGCGCCGACGCGCGCTGATCGGCGAACTGCTGCTCGTAGAGCCGCGCATAGCTGCCGCCGCGCGCCAGCAGGGCGCGATGGGTCCCGGTCTCGACGAGGCGCCCATGCTCGACCACGGCGATCAGATCGGCGCCCATGACGGTCGACAGGCGATGCGCGATCACCACCGTGGTGCGGCCGCGCATCAGGCGCTGCAGCGCGATCTGGACGGTGCGCTCGGCCTCGCTGTCCAGCGCCGAGGTGGCCTCGTCGAGGAGCAGGATCGGCGCGTCCTTGAGCATCGCCCGGGCGATCCCGAGCCGTTGCCGCTGGCCGCCCGAGAGGCTGGCGCCGCCCGGCCCGATCAGGGTGGCGTAGCCGTCGGGCAGGGCGCAGATGAAGTCGTGCGCGGCCGCGCCCCGAGCCGCCGCCTCGATCGCCGCGTCGCTGGCGTCCGGCTGGCCATAGGCGATGTTGGCGCGCACGCTGTCGTCGAACAGATCGACCTCCTGGCTGACCAGCGCGGTCGCGCCGCGCAGGCTCGCCAGCGTGACCTGGCGGATGTCCTGGCCGTCGATCAGCACCGCGCCCTGGTCGACGTCGTAGAAGCGCAGGATGAGATTGAGCATGGTCGACTTGCCGGCGCCCGAGGGGCCGACCAGGGCGACCGAGAGCCCGGCCGGGATCACGAGGTCGAGCCCGCGCAGAGCCGGCCGCGCCGGCCGGTAACCGAACCACACCCCGGCGAAGCGGATCTCGCCGCGCGCGACCGTCAGAGGCCGGGCGCCGGCCTGGTCGCGCACCGTCGGCGCGCGGTCGAGCAGGCTGTAGATCCGCTCCGCCGCGGCGAGCCCGACCTGGACCTGGGTGTGCAGGTTGGCGAGCGTCTTGAGCGGACGATAGGCGAACAGCAGCGCGGCGACGAACGAGAAGAAGGCGCCAGGCGTGGTCGCGCCGGCGAGCACCTGGGAGCCTCCGTAGAGCACCACCGCCGCGACCGCGCAGCCGCCGATCACCTCCATCACCGGCGAGCTGACGGCGCTGACGCGCGAGGCCTTGTAGTTGAGGCCGAACAGCTGCTCGATCAGCGCCCCGGTCCGCCGCGACTCGTCGTCGGCGCGGTTGTCGGCCTTGACCTGGCGCAGGCCGTGGAAGATCTGCTCGAGCCGGCCGGAAAGCCTCGCCATATGGGTCTGGCTCTGGCGCGCGACCTTGCGCATCCGCCGGCCGAGGCGCTGGATCGGCCAGAACGCGAGCGGGAAGCCGATCACCGCCAGCGCGGCGAGCTGCCAGTCCTGATGGATCATCAGGCCGACCAGGCAGACCATGGTGAGGACGTCGCGGATCGCGGTGGTGAGCGCGGAAGTGACCGCGAGGCGCAGCTGCTGGGTGTCGTAGGTCAGGCGCGAGATCAGGGGCCCCGGCCCGCTCGCCACGACGTAGCCGAGATCGGCGTGGACCAGATGATCGAACAGGCGCTGCTGCAGCTGCGCGATCGCGCGCTGCCCGATGCGCGCCATCAGGACCACCTGGCCATAGCCGGCGCCGCCCTTGACCAGCGCGAGGAGGATCACCGCGAGCGGCACGACCAGCAGCATGGTGCGATCGCGCTGCAGGAAGACGTGGTCGAGCATCGGCTCCATGATCCACGCCTGGCCCGCGGTGGCGACGGCGTAGAGCGTCATGCACAGGGCCGCGCCGACCAGCCAGCGGGCCTGCGGCAGAACGTGCTCGCGCAGCAGCCGGCCCGCCGGGCCCGTGGTCAGGGCGCCGATCAGACCAGGGCGCTCGGGGCCGGGCATCAGCCCCAGCCGCGCAGGCGCCGTCGGCTCGCTCGCGACCCCGGATCCGGAACCGCTCGGGGGAGATCAGCCGCGACCGTTGGCCTGGCCATGATTTGCGCCCGTGGCGCTGCGCGGCCGGAACCGCCAGACGGTCGCCGGGGGCAGGTTGCGCACCACCAGCTTGACCAGCCGGGCGTCGACGCCGAGCTTCTTGGCGGGGATCGGCGCGACCGGCGAATAGGAGTACTGGAGCAGGCAACCGCCCGGGCCGAGTGCTGCGAAGCTCTGCTCGATGATCGCGCGCTGAAAGGCGAGCGGCATGGTGACCATCGGGATGCCGGAGATCACCGTGCCGACCTCGGCCACGCCCTGCTGCCGGAGAATGTCGACCAGCCGGGTGGCGTCGCCGTTGATCACCCGCACCTTCGGGAAGCGCTCGCGCAGGTACTCGAACAGCGGCCGATCGAGCTCGATCATCATCAGCGCCTCGGGCGGCAGGCCGGAATCGATCAGGCCCTGCGAGATCGCCCCGGTACCGGCGCCGAGCTCGACGATCACCTGACCCGGGCGCCAGGTGATCTCACGGCTCACCGCGCGCGCCAAGCGCCCGCGAGGACGGGATGACCGCGCCCATCGATTTCGGCGAGCGCAACCACTGCCGAAAGAAGAGCTCGGTTTCCTTGGTCTGGCCGGCGTTGACCTGGCTCATGCGTATCCCCAACAGATCGCCCGACTTCTCGAACAGGGGCCCGACCGGTATGTTCCCGTCGGGTCAGCGAGCGTCGGGGTCGAGATCCCACGATCCGTCGCGGACCCCCACGTAGCTGCATCCCACCGAGACGCAACTGGACCATGATCGCGAAAATCGTCGAGCGCTTCCTTACTCGCCGAGCCGTTCGGGATCATTTCGTGGTGGGGGACCATAGCGGCGCCCGGAGAGCTTGGCAATCGCCGCCGGCGCGCGGTCAGCGCCAGTGCTCCGCGACCCATGGCGCCGGGCGCAGCCCCTTGCGCGGCTCGGGCCAGACGCCGCGCGCCGCGTCCGGCGGCTTGGGGTGGCCGTGGAACACGATGATCCGCGCGCCGTCCGGGATCGCGGCGGGCTTGATGCGTCGCAGCAGCCGCCCCGGCAGGCAGTCGTGCTTGAAGCTGCGGCACCAGGCCGCCGGCCAGAAGGTGAGCTCCGGCACCGCGCGCGAGAGGTACGTCTGCGAGTTGGGATGAGCGCCGATCGCCGCGGCCGGATCGGCGCGGAAGCGCTCGAACACCTCCCGATGGGCGCCGGGACGATAGCGATAGACCGAGGAATTGCCGATCCCGCGGCCCGGCTGCGTCCAGTTCTCGATGATGCAGAACTCGCCCGGATGAGCGAACAGGCAGTCGAGGTTGGCGACGACGACGACGTCGAGGTCGAGGAACAGCACCGGTCCCTCGAGGTCCTGCAGCTCGGGCGCGAAGCAGCTGAGCTTGCGCCAGGGGGAGCGCTCCCATTCGGGCCGGAGCGTGAGCGCGGGCAGCGGCCGGCATTCGACCTCGGGATGGATCCCGCCGGCGTCGTCGGTCGCGCAGACCAGGCGGTGGCCGACCGTGAGATGGCGCTGCAGCATGCCGTACAGCCGGTTGACGTAGTCCGGCCCGTAGCGCTGCCCCCACTTCATGCAGAGCACCGTCGCCATCGGCCCGCGCCCGATCAGGCGGCTTCGGCCTGACTGCCGTCCAACAGAGCGAGCGAGCGCACGGCGACCGAGAGCATCGCGAGATCGGGGCTCGACTGGCTGTCGAGCTCGGCCAGCAGGCGCTGCCAACGACCGAAACCGGCGACCGCACGGTTCAGCCAGGCGAGGATCGCCGCCTGCAGGGCGTCCGCCCCGCCTTCGTCCAGCCCCTGGACGAGGCCGCTGGCGAAGGCCTGCACCGCCAGCCGGCGGTGCTCCTCGGCGAGATCCTCGTACAGCCCGGCGAGCGCGATGCGCTCCCAGTGGTTGCGCGGGCTGACCCGCTCCAACAGGCGCCGCAGACGGCCGAGATGGAGCTGGGCGTCGAGGGCGAAGTAGGTCTGGCCCGCGGTCACCACCTCGGTGCCGACCTGGTCGGCGACCGCGATCACCTCGCACGCCGGGAACAGATAGGGCAGCCCGGCGAGCCGTCGCGCCAGCCCCGCCTCGATGCCGTGCTGGAGATGGGTCTCGACCGCCTGGCTGAAGCGCCGCTGCTCGACGTCGGGCAGAATCAGGTCGAGCTGGTCGAGCAGGCTCGCGATGCCGGGCGCGAAGCGGGCGACGGCGGCGCCCATGTCGATCGGGCTCGACGCGTTGCGCAGGAACCACTCGGTGCCGCGCGCGATCGCAAGGCGGGCCTCGCCGAGCAGCCCGATCTGATAGTCCGCCCCGGCGACGCTCGCCAGCGCCTCGATCTGGCCGAACAACGGCACCAGGCGGAAGGCGTCGCGGGCGATGAGGTAGGCGCGCGCGACCGCGGCGGTCGAGCGCCCGGTCTGGTCGCTCAGCTCGCCCACGAACTCGCCGAGCCCACGGTTGACGAGGCTGTTCGCGACCAGGGTGGCGATGATCTCGCGGCGCAGCCGGTGCTGGGCGATCGGGCCCGGGAAGCGCTTGCGCAGCGGGCGCGGAAAGTACTTGATCAGATCGCCCAGGAGATACGGATCGTCCGGCAGGTCCGACGCCAGCAGCTCGTCGTAGAGGGTCATCTTCGCGTAGGCGAGGAGCACCGCGACCTCGGGCCGGAACAGCCCCTGGCCGAGCTGGCGGCGCTGGGTCAGGGTCTCCTCGTCGGGCAGCACCTCGAGCTCGCGGTTGAGCCGGCCGCTCGCCTCGAGGCGCCGCATGAAGGCGGCCTGGCTGTCCAGGAGCTCGCTCGGCCGCGCCTCGGCGAGCGAGATCGCCTGGACCTGCAGAACGTTGTTGCGCAGCACCAGGTGAGCGACCTCGTCGGTCATCTCGGCGAGCAGCCGGTCGCGCTGCTTCAGCGTCATGTCGCCGCCGTCGACCACCGCGCCGAGCAGGATCTTGATGTTGACCTCGTGGTCCGAGCAGTCGACGCCGGCCGAATTATCGATGAAGTCGGTGTTGATCCTCCCCTTGCGGGCGAAGGCGATGCGCGCCCGCTGGGTCAGGCCGAGATTGCCGCCCTCGCCGATCACCCGGCAGCGCAGCTGCTCGGCGTCGACCCGCACCGCGTCGTTGCCGCGATCGAAGGCATCGGCGTGGCGTTCGGCCGCAGCCTTGACGTAGGTGCCGATGCCGCCGTTCCAGAACAGCTCGACCGGCGCCAGCAGGATCGCACGGATCAGCTCCTGCGGCGTGAACTCCTCGGCCTCGACGTCGAGCGCGCGGCGCGCCTGCGGCGACAGCCGGATCGACTTCACGCTGCGCGGATAGATGCCGCCGCCGGCGCCGAGCTTGCTGCGGTCGTAGTCGTCCCAGCTCGAGCGCGGCAGCTCGAACAGCCGCCTGCGCTCGGCGAAGCTCGCCGCCGGATCGGGCTCCGGGTCGACGAACACGTGGCGATGGTCGAAGGCGGCGATCAGGCGGATCTGCTCCGACAGCAGCATGGCGTTGCCGAACACGTCGCCCGACATGTCGCCGATGCCGATCGCCGTGAAGGGCTCCGTCTGGATGTCCTTGCCGAGCTCGAGGAAGTGGCGCTTGACCGATTCCCAGGCGCCGCGGGCGGTGATCCCCATGCCCTTGTGGTCGTAGCCCGCCGAGCCGCCGGACGCGAAGGCGTCGCCGAGCCAGTGGCCGTACTCCAGGCTGATGGCGTTCGCGACGTCGGAGAAGGTGGCGGTGCCCTTGTCGGCCGCGACCACGAGATAGGGGTCGTCGCCGTCGAAACGGACCACGCGCTGCGGCGTCACGATGCCGTCGCCCACCCGGTTGTCGGTCAGATCCAGCATGCCCCGGATCAGGGTCTGGTAGCAGGTCACCACCTCGGCCTGGAGCGCCGCCCGATCGCCGCCCCGGGGCGGCCGCTTGACGACGAAGCCGCCCTTCGCGCCGACCGGCACGATGACCCCGTTCTTGACCATCTGCGCCTTCATCAGGCCGAGGACCTCGGTGCGGAAATCCTCGCGCCGGTCCGACCAGCGGATCCCGCCGCGCGCGACCTTGCCGCCGCGCAGATGGACGCCCTCGACCCGCGGCGCATAGACGGAGATCTCGAACGCCGGGCGCGGCAGCGGCATGTCGGGCACGAGCGCGGGATCGATCTTGATCGACAGATACGGCTTGTACGGGGCGCCGTCGCTGCCCGGCTGGTAGAAGTTGGTCCGCAGGCTCGCCAGGATCAGCCGCATGTAGCGGCGCAGGATACGGTCCTCGTCGAGATTGGCGACGCCATCCAGGCCGGCGCGGAACTCGGCCTCGAGGCGCGCCAGGAGTTCGGCGCGGTCGCCCTTGGCGTCGGGATCGAAGCGGGCCTCGAACAGCTCGGCGAGCCGGCAGGCGAGCGCCGGATTGTGGACCAGGGTCTGCTCCATGTACGCCTGGCTGAACGGAATCCCGATCTGGAGCAGGTACTTGCAGTAGGTGCGCAGGACCACGACCTGGCGCCAGTTGATCCCGGCGCGCAACACCAGCTGGTTGAAGCCGTCGTTCTCCGCCTCGCCGCGCCAGACCCGCGCGAAGGCGTCCTGGAAATCGGCGCCGACCCGGTCGGGGTCGAGCTCGCCGGCCTCGAGCGGCTGGACCCGGAAATCGTGCAGCCAGAACCGGCCGGCGGCGCTGGTGACGAACTCGTAGGGCTGCTCGTGGATCACCCGCAGGCCCATGTTCTCGAGCACCGGCAGGACGTCGGACAGCGGGATCGCCTGGCCGGCGCGGGCGAGCTTGAAGCGCAGCAGGTCGCCGCCCTGCTCGAGCGGGCGGGAGAGCGACATCGCGAGCTCGGTCTCGCCTTTGGCCAGCCGATCGACGCGCTCGATGTCGGGCACCGCGGCGCGCGCCGGCACCTGCTCCTGGTAGGCGACCGGGATGGCGTCGCAATAGGCGCGGAACAGCCGGTTGCCCTCCTCCTCGCCGTGGGCGTCGATCAGGCCGGCGCGCAGCACGTCGCTCCACGAGCGCGCGGCCTCGATCAGACGGGCCTCGATCTCGCCCCGATCGACCCCGGCCGGGATGCCGTCGGGGGTGCGGATGATGAACTGGATGCGGGCCAGGATCGCTTCCGATACCTGGGCCTGGAACTCGACCTCGGTGCCGTTGAGCGCCTCCTGCAGGATGTCCTGGAAGCGGCGCCTGAGGTCGGTGTTGTAGCGCTCGCGCGGCACGTAGACCAGGCAGGAGACGAAGCGCGCGAAGGCGTCGCGGCGCAGGAACAGACGGATCGTCTGGCGCTCCTGGAGGTGCAGGATCTCCTGCACGGTCTCGAACAGCTCGTCGTCCGAGGTCTGGAACAGCTCGTCGCGCGGGTAGGTCTCGAGAATGTTGGCGAGCGCCTTGCCCGAATGGCTGGCCGGCGCCAGCTCGGCGCGGGCCATCATCCGCGACACCTTGTGACGCAGCAGCGGGATCTCGCGCGGGTTGCGGTTGTAGGCGGCCGAGGTGAACAGGCCGAGGAAGCGGTGCTCGCCGACCACCTTGCCCTTGGCGTCGAAGCGGCGCACCCCGATGTAGTCGAGATAGACCGGCCGGTGCACGGTCGAGCGGGTGTTGGCCTTGGTGATCGTCAGCGGCACCGGGGCGCGCGCCTGCCGGCGCAGCTCCGGCGGCAGGCTGGCGAAGCTGCGCGAGTTCGGGCTGTCGCTCGGCTGGCGCCGGAGCAGGCCGAGCGCCGAGCCCTCGACCCGCTGCAGCTGGTCGCCCGCCGGATCCCGGGTCAGGTCGTAGCAGCCGTAGCCGAGCAGGGTGAAGTGGTTGTCGGCGATCCAGCGCAGGAAGGCCACCGCCTCCTCCAGCTCGGTCGCCTCGAGCGCCTTGGCGCCGCGGCGCAGATCGGCGATCGCGTCCTCGACCCTGGCGAGCATGGCGCGCCAGTCCTCGACCGCGGCGCGGACGTCGGCCAGCACCCGCTCGAGATCGGCGCGGATCGCCTCGATCCGCTCGGGGTCGCTCTGCCGGTCGACCTCGTAGTGCATGAAGGATTCGAAGTGCACGTCGCCGCCGTCGGCAGCGCCGGTCTCCAGCACCGCCTCGAGGCTGCCGTCCGGCGCACGCCGGACCGGCACCACCGGATGGATGGTGATGTGGATCAAAAGCCCCAGCCGGTTGAGCGCCATGCTGACCGAATCGACCAGGAACGGCATGTCGTCGGTGACCACCTCGACCACCGTGTGGGTCGATTGCCAGCCGTGTTGCTCGACTTGCGGGTTGTATACCCGGAGCGTCGCCTGGCCGGGCCTGCGGTGCTCGCCGAGGCGGAGGTGGGACAGCGCCGCGCCATACAGGTCCAACGGGTCGCGCTCGAGCAGATCGGCAGCCGACACCGCGCGGTAGTAGTGGCGCAGAAAGGCCTCGGCGCGTTCGGCCTGATCCGCCTTCAGCTGGTCGTGCAGCCGGTCGACCACCCGCTCGAGCAGATCCGCCTTCCTGTCCTGCAGCCGGGTTGCCATGGAACCTCCCCTGCCCTGGCGCGCCAGCGCCATTTAACCACAGGGCGCCAGGCGCATACAGGGTCGATCCTCAAGCAACGGTAAATCCAGCCCGCTTCTGGACGGCCGCTGCCGCACGCGGCGGATGCCGAGCGCGAGCAGCCTTCCAACTGGGCTGAGAGCAGAACTCGCCAGCGCCGCCTCGGCGCGCAGGCGGACGGCGATCAGCCGGCGAGACGCTCGAGGCTCGCGCGGGCCTGCGCCCGATGCCGGGGCTGAAGATGGCGGCCGACCGCGGTCAGCGCCGCGGCGAGCACCGCGGCGTCGTCGGTGAAGCCGATGCCCGACGAACAGGTCCGGCACCGCGTCCGCGGGCAGGACGAAGTAGGCGACGGCTCCGAGCAGGACGGCGCGCACCCGCGTCGGCGTCGCCCGGTCCACGGCGCAGTAGTAGCCGGCGAGCAGGTCCTCGGCGAACGGGATCTGCGCCACGACGCGCCGGAGCTTGGTCCAGAACCGGCGCTCGTCCGGCGCCCGGTAGGCGACCGGCAGGTTGTCCACCGGCATCTCGGGGCTTGCTTCCATCGGCTTAAGGAGATGGGCAGGCAGCGCGGCTCTGGCAAGATCCTTGCCGCCCGCCCGCGCGATCGGCTAGGCAGAGGAAACCGCGTGGGGAGGCAAGGATGCAGATCGACGGCCAGGCAGCGATCGTCAGCGGCGGCGCCTCGGGCCTTGGCCTCGCCAGCGCCGAGATGCTGGCGGCCGCGGGCGCGCGGGTAGCACTGCTCGATCTCGATGCCGACAGGGTCGCGCAGGCGGCCGGCCGCCTCGGCGGCCTGGGCCTGGTCTGCGACGTGGCGGATGCCGCCGCCGCGGAGCGCACGGTCGCGGCCGCGCGCGACGCGCACGGTCCGGCGCGGATCCTGGTGAGCTGCGCCGGCATCGCGCCGCCGGCGCGCATCGTCGGCCGCAGCGGGCCGATGCCGCTGCAGGACTTCGCCCGGGTGATCCAGGTCAACCTGATCGGCACCTTCAACCTGCTGCGCCTCGCCGCCGCCGACATGACGACCCTCGAGCCCGACGCGGACGGCGAGCGCGGGGTGATCGTCAACACCGCCTCGGTCGCGGCCTTCGAGGGCCAGATCGGGCAGGCGGCCTATGCCGCTTCCAAGGGCGGCATCGCGGCGCTGACCCTGCCGGCAGCGCGCGAGCTCGCCCGCCACGGCATCCGCGTGGTCACGATCGCCCCCGGCATCTTCGCGACGCCGATGCTCAGGGGCCTGCCGGAGAACGTCCAGCAGTCGCTCGCCGCCAGCGTGCCGTTCCCCAAACGCCTCGGCCAGCCCGCCGAATACGCGGCGCTGGTCCAGCACATCATCGCCAACCCGATGCTGAACGGCGAGGTGATCCGCCTCGACGGCGCGATCCGCATGGCGCCGCAGTAGGGAGACCGTCGTTGCCGCCGAGCGATCCGCGCGGCCAGCGCGCGCCCGCCGCGCCGTGGGCCGGCCTTATCGCCGGGCTGCTGCTTGCGCTGGCGCTCGCCGGCTGTGGCGGCAGCGCCCCGATCTGCCGCTTCGACGATACCGGCGACCAGATGGTCTCGACCCGAGAGGTCTTCCTCGAGCGCCTGGCCGGCTGCCCGATCGGCGGCCGGCACTGAGCCTGCCGCTGGCTGCCCGGCCGGGCTCAGTTCCGAGCGATCCGGTCGATCGCCTTGGCGAGCCTGACGTCGAGCTCGGTGAGGCCGCCGGCGTCGTGCGTCGAGAGCGTGACCTGGACGGTCTTGCCGACGTTGAACCACTCGGGATGGTGGCTCATCTTCTCGGCCACGAGGGCGACCCGGGTCATGAAGCCGAAGGCCGCGTTGAAGTCGTCGAAGGCGAAGCACTTGCCGATCGCGTCGCGACCGGCCACCTCCTGCCAGCCGGCGAGCTCGACAATCGCCTGCTCGCGGGCGAGGCCGGCGAGCTTCTCCCGTATCGCCGCCACGGCCGTGTCTCCCTCGTTCGCTGCCATGGAGTAACCATGGGTCGACCCCGCTGGTCTGACAAGGCGGACACCGCGCCGCCGTCCGCCGCCGACATCGAGCGCATCGGGCAGGCGGTGCTGGCCGAGCTGCCGGAGCCGTTCCGCAGCCACGTGCGCGACGTCGTGATCCGGGTCCAGGACTTCCCCGATGATCAGACGCTCGCCGACATGGGGATCGAGGAACCGTTCGACCTGCTCGGCCTCTATCACGGCGTGCCGGTCGGCCAGGGCTCGGAGTTCGCCCCGCCGCGCCACGACGTCGACATGATCTTCCTCTATCGCCGCCCGCTGCTCGACTACTGGTGCGATACCGGGGAGCCGCTCGCCGACATCGTCCGGAACACCCTGATCCACGAGATCGGCCACCACTTCGGCTATTCCGACGACGACATGGACGAGATCGAGTTCGGCGCGGGCTGAGCCAGGCGCCATGATCACGAGCCTCGACCATCTGGTGCTGACGGTGCGCGATCTGGACGCGACGCTGCGGTTCTACGTCGACGGGCTCGGCATGCGGCTCGTCAGCTTCGACGAGGGCCGGCAGGCGCTGCACTTCGGCACGCAGAAGATCAACCTGCACGTCGCCGGGCGCGAGTTCGAGCCCAAGGCCGCGACGCCGACCCCCGGCTCGGCCGATCTCTGCTTTCTCGTCGATGAGGCGTTGGAGGTGCTCGCGCAGCGCCTGCCGGCGCTCGGCTACCCGATCATCGAGGGCCCGGTGGAGCGGACCGGCGCGACCGGTCCGCTCGTCTCGATCTATCTGCGCGATCCCGACGGCAATCTGGTCGAGCTCGCGAGCCGCCGCTGAGCGCCGGCCCCGGCTCAATCGGCGCGCGTTTCCCGGGCGGCGATCTATCGACTATTTGTTGTATAGCGCCCCGTCCGGTGTATGCTAATGGTTGACTTTGGTCCCAGCGCCCGGACGCGATGAGCGACGTCGGACGGATTCTACGGCAGGCACGCCAGGAGCTGCTCGACCTCTCCGCGCGCAGCCGGCTGCTCGATACGCCGCGCCACCGCGCGCGGGCGACGACCCTCCAGGTGATCGGCGGGCGCAGCGAGACGGTGTTTCGTCGCCTGGTTGAAGACGGCAAGGGCCTGAGCTTTCGTCCACGCCCCGAGCCGCACGAGGCGAACGCCGACGCGGGCTCGGCCGAGGACACGGCGCGCGAGGACCTCCTCGCGACACTGGCGCCGCCGGCCGAGAGCGGTTCCGGCGAGGGCGGGCTGCACCACCACCAGGAGCTCTGGCACGACCTCGGGTTGCAGACGGAGCTCAGCGCCGAGCGCCTGCAGGGGCGCCTGCTGCGCCTCCATCACGACGCCCGCAGCCACCATGAGGAGCGCGGCGCCGGCGTCCTCTACCTCGCGCTGGGCTTCCTCGAATGGTACGAGACCGCGACCGCAGAGCAGCCCTGCCACGCGCCCTTGATCCTGATTCCGGTGCGTCTCGAGCGCGCGAGCGCGGCCGAGCGTTTCCGTCTCTGGTTCGTCGACGAGGAGATCGCGACCAACCTCGCGCTGACGGAGAGGCTGCGGCACGACTTCGCGCTTGACCTGCCGGAGATCGATCCGACCGAGCGCCTCGAGCCGGCCGCCTATTTTCGGCTGGTCGCCGAGGCCGTGCGTGCCGAGGCGCGGTTCCGAGTGCACGCCGACGACATCGCTCTCGGTCTGTTCTCGTTCGCCCGGCTCCTGATGTACCGCGATCTCGACCCTGCAGCCTGGCCGGCCGAGACCGCGCTCGAGCAGCATCCGCTGCTGCGCGCCCTGCTGGGCGAGGGCTTTCAAGCCGACCCCGAGGTCGCGCTCGACGGCCGGCCCCTGGACGAGCTGCTGCCGCCGCGTGATACGCTTCACGTCCTCGACGCCGATGCCTCGCAGGCGCGCGCGCTCGCGGCGGCGCGCGCCGGCCACAATCTCCTGATCGAGGGGCCGCCCGGCACCGGCAAGTCGCAGACCATCGCCAATTTGCTCGCCGCCGCGGTGCACGACGGCAAGACCGTGCTGTTCGTCGCCCACAAGTTGGCCGCGCTCGAGATCGTCAAGCGCCGGCTCGATCAGATCGGCCTCGGCGAGCTCTGTCTGGAGCTGCACAGCCGCTGCGCGAGCCGGCGCGGCCTGCTTGAGGAGCTCGAGCGGACCTTGCAGCTCGGCGCTCCCCGCCTGGACGATCCCGCCGACCGCTTCGAGGAGCTCGCCGCGGCCCGCGCGCGCCTCAATCGCCATGCCCGCAGCTTGCACCGTCCGGTGGGCGGCGCCGGGGTGACGCCGTTCGAGGCGATCGGGCGGCTGGCGGAGCTGCGTGGCCGCGGCGCGCCGCCCTGCCCGGTCAAGCTGCCCGGCGCCAGCCACTGGAGCCGCGCCGAGCTGCGCGCGCGCCGCGATCAGGTGAGCGCTCTGGCGCAACGCATTGCCGAGCTCGGCACCCCGGCCGCCCATCCCTGGCGGGGCGTCGGCGTCCCGGTGGTGCTGCCGAGCGACCAGCAGGCGATCGGCCAGGCGGTCGCTGCGCTGCATGAGCAGCTGGCAACGCTATTCAAGGCGGTGAGAAAGCTCGAGGAGTGGCTCGGCGTAAGGTCGGCGGCGCAGACCCGCGAGCAGCTCGCGCGCGTGATCGATGGCGCCGCCAGCCTGGCTCGGCTGCCGGGGGAGACCGACGCGCAGGCCTTGCGCGATGGGGTCTGGGAGCATGAGGTCGAGGCGATCCAGAACCTGGTCGCGGCCGGCACCATCTTCGGCATCGCACGCAACGATCTGCGCCGCGTCGTCAACGACGCCGCCTGGTCGCTCGACCTCACCGCCACGCGCCAGGCCCTCGCGGGTCAGGGCGCGCTCTGGTGGCGCTCGTGCAGCTGCGCCTGGCGCCGGTCAAGGGCCAGCCTTCGCGCCCTCGCCAGGGGAGCGCCGCCGACGGCGCTTCCCGAGCAGCTGGCGCTGCTCGACCGCCTGATCGACGCCCAGGCGATCCGCCAGCAGATCCTCGCCGGCGACGCGCTGGGTCGAGCGGCTTTCGGCAGCCTGTGGGCGGGCGAAGGTTCCGACTGGGGCAAGCTCGGCGCGGTGCTGGCCTGGCGGCGCGACCCCTCGTGGTCGACGCTGATGCCCTGCCTGTTGCACCTGCTGGCCGAGGTCGTCGACCGCCGGCCGCCGATCATGCTGGCCGCGCACAGCCGCCGCCTGCTCGATGCCGTCGAAGCGGGCTGGTCGGCGCTGGTCGCGCGCCTCCAGCTCGAGACCGGCGAGGCCTTCGGCGAGCCGCGGCTCGAGAACGTGGCCCTGACCCGTGTCCTCGAGCGCCTCGCGAGCTGGGCCGCGCAGCCGGCGGGGCTCGCCTCCTGGGTCGACTACGGCGCGCAGAAACGCCGGGCGGTCGCGCTCGGGATGTCGGGGCTGTGCTATCAGCTGCACAGCGGGGGCCTGCCGGCGGCGCGCGCGCCGGATGCCTTCGACCAGGCCTACTACGAGCCCCTGCTGCGCCAGGCGGTCGCGAGCGAAGCAACCCTTGCGGCGTTCGCCGGCCCGGACCAGGAGCAGCTGATCGAACGCTTCCAGGAGCTCGACCGCGAGCGCATCCGGATCGCCCGGCGCGAGGTCGCCGCGGCGCATCACGCGCGGCTGCCGCAGCGCGGCGGCGAGATCGGCCAGCTCGGTCTGCTGGAACGCGAGTTCGGCAGGAAGCGCCGCCACCTGCCGATCCGCCAGCTGCTCGCGCGCGCCGGACAGCCGATCCAGGCGATCAAGCCGGTGCTGATGATGAGCCCGCTCGCGGTCGCCGAGTTCCTTGCGCCGGGGGCGCTGCGCTTCGATCTGCTGGTGATCGACGAGGCGAGCCTGATCGAGCCGGTCGACGTCTTCGGCGCGATCGCCCGGGCGACGCAGATGGTCGTGGTGGGCGACCGGCACCAGCTGCCGCCGAGCCGGTTCTTGCAAGAGGGCGGCGAAGGCGACGCCCTGCAGGCCGACGAGGAGGGGCCGCGCCCGGGCGACCTCGAGAGCATTCTCGACGCCTGCGCCGCCGCGGGCATGCCGCAGCACACGCTCCGCTCCCACTACCGCTCGCGCCACCCGAGCCTGATCGCGCTCGCCAATCGCGAGTTCTACGACGACTGCCTGGCGATCGTGCCGAGCCCGTTCGCCGATCACCCGCAGCTCGGGCTCGCGTTCCGCCACGTCCCCGACGGAGACTGCGAGCGCGGCGTCAACCGGCGTGAGGCCGAGCTGGTCGCGCAGGCGGCGATCGCGCACGCCCGGAGCTCGCCCGAGCTCTCTCTCGGCATCGGCTGCCTCTCGCTCCGCCAGCGCGACGCGATCATTGCCGAGCTCGAGCGCCTGTGGCGCGAGGAGCCGCCCGAGGTGCGCGAGTTCTTCGACGGCGCGCGGCCGGAGCCGTTCTTCGTCAAGGACCAGGAGACCATCCAGGGCGACCAGCGCGACGTGATCCTGATCTCGGTCGGCTACGGGCGCGACCCGAGCGGCGATCGCGCGCTCGACTTCGGCCCGCTCGAGCACCCGGGCGGCGAGCGCCGCCTCAACGTGCTGATCACCCGCGCCCGCGCGCGGCTCGAGGTGTTCGCCTCGCTGACCGCCGACGACATCGATCCCGCACGCGGCAAGGAGCGCGGTGTAGCCGCGCTCAAGCGGTTCCTGCACGATACCGCGACCGGCGCGCTCGGCATCGCGGGCGCGCGCGGGCGCGGCTTCGCTTCGCCGTTCGAGGCCGAGGTCGCCCGCGCCGTCGCCGGGCTCGGCTACGAGGTCGAGGGCCAGATCGGGGTCGCCGGCTGCTTGGTCGATCTGGCGGTGCGCGACCCCGAGCGCCCGGGGCGCTACCTGCTCGGCATCGAGTGCGACGGCACCGCCTATCAGGGCGCGCCCTGGGCGCGCGACCGCGACCGGCTGCGCCAGGAGCTGCTCGAGGACCAGGGCTGGATCCTGCATCGCGTCTGGAGCATCGAGTGGCTGCGCGACCCTGAGGCGGAGATGCGCCGGGTCGCCGCGGCGCTCGAGGAGGCGCGAGCACGCTGGGCGGCCCGCGACGAGAGCCTGGACATGGCCGCGAGCTTCGCCGAGCAGGCCGACGATGCGCCGGACCAGCCGATCCTGCGCGCTTCGGCCGAGGGCGAGGCCGAGCCCGGCCTGCGTGCGCTGCCGTACCGCGAGGCCGATTTCCCCCTGCCGGATGCGGTCGAGCCGCAGCGCCTTGCGCCCGAGGCCATGGCCGAGACGGTGGCGCGCATCGTCGAGCTCGAGGGGCCGGTGCACCGCGACGAGATCGCGCGTCGGGTGAGCCGGCTCGCCGGCCTCGAGCGCACCGGCCGGCGGATCGCTGAAGCGGTCGATCGCGGCCTCGCGCGCGCGGTGCGCGAGCGGCGCATCAGTCGCGAGGGACGCTTCTACGCCGTGCCCGGCGCGGAGCCGCTGATCCGTGATCGCAGCGCGGTCCGGGCGAGCACGCTGCGCCGACCGGAGATGCTGCCGCCGGTCGAGATCCAGGCGGCGATCGTGGAAGTCGCGGGCTTCCACTACGGCGCCACGACCGGCGAGATCGCGAGCCGGGTCGGCCGGCTGCTCGGGTTCCAGACCACCAGCGCGCGGCTGCGCGGTCTGATCGAGGCCGAGACCCTGCGCCTGCTCGCCACCGGCCGCCTCGACCGTCAGGGCCCGTCCCTGCTGCCCGCCCAGCCCGACTCCCGCCCGGCCGCTTGACCGCGCCGCCGCGCTGACCTTCGATCGCCGCCGGACGGCAGCGCAGGCGGCGATGAGCGCGTCCGGGTTCCACGGCATGTTTCCTCGAGCTGCAGGGCTTTGCCGTGGGCGACCCCTTGCCGCCGCAGCCCGCGCTCGACGCCGCCGGCCGCGCCGAGGTGCGCGGGGCGCTCGCCGCCCAGGGCGTTGGAGCGGAGCTAGGGCAGCGCCCGGTCGCGTATCCGGCCGGCGGTGGTGAACTCGAGCATCACGCCGTGGCTGTGCTCGGGCGCGACGCCGATGTTGCCGCCGGCATCGCGCCGGTAGGGGACGTCGTGCTGGTCGAGCCAGGCGACGGTGGCCGCGAGATCGCGCACCGTAAGCGTGAGCGCCGCGAGCACCGGCGCGCCGGCGGTGTCGAGCGGCTCGAGCTCGGGATGGAGCATGTCGAGGTCGTCCGGAGTGACGAACAGCAGCACGCCCTGGCCGGTATGCACGGCCAGCGTGTCGTCGGTCTCGGTCAGGCAGACGCTGCCGAACACCTGCGCCATCGGCTCGTAGCAGGTGGCGGGATCGTCGACCGCGACGGTCACCGAGGCGATCGCCTGCGCCCCGTTCGGGTGGGCCAGCCACTCCGGGCGGCGCATCGGCCCGGGCGTCAACGGCGCGCAGGCGAAGAGCGGCACGCCGCCGGTCGCCTCGGGCGCCAGCCTGACGTTCTCGAAGCGCAGCAGGGTATCGGGCTCGAGGCGGCGGCCGAGCGCTGCGACCTCGGCCGGCGCCAGCCCGGCCGCCTGCCAGGCCGCGCGCGTCGCCGGCGCATCGTCGCTGCGCAGCGCGATCGCCAGCAGGCCCTCGCGTTCGGCGAGGAAGCGGTCGAGATCGTTGGTGAACTCGGCCGCGTCGACGATGCCCAGGAGCTCGAGATAGCCGCGCTGGAGCATCAGGCAGTAATTCGCCGTGCCCCAGCCGACGTGGCGCCCGCGCGGCGTCGCGGCGAAGCCCAGCCGCTCGTAGCTGGCGCGCGCCTGATCGAGGTCGCGCACGCCGACGATGGCGTGGTCGATGCCGGCGATCTGCCTGGCCATGGCCGCCCTCCCGCAAGCGCCACCGGATCAGCGGAGCTTTGAGTTTCGGCGCCCGCCGCCGCAGAATAGCGCCCGCGACGCCGGAGCGTAAGCCTCGGGCGCCGACGTCACGAGCCGCAGGGGAGAGCCCATGGCAAGCACCTCGCCGATCGGCCTGATCTGCGCGATCCCGCAGGAGCGGATCGATCTGCGCGCCGCGCTGGAGCACGACCAGGAGAGCGTGGTCGGCGGCTTCGCGTTCGATCTGGGCCGCCTCGACGGCCATCCGGTGGTCCTGGCCGAGGCCGGCATCGGCAAGGTCAACACGGCCGCGGTCGCGACCCTGCTGGCGGCGCGCTTCCATGCCCGCGTGCTGGTCTTCAGCGGGGTCGCGGGCGGGCTCGACCCGGATCTCGCGATCGGCGATCTCGTGATCGCGACGCGCGCGATCCAGCACGACTGCGGCGTGATCGAGAACGGCCGCCTGCACCCCTACCAGGCGGGCCACGTGCCGTTCTTCAACCCGACCCGCGAGCTCGGCTACGCGGTCGACCCGGAGCTGCTCGCCAAGGTCCGAGGCCGGCTCGAGGGCATAGCGCTGGCACCGCTCTCGGCCGCGGCCGGCGGCGAGGGCCCAAGGCCGCGGCTGGTCTACGGCACGATCCTCGCCGGCGACCAGTTCATCCACTGCGAGGCGACGCGCGAGCGCCTGCACCTGGAGTTCCAGGCCCAGGCGGTCGCGATGGAGGGCGGCGCGCTCGCCCAGGTGGCGCTGCGGCTCGGCCTCCCCTGGCTCGAGATCCGGGCGCTCTCCGACCTCGCCGGCGCCGAGTCGCGCTTCGACTTCGCGGCCTTCGTCACCGAGGTCGCGGCCTCCTCGGCCAGGATCCTGCGCCGCCTTCTGCCGGTCCTGTGAGCGCGCCGCTCAAGCGCAGGGCATGGGACATCCCGCCGCTCCGGTTCGCGCTCGCGATCGCGACCGCCGGTTACCGCCGCTGCGAGATCCTCCAGATCGGCCTCGAGCGCTACGAGCCTGCGGGAGCCGTGGCGCGCATTCCCGGGGCCGGGGCGGCGGCATGGCCCTCCCGTGGTCGGGCCTCCCTCCGCGGTGAGCTTCGGGTTGGCTCGGTGCGAGGTTGGGCCTGGCCGGCGCTGGTACCCAGGACTGGCGAGGCTCGGGTTGGTTCGGCATCCAGGGAGCGGCCGCCTCGTGCAGGGCGCGACCGTTAGCGCGTAGCTCGGTCAGGACGTAGTCCAGGGGGCGCGCGGCGGCGCGCCCGGGTTCGTCCGGTTGCCGACGATGGACGAGCGGTGGCCGCGCCGCGGGCGCCTTGGGACGCGCCTTCGACGGCTGCGCCCTCAGGACGGGACCGGTCTCGATCGCCTGCTCGGCCTGGAGCGCCTTGAGCGTGCGCAGCGCGCGCCAGAACTCGGCCAGCGCCGCGCCGCGGTAGCGCAGGAGCGTCTCGAACGAGCGGCTGCCGTTGCCGTCGCGGATCAGGGCGAGCCCGAGCCCGCCGCCCGCGACGCGACGCTCCGCGAACAGCTCGGCCTCGATGCGGTCGGCGCGCGCGAGCGCGCCAGGCCGCGACCGCGACGCGCCGCGCGAGCACGGTCTGGAGCACGCCGTCCGGCGCCAATTCCTCGATCATCGCGGCCTCGAGGCCTTCGAACTCGGCCGCGTCCTCCTCCGCCAGCACGATGTACTTCTGCGCCCGCAGGCCCGTGCTTCAGCGCATTCTGCGCCGAGCGCGCCTTGCCCTCGGGCGTCCTCGGCCCGCGCGACTTCGCACCATTGCGCCGGCTCGCCTCGGCACGGGCACTACTGACGGGACGGCCGCGCGCGGCGATTGCCCGGTCGGGTTGGGGAACGGGGCCCCAACCCCGTTCCGATCGGGCAATCCTGCACTGGACATGGCGGGGGTTCCTTGCTGGCTTGTGAGGGGCTGGAGGGTGGTGGCGAAGGGCCCCGGGCGAAGCGGCCCGGGGGATCTGTAGTCTAGCCGATTATAGGAATTTTGTCCAGACGGGGAGAGGGAGACTCCTCATGAACCGTTTCAGGAATTTCGCGTACTAGCCAACGAGTGTATAATTCCTTGAAACATCAGTGAATTCTCACTGGGCTGCGCGGAACGGTGAGCAACTGTCTCTAGAACTAGGCGCCGATCCATGCTTTTTTAGCATCTCTCACAGCAGAGGACCCGTGCCATGAACCCGCTGATCGACGTCCTCACCAACCTCTCGACCGCTCCCCTGGGGGCTCTGCTCGCCCTGGTGGCTCTGGCTGCTATCGGCTTGGCCGTGTTTGCCATCTACGTCGTCCATTCCATCATCAACGACCGGGAGCGCCGCTGATGCACTTGCAACAGTGGGTCCGGCTGCCCACGACCTGGATTCGGAGCCACGGCTTGAGAGCATTTCGATGGGCTGGAGCTGAGAGGTCAGACAACACCGCTGGGCTGATGCTCCTGCTGCCCATCGCTCATCACGCCGATGACCAGACCGGTATCGCACATCTGACATACAATGAACTCGGCGGAGCGACCGGTCTTAGCCGGGCGAAAATCTCGGGTGGCCTTTCGGTCCTTGAAACGCATGGCCTCATCGCGCGGGACGTAGAGAGGCGGAGCGCCTATCAACTGTGCAACTACGATCCCGAGCGTGGTTGGGGGAAACTACCGGCCAGACGCCTTTATGCCTCAGACGATGACATCATTGCCTTCCGGCACTTTCACCTTCGGCGCCCTGCCGAGTTGGACGCTCTCAAACTCTACTATTTAATTGCTGCATTCCGGGATCGCGCCACCAATCAGACCTATATCAGCTATGACAAAATCGCTGAATATAGCGGCATTGAGCGCGGCAACATAAAACGCGGCCAGAGTTTCCTGGTCACACACGATCTCATCCAAGTAGAGTACGCGCCCAGCAGCGCCAGTGAGCATGGCATGAAGAGTTCTTACCGTTTAGTCGGCCTTGAACCGAGCAAACACATGGGGACGACGGGAAGGGGGACGATTTCATCCGTCAACTTTGCCAATGAACTCGACCTTTTGGATGCGGACTCTTATGAAGGCAGCAAATAGCGTCGTATGACGATATCCAATATGGAAACGCTCTGCGGCTGAGCGTCCGTCCACGGCTTGCGGTGACACGGCTGGTCCGCCCAGAGAGCGGTTCCTTGTTCTCATGCTCCGCTCCCTGGCATTGATGACTGACGGCTTTTTCGGGGTTCTTTCGTTTGGAGCTCCTCCGGAGACATGGAGGCCTCAACTGATGCAGGAGAACCTGATGAGCGTGCAACTGGACTTTCTTGACGACCTGGACCACTTGGAGCAAATGGCCCGCGACGGAATCCCTGGCGTGCCGCCACCAAACTTCCTTGCCGCCTTCGTTCGGTTCCAGCGCGATCTGCGACAATGGAAACAGGAGGCCTTGGCGCACTTCGCTAGGGTGTCGCTCTCAACAGTCCAACGGATCGAGCGTGGCATGCCGGCCAGCCCCGCGAGCCTTCACCGTGTGGCCATGGCGCTGGGGTATGAGCCAGGCGACTTCACCGAACCGCGAGTACCGTTGAGCCGCGAAGAGTGTGCGACCCAACTGAATGAATGGTTGGCTCGGTTCGAGGGGCTCCAACCGGTTCCCGTACGGCCCCTGCGCACCATGATCCAAGTTGCCAATCTCCTACGCGCTGAAACGCTGATCCTCCATGGGGAGCAACTTGGTAAGTCACACCAAGACGATCTCGCGGATTTGCGCGGGGTGATGGATTGTTTCGCCTTCGTCTTGGATGAGAAAATCAAGATCAAGGGAGAACGGCTTCGCCGTCGCCAGATCTACCAGTCGGTGATGGAGGCAATTCAGCGCATTGAGAAGAGGGGACGCGCTACGACGCTGGTCGGGATTTATGCGGCTGAGACGGATTGCCGCTGGTTGCCGAAGGCAACAGTTGGGCTGTTGGCTTTCTTCTCCAAGGCGACCGATCCCGGGGCTGTTAAGAGACCAGTCCTATTGGCGCCGAAACGCATCGCCGTAATGCCCGCACTTCGGGACTGGCTTGCCACTGAAGATGCCATGCCTCGGGATGAATAGCGCTTCGGTGTTGCCGGAGACCACCGTCGGCATGATCGAGGCGTCGGCGACGCGCAAGGCCTCGAGGCCGTGGATCTTGAGCTCGTGGTCGACCACCGCCATGGGGTTGGTCGCCCTGCCCATCGCGCAGGTGGAGGTCGGGTGGAAGATCGTGCCGCCGCGGGCGCGGCGTCGCGCACGCCGTCCTCTTCCTCGGCTTGGACGAGGCTCTCCACGTCACCGGCTGCTCGACATTCATCGTCGACGGCGGCCGGACTCTGCCGGTGGCCGCGGTCCGACGAAGCGTGCGCGCCTCGCGCAGACACCTGGAGCGGGCGATGCGTGTCGCTTTGCGACGACGCGCAAGCATGGCATACAGCTGCGAGCCAGCGGAGCGCCGCCCGATGAACGACATGCCCGAACACAGCGTGGCCTGCACCGAAGCTCAGGCGCAGTTCGACGACCTGCTCGAGCGCGCGGCGAAGCGCAAGGAACGCGTCATTCTGACCCGCCGCGGCAAGGCGGTCGCCGCCCTGGTGCCGATCGAGGACCTCAAGTTTCTTGAGGCGATCGAAGACCGGCTCGACGCCGAGGAGTTCGAGCGCGCCAAGGAAGAGTTCGAACGCAGCGGCGAACCAACCATTCCCCTCGAGGAAGTCGTCCGGAAGCTGGGCATCAAGATCTAACGGTGGCCTTCACTGTCGAGTTCTCACCAAGAGCGGAGCGAGATCTGGCGCGACTGCCGACGAAGGTGCAACCCAGCATAGTTCGTGCGCTAAGAGGGCTCGCACTCGACCCCTACCGGGCGAGCAATGTAAAACGCTTGGCGGCGCTACCGCGCGCGTATCGGCTGCGCGTAGGTGACTATCGCGTCGTCTATGAGCTAAGAGACGATCGCTTGCAGATCCTGGTCATCCGGGTTGGCCATCGGCGTGAGGTGTACCGTGGCCGGAGCTGAGATCTGACATGGCAGCGACGGCATGGGCGCCGCTCAGGCGGCCGCGAGCATCATCTCGGCGCACTTCTCGCCGATCATGATGCAGGCGGCGTTGGTGTTGCCGGAGACCACGGTCGGCATGATCGAGGCGTCGGCGACGCGCAAGGCCTTGAGGCCGTGGACCTTGAGCTCGTGGTCGACGACCGCCAGGGGGTTGGCCGCCCTGCCCATCGCGCAGGTGCTGCTCGGGTGGAAGATCGTCGAGCCGCGGGCGCGCGCATAGGCCAGGAGGTCGGCGTCGCTCTGCTGGTCCGGGGCTCGACCTCCTCGGCGATACAGGGCGGCGAGCCAGCCGTGCATCGGCCTGGGGCCAGCGCGGCCGAGGCTTGGCGTCGAGCAGGGTCGCAATCGGCGCTCTCTTTCTGGCCGCCGGCAAGCAGCGTCGGGTTGTGGGAGCAGCTCAAGCCATCATGCCGTGGTCGGCCTCAGAACCGGCTGCTCGCCGCGCACCCAGGCACGGAACAGCTCGTAGCCGAGCGCGATGATGACCGGGCCCAGAAAGACGCCGATCAGGCCATAGGCCAAAAGCCCGCCGATGACGCCGATCAGGATGATCACCGTCGGCACGTCGACGCTGCTGCGCATCAGAAGGGGCTTCAGCACGATTGTCGATCAGGATGACAGGTATGCTCCAAGCCGTGAACAGGATCGCGGTCGTGGTGTCGGCGTTCCAGAACAGGTAGATCATCGCCGGCACGAGCACGAGGCCCGGCCCGATCTGCACGGTGCACAGGATCAGGCACACGAAGGCGAGCAGGCCCGCCGCCGGGACGCCGGCGACGACGAGGCCGGCGCCGGCGAGCAGCGCCTGGATCATGGCCGTCCCCAGCACGCCGCGCGCGACGCTGCGGATCGTGGCCTCCGCCAGCGTGACGAGACTGGGGCCGCGCTCGCCGGCGAGGCGCGTCGCCACAGCCTTGGCCGCGCGCGCACCGCCCTCCGCCTGGGGCAGGAGGACGCCGGCGATGATCACGGCGATCACGAGCTGCAGCATGCCGAGGCCGGCATTGGCGATCGCGGCCAGCAGGAAGACGCTCAACGCCGTGATCTGCGTCCTGATCTCGGCCAGCGCGGCGCTCAGATTGGACGAGGCCAGCGACCAGAAACGATGAGCCGGCTCGCCGATGAAGGGCCAGGTGGCGATGGCGTCGGGCGGGGCGGGCACGTGGAGCCCGTCGGCTCTGAGGTGGGCGGCGAGGGTCTGCACATTGTCGACGAGCACGCCCGCCAGCCAGCCGACCGGCCCCAGGACGAGGATCAGGCCCACGATCGTCCAGAGAATTGCCGCCAGGCGGCGGTGGCCGCCGAGACCTCGCTTGAGGCGCGTGAACCCTGCGTAGCTCGCGATGGCGATGATGGCGCCCCAGATCAGCGGCAGCATGAACGGCCGGACGATCTCGAGGCACCATACCGCCAGCAGCGCGACCAGCCCGATCTTGATCGCCGCATCGACCGCCCGACCTGCGAAATCGGCATCGCCATCGCTCGTCATGCCCGCCATCCTCCCCGACGCGGAGACCGCCTGTCTGGTCGATCACATCGGAACAGTGCGCCGCTACGCCACGGCGGGCAAGGCCTGGCGCATCGAGACATTGGCCGCTCGCGCGGCTGTCACGCCGGCACACGTCTGCTAAACTGCATGCTGGGCGGTGGGAGATCCGCCATCGATTGCCAGTCGGTGGCGTGCAGCAGGCAGGCGTCCTCGGAGGCGCAGCCACAGCCTTGAGCGGCGGTGCTCCTGGATGGCCAGCCGATCACGTGCACCGAGGTAGACCGTGACCGGTATGGGCGCACCGCAACCTGCACCGTGGCCGGCAGTATATCGGCGCCGCTATGGTCCGGCAGGACTGGGCGCTGGACTTTGACGGTACAGCGGCGGACGATAACGCGGCTGAGCAGCTCGCCGCGGAGCAGGCGTAGCGCGGGCTCTGGTCGGGGTCGTTCGTGCCGCCTACCGCCCCGACCGGCTGGGACAGGTTCGGGGCGGGGCGCGCGGTCGGGCTTCGCCCGGCGGCTACTTCCAGCTCGTCTCGACGCAGCGCAGCACCTTGAGGCCGACCGTGCTGGTCTGGTGCACCTTGCAGGTCCGGAGCTCGTTGGTCGCCGGGTCGATCGCCCACAGCCGCCCCCCGGCGGCGACCTGCCAGGCGGGGGACTCGCCCGCTCCGCCACGACCGCTTCCTGCTCCTGGCCGGACGCCTGCTCGCGCCCGCGCCATGAGCGGGCGGAGCACGGTCACCGTCGCGCCGTCGCGCAGGCGCAGCTGCTCGCGTGCTACCGGCGCCGACCGCGGCTGGCTGCCGTCCGGGGTGATGCTGGCCCGGGCGTCCTGCGGCCGCGCCTGCCGGCTGCTCCACCGGCGCCGGTCCGGGGCCGGCGGCCTGCTGCGCGGCAGCCGATGCCGTCAGGCCGAAGCCGAGCACGAGGGCCACGGCCGCGGACGTCCCAAGGAGCGCGCTCTTCATTCCTGCCTCCCGCTTTTGAATGTCGCCCGCGATTCGTACTTTAGGCGCCGGGCGCGCTCAAGAACCTGCTGAGCTAAACGGCCAGGCCGCGGCTCTCCTATGCCGCGATCATGCTCTGCATGCCGAGCGGGAGCTGGGGGCGGTATCAGCGCGCCGCGAGCATCATCTCGGCGCACTTCTCGCCGATCATGATGCAGGCGGCGTTGGTGTTGCCGGAGACCACCGTCGGCATGATCGACGCATCAGCGATGCGGAGCCCCACCAAGCCGTGCACGCGGAACTCGTGGTCGACCACCGCCATGGGGTTGGCTCGCCCTGCCCATCGCGCAGGTCGAGGTCGGGTGGAAGATCGTCGAGCCGCGGGCGCGCGCATGGCTCACTGTCACGGCCGCGCACCCCGAGCGCGAACCCTGCCGGAGGAAGATCAATCGATGCAGTCGTCCGGAACAGCGCTCCCGAACGTGTTGTCTGTCCAGACGTTGTCGCCACAGTCGAGGTTCTGATCGGTGAGATCGGTGCCGTTGCCGAGGGCGCGGTTGTTCACAACCCGATTGTTGCCGAACGTCTCGACCACGATGATTCCCTCATCGCCGTTGCTGAAGGCACCGTTGCCGCGGATCAGGTTGTCGTCCGAGAAGATACTGATGCCGTCGCCCACTGCGTCGACCGCGAGGTTGCGGACGACCCGGTTGCCGGCGCCGCGGAGCTCGATCCCCTGATCGATCGCGCCCGCGATCTGATTGCGTCTGATCCCGTTGGAAGCGCCGCGCACCTCGATTCCTTCGCCAACCCCAGCTATGACGTTGTCGGCGATGACGTTCTCGATCCCGTCGATGCGGATGCCACGTTCGCTGCCGCTGACCGTGTTCCCCACCACTCGGTTGCCGTCACCATTGATCCGGATCGCATTGGTGCCGCCGAGCAGCACCCGGTTGCGGACCAACCGATTGCCGTCGCTCGAGACCCGCACACCTTCCGCACCCTCCTCGTCGTCCAGCACCGGATCCTGGACACTTGCCGTCACGTTGGCGACCAGATGGTTGCCGACGCCTTCCACCAAGACGGCGAACTGGCACCCGATGACGGCGCCATTGAGGAGCTGAGCACCGTCGCCATCCAGCACGATCCCTTCGATCGTGCCATCGCAGATCACGGCATGGCCCCGAAGGTCCAACCTGCCCCCGCTCAGCGTCAGCGCCGGATCCCGTCGTGCAGATCAGGTCCTCGTCGAGCCGCTCGACCCCGGTCAGCACCTCTCCGCATTCGACTGCCGCGACACTGCCCGGGTCGCCAGGAGCATCGCCGCGGCGGCGCAAAGACCGGAAGCGAAGGCCCTACTCGGAAAGACGTGGGCGTCTCGCATCGTGTTCACCTTTCGTTTTGCCGGCATGAGACGTACTTTTCCGCCGCCGAAGGATAGGGGTCGACGCGAAGATCCATCGATCTGGACTGGCATTCCTTTTGCGTTCCGCGCGCGCAGCCATCGCGGCTCCTCCGTCTGCGCCGCAGGCATTTCGACAGACGGAATATCGACCCGAGCGCGCATAGTGTCAACGAAATGGCCGCGATTGGCTCGGGCCGGTCGCCGATCGTCGCCCTGCCGGAGTGGCAGGCAAAACCGGTCGGCTCAGCCGGGGCGGCAACGCCGCCGTAAGCGGACGCTCAGGGACCTGAGAGCCCCGGAAGCGTGCTGTTGTCGCCGGCAGTCGCGTCCCCTACTCAGCGCGTCGCCAGCATCATGTCAGCGCATTTCTCGCCGATCATGATGCAGGCGGCGTTGGTGTTGCCGGAGACCACCGTCGGCATGATCGAGGCGTCGGCGACGCGTAAGGCCTCGAGGCCGTGGACCTTGAGCTCGTGGTCGACCACCGCCATGGGGTTGGTCGCCGGGCCCATCGCGCAGGTGCTGCTCGGGTGGAAGATCGTGCCGCCGCGGGCGCGCGCGTAGGCCAGCAGGTCGGCGTCGCTCTCCCGCTCCGGGCCGGGCTCGACCTCCTCGGCGATGTAGGGGGCGAGCGCCGCGGTCGCGGCTGAGGCGGCGTGAGAGCTGGAGGCCGGCCGACGATGCAGCGCCGGTCGGTCTCGGTCGCGAGGTAGTTGGCGGTGATGCGCGGCTTGTCGGTCGGGTCGGCCGAGCGCAGCATGACCGTGCCGCGGCTCTCCGGGCGCAGCTGGCAGACCGAGGCGGTGAAGCCCGAGAAGCGGTGCAAGGGCGTGCCCGGCCGGTCGGCCGAGAACAGCACGATGTGGAACTGGATGTCCGGGGTCGCGAGCTCGTCCCTCGTGCGGGCGAAGATCGCGCCCTGGCCGGCGCCCACGGTGAGCGGGCCGGTGCGGTAGAGCAGCCATTCGAGGCCCATCAGCGCCTTCTGGAAGGGGCTCTTGACGCGGTCGTTCAGCGTGATCGGCTTGGTGCAGCGATAGACCGAGCGCGCCTGGAAGTGGTCCTGCAGATTGTGGCCGACGCCCGGCAGCTCGTGCACCACCTCGATGCCGTGCGCGCGCAGGTGCCCGGCCGGGCCGACGCCCGAGAGCTGGAGGAGCTGCGGCGAGTTGATGGCGCCGCCGGCGAGCACGATCTCGCGCCGCGCCTCTGCGCTCAGCTCGCGGCCGTGCTGGCGGTAGCGCACGGCCGCCGCCCGCCGGCCCTCGAAGGCGACGCTGCGTGACCAGCGCGTCGGTCTCGATCGTGAGGTTCGGCCGGCCCTTCGCCGGGCGCAGGTAGCCGACCGCGGTCGAGCAGCGCAGGCCGCGCCGGGTGGTCAATTGAAAGTAGCCCGCACCCTCCTGCACCGCGCCGTTGAAGTCGTCGTTGCGCGGGATGCCGAGCTCCGCGCAGGCGGCGATGTAGGCCTCGCACAGCTCGTGCTGGCCGGCATCGCAGACCGCGAGCGGGCCGCCCTTGCCGTGGAACTCGTCGGCGCCGCGCTGCCTGGTCCTCGGCGCGCTTGAAGTAGGGCAGCACGTCCTCGAACGACCAGCCGGGATTGCCGAGCTGGCGCCAGTGGTCGAAGTCCTCCCTCTGGCCGCGGATGTAGACCAGGCCGTTGATCGCCGAGGAGCCGCCCAGGACCTTGCCGCGCGGCCAGGGGATCCGGCGGCCGTCGAGATTGGGATCGGGCTCGGTCTCGTAGCCCCAGCCGAGGCGCGTGTTGAAGATCGTGCGGTAGTAGCCGACCGGCAGGTGCAGCCAGAGGTTGCGATCGGGCCCGCCGGCCTCGAGCAGCAGCACCCGGTTCTGCGGATCGGCCGACAGCCGGTTGGCGAGCACGCAGCCGGCCGACCCCGCCCCGATCACGATGAAGTCGTACGCCTCCCCGGCCATTCCGGGCCGCCTCCCTTGCTTTCGCTTAAGGGCCGAGCAGGCCGCGGCCGCGCGGACCGCGTGGACTCCTTGCACCGTGTTCCACCGGAAACAGGGCTCGCTACGGCCCGCGGTCGCTCCTCAGCCGAAGACGATCAGCTTCAGCACGAGCCCGACCAGCATCACGGTGTTGGCCCCGGCCGCCCACTCCAAGACACGCAGCCGCTGCCGGATTTCGGCGAACGCAAGGTCGGTCTCGGCGAGCGCAATGGCCGCGGCACGCGCCTTCTCGTCATCGGCGCCAGCGCTTTTGAGCGCGTCGTAGACCTCGGCGATCATCCGCGCCATGCCGCGGCGTCTCCTGGAGCAGTCACTCTGCCCTTTATATGCGAAGGCCAGACGCGGCGCCAGTTCAGCCCTGGTGATACCCTCGCCTCGGCTCAATCGCGCACCAGGGTGAGGCCGCGGGCGCCGGGGAGGACCGCGACCGCGGTGCCGGGCGGCAGCGCGCGGTCGACGTGGGGGTCGACCACGAACAGCTCGCCGAGCGGCGTGGCGACCGTGTACTCCATGTGGCTGCCGAGATAGGTCGCCTTCAGGATCTCGCCGGCGATCGCGTCCGCGCGCGGCTCGGGCAGGAGCAGGATGGTCTCGGGGCGGAGCGCCACCCGGGCCGGGCCGGGCTCGAGGCCGTGGCGGGGCAATTCGCGGGTCAAGGGGCCGATGCGCACGGTCGCGAGCTCGCCGTTGACCGCGGCGACCTCGGCCTCGACCAGGTTGGCATCGCCGATGAAGTCGGCGACGAAGCGGTCGAGCGGCTGCTCGTAGAGCTCGCGCGGGCCGCCCTCCTGGGCGATCTCGGCGTTGCGCATGACGATGATGTGGTCCGAGACCGCGAGCGCCTCGCCCTGATCGTGGGTGACGTAGACCGAGGTCAGGCCGAGCTTCTGCTGCAGCTCGCGGATCTCCTCGCGCACCCGCCGCCGGAGCTTGGCATCGAGGTTGGAGAGCGGCTCGTCGAACAGCAAGACCTCGGGCTCGAGCACCAGCGCGCGCGCGACCGCGACCCGCTGCTGCTGGCCGCCCGAGAGCTCGCTCGGCAGGCGCCGGCCGTAGCCCTCGAGCCCGACCAGCGCGAGCCCCTCCTCGGCGCGGGCGCGCGCCTCGGCCTTGGGCACACCGCTGACGTTGAGGCCGTAGGCGACGTTCTCGAGCACGGTCATGTGCGGGAACAGGGCGTAGGACTGGAACACCATGCTGACGTCGCGCTCGGTCGCGGGCACGGTGGTGACGTCGTCCTCGCCGATCAGGATGCGGCCCGCGGTCGGCATCTCGAGGCCGGCGATCAGGCGCAGGTCGTGGTCTTGCCGCAGCCCGACGGCCCGAGCAGGGTCACCAGCTGGCCCGGCGCGATCGTGAACGAGACCTCGCGCACCGCGACCACCGGGCCGAACGCCTTGGTCACCCGCTCGAAGGTGACCGAGGCCGCCTTGCCGCGCAGGCTCTTCACAGCGCCGGCCCGCCGACCGGCTGGGCGGCCGCGACCCCGATCTCGCCGCGCCGGCGCAGCCGCGCCTCGCCGACCGCGAGCTGGACCAGGGTGATCGCGACCAGCATGACCAGGATCAGCACCGAGGAGTAGGCGATCGCGAGGCCGTAGTCGCCGTTCTCGACCCGGCCGATGATGTAGGAGGTCGCCATGTCGTAGTTGGCGCTGACCAGGAAGATCACCGCGCTGATCGCGGTCATCGCGCGCACGAAGCTGAACACCAGCGCGGCGACGATCGCCGGGCGCAACAGCGGCAGGATCACCCGCCGCATGGTGGTGAAGCTCGACGCGCCGAGCGTCAGCGAGGCCTCGTCCAGGCTCTTGTCGAGCTGGCTCATCGACGCGATGCCGGCGCGCACGCCGACCGGCATGTTGCGGAAGACGAAGCAGATCACCAGGATCACGCCGGTGCCGGTGAGCTCGATCGGCGGCACGTTGAAGGCCAGGATGTAGCTGACGCCGATCACCGTGCCCGGGATCGCGAACGACAGCATGGTGCCGAACTCGAAGGCGTCCTTGCCGGCGAAGCGCTGGCGCACCAGGAGGTAGGCGGTGAGCAGGCCGACCGCGGCGGTGAGCGGCGCCGAGACGGCCGAGATGGTGAGCGTGGTGAAGAACGAGTTCCAGGCCGCGCCGCTCCAGATCAGGCCGTGCTCGCTCGGCACGATCGCGAAGGCGTCGACGTAGTGGCGCAGCGTGAAGCTGTGGTCGCGGCCGAAGGTCTCGACGAAGCCGCCGAACATGATCATCAGGTAGATCACGGCGGTCAGGCCGCCCAGGGCAGCGCCGCGCCGTAGGCGAGCGCCTTGACCGCCCGCGGCAGCTTGACCGGCAGGCCGGAATCGCCCTTGCCGGTGACCGTGGCGTAGGACTTCCGGCCGAGCCAGCGGCGCTGGGCCCAGAACGCGGACAGCGTGAAGGCGAGCAGCACGATCGAGAGCACCGCGGCGCGGCCCTGGTCGTACTGCGCGCCGACGATCGCGAAGAAGATCTCGGTCGAGAGCACGTTGTAGCTGCCGCCGAGCACCAGGGATTGCCGAAGTCGGCGAGGCTCTCGATGAAGCCGAGCAGGAAGGCGTTGGCGAGGCCCGGCCGCATCAGCGGCAGCGACACGGTGGTGAAGGTCTGCCAGCTGTTGGCGCGCAGCGTCTGCGCCGCCTCCTCCATCGACGGGCTGACGCCCTCCACCACGCCGATCAGGACCAGGAACGCGATCGGGGTGAAGGCCAGCATCTGCGCGAGCCAGATCCCGGGCAGGCCGTAGACCCAGCGCCCGGCCGGGATGTCGAAGAGCTGCGCGAGGAACTGGGTGACCGCGCCCGAGCGGCCGAACAGCAGGATGACCGCGAGCCCGATCACGAACGGCGGGGTGATGATCGGCAGCACCGTCAGCACCCGGAGCGCGCGCTTGGCCGGGAAGTCGCTCCGGGTCGCGATCAGGGCGAAGGCGAGCCCGAGCAGCGTGGTGCCGGCGCCGACCAGGACCGCCAGCAGCAGCGAGTTCCACGCGACGCCGCAGCTCACCCGGCTGTGCAGGCAGGCGAGCCCCCAGATCTTGCGGTCCGAGCAGCTTGGCCAGGAAGCTCGCGGGAGCGAGCTCGCCGGCGTTGTCCTGCGCCGCGCTGGTCAGGATCTGGGTCACCGGAAAGAAGATGAAGACCGCGACCAGCGCGATGATCAGGCCGATCGAGCCGACCACGAACACATCGCCATTGACCGCGCCCCGCGCCGCGATCCCCCGGGTCAGAAGGAACAGGAAGGCCGCGCAGACCAAGAGCCCGCCATAGCCCATGCCGAACTGGCGGTCGTCGAGCGGCCCGAACAGGCTCTCGAGCAGCTCGAACTGCCAGCCGCGGATGCCGATCGCGAACCCCTGCAGGAGGACATAGCCGAGCCCGGCGAGCCCGGTCGCGATCAGGATCCAGCGCGAAAGCGGGATCGGAGCGGCGCCGGCCGGCGGTCGCGAGCGGCGCCAGCAGCGGCAGCACGAGCGGCGCCAGCCACCACTTGCCATACAGCACCTGCAGGAACGCAGGGGCGTAGTCCTCGTCCAGCGGTAGCCGCCCTGCAGCCACTCGAACGACCAGAAACCGTCGTCGACGCGCGTACCAGGGCAGGATCGCATAGCCGACCCAGCCCACGATCAGCCACCAGACGACGGTCCGGTCGCGCATTCAGCTCCTGCGCGGCGGCAGCACGATCGGGCCTCAGCGCGGCAGCGCGTTGACCTCGTCGTCCCACTTCTTGAGCAGGCGGACGCGCTCGTCCGAGCTGCCGTACTTCTTGAAGTCGTAGTCGATCAGGTCGATCTGCTCGAGGTCCGGCGCCTCGGGCGGCGCGACCGCCTCCTGGTTCGACGGCACCTGGTAGGCCTGCGCCTGGGCGGCGAGCTCCTGCGCGTCCGCGGTCAGCGCCCAGTCGTACCACGCCCGGGCGCTCTCCGGGTTGCGCGCGCCCTTGATGATGCTCATCGAGCCGATCTCGTAGCCGGTGCCCTCGCAGGGCGAGACGATCTCGATCGGGAAGCCCTGAACCTTCTCGGTGACCATGTCGTGCATGAAGGTGATGCCGATGAGGGTCTCGCCTTGCGAGGCGGCCTTGATCGGCGCCGAGCCCGACTTGGTGTACTGGTTGACGTTCTTGTGCATCGCCTTGAGCAGCTCGAAGGCCTCGTCCTCGCCGAAGATCTGCACGAGCGTGGCGAGCGTGGTGTAGGCGGTGCCCGGACGAGTTCGGGTTGGCGATCTGGATCTCGCCCTGGTAGGCCGGGTCGGCCAGATCCTTCCAGCACTTGGGCGCCGGCAGGCCCTTCTGCTCGAGCAGCTCCGTGTTGTAGCCGATGCCGAGCGCGCCGGCGTAGATGCCGACGGTCTTGTGGCCGGACGCCTCGGCCTGGCTCACCGCCCAGTCGCGCAGTTCGGCCAGCATCGGCGACTGGTACTCCTCGGTCAGGCCCTCCTCGGCCGCCTGCAGATGCGGATCGCCGGTGCCGCCCCACCAGACGTCGCCGCGCGGATTCTGCTCCTCGGCCTTGATCTGGGCGAAGGTCTCGCCGGAGCTCTTCCTGGTCATCGCGACCTCGATCCCGGTCGCCTTGGTGAACTCCTCGACCATCACCTGGCACCACTCGATCTGCGGGCTGCAGTAGAGGGTCAGCTCCTCGGCCGCCTGCGCCGCCTGCACCGCAAGCCCGACCGCCGCACCCGCGATGATGGCACCCACACTATGACGCTCCCACATGTTGGCCTCCTCGTTGCGTGGCGCTCATTGAGTTCCGGACAGGTTAGGCAAATTTGCCCGCCGTGTCGAATGCGCCGCATCCGCGGGGTCGCCCGCGACGCAACCGAAACGTGAAGCTGGGATCAGAAACCCTCGACCACGCGGGGGAGCCACAGGACGAGGCCGGGCCAGTAGGTGATCAGGAGGAGGGCGAGGCCGAGGGGGAGGTAGAACGGCAGCATCGCCCGGATCAGGCGGCCGAAGCTGACCTTGGCGATGTCCATCATGATGAACAAGAGGATGCCGAAGGGCGGCGTGGTGGCGCCGATCAGGAGGTTGAAGATCATGATCAGGCCGAAGTGCACCGGATCGATGCCGAGGCCCTGGGCGAGCGGCAGCAGCGCCGGGGTCGCGATCAGGAGGATCGCGGTCGTCTCCATGAAGCAGCCGACCACCAGCAGCAAAAGGTTGATCAGCGCGAGGATCAGGTAGGGGCTGTCGGTCCACGACAGCATCAGCGCGGCGAGCTGGGTCGGGATGTTCTTGACCGCGATCACCCAGCCGAACGGCACCGCGGCCGAGATGATGAAGACCAGCACGCCGTAGGTGACGACGTCTCCGCGCAGCAGCGCCAGACGTCGCGCCAGGTGAGCTCGCGGTTGATGAAGCCGAGCGCGATCGCGTAGATCACGGTGATCGCGCCGAGCTCGGTAGGCGTCGCGACGCCGGCGAGGATGCCGCCGACCAGCAGCAGCGGCGCGACCAGCGCGGGCAGAGCGCGGACGAAGGCGCGCCCGATTTCGGGCGCCGTCGCGCGCTCGCGCACCGGCGCCTGGATCCGGCCGGTCAGCGCCATCAGCCAGACCGTCGCCATCAGCATCAGCCCGATCACCACGCCCGGCAGGATGCCGGCCAGGAACAGGTCGGCGACCGAGACCTGCGCCATGACGGCGTAGATCACCATGATCACCGACGGCGGGATGATCGGGCCGATGATCGCCGAGGCGGCGCTGAGCGCGGCGGCGAACGCGGGATCGAAGCCCTCCTTGCGCATCGCCCGCACCTCGATCGTGCCGAGGCCCGCGGCGTCCGCCTGGGCGACTCCCGACATGCCGGCGAAGATCATGCTGGCGACGACGTTGACATGGGCGAGCGAGCCGCGGATGTGGCCGACCAGGGTGAGCGCGAACTCGAAGATCCGGGTCGCGATGCCGGCGCGGTTGAGCAGGTTGCCGGCGAGGATGAAGAGCGGGATCGCGAGCAGGGGGAAGCTGTCGAGCCCCGGCGCCATGCGCTGCACGATCAGCGTGAGCGGCACGGTCTGCTCGACCAGGAGATAGGCGATCGCCGAGAGCGCCAGCGCGACCGCGACCGGCACTTCCAGGATGACCAGCGCCGCGAGCACCAGGAACATCAGCGCAAGGGTCACGCCTGGGCGCTCTCGGCGGCGCGCTCGGCCGCGGCCGCGGCCTCGACCGGGCGGCCGAACAGCCCCGCCCACAGCTCGGCCAGGATGAAGTAGCCGCAGCTCAGCGCCATCGAGGCGCAGCCGACGAACAGCGGCACCGAATAGAACCAGCTGCGCGGCACCGCGACCGGCAGCGAGATCGATCGGGAGCGGCCCTCGACCGCCATGATCTTGCGGGCCTGGACCAGCAGGACCAGCATCAGGGCCAGCACCATCAGCCAGGCGAGCGCCCGCAGCAGGCTCTGCGGCCGCGGCCCGAGCCGGCTGACGAAGCCCGCGATCTTGACGTGGCGGAGCTCCTTGAGGCCGAGGCTCGCGCCGATGAAGGTGCCCCAGATGAAGGAGTAGACCGCGAGCTCCTCGACCCAGACCAGCGGCTGGTCGAGCAGGTAGCGCGAGAACACCTGGGCGCCGATGTTGAGCACGATGTTGGCGATCAGCAGCACGCCGACCACGCGCTCGAGGTCGCCGATCCGGCACAGCAGCCGCCAGTAGCCCCGCAGGAAGCCGTCCATGCGCTCAGGCTCGACCCGTCAGGGCGGCGGCGTGCGCGGCGGCAGGCGGCCCGCTGCGCGCCTCGCGTGCGGTCCGCAAGGACGAGGAGGGGGCTCCGCCCCCTCGCCCCCGCCAGGGGCCGGCGGCCCCTGGACCGGCGGGGGTTCAGGGTCAGGTGCCGAGCTCGCGGATCTTCTGCCAGAGGCCCGGGCTCCACTCGCCGTCCTTCTCCATGGCCGCGACCCCGGCCAGCGCCTTATCGGCGAACGGCTGCTGGTCGACCGGGACGAGCGTCGCGCCCTCGCCCGCCATCTGGCGGACCAGATCGTCGGTCTCGGTCTCGGCCTGGGTGCGCGCCCACTGGGTCACCTCCTCGGCCGTCTCGACCAGGATCTGCTGCAGCTCGGGGGTGAGGCTCTGGAAGGTCGCCTCGTTGATCGTGACGTGCGCGGTCGAGACCAGATGGTCGGTGCGCATGATGTAGGGCGCGGCCTCGTGCAATCTCTGGGCGAAGGCCGCCGACACCGGCCCCTCGGCGGCCTCGATCACCCCGGTCTTGAGGCCGAGGAAGACCTCCGCCCAGGCGACCCGGCTCGGGCTCGTGCCGAGCGTCTCCCACAGCAGCAGATAGGTGCGGATCTCGGGCACCCGCATCTTGAGGCCGGCGAGGTCGTCGGGCGTGGTGATCGCCTTCTTGGCGAACAGGATGCGCGGCTGGGTCGGGGCGACCGCCAGGATCCTGAGCCCGCTCTCCGCGCGCAGCTGCTCGGCGAGGTCGGCGTAGATCTGGCTGTCGAGGAACGCCTGCATGTGGTCGTTGTCGCGGAAGGTGAAGCCCCAGTTCAGGATGCCGAAGTCCTTGACCCAGTTGGCGTACCAGTCGAGCACGTCGCCATAGAGGTGGACCGAGCCCTCCATCATCTGCTCGATCACCTGGATGTCGTTGCCGAGCGCCTCGCCGGAGATGAAGTTGACCGTCAGCTCGCCCTCCGCGCGCTGGTTGACCAGCTCGGCGAACCTGGCGTTGGTGCGGTCGAGCAAGGAGCCGACCGCATCCGAGCCGCCGAAGGTCAGCACGGTCTCGGCCTGGGCGGTGGTCGCCAGGAACGCCGCCGCGGCGAGCGCGAGCGCGGACTGCCGGATCTCGATCATGTCGTGGTCTCCCTGATGGTCATGGGGCCCGTTGGCGAGCCGCTTGGGTCGCGACCGGTGCCGGCGCGGGCGAGCGGCCCGGCGCGCGCTGGTCGAGCGGAAGTGTCGCTGCGGGAAGGTGCCGGCGTCAACCGCCGGCTGCTTGTTTTCGCGCGCCGTCGCATGGAGCCGGCGTCGACGCCGGCTACGGGGTGCCGTCGCGCGCCGAAGCGTGCTAAGCCGCAGGCGGTTCCGCTCGCCAGGCCAGCTCAGCCCCACGATGCTCACGACCTTCGGCGCGCTCGCGCCCGTGTTCCTCCTGATCGCGCTCGGCTGGCTGCTGCGCGCGCGCGGCTTTCCGGGCGCCGCGTTCTGGCCGGCGGCCGAGCGCCTGGTCTACTTCGTGCTGTTCCCGGCGCTCCTGTTCCTGACCACGGCGACCTCGGAGCTGGCGGGCTTCGGGCTCCTGCCGCTCGCCGCGGCGCTGGTCCTGGCGCTGCTCGCGATCGGCCTCCTGGCGCTGGCGCTCCGGCCCTGGCTCGCGGTCGACCACGCCGGCCTGACCTCGGTCTTCCAGGGCGCGATCCGCACCAACACCTACGTCGGGCTCGGCGCCGCAGGCACGCTCTACGGTGCGGCCGGCCTCGAGGTGCTGGGCATCGTGATCCTGGTCGTGGTCACCACCGTCAACCTGCTCTCGGTCGTGGTGCTGCTCCACTATGGCGGGCGGCCCGCCGAGCGCGGCGAGCTGCTCGCCTCGGTCGCGCGCAACCCGCTGATCCTCGCCTGCCTGCTGGGCTTCCTCCTCAACGCCGCCGGGGTCGATCTGGAGGGCGTGCCGCGCGACACGCTGGCGGTGCTCGGCCAGGCCTCGCTGACGCTTGGCCTCCTGTGCGTCGGCGCCGGGCTCGAGCTCGCCCATCTCGGGCGCGCCCGGCTGGCCGCCGGCGCCACCTGCGTGCTCAAGCTCCTGCTGATGCCGGCCGCGACCGCGCTCGCCTGCCGCCTGCTCGGCGTCCAGGGGCTGACCGCGGCGGTCGCCGTGCTGTTCACCGCCGGGCCGATCTCGGCCTCGTCCTACGTGCTGGCACGCCAGCTCGGCGGCGACGCGCCGCTGATCGCCGGCCTGATCACGCTGACCACGATCGCCGCCGCGCTCACCATGCCGCTGATGCTGGCGCTGCTGACCTGAGGAGCATCGTCCAGCCAGATTCTCGGTGTCTCATTTTGAGTTCGGCCGCGCGCAGATGGTCGAACGTTCTGGGCATCAATCCTCCTGCGACTGGTTGAATTGTCGGATCGCCTCGTCTGCCGGAAGATCCCACGGCTGCTTGGGAAGCGGATCGTAGCTCGGCGCGGCGTCCCTCGGCGCGAAGCCGTTACGGATGACGCGTCGGAGCCGCGCGCGGGCGCGCCGATGCCCTGGTTCGCCGCTCTCGATGAGGTTATCGGTTTCTTCTGGATCTGCTGCGAGATCCACCAGCTTCCAGCTCCTGCGGTCCCCATCGATCCAGAGCTTGTAGCGCTTGTCCCGGACGACCCGCTGGGCGTACGGGCTCGCGGACTTCAGGCGACCGTCTGGCGACAGCTTCGCTCGGGTATGGTCCATCGACAGGATCCATCGCCGTGGCCCGTCACGCTCGCGGCCGAGCAGATGGCGCGCAAATGACCGGCCGTCGAGCGTCGCGGCGCTGGCCGGCTGCCCCTGCGCCAGTTCGGCGAAGGTGGGCAACAGGTCCGTGAAGTCGATCAAGGCATCGGTCGTCACGCCTGCCGGCACCAAGCCCGGGCAGCTCACGATGAACGGTACGTTGATACCGCGCTCCTTCAGAGTGCCTTTGCCTCCGGCCACCAGGTTTCCACCGGATACAGCAGTGTATTCCGTCGGGCTGCCATTGTCGCTGGTCCAGATGACGATCGTTCTGTGACGGAGATCAAGGGCTTCGAGAGCCTGGATGAGCTCACCGAGCTTGACATCGGCATACCGGATCATCGCTCTGAGTTGCTCTCTCGGCCGCGCGGCATGACGATCGAGCGGGGTCGCTACGAGCGGCGCATGGGGCAGGCACATCGGATAGTACAACATGAACGGCCGTCGTTGATTTTCTCGAATGAAGTCCACGAGGAAGCTCTCGAAGACATCTTCGCCAAACTGATGCTTGCGGATCCCGCTGCCATCCTTTGGTGTGAACATAAGGATCCCAATAGCGGCTGTGACTCCGGCGCTGGTTTTCGCGCTCGATGCCCGTCCACATGCAATAGTCATCGAAGCCGAATTGGCTCAGCACGTCCGGCTGAACACGAAAGTCGTTCACCTGCCATTTACCGGCCGCCGCGGTTGCGTACCCCGCCTGCTTGAGCACGCGCGCTAGCGACGGGTAGTAGTCCGGATCGAAATAGCCGATGCCGTAGAGCCGGCACATTCCAATTGATCGTCCAGCCATGGCGCGCCGGATACTGTCCCGACAGCAGCGTCGTGCGCGTCGGCACGCATAAGGGCATCGCATACGCGTTCTCGAACTTCATCCCTTCCGCAGCCAGTCGGTCGGCATTGGGCGTCAGGCCCTCCCGGCTTCCGTAGCATCCGACCCACTCCTTTCCCAGATCGTCAAGCATGACGAAGATGATGTTCGGCCGTTCGCGCCGGCGCAGCTTGGGGAGCGCGAATGCCGCCGCGCCTCCCGCGAGCATCAGAGCGGTCGTCTTCAGAAGAAGCCGGCGGCTCGTCATTCCCCGTGTCCCGACGCCTGAGCGCTCCTCGGAGCGAAGCCGTGGCGCGGTACCGCCATGCCGCCTAGGCGACACCAGCGACCCGCGGCAGCCGGGCGCGCTTGCGCTGCGGAGGATGGCCGAGGTTATGCCCTTGGCGGCAGGTCGCTCTTTCAACCCATTTCCCGATGCGATCGAGGTGGGGCTCAGGTTTGCGGCGCTCGCGGCCGACGCGCAAGACTTGGATCATCATCCGCGGACGCCAAGGACAGTTCGCGGATGGTTGCCGGATGACCGGCGCCCCGGGCGGCTGCTATCGTGGTGGCTGGCGCGGACGGGAGGCATCGGACTTGCGGGCGACGGACGGCGCGGCACGCGACATCGGCGCGTTCGACTACGTGATCGTCGGCGCCGGCACCGCCGGCTGCGTGCTCGCCAATCGGCTGTCGGCGGATCCGCGCGTCTCGGTCCTGCTGGTCGAGGCCGGCGGCAAGGACGACTACCTCTGGATTCACATCCCGGTCGGCTACCTCTACACCCAGAACAATCCGCGCACCGACTGGTGCCTCACGACCGAGGCCGAGCCCGGGCTCGGCGGGCGCGCGCTCGCCTATCCGCGCGGCAAGGTTTTGGGCGGCTGCTCCTCGATCAACGGCATGATCTACATGCGCGGCCAGGCGGCCGACTACGACCACTGGCGCCAGCTGGGCTTGGCCGGCTGGGGCTGGGACGACGTGCTGCCGTACTTCAAGAAGTCCGAGGACCACGTCCACGGGCCCGACGAGGTGCATGGGGCGGGCGGCGAGTGGCGGGTCGAGGAGATGCGCATCTCCTGGGAGATCCTGGATGCCTTCCGCGAGGCGGCGGCCGAGGTCGGCATCCCCAAGACCACCGACTTCAATCGCGGCGACAACGAGGGCTGCGGCTACTTCCAGGTCAACCAGCGGCGCGGCGTGCGCTGGAGCACGGCGAAGGCGTTCCTGCGGCCGGCGCGCTCGCGCCCGAACCTCACGGTCCTGACCCACGCCCAGGCGACCCGGATCGAGCTCGACGGGCGGCGCGTGGTCGGCCTGGAGGTCCGCCGGGAGGGCGGTACGGCCCACGCCGCGGTGCGGGGCGAGCTGGTGCTCGCGAGCGGCGCGATCGGCTCGCCGCAGCTCCTGCAGCTCTCGGGCATCGGGCCGGGCGAGCTGCTGCGGGGCGTGCGGCATCGCACCCCGGCACGAGCTGCCAGGCGTCGGCGAGAACCTGCAGGACCATCTGCAGCTGCGCCTGGTCTACAAGGTCCAGGGCACGCGGACGCTCAACGAGCGCGCCGCGAGCCTGCTGGCGCGCGGCTGGATGGGCCTCGAGTACCTCCTGTTCCGGCGCGGGCCGTTGACCATGGCGCCCTCGCAGCTCGGCGCCTTCGCGCGCTCCGATCCGGCGCGCGCGACGCCGAACCTCGAGTACCACATCCAGCCGCTCTCGCTCGACCGGTTCGGCGAGCCCTTGCACGCCTTCCCGGCGTTCACCGCCTCGGTCTGCAACCTGCGGCCCGAGAGCCGCGGCTCGGTGCGCATCAGGAGCCCGGCGCCGGACAAGCCGCCCTCGATCCGGCCGAACTACCTCGCGACCGAGGGCGATCGCATGGTCGCCGCCGACGCCATCCGCCTGACCCGGCGGATCGCCGCGGCGCCGGCGCTCGCCCGCTTCCGGCCGCAGGAGTTCCGGCCGGGCGCCCAATTCCAGAGCGCGGCGGAGCTGGTGGAAGCGGCGGGCGCGATCGGCACCACCATCTTCCACCCGGTCGGCACCTGCCGGATGGGCGCCGATCCGGGGGCGGTCGTGGACGAGCGCCTGCGGGTCCGCGGCCTCGTGGGCCTGCGCATCGCGGATGCCTCGATCATGCCGGCCATCACCTCGGGCAACACCAACGCCCCGGTGATCATGATCGCGGAGAAGGCGGCCGACATGATCCGCGCCGATCGCGCGGGGCGCTCCGGCGGCTGAGGGTTGCCGCCGGGCCTGCGCTACCCAGTTTGTCAGTCGGGCTCGCCTCGAGCGAGCCGCGGCAGCCGATGGAGCGACCTCATGCCCACCACGTCACCCCTCGCTGCGCGGCGCCGGGCGCGCGCCGGGCTCGCGGCCGCGGCGTTGGTCGCGGCCAGCGCCGGCCTGGAGGCCGGGCCGGCGCTCGCGCAGGCGAGCGAGGGCGAGCCCGCCGCGCCGGCCACCGAGGGCGCAGCCCGCCGCGCCGGCCACCGAGGGCGCGCCGCCCGGGACGGTGAAGGGGCCGCGCGACGGCCAGCAGCTGCAGGACTGGACGCTGCGCTGCGAGCTGCCGCAGGGCCAGCCGCCGGAGTTCTGCGAGATGCGGCAGCGGGTCGTCAACCAGCAGGGCGAGCGCGTGCTGCTGGCCGTGGTCGGGCCCTTGCCGCAGATCGACAAGCCGGGCCTGCTGCTCGTGCTGCCGCTCGGCATCGCGCTGCCGCCCGGCACCTTCCTCAAGATCGACGGCGGCCCCGAGCAGCCGGCGCCGGTGGAGCGCTGCGAGCCGCAGGGCTGCCGGATCGAGCTGGTCATCGAGCCGGAGCTGCTGGCGCGGCTCAAGGCCGGCACCCGCGCGCTGGTCGGGTTCCACGTCTACGACGGCCAGGGCGGCCGGCCGCGGGTCGACGTCCCGGTCTCGCTGCTCGGCTTCTCCGCCGCGCTCGCCGAGGTCATGAAGTAGCCCCCGGGCAGCTTCAGAAACGCCGCCCGGGGCGCGTCGCCCGGGATCGGGGCCGGGGCCGCCTGGCGCCCGGTCCGGCGCTGCCGCGTCAGCGGTAGCCCTGGGCGCTGAGCTCGATCACCTGCTTGGCGGTGTCCTTCGTCACGAACAAGGGACCGGTGAGCACGTTGCTCGTCGGCACCATGCCGTACTTGTCGTACATGGCGAGGAAGATCACCGGATAGTAGCCGGTGAGATACTGCTGGGCGTCGATGCCGAACAGCGCCCGGCCCTCGTCGATCGCCTGCAGCATCGAGGGCGACAGGTCGAACGAGCCGAGCGCGATCTGCTCGCCGAGCCCGGCGCCCTCGATCGCGGCCAAGGTCGGGTCGAAGGCGCTCGAGCCCGAGGTCAGCACGGCGTCGACCTCGGGATGCTGCTGGAGGTAGCCGGTCACGCCGGCCCGGATCTCGGTCGGGTCGAGCGAGGTCGCGATGACCTGGGAGTTGCCGCCCAGCGCGTCGGCGAAGCCCTGGCAGCGCTGGTCGAGGGCGACGTTGCCGACCTCCATGTTGACGCAGGCGCCGCTCGTCTTGCCGAGCTCCTTCATCCTCTCGCCGGCGGCGAAGCCCGAGGGATACTCGTCGATCCCCATGTGCAGGAGCGCGCCGAGATCCTTGCTGACGTCGAGCCCGGAGTTCATCGAGATCACCGGGATCCCGGCCGCGACCGCGGCGCGGATCGGATCGCCGAGCGCGTCGCCGTCCGGGATCGAGACCACGAGCCCGTCGGGCTGCGAGGCGACCGCGGCGTCGATCAGCTGCGCCATCGCCACCATGTCGAACGTCTGCGGCGCCTGGTACTGGACCTCGACGCCCATCAGCTCGGCGGCGTCGTCGACGCCGTTCTTGACCACCGACCAGAACGGGTCGGAGGCCTGGCCATGGGTGATCACGACGATCCTGGTCGCCGCGGCCGGCCCGGCCGCGAGCGCGATGCCGGCGGCGAGGGCGGTTGTGGCGAGAACGGACGTGAGCGCGCGCATGTCTTTTGCCTCCCTTTGATGCGCTTCGGATGGGCGTGCGGGCCCGAGCGGCCCGCTCAGGCTTCGATCTTCATGTCGAACTTCTGCGCGTCCACCGGCCGCAGGTTGCGCAGATCGGCCTCGGCGGGCGACATCCCGCCGAGCGCCACCCGCGCGGCGACGCCGATGTTGTGGATCGTGTCCGCGATCTCCTCGGCGCCGTGCAGCGGATGGGTCGGCACCATGATGGTCCGGTTCAGGATGTCGAGCGAGCGCCGGCACATGTCCTCGGCATAGCTCCGCCGGCACTCGCGGTTCTCCGGCATGTTGTAGGGGTTCATCGCGGCGTGCGCGGCGCCCTCGCCGATCAGGATCTGATCCCATTCGGTGTAGGTGTGGCGCCCGGTCTTGCCGGCGATCACGCTGGGAAAGATCGCGGCGAAGCGCGCGGCCGCGTCCTCCGAGGGCAGGAGGTACATGACGTGGGCGGCGCAGTCGTGGTCCGGGCTGTTCATCGGCGACGGCCGCAGGCCGAGGTTGCCGAGATGCGCGGTGCCGGCGAGGATCCGCTTCTTCTCGGCGTGCATCGCCCCGATCATCCCGGGCAGGCGGTCGAGCTGGACGTTGAGCATCGCGCCCATGATCTCGGAGGCGCGGGCACCATTGCCGGCGAACGGCTTCTGCTGGTCGCTGCGGCCCTGCCAGTAGAAGTGGCAGGGGTCGATCGCGCATTTCACCCGTTCGGCGACGCGCGCGTCGGCCGTGCAGACCGCCCCGCCCTCGCCGGCGGTCATGTTCTTGTAGTAGTTGAACGAGAACGCCCCGGCATGCCCGATCGTGCCGAGCTTCCTGCCCTCGTAGGCGCCGCCGATGCCCTGGCAGGTATCCTCCAGCACCAAGAGATCGTGCCGGGCGGCGATCGCCATGAGCCGGTCCATGGCGCAGGCCGCGCCCCACATGTGGACCGGGATCACCGCCCTGGTGCGCGGGCCGATCGCGTCCTCGACCGCATCGGGATCGATCGTGATGCTCTCGTCGACGTCGACGATCACCGGGATGGCACCGGCGGCCAGCACCGCCATGGCGGTCGCCATGTAGGTGTGCGCCGGCACCAGGACCTCGTCGCCCGGTCCGATGCCGAGCGCCACGACCGCCGAGGTGAGCGCATAGGTGCCGCTTGCGGTGAGCGCCACGTGCTCGCTGCCGAGGTACTCGGCGTAGCGCTGCTCGAAGCGGTCGCATTCGCTGCCGATGCCGTAGCGGAACAAGGCGCCGCTGCGGATCACCGCCGCGATCGCGTCGATCTCCTCCTGGCCGACGATGTACATGGACGGGCCCTCCGAAGAGCAGCCCGGAATTCTCAGCCGGCGCGGAGCGGGCTTCCGGGCCCGGCCTTTCCAGCAGGCCCCGCGCTCCACCACGATGCCACAGGCGCAGCCTGGCGACAACGCGCTCGAACGTGGAACCTGCTCCTTCAGTCGGGATCCATGCCGAGCAGCGCCGCCAGTCGACCTTGCACCTCGAGGAGGACGGCGCGCGGAGCCCGCCCCGCGAACTTCAGCTGTCGCGCCGCCCGATCGATCGACTTCGCCTGGTCGGCCAGAACCGCGCCCGCGATGGGCAGGCCTTCGGGCAGGGTGACCTTGAACGGATAGGGATCGGTGTTCGAGGTGATCGGGCAGACGATCGCAAGCGCCGTCCGCTCATGGTAGATGCGAGGCGTGAGCACCAGAGCCGGTCGATGGCCCGCCTGCTCGTGCCCGGCCTGCGGATGGAAATTGACCCAGACCAGGTCTCCGGCCTCCGGGAGGGTGCTCAAAGCAGTTCTTCGCCGACCGGAGGAACATCGATCGGTTCGGGCTGATCATCCGGGTTCATCTGGCGGACCAGCTCCTCCAGGCGATAGCGCGGCCGAGCGCTTCGGAGCTCGACGCGATCGCCCCTGATGGCCAGCTCGATCTGCTCGCCTTCCCGCACGTGCAGGCTCTTGACCGCCGCCTGCGGCAGCCGGATGGCGAGGCTGTTGCCCCACTTCGAAACTTTCGCTCGCATGGTACCGCTCCGGAATGGTCTACAACGTAGACTATAGCTAGCTGGTGCCCGGAAGCGCACTGGCCGATGAGCTGCAGCCGGATCCGCGCGGGCGGCTCGCTCGCGGGGCGCGGCCGAGCGCCGCGCGTGCTGTACATCGCGGTGATTTCGCCTATTTTCCGGCGCGGTCGGCCGCGGCGCTGGTGCCGGCGGCCGCGCCGCTGATCGGAAACCCATGCTCAAGCGCCGGCCCCATTCCTTTGCGGAGCGGCTCGGGCCCAATCCCTCCTCGGAACGGCTCAGCGAGGACCAGGTCCACGAGCTGTCCGAGATGTTCCGCCTGATGAGCGATCCGAGCCGGCTGCGGATCATCCTGAGCTGCCTGGCCGAGCAGGTCTCGGTCGGCGACATGGCGCAGCAGCTCCGCCTCTCGCCCTCGCTGGTCAGCCATCACCTGCGCCTTTTGCGCGCAGCCCGGCTGCTCCAGGCCGAGCGCCAGGGCCGCCAGGTGTTCTACCAGGTCACCGACGAGCACGTGCTGCGCATGCTCGGCGACATGGTCGACCACGTCGCGGAGGAGCACGATCTCGAGGCACCCTAGCGAGCCTGTCCAGCGAGGTCGGGGAACATGGCCGAGGAACCGGACGACCTGCCGCGACGCGCCAGCGTCAAGCCGCCCGATCTGGCCACCTGGTCGGTCGAGGAGGTCGAGGCCTACATCGTCCGGCTGCGCGCCGAGATCGAGCGCGCCGAGGCGGCGATCAGGGCCAAGCAGTCGATCCGCGGCGCCGCCGAATCGCTGTTCAAGAAGCGCTGAGCCTCGCGGGCCGATGCGGTTCTGCTCCGCATGCGGCGCCCCGGTCGAGCTCAAGCGGCCCGCGGGCGACATGCTCGATCGCCACGTCTGCTCGAGCTGCGGCGAGATCCACTACCGCAATCCCAAGGTCGTGGTCGGCGCGGTCTGCACCTGGCAGGACCGCGTCCTGCTCTGCCGCCGCGCGATCGAGCCGCGCGCCGGGTTCTGGGCGGTCCCGGCGGGCTATCTCGAGCTCGGCGAGAGCACCGAGGAGGGCGCCCGGCGCGAGAGCTGGGAAGAGGCCTCGGCGCGCATCGAGATCACCGGGCTGCTCGCGGTCTACAACGTGGTCCGGATCGGCCAGGTGCAGCTGTTCTACCGCGCGCGGCTGCTCTCGCCGGAGGTCGCGGCCGGGATCGAGACCCTCGAGCTCGACCTGTTCGAGTGGGCGGCGATCCCCTGGGACGACCTGGCGTTTCCGAGCGTCCGCTGGGTGCTGCAGCGCGCGCAGGAGTTGCGGGATCGCGCCGGGCCGCATCCGCCGGCGCTCGGTCCCTGAGCGACTGCGGCCGAGCGATCCGTGCAGCGCGCGTGGCAGCCCGAGCACTCCTTTCTTAGGGCTTGTCGCCCACGGTGTCGGCGACGTAGGCCCCGCGCCTGCCGACCGGCTTCTCGCCGCCGCGGGTGGTGTCGCGCTCGGTCTGGTGCTCCATCTCGGCGTTGAGCTCGGCGCCCAGCAGCACGATCAGGGCCGACAGCCAGAACCACATCATCAGCACCGCGACCGCGCCCAGCGAGCCGTAGGTCTCGTTGTAGTTGCCGAAATTGGAGACGTACCAGGAGAACAGGCCCGACGCGATCAGCCAGAGCACGGTCGCCACGACCGCGCCCGGGGAGACCCAGCGCCAGCGCGGCTCGTCGCGGCTCGGGGCGAAGCGATAGAGGGCCGCGAGCGCCACCACGAAGGCGACGCCGAGGATCGGCCAGCGCAGCCAGATCGCCAGCTGCCGGACCACCTCCGGCAGGCCGAGGTTGCCGATCAGCGCCGGCACCGCCGCGATCGCCCCGAGGCAGACGATCAGGAACAGGAACGATGCCGACGGTGAGCGCGAGCGAGATCACGTTGAGCCAGATGAAGCCGCGCTTCTCGTCCTCGTCGTAGACGATGTTGAGGGCGGTGATCAGGGACTGGGTGCCCTTGTTGGCGCTCCAGATCGCCAGCAGCAGGCCCACGATCGCGCCGAGCCCGAGCGCCGTCGACCCGCTCGCGGTGACCCGCTTCAGCTGCTCCTCGACGATGCCGCGCGCCTCCTGGGGCAGGATGTGGCTGCCCGCCTGCAGCTGCTGCTCGACGGTCTGCGGCTCGGCGACCAGGCCATAGATCGAGACCACCGCGGCGATCGCGGGAAACAGCGCGAGCAGGGCGTAGAAGGCGACCCCTGCGGCGACCAGGCTCAGGTTGTCCTGGGCCATCTCCGCCTTGACGCGCCACAGGATGTCGCGCCAGCCCGCCGCCGGAAGCTGGCTCGGCCGCTCGGCGCTGCGGCCGCGATCGGCCATTCTGTTGCCTCTCTCCGCCCTGCTTGCCATCCTTCGATCACCTGCCCTCGTGCCCATGCCCGTCCCGACCGAAGCCATCGGCCGCGAACCCTGGAGCCGGCAACGCCGGTTCGGCCAGATGGTTCCCGCAGGAGCCTCGTCTCTGCGCGACCGGGGCGGCAGGCCTACGGCCGTGGCTTGCCTTCGAGCACCTCGGCCGGAACGCCGAGCGCCTGCGCCAGGTCGACCTGGCCGCTGCCGCGCCGCAGCGGCCGCGGCTGGTCGGGGCCGGGCTTCCAGCCGGACAGCATCAGGATCTGGAAGGTCGCCGGCACCCGCCCGTCGGGATCGGCGAACAGCTCCTGGTAGATCGCGCAGGCGCGCAGCAGGGTGCGGCGCCGGAGCGGCCGCCGGTGCTCAGGCGCGAGCGCGCTCGCCTCGCCCATCTGGCGCAGCTCCTGAAGCAGCTTGAGCGGGTGGTCGTAGGTCACGCGGATGGTCTCGAGGTCGACGATCGGCAGGGTCAGGCCCGCCCGCTGCAGGAGCCCGCCGGCGTCGCGCAGCTCGACCAGGGGGGCGACCCGCAGGCTCGCCCCGCCCTCGACCTCGAGCTCCGCCCGCAGGAGCGCCTCGCGCAGCTCGAGCAGCGTGGCACCGCCGGGGAGCGCGGCGAGGAACAGCCCGTCCGGCTTGAGGGCGCGGGCGACCTGCGCCAGCGTGCCGGGCAGGTCGTTGACCCAGTGCAGGCTGAAGCAGGACAGCGCGAGGTCGAAGCGCTCGCCGCCGAACGGCAGCAGCTCCTCGTCGGCCACGACCCGCAGCCCGCTCGCGCGGCGCGCCATCGCCGGCGCGAGATCGGCCTGCACGAGCTGATCGACCGGCGCCAGCTCGCCGAGCGCCCGAGCCAGCTGCCCGGTGTGGCAGCCGAGCTCGAGCGCCAGCGGAAAGCGCCGCCGCACGTCCGCCACGCGCTCGGCGAGCCGGAGCGCCACCTCGCGCACCAGGAAGTCGACGCCGGCGAAGCCCGGCGCCGCGCGCTCGCGCCGCCGGCGCAGCAGGCCGCGATCGAAGATCGCCGCCCCGGCGCTCTGTTCACTCTCGCCCATGGCTCGTATATGGTGCGCCGCGTCTTCCGCCTGAACCCGTCCCGCGACAAGGCCCTTCGCCCCCATGCCTGCCGCTCTGGTGTCCGTCAGCGCGCTCCTGCTGGGCGTCGCGATCCTCCTCCTCGGCAACGGCCTGATCGGGATCCTCCTGCCGGTGCGGGCGACCTTCGAGCACTTCGCCACCACCGTGATCGGCCTGATCGCCTCGGGCTACTCGGCCGGCTTCGTGCTGGGTTGCCTCAGCGTCCCGCACATCGTGCGGCGCGTCGGCCATATCCGCACCTTCGCGGTGATGGCGGCGATCGCCGCCTCGGCGGTCCAGCTCATGGCGCTGCTGGTCGAGCCCCTGGCCTGGATCCTCTTGCGGATGATCAGCGGCGTCGCCTTCGCCGGGCTCTACATGGTGATCGAGAGCTGGCTCAACGAGCGCGCCAGCAACACCAACCGCGGCCAGCTGTTCGCCACCTACATGGTGATCCAGCTGGGCGCGATCACCGCCGGACAGATGCTGCTGCCGGTGGGCGATGCCGCGGGCTTCGGGCTGTTCGCGGTCGCGGCGATCGCGATCACGCTGGCGCTGGTGCCAGTCGGCCTCACCTCCTCGAGCGCGCCGCAGCCGCTCGGCACGGTCCATCTGCGCCTCGCCCGGCTCTACCGGATGTCGCCGGTCGGCGTCCTGGGCTGCTTCTTCGTCGGGCTCGCCAACGGCGGCTTCGGCGGGCTCGGCGTGGTGTTCGCGCAAGGGGTCGGCCTCGGCACCACCGGCATCGCGCTGTTCATGAGCGCGGCGCTGATCGGCGGCACGCTCTTCCAGGTGCCGTTCGGGCGGCTGTCCGACCGCATCGACCGGCGCCGGGTGCTGATGCTCGCCTGCCTGCTCGCGGTGATCGCCGGCGCCGTGCTCGCGCTCGCCGGCGAGAGCCATGCCGGGCCTCGGCGTCCCGGAGTGGCTCGCCCGCATCGCCGCGCGGCCGGCGGTCCTGATCGGCGCCGTCGCCGTGTTCGGCGGCTGCATCTACTCGATGTACTCGCTGTGCGTCGCCCATACCAACGACTTCGTCGAGCGCGAGGACTTCGTCGAGGCGAGCAGCGGCCTGCTCCTGACCTGGGCGATCGGCGCGGCGATCGGCCCGATCGCCGCCGGGCCGCTGATGGAGTGGATAGGCGTCGGCGGGCTGTTCTTCTACGCCGCGGTCGTCCACCTGCTGTTCATCGCCTTCATCTGGTATCGGATCTCCCGCCGCTCGCCGCTGCCGCCGGAGGAACGGCCCGACTTCGTGCAGGCCGGCCATACCCGGACCTCGCACGTGCTGGCGACGATGGACCCGCGGGCGCCGGAGCCCTCCGCGGCCGAGGCTCAGGCTCAGCTCGGACGCCAGCAGCGCGCCGCGCGAGGCCATGAAGTAGAGCCCCATGTGGTGGGTCAGGGCCTTGGGATGGGCCGCGGTCGGCGGCAGGCCAAGCTCCGCGGTCGCGGCGAGCGGCAGGTCGAAGGTCGCGGTCGCCGGCTCGTAGACCACGATGTCCTCGAGCGTCGGCATCAGGCCGTGGTTGCGCGCCGACAGCATCGTCAGGACGAAGTCCATCACGCAGATGTCGGTGCAGATGCCGACCGCGACCACCGCATCGAGGCGGTGGCTGTTGACCCAGTCGACCACCTTGTTGTGGTGCTGGCCGTGGCCGCCGCGGATGAAGCTCGCCTCGATCCCGCCGACGAAGCCGTTGATGCAGTCCTTGCGCAGCAGCGTCGCGCAGCCGCAGTCCTCGAGCCAGGCGAGCGCCGGCACCAGGTCCTCCTCGCCGGTGCCGCGCTCGCAATGCGGCGGATAGGGCGGCTCGGGCTTGCCCGGCTCGTGGGTGTCGAGGAAGGCGAGCATCGCGCGCTTCTCCTCGGCGAAGCGCCGGGCGAGCCGGTCGGTCTCCTCGACCATGCGCGCGACCTGGGCATCGGGCGCCGAGGGCGCGAGGTTGCCGGCGCCCACCGTGCAGAAGCCGTTGACCTCGTCGACGATCACCAGGCCCACGGTTCGCCCGGCGAGCGGATACGGCTGCAGCTTGACCGGCAGCTGCGCCTGCAGTTCCTGAACGACGGTCGCCGTCATCGATCGACCCTCCGTGGCTGACGCTGCGTCTCCGAGTAGCCGGAAAGTGTCTCGCGGACCGCGGCCCCGCGCAAGCGACGATCGATGGCCAAGGAGGAACGCATGCTGTTCATGGTCATCGAGCGCTTCCGCGACCGCGACGCCAAGGCGGTCTATCGCCGCCGCGCGACCAGGGCCGCGGCGCGCCCGAGGGCCTCGCCTACGTCGGCAGCTGGATCGAGGCGAACTTCGATCGCTGCTTCCAGCTCATGAATGCGAGGACGCGGTTCCTGCAGCAGTGGGTCGCGTTCTGGAGCGATCCGGCGAGTTAATCGTCCGGTGGTGCCCTCCGCCGAGACCGCGCGCGGCGATCGCCTGCTCTGAGGTCGGGGCTCAGTCGAGACAGGTGATCTGCTGCCGCAGCGCGGGCTGGCGTCAGCAGCGAGGGATGTCGCCGGCGCGATCCGCGCGTGGAGCTCGGCCTCCTTGGGCGACCTGCTCGAGGCGGCGGTGACCGCCTCGAGGTCCGCCCGCGGCACCACCACGACGCCGTCGCGATCGCCGATCACGAGGTCGCCCGCCGCGAGTGCCTCGCCCATCGCGAGCGGCAGACCGACCTCGCCGGGCCCGCTTCGGGAAGGCCGAGTTCGGGTCACCCCCTGGCAGAAGCAGGGGATGCCGAGCGCCACGATCTCGTCGGCCTCGCGCGCCATGCCGTCGGTGCGCGACCGCGTTCCGGACTGGCGATCTGGTCGAGTGTCGCCGATCGCGGTGCCGGTGGTGCCGTCGCGATCCAGTACGCGCGGCTCGACGGATCGAGCGCCCTGCCCGGCGAGGCCGCGCGCGCGCCAGCTCGAGCTGGTGAGCGCGCTGCCGGCGAGCGGCGGGCTGGCGGCTCGATCAGGTGATCGAGCGCGCCGCGGCCGTTCATCGCGTCGACCACGAACGAGGTCGAGCGCTCGCGGAACGGCGCCAGCTGCGCTGCCGTCAGGCGCGCGAACCGCGCCTTGATGACGAGCTTGGACGGGTCCCCGATCATGGCGTGGCCTCCCCTACCTGGCCGGGCCTCGCTTGGCGCGATGCCGCCCGGCCGCTAACTCTAGCGGGAGCGGCCGGGCTCAACGAGGGCTTATGGGCGGAATGGTTGCGCGGCTCTGCGCATGGGCTCTGAGCGTCGCGCTCGCCGGTCTGTTGCCGGGCGTCGCCGTGGCGCAGGCGCAGGGAGAGCCCCGGATCATCGATGGCGCGACGCTGGAGATCGCCGGCCGGCGCATCCGGCTGCACGGCATCCGGGTGCCGGCGCTCGACCAGACCTGCCTGCGCATGGGCCACCCCTATCCCTGCGGCCAGGTCGCGCGCGCCGTCCTCTGGGATCTGACCGGCGGCCGGGAGGTGATCTGCACGCCGGTCACCGGCGGCGACGCGGGCGAAGGCGCCGCCGTCCCGGCGACCTGCACCGTGGCCGGCATGAGCCTCAACGAGGGCATGGTGGCGGCCGGCTGGGCGCTCGCGGACCGCGCGGTCGCGGCGGGCTACGCAGCACTCGAGGACGGCGCGCAGGGAGGCCGGGCGCGGCCTGTGGAGCGGCGTGTTCGACCTGCCCGCCGTACCGCCACCGCCAGCGGACTGAGCGCTGCGGCCGGTCCGAGTACGGCGGGCGTCGCGCTTGCGCCTGATCCCGACCGGTGCCAGGGTCGGCCGCGCCATCCACCATCGTCGGGACCTGGCCGCATGGATGAGACCCGCGCCGTCGCGCGCCTGCCTCACCTCGAGGTCGAGATCGTGCATCGCAGGCGGCCCGAGGCGGACGCCGAGGAGCTGGCGGTCCGCCTGCGCGCCACGCCGTCCTTCGACGCCTTCGGGCGTCATCTGGAGACGCAGGCGCCGTTCTGGCCCTGGCTCGCGCTCGGTCCGTTCCTGCTCTGGCAGCGCCTGCTGCAGGAGGCATGGCGGCCCTGGCTCGAGGCACGGCCGACCACGGCCGCAGGGCGGGTCGCCCGGGACGGCTGAGGCCGCGATGCATCGCCGCTCGAAGCCAGGGAGCCGCTTGCCCCGACGGGCCGCATTGCTCGTCACGCTACTGATCGCGGTGGCGGCGCGCGCCGAGATGCCGACCGACCTCGCGCTGCCGATCGACTGCGAGCCGGGCGAGAGCTGCTGGATCCTCCGCTACGTCGACCACGACCCCGGGCCGGGCGCGCGCGACTACGCCTGCGGGCCGGTCACCGGCGACGGCCACAAGGGCACCGACTTCGCGATCCGCGACCTACGCGCGATGGTCGAAGGCGTGGAGGTGCGCGCCGCCGCCGGGGGCGTGGTCGAGGCGCTGCGCGACGGGGTTCCCGACGTCAGCATCGAGGAGGGCGGCCAGTCCGCGATCGCCGGCCGGGAATGCGGCAATGGGATCCGGATCGGGCACGGCGACGGCTGGACCACCTGGTACTGCCACCTGCGCCGCGGCAGCCTGATGGTCGCCGAAGGCGACCGCGTCAGGGCCGGCCAGCCGCTCGCGCTGGTGGGCCTGTCCGGCGAGACCAGCTTCCCCCACCTCCACTTCGACGTCCGCCAGGGCGAGCAGCCGGTCGATCCCTTCGTCGGCCTCGCGCGCGAGCAGGACTGCGGCCCGGGGCCCGAGCCGCTCTGGCGGGCGGACGTGATGGCGCAGCTCGACTACCAGCCGGTCGTGCTCAGCAACGCAGGCTTCGCCACCGGCCGGCCGGAATGGGAGCAGGTGCGGCGCGGCGACTATCACGCCGACGAGCTGCCCGCGACCGCGCCGGCCCTGGTGCTCTGGGTCGAGGGCTTCTGGGTGGAGCAGGGCGACCGCGTGCGCTTCGAGCTCTCGGGACCCGACGGCGCTCCGATCGTGGACCGCACGCTGGACCTGGAGAAGGGCTGGCGGCGCTGGTTCCAGTTCATGGGGGACAAGCGCCCGGGCGAGCGCTGGCCCGCGGGCACCTACACCGGCGAGGTCACCCTCGAGCGCGCCCGGCATCCCGCCGGCCACGATCCGGCGCACGGTGGAGCTGCGCTGAGCTTCAGCGCTGCTCGGGCGGGACGTCGCGGTAGCGGGCGAGGAGAGCCGGCGTGCCGGTCGCGGTCGAGCGGGCTTCAGGACCCGCTCGGTCGAGGCCGGGCGGCGCTCCAGCATGGCCTCGGGCCGCACCGGCCGCGGGTAGAGGCCGCCGCCGCAGTTCGGGCAGACGTTGCCCAGCACGTTCTCCTGGCAGTCGGCGCAGAAGGTGCACTCGAAGGAGCAGATCCGGGCCTCGGTCGAGGCCGGCGGCAGCTCCTTGGCGCAGTGCTCGCAGCAGGGTCGGAGCTCGAGCATCCCTCATCCTTCCAAGGCCGGCGGAATCTCGCCGGTGCGCAGGTAGCGCGCGACGTAGGCGTCGTGCTCCTCGCGATAGGGCGAGGGCATGAGGCAGGCGACGTTGCGCCCGATCACCTCCTCGGCAGGGTAGCCGAACATGCGCTCGGCGGCGGGATTGAAGGATTCGATCAGGCAGCGCTCGTCGATGGTGATCAGGCCATCCGGCGAGGTCTCGACGATCGCGCGCAGAAGCGCCTCGCGATCTGGTGACGGACTTGGCCGGTCGCCTGCGCCCGCCGCGGCGTTCGGATCGACGGCGCGTTCGCATCCCATCGGAGATCCATCGATCGACATCGCGCTCCTACCTAAGCGCGGACGGTGGCCTCCTCGCAAGAGTTCTCCCGGCGGTCCGATGCGGCCGGCGCGCGCAACGGCGTTTGGAGCGACCGTCAGTCCGCCAGGTGCCGCTCATCATGGGTGCCGAGGTCGCCCTCGATCTCCTGCAGGCCGGCGTAGTCGGCGCGGCGGAGATCGTCGGTGACGCGCACGACGGCATCGGCGCCGAACCCCAGCGTGCTGAGGACCAGCGATCCGAGCTGCAGGCTCGCCTCGGCCGCTTCCGGCACGACCGCCGTCGCGCCGTGCCGCACGAGGTGGCTGCGGTGGCCGATGTTCCGGGAACGCACGAAGAGGCGCAGCGCCGGGAAATGCTCGTGCAGGGCGGCGACCGCGCGGTCGACCCCCGCGGGCTGGTCCATGGTGACCACGACGGCGCTGGCGCGGCCGGCGCCGGCCGCCGCGAGCACGTCGAGCCGGCTGGCGTCGCCATAGAACACGCGCAGTCCGCGCGCGCGACAGATCCCGACCCGGCCGGGATCGAGATCGAGCGCCAGGTAGGGGAGGTGCGCGGCGCTCAAGACCGCGGCGACGATCTGCCCGACCCGGCCGAAGCCCGCGATGATGACGTGCCCGCTCAGCCCCAGGGCCTCGTCCTGCAGGGAGCCGAGCATCGCCGGTGCGCGGACCCGGAGCCGGCGCGCGACGCGGCTCCCGGCCTCGGCGAGAAAGGGCGTCGCCACCATGCTCAGCGCGACGCCTGCCATCAGCACCTGACCGACTTCGGCGGTCAGCAGGCCGTCGCCCTGCGCGGCCTCGAAGACGACGAAGGCGAACTCGCCGCCTTCCGCGAGCAACAGCCCGACGTGGAGCGCGTCGGCAACCGGCAGCCGGAAGAGGAGGCACAACGCGCCGATCAGGAGCGCCTTGCCGAGCAGGAGGAGCGCCACCAGCGCGAAGAGCACGTCCAGCCTTTCGGCCACCAGCCCGACGTCCAGCGACAGGCCGACGGTCATGAAGAAGAACCCGAGCAGCAGGCCGCGGAAGGGCCGGATGTCGGCCTCCACCTGATGGCGGTATTCGCTTTCGGCGAGGAGCAGGCCGGCAAGAAAGGCACCGAGCGGCATCGACAGGCCGGCCTGCGTGGTGAGCCAGCCGGTGCCGAGCACCACGAGCAGGGTTGCCGAGACGAACAGCTCGGGGCTGCGGGCGCTGGCGACCGCATGCAGCACCGGGCGCAGGACGAAGCGCCCGGCGAGCAGGATCGAGGCCAGCGCCAGCACCGCCTTGAGCAGCGCGACCGCGAGCGCGGCGGCGATCGAGGCCGGGTCGAGCGCGAACACCGGCACCAGGACCAGGAGCGGCACCACGGCAAGATCCTGGAACAGCAGGATCGCGAAGGCGGCGCGCCCGGAGACGGAGACCTGCTCGCCGCGCTCGACGAGCAGCTGCAGCACGAAGGCCGTCGACGACAGCGCGAGCCCGCCGCCGACGATGATCGCGGCCGGCACGTCCATGCCCAGGGTCCACGCGAGCGCGGCGATCAGCGCGGCCGTGAGCAGCACCTGCGCGCCGCCGAGCCCGAACACGAGGCGGCGCATGACGCGCAGCCGCTCGAGCGACAGCTCGAGGCCGATCGCGAACAGGAGGAACGCGACCCCGAGCTCTGCCAGCACGTGCGTCGTCGGCGATTCGGCGATCAGCCCGAGCGCCTCGGGGCCGATCAGCGCGCCGGCCGCGAGATAGCCGAGGATCGGGCTGACCCGCAGGCGCCGGAACAGCGGGACGACCACGACCGGCGCGAGAAGGAAGACCAGAAGGTCCCGGAGGATGTTGGGCTCGGGCATGGGTGGCGGGCAGCTCGTGTTGCGTGCGGCACCTTAGCCCGGCGGACCGCCCGACGCATGATGCAGATCAACCTTCGAGGGGGCGGGTCCGGCCCAATTTGGTGGAGATTCCCGGCTGAGGCCGCATCGATCGGCGCTTCCTGTGCGCGGGCGGCTCCGAACCCGCGGAGAGGACGCTGCCGGCGAACGCTCGGCTGCGTCGCTAGGGGAGGCCGGATGGCCCGCATCCTGATCGTCTACGGCACGGCCGAGGGTCAGACGCGGAAGATCGCGCGCAACGGAGCCGTCGCGAGAGAGCCTGGCCTGACCTCACCCTCAGCAGGCCTGCTCGGTCGGCGTGCACTCGTTGAGCTCGAAGTCCTCGAGCTCGTCGCGCTGGAAGGCGTCGAACACGCGGCCGTCCGCGCAATGCGCCTTGGCGATGACGACCTGCTTGCCGTCGACCTGATCCTCGATTACGCCGGAATAGAAGTTCACGATGCAGGCTTGGTCCCAGCGCAGCTGGGCGGTGAGGTCGTCCTGCCAGTTGGCGGCGGCAGGTGCTGCGAGCGCGACCAGAGCCGCGGCGAGCAACAGTCGTTTCATGCACTGCTCCCGGGACAGCACGAAGGTCAGGACCGGTGGGGAGGATAGCCGAGAGCGCCGATTTTGATCCATGTCAATGAGCCCCGCCCGCGACCCCGCCAAGCTGCGGCCGCAGGCGAACCGCGAGGACAGACGTGAACCAGGATCGACCGGCGCCGGTCGCCGTCTCGCCGAGCCCTCAGGATGCCTATCCGCCGGCGCAGGTGGCGCGCCTGGTCGAACAGGTCGGGGTCAAGAAGGCGACCCTGCCGGTCGTGCAGACGGTGGCGCTGGGTCTGCTCGCGGGCGCCTTCATCGCGTTCGGCGCGATGTACGCCACCCTGGCCATGACCGGCGCCGGGCTCGGCTTCGGGCCGAGCCGCATGCTCGGCGGCCTCGCGTTCTCGCTCGGCCTGATCCTGGTGGTGGTCGGCGGCGCCGAGCTGTTCACCGGCAACAACCTGATCGTCATGGCCTGGGCCGAGGGCAAGGTCACGAGCTCCCAGCTGCTGCGCAACTGGGGCTTGGTCTACCTCGCCAACATGGCCGGCGCCTTCGGCAGCGTGCTGCTGGTCCACTGGTCGGGCGCGCTCATGCTCGCCGGCGGCGGGGTCGCCGAGACCGCGGTCCGGATCGCCGAGGCCAAGGTCGGCCTCGGGTTCGCCGAGGCGTTCTTCCGCGGCATCCTGTGCAACGTCCTGGTCTGCCTCGCGGTGTGGCTGTGCTTCGCGGCGCACGACGTGGGCAGCAAGGTGCTCGCGATCGTGTTCCCGATCTCGGCCTTCGTCGCGCTGGGCTTCGAGCACTCGATCGCCAACATGTACCTGATCCCGATCGGCTGGCTCGCCGGCAGCGCCACGGTCACGCTCGCGGGCTTCGTCGCCAACCTGGTGCCGGTGACGCTCGGCAACGTCGTCGGCGGCGGCGTCTTCGTCGCCGCGGTCTACTGGCTCGTGTACCTGCGCCACGAGGATGGATCGGGCTTCCGTTTCGGATGGTCGAGAAAGACGGGCGATCAGCGTTGATCGCCTCCCCTGCCGTCGCACATCTATGAGCTTCGATGTCTTCGCAGGACACCGCCTATCGCCAGGGTGGCCCGTGGCACGCGGCGCTCGCCGCCGCGGCCTGCGCCGCGCTCGAGACGACGCCACAGGGCCTGAGCGAGGCGGAGGCGGCCGAGCGTCTGCAACGCCTCGGACCCAACCGGCTGACGCCGCCCAAGCGGCGCGGGCCGCTCGTGCGCCTGCTGCTCCAGTTCCACAGCGTCCTGATCTACGTCCTGCTGGGGGCCGCCTTGATCACGGCGCTGCTCGGCGAGTGGGTGGACAGCGGCGTCATCGCGGGCGTCGTCCTCATCAACGCGCTCATCGGCTTCGTGCAGGAGGGCAAGGCGGAGCGGGCGCTCGCCGCGATCCGCGAGATGCTCTCGCTCGAGGCGCGCGTGGTGCGCGCCGGCCGGCGCCGCGTGGTGGCGGCGGACGCCCTGGTTCCGGGCGACGTCGTCCTCCTGCAGTCGGGCGACAAGGTGCCGGCCGATCTCCGACTGACCGAGACCAAGTCGTTGAGGGTTCAGGAGGCGGCGCTGACCGGGGAATCGGTTGCCGTCGGGCAAGGGCGTCGCGCCGGTCCCGGCCGACGCGCCGCTCGGCGATCGGAGCTCGATGGCGCACGCCGGGACGTTGGTCGTGAGCGGCGAGGGCAAGGGCATCGTCGTCGCGACCGGCGATGCCACGGAGATCGGCAAGGTCGGCACGCTGCTCGCCGAGGTGGAGACGCTCGAGACGCCGCTCCTGCGCCAGATCGCGGGCTTCGCCCGCAAGCTGACCCTGATCATCCTGGGACTGGCGGGGCTCACCTTCGCCTTCGGCCTGCTGGTCCGGGAGTACAGCGCGGCCGACATGTTCCTCGCCGCGGTCGGCCTCGCGGTGGCTGCGATCCCCGAGGGTCTGCCGGCGATCATGACGATCACGCTCGCGCTCGGCGTGCAGAGCATGGCGCGGCGCAACGCCATCGTCCGCCGGCTGCCCGCGGTCGAGGCGCTCGGCTCGGTCACGGTGATCTGCACCGACAAGACCGGCACCCTCACCCGCAACGAGATGGCCGTGCAATGGGCGGTGACCCCCGCGGGAGACCTTCGCTCTCCGGGAGGACGGCACGTCTCGTGCCCAGGCCGGGCAGCTCGCGCCCTTGTTCCGCGCCGCGCTGCTGTGCAACGAGGCGGACCTCGAGCGGGTCGACGACGAATGGCGCCTGGAGGGCGATCCGACCGAAGGCGCCCTGCTGCTCGCCGCGCACGACGCCGGACTCGACCATCATGCCGAGCGGCGCGCGTGGCCGCGGCTCGACCATATCCCCTTCGAGTCCGAGCATCGCTTCATGGCGACCCTGCACGCCGACCCCGCCGGGCACCGCCAGGTCTTCCTCAAGGGGGCGCCGGAGGTCGTGCTGCGGCGCTGCAGCGACGAGCGCGGCGCGCACGGGCTCGATCCCGAGGCCTGGCGCGAGCGGGCGGACTGGCTCGCCGCGCAGGGCCAGCGGGTGCTGGCGGTCGCGGCCAAGGAGGTGGCGGACGGCCAGGACGCGCTCGGCTTCGCCGACGTCGAGGCAGGGTTCAGCCTGCTCGGCCTCGTCGGCATGATCGATCCGCCCCGCCCGGAGGCGATCGCGGCGGTGCGCGCCTGCGCATCCGCTGGCATCCGGGTCAAGATGATCACCGGCGATCACGCCATCACCGCGCGCGCGATCGCGACGCAGATGGCGCTCGTCAACCCGCGCGACGTGGCGACCGGCACCGACCTCGACGTGCTCGCGCAGGAGCGCCTGCGCGAGATCGCGCACCGGGTCGACGTGTTCGCGCGCACGAGCCCGGTGCACAAGCTGCGCCTGGTCGAGGCGCTGCAGGCCGCGGGCGAGGTCACGGCGATGACCGGCGACGGGGTCAACGACGCGCCGGCGCTGAAGCGCGCCGACGTCGGCGTCGCCATGGGCAGGAAGGGCACCGAGGCCGCCAAGGAGGCGGCCGAGATCGTGCTCGCCGACGACAACTTCGCGAGCATCGCTGCCGCCGTCGAGGAAGGCCGCAAGGTCTACGACAACATCAAGAAGTCGATCCTGTTCATCCTGCCGACCAGCGCCGCCGAGGCCGCGATGATCATGATCGCGGTGGTGCTCGGGCAGGTGCTGCCGATCACGCCCGTGCAGATCCTCTGGATCAACATGATCACCGCGGTCACGCTCGGCCTCGCGCTGGCGTTCGAGCCGGCCGAGCCGGACGTGATGGCGCGGCCGCCGCGCCGCCCCGACGAGGCGCTGCTCTCGCGCTTCCTGCTGTGGCGGATCGGCTTCGTCGCGCTGCTGCTCGTGATCGGCACCTTCGGGCTGTTCCTCTACGCCCAGATGCGCGGCCTGGAGCTCGCCGAGGCCCGCACGATCGCGGTCAACATGCTCGTGCTGTTCGAGGTCGTCTATCTTCTGAACTGCCGCCGTACGCTGGCGCCGGCGGTCACGGTCGAGGGCCTCTTCGGCAGCCGCGCGGTGCTGATCGCGATCGCGCTGGTGCTCGTGCTCCAGTTGCTGTTCACCTACGCGGCGCCGCTGCAGCTGCTGTTCGAATCGGCCGCGCTGGCCTGGACCGAATGGCTCTGGATGGTGCTCGCTGCGCTCCTGGTGTTCGCGCTGGTCGAGCTCGAGAAGGCCTGGCAGCGCGGGGCGCTGTCGGGCCGCGCTTCACGCTGGCGCGCCGCAGCCACGAGGTGAGTTGCTCGTCCGGCGCGTTGGCCGGGGCCGCCGGCATGGCGCCCGGGCTTGACCTTTGGACCCGCGCCCCTTAGGAAGCCGCGTGCGCGCCGCCGCCCGCTCGGCGGGCGCGCCGACCGAACGCTCGCGACGAGGACTCTCCCCATGGCACGACGTTGCATGCTGACCGGCAAGGGCGTGCTGACGGGCAACAACGTCAGCCACGCCAACAACAAGACGAGGCGGCGCTTCCTGCCCAACCTGCGCCGGCAACGGCTGTACAGCGAGACCCTCGGCGAGAGCATCCGGCTGCGCATCTCGGCTCAGGCGGTGCGCACGGTCGAGCACCGCGGCGGGCTCGACGGGTTCCTGTTGGCCGAGGCCGACAGCGCGCTGCCCGGCGACCTGCGCCGGCTCAAGCGGCGCATCCAGGCCGCCCGCGCGGCCACCGAGGCCGCCCCCGCCGAAGCCGGTTGAGGCCGCGCGGACGCCCCGACCGGCGGCATCCCCTTGGCAGGCTGGCGCAGGCTCGCGCTGCCGGTCACGGCGATGGTCGCCGTGGTCGCGGGCTCGAACCTCGCCGTCCAGTACCCGATCAACGACTGGCTGACCTGGGGCGCCTTCACCTACCCGGTGGCCTTCCTGGTCACCGACCTCACCAATCGCCGGTTCGGGCCCGAGCCGGCGCGCCGCGTCGCCTATGTCGGATTCGCGCTTGCGGTCGTGCTCTCGATCGTGCTGGCCGGGCCGCGGATCGCCCTCGCCTCGGGCTGCGCCTTCCTGACCGCCCAGCTGCTCGACATCACCGCCTTCGACCGCCTGCGCCGGCTGCCCTGGTGGCAGGCGCCGCTGCTGTCGTCCGCGCTCGCCTCGGTCTGGGATACCGCGGTGTTCTTCAGCCTGGCCTTCGCCGGCACCGGGCTGCCCTGGATCACCTGGGCGCTCGGCGATCTCGGCGTCAAGGCGGCGATGGCGCTCCTCCTCCTGCTACCCTTCCGGGCGCTGATGGGCCCGGTCGACGCGCTCGCCGCCGCTCGCTGAGCCGGCGAGCGACAGCTGCAGCAGCACCGTGCGCTGCAGCAGCGTGAAGTTGTCGTCCGAGAGCAGGTAGAGCAGGACCTGGCCGCCGGGGCCGCGGCGCGCCGCGATCGCCTCGAAGTTCTCGCCGATCAGCGGCGGGGCGAGCTCGGCCAGGCTCTGCCCGACCAGCCGCGCGCCGGGGAAAACCGCGGCCGCCTGCAAGCTCACGATGCGGGTCGCGAAACCGCCGAGCAGCGAGAAGCGCCGCTCGACCACGTAGATGACGTCGTCCAGCCGGTCGGCGCCGGTCGGCACGTAGCCATCGGATGGCGCATAGCTGAGCGGCAGAACGCGCTCTTCCTCGATCTGCCAGGCGGCGAGATCCCCGCTCGGATCGAGCACGCCTTCGGCGAGCGCCAGCAACGCGCCGTCGGGCAGGTCCACCAACGCCTCGATCCCGGCATTGGTTGGCCGCTCCAGCGCCGGCGGCAGCGGCAGCGCGCTCGGTGGGGCCGTCAGATCGTCGAGCGGCAGGCGAGCCAGCCGGTGCGTGCCCTCGTAGGCGATCACCAGGCCGCCCGCGCCATCGGGCGCCAGCGCCTCGGCATCGCGCGACGACTCCGCGTCGCCGCCGCGCCCCGGCTCGATCGCCCGCCAGCCGCGCAGGCCGAGCAGCCGCCCGTCGGCGGCATGCTCGAGGGAGGCGCTCCACAGCGTGCCGCGATCGCTGGCGGCGATCAGCCGCGTGCCGTCGGGCGCGAGCCAGAGTCCGGACAGCCCGCCGAAGCGCGGATCCGGGGCGCCGAGGACGAAGCCGGTCTCGAAGGCGAGCCGTCCCAGCCGCGCGAGGTCCGCGCGCTCGCCCTCCAGGTCGATGCGGCTCGACCGGACCAGCGGCGGGCCCTCGGCCTGGCTCTGGGCGACGCAGCCGCCCAGCATCAGCGCGAGGCAGAGCGCGAGACCCTCGCCCGCCCCGCCAAGCAAAAGGCCCGCGAGAAGCTCGCGGGCCTTGGTGCCGGGATCAAACAGGACGGCTATTCGCGGCTGGTGCCGAACAGATGGAGCAGCATCACGAACATGTTGATGAAGTTGAGGTACAGGCTCAGCGCGCCCATGATCGCGTTGCGCGCGACCACGTCGGCGCCGTCGAGCTCGTAGTACATCTCCTTGATGCGCTGCGTGTCGTAGGCGGTCAGGCCGGTGAACACGAGCACGCCGATCACGCTGATCGCGAAGTGCAGCGCCGAGCTCGCGATGAACAGGTTGACCAGGCTCGCGATGATGATGCCGATCAGGCCCATGAACAGGAACGAGCCCCAGGCCGAGAGGTCGCGCTTGGTCGTGTAGCCGTAGAGGCTCATCGCGCCGAAGGTGCCGGCCGTGATGAAGAACACCCGGGCGATGCTCTCCCCGGTGAACACCAGGAAGATGCTGGCCAGCGACAGCCCCATCGTCGCGGCGAACAGCCAGAACGTCAGCTGCGCGGCACCGACGCTCATGGTGCGGATCTTGGCGCCGAGGAAGAACACGAAGCCGAGCGGGGCGAGCATCACCACCCACTTGAGCGGCGTGCCGAAGATCGGGCCGTAGAGCGCCGGCGTCGACGCGACCAGGAACGCGACCAGACCGGTGATCGCCAGCCCCAGGCCCATGTAGTTGTAGACCGAGAGCATGTAGCCGCGGAGGCCCTCGTCGACGCGATCGACGGCGACCGGGGCGGTAACCGCACGGGGTTCGGGACCGAATGCCATTAGGGTGCTTCCTTTCTCTGCTTCTAGGCCAGCAGCATCATCGGCCGCTCCGGCGGCCTGCTTTTGCGCGATGATATGGTGCGCCGGGCCCCGGGATCAAGCGTCAAGGCTCGCTCTGGCCGCGTGACGCCGCCGGATTGGCACGAGCGGCATACCCGGGCGCCGCGCAACCTCGGCCGCTGCTCCGCGCCGGCCGGTCTCCTGGTCGACTCTCCAGGGTCTGTGAGGTGGCTCAAAGCGACCTATGCGCTATCGGCTGGGGGTCGTGGCCGATTGCCGCGCGGCCTCGCCCGCGGCGCGCCATCCGCCGCCGCTCGCGGTCGCCGCATAGACGCTGCGCGCCATCGCCCGCAGCTCGTCCTCGCCGCCCTGGCCGACCAGGACGTAGAGCAGGGGTCCGTCGAGCCAATACAGCACGGCGCGACCATCGAGCTCGCGGAAGCGCACCGGCACGTCGTCGCGGTCGGAGTGCTGCCGGATCGACAGCGAGGTCAGCATGCCGTCCGGGGCGGCATAGGCGAGCTCGATGCCGGGACCGACCCCGCCCTCGACCGAGCGGAACAGCACCGGCTGGTGGTCGACACCTAACAGCTGAGGAAGCCGGACCGGCGTCTGGAACGGGCTCCGGACTTCCTGCAGAAGCGGCGCGCCGCGCTCGCTCAGCGTCTCGAGCGCCTCGCTGGCGACGAAGGAATCATGCGCGAGCAGGGCCTGGCGGATCAGGGGATCGAGCAGATTGTCCTCGCGGGACTCCAGAGTGGCGTTCAGCAGCCAGCCGATCGCCACGCCGACCAGCACCGACGCGGCGAGCTGCGCGAGCAGCCGCAGCGGCAGCCGCCGGGCGGGGCGGCGCGCCTTGCGCACGACCTCGAGCAGATGCTCCGGCACGGGCTCGTCGAGCACCACGGCGGCCATCGAGCGCAGGCCTTCCTCCTGCGCGCGGTAGGCCGCGACCTTTCGGGCGAGCCTCGAATTGGCCCGGATCGCGGCATCGACCTGGGCGCGGCGCAGCGGCTCCAGGCTGCCGTCGAGATAGCCGCTCACGTCCTCGTCGTTGATCCCCACCGGGCGCTCGCCGTCCATCACATCGCGCCGGCCGGAATTGCCCGCCTTGACTCGCAGAGCCCGGCTCCCGGCGCGCCGCACCGATCGCGCAGCGGTTTCGCGCCGCAACTTACATTCACGCTGCCCGCTTTGGCAAACCCGATCACGGCCCGCATCGAGTCCCGCGGCCGCGCGGACCCAACCGCCTCCCGGCGTCAGTCCTGCGTGGCCGTCACTCAGCACGCCGCTGTCCCCCGCTCAGCCGGCGAGCCGCGACAGCGGGGTCACCACGTTCGGCGCTGGCTCCTGCAGCGCGTCGCGCAGGGCCTGGCGGGCGCGCGACAGCCGTGAGCGCACCGTGCCGAGCGGCAGCTTGAGGACCGCGGCCGCCTCCTCGTAGCGCAGGCCTTCGATCGCCACCAGGAGCAGGACCTCGCGATGCTCGTCGCTCAGGCGGAGGTAGGCATCGCGCACTTCCAGGAGGTTGATGTGGGCTTCCTGGTTCGCCGGCACGTTGAGCATCGGATGGTCGTCCGGCATCTCGGCGGTCGGCCGCTCGCGCCGTACCTCGTTGATGTGGCAGTTCTTGAGGATCACGAACAGCCAGGCGCGCAGGTTGGTGCCGGGCGTCCAGGTATGGATCTTGGCCAGCGCGCGGGTCAGGCATTCCTGGACCAGATCGTCGGCGCGGTCGACGTCGCGGACGACGTAGCGCGCGAAGCGCCGCAGATGAGGGATCTCGTCCTCGATCAGGCCCAGGATTTCGGACATCCGGCTCGCCAATCCCGGCGCGGGCGGGCGAGGCCCTGCGCACCTGAGTTTCTTGCGTCGCCCACGTCCGCCGGGGATCCGGCGGACGCCTTTGGCTCAGACCCCTCGACGACGCCCGACGAAGTGCATGACAAGGCTCGCCACCAGCAGGATCAGGAAGATGACGAACAGCACCTGCGCGATGCTGGCGGACGCGCTCGCGATGCCGCCGAAGCCGAAGGCCCCGGCGATCAGCGCCACGACGAAGAACAGCAGAGCCCAGTAAAGCACAGCCTCGTCCTCCTTACATGAGGTCGGCCCGGCGCATGTCAACGCCGCGGGCACCTACTCGGTGTCGTCCTGGACGTCCTCGGCGGTGCCGGTGACGGCGTCGCCCGCCGCCTCGACGTCTTCGCCCAGGCCCGCCATGGTGTTGCAGGCGCTGGTCGAAAGAGCGAGGAGACCGACGAGCAGAAGGCCGAGCAGGTCAGTCGGACTTGCCGGTCGGACCGACCCCGATTCGCGGAACACCGACATGCGATGACTCCCTCACGTCAGCTGCGTAACTGCCCTATTAACGGGCTGATGCAGCAAAACGTTCCGCCGCCGGAGCGCAAGCCCCGCTCGCCACCCGACTGGTCCGAGCCGGGACTGGCCCGGAGACCGGCTCGGGCCTGGGCTGCCGGCGCCCCGCTCGCCCGAGCCGGGTCGCGAGGCTCAGCCGCGGGGCTGCGGCACGATCCGCATATAGGGCTTGGGCGCTTTCCAGCCGCCGGGGAACTTCTGCTTGGCGGCGTCGTCCGAGACCGCCGGCACGATGATCACGTCGTCGCCGTCCTGCCAGTTGACCGGCGTCGCCACCTGGTGCTTGGCGGTCAGCTGGAGGGAGTCGAGCGCGCGCAGGATCTCGGCGAAGTTGCGCCCGGTGCTCATCGGATAGGAGATCACGAGCTTGATCTTCTTGTCGGGGCCGATGACGTAGACGTTGCGCACCGTCGCGTTGTCGGCGGGCGTGCGTCCCGCCGCAGTTCCGGCGGTGCTGGCCGGCAGCATGCCGTAGAGCTTGGCGATCTTGAGATCGCCGTCGCCGATCATCGGATAGGTCGGCGCCTGGCCCATGGTCTCCTCGATGTCCTTCGACCAGCGCTTGTGGTCCTCGACCGAGTCGACGCTCAGGCCCAGGATCTTGCAATTGCGCTTGTCGAACTCGGGCTTGATCTTGGCCATGTAGCCGAGCTCGGTCGTGCACACCGGGGTGAAGTCCTTGGGATGGGAGAAGATCACGCACCAGCTGTCGCCGACCCAGTCGTAGAACCGGATCCGGCCCGCGGTGGTGTCGGCCTCGAAGTCGGGCGCGGTATCGTTGATCGTCAATGGCATGGCAGTCCCTCCGGGTGGTTGTCGCGGGCGACGGTGCACGCCGCGGATGCGCGGCGGTCTACACCAACCCGAGCCCGTGCGCCAGCGAGCAATAGGGCCACGGGCCGCGGCTCGCGCCTGTCCGATCACCGGCCGAGGAACTCGGCCATCGCCTGCTCCATCGTGAGGAAGACCGCGCCCTGCCCGAGCAGGCCCTGGATCAGACGCTCCAGCATCATCATGCGATGGCCGCGGCCGATCACGAAGGGATGGCAGGTGTAGGTCAGCACGCCCCACTCCAGGGTACGGGTCAGGTAGTCGAAGTCGTCGAGCCAGTTCTGCAGCACGCCGGCGGTCGCCATCAGCCCCTGGAGCACCGCCTCCCGGGTGCGGACGAACTCGAAGTGCGGGTAGTCGTCGAGGGTCCAGCTGATCGGCATCTCGACCAGACTGGTCTCCTGGCCGAACACGAACGGCTCGTCGAGCGGGGCGAGGTCGCCGCGGCGCGCGCGGTAGGGCGTGTAGTCGTCGCCCATCATGCTGGAGTCGTAGTCGAAGCCCTGCTCGAGCAGCAGATCGACGGTGTGCGGGCTCAGATCCCAGGCCGGCGAGCGGTAGCCGCGCGCCTTGCGGCCGCAGAGCTCCTCGATCGCCCGGTTGCCCCGGATCAGCCCCGCCTCTTCCTGCTCGCGCGTCAGCGCCGCCGGCGGCACGTGGCTCCAGCCGTGGTGGCCGATCTCGTGGCCGGCGGCGACCACCTGCCGGCAGGCCTCGGGATAGGTCGCGATGACCACACCGGGCACGAACCAGGTGGCCCGGACGTCGTACTTGGCGAGCAGCGCCAGGATCCGGCGCGCGCCGACGATGCCGAACTCGCCGCGCGAGATCGGCGTCGGCGTGGTCATCCCGCGCGCCACCCAGCCCGACATCACGTCGAAGTCGAAGGTCAGACAGGCGATGTGCCTGGGCATGTCAGCTCTCCCGCGGAGGGCCCCTTTGCTCGAATCTAGCACCTGCGGGACTGTAGAACTCGCCGCTCGAGCGACACGTTGCAGACCAAGGCGAGCGCCTATACGTATGGGATACGTAGATGGAGAATACAACGTGCGAAGGAAGTTGACGATTACGGTTGACGAGGAGGTCTACGAGGGCCTGCATCGGGTCGTCGGCCGGCGCAGGATCAGCCGCTTTCTGACCGAGCTGGCGCGCCCTCATGTGGTCCAGGATGACCTCGAGGCGGGCTACCGGGCGATGGCCGCCGACGAGGAGCGTGAGCGCGCAGCGACCGAGTGGATCGAGGGCCTGATCGGCGATGTTGCCGACGACCCGAGGTGAGCCACGCCGCGGCGAGGTGTGGTGGGTCGCCTTCGATCCGTCGATCGGCGGCGAGATCCGCAAGACGCGGCCCGCGGTGGTCGTCAGCAACGACGTTGCGAACCGGATTCTGAATCGCGTTCAGGTCGTACCGCTGACTCGCAGCACGGAACGGCTCTATCCGGGCGAGGCCTACGTCACCCTCGAAGGCCAGCGACGAAAGGCGATGGCGGATCAGATCAGCACGGCCTCCAAGCGCCGATTGCGCGGACGGCTCGGCCGTCTCGATCCGGTCGACGTCGCCGCGGTCGAGCGCGCGATCCGCACGCAGCTGGCACTGTGAGGCCCCACGCCTGGGCTACGCCAGCAGCAGGCCGCCGTCGATCACGATGATGCTGCCGGTCATGTAGCGCGACGCGTCGGAGGCGAGCAGCAGGAGCGCGCCGTCGAGGTCCTCGGGCGCGCCGAAGCGGCGCTGCGGGATGCGCTTCCTCATCCGCACGCCCGCCTCGGTCGCGAGGAAGGCGCGGTTGATCTCGGTCTCGATGTAGCCGGGTGCCAGCGCGTTGACCCGGACGCCGTGACGGGCGAGCTCCAGCGCCATCGACCGGGTCAGCTGCCAGAGGCCGCCTTTGGAGGCGGCATACGGCGCCAGGTGGCCGACCACGCCCTGCGCGAGCACCGAGGCGATGTTGACGATGCTGCCGCCCCAGGCCGGCCTCGGGTCGCGGGCGACCATGCGCTTCGCCACCGCCTGGGCGGTGAAGAACGCGCCCTTGAGGTTGGTGTCCACCACCTTGTCCCAGTCGGCCTCGGTCTGCTCGAGCACGCCCTTCGAGACCGCGACGCCCGCGTTGTTGACCAGGATGTCGAGCGGCCCGAGGGCGCTCTCGAGCTCGTCCAGGGCATGCTCGATGGCGCCGGTCGCGGTGACGTCGAGGGCGACGCTCGCGGCGCGACCGCCGGCCGCCGCGATCTCTTTGCGGATGTCCTCGAGCCTGCCCGTCTGGCGCGCCGCCAGGCCGACCGCGGCGCCGTGGTCGGCGAGCACGCGGGCAAAGCGCCGCCCGAGCCCCTGCGAGGCGCCGGTCACCAGGACGACGCGGCCGGTGAGGTCGAACGGATCGCCCATGACGATGGTCCCGGTTGAGCGTTAGTCCTTGGCGTCCCACCAGCAATAGCGGGAGAGCGACGAAAGTCCACCGCGCAGACCCGACGGCTTGATCCGATGACGGAATCGCGAGATATCATCTTGGCTGCGGCGAAGACAAACAATCGACGGCCGGCGCGCTGGAGGACGCAGAAGATGCTCGAGTCCACAAATCGCCGTGGCGCTCTTGCCTGGTCGTGGGCAAGAGAGCAGGCGGCGTGGGCAAGAGAACGAGCAACTGCCGATAGGAACGCAACTTCCACGGGCTTGCGCAGAACTTTATCCGTCTCCGCGGTTTGCGTTGGATACGCTGTGTTCGGCACGGTGGTCTGGTCCGCTCACCAGCAGTTCGGGATGCAGTCACGGATCGAGCTGACGCCTCTGGTGGCGACCCGGGAGGCGCCCCTGAAGCTGCCGCCGCCGCTGCTCGAGTCCGACATCGACGCGCCGGGTCGTCCGCTGGCGCTCGCGATTCCGGAGCCGGGCGCGATCGGCGCGGAGCCGGCGCCTGCCCCGCCCGCGGCTCTGTTGCAGGACGGCGGCTTCGCACCGGAGCCGGCGTCGCTGGCGGCGGAGCCGGCCTCGCTGGCAACGCCGGCGCGGGCGCGAAGCGAGGCGCGGGCGGCCGCGGCGCCGCCGCTCCTGCCGGCCCGGCACCAGCAGCCGGAACCGCTCCTGGCGCTGACCGAGGGTGCCCGCCCGGCGCACAGCGATTCCGTCGCCGCGCCCGAGCGAGAGCGCGCGCCGCTCCCGGTACTGGCCGAGAGCGCTGGCCCGACGCCCGGCGAGCCCCGCGCGGCGCCGGACTCCGAGGAGCCGGCCGTCAGCGCGCGAGCTCTGCCGCCGCCGGCTCTCAAGCCGCGCGAGGTCGTGGTCGCAGGGACCGCGCCGGCGAGCACGCGATCGACGCGGATCTCTGGCGGAGTGGCGCCAGCCGACCCGCCGCTTCTGCCGGCGTTCAAGCCCGACGACCGCCGCTGGCGTCTTGCTGCTGGCGAACCCTCCGCCTCGCCGCAACGGCGCGCGGAGCGCTCCTTCTGGTCGCGCTTCAAGGCGCTGTTCGCGCCGGCCCCGCGGCGCCTGATCATCGCCGCCGGCAGCGACCGCGGCGGCGAGGCAGGGCGGAGCAGCTCAGGGACCGCGAGCGGCGGTCGCGCCGCTGACGACCGGCCGGATTCGAGCGGCGCGCCCGGCAAGCCGGGTGGCGGCAATTCTGGCGGCGGCGCGCCAGGCAGCACGGGAGGCGATACCGGCGCCGGCGCGACCCCCGGCCCGGGTCCCGACACCGGCGGCACCGGCAGCAATTCCGGGAGCCCGGGCGGCGACGACGGTGGGCGGGGCGACGACGACGGTGACCGGGGCGACGACGACGGTGGCCGGGGCGACGACGACGGTGGCCGGGGCGACGACGACGGTGACCGGGGCGACGACGACGGTGGGCGAGGCGACGACGGTGGCCGGGGCGACGACGACGGTGGGCGGGGCGACGACGACGGTGGGCGGGGCGACGACGACGGTGGCCGGGGCGACGACGACGGTGGCCGGGGCGACGACGACGGTGGCGACGACGGTGGCCGGGGCGGGGTGACGGCGGGCGAGGCGGCGGCGGGGCCGGGGCGGCGACGACGGCGGCCGGGGCGGCGGCGACGGTGGGCGGCGGCGGCGACGGTGGGCGGGGCGGCGGTGGCGGGGCGGCGGTGACGGTGGGCGGGGCGGCGACGGTGGCGGCGGCGGTGACGGCGGCAGGCGGGACGGCGGCAAAGGTGGCGGGGGTGGCGGGCGCGGCGGCGATGACGACTGATCGCCGCGCCGCCGATCCGATCAGGGAAGATAGGAGCCGCCGTTGAGCGGCAGGACCACGCCGTTGGTATAGCTCGCGCGGTCGCTCGCCAGGTAGCGGATCGCGGCCACCACCTCGTCGATCCGGCCGAGCCGGCGCAGCGGATTGGCCCGGGCGAGCTGCTCGCGCTGGCGCTCCGAGAACTGGCCGCCCATCCGGCCCTCGAGCACCGAGGGTGCCACCGCATTGCAGAGCACGCCGTGCTTGGCGCCCTCGAGCGCATAGCTCTTGGTCAGGGCATGGACGCCCGCCTTGGAGGCGCCGTAGGCGGGATGGACCCCGGTGCCGCCGACCTGACCGGAGAGCGAGCCGAGGTTGACGATCCGCCCGCCGCCCTGGCGGCGCATGACGGCGAGCGCCGCCGCGCAGCCGTGGAAGGTCCCGGTGAGGTTGACGGCGATGATCCGCTCCCAATCCGCAGGATCGGCCTCGCCGACCTTGACGACGCGGACGATGCCCGCGGCATTGATCCAGAGCCGGAGCGGCCCGGGGTCGGCGGCGCGCTCGGCGAGCGCGAACACCGCGGCCCGGTCGGTCACGTCGAGCTCCACCGGCGTGAGCCCGGCGCGCGGCGCGCACGGCAGAAGGTCGCCGCCGAACACGTGGTAGCCCTCGGCGACGAAGGCCTCCGTCAGCGCCCGGCCGAGGTCGCCCGCGGCGCCGGTGATCACCGCGGCGCTCACGTCGCCCTCTCCGCCAGGCGCCGCCGCAGCACGTCCTTCTGCAGCTTGCCGAGCGCGTTGCGCGGCAACGGCAGGGTGCCGATGGTGACGAGCTCCGGCACCTTGTAGTCCGCCAGGCGCACCCGGCAGAACGCGCGCACCTCGTCTTCGCCCAACCCCTCGTCGCGGGCCGTGAGGAAGGCATGCACCCGCTCGCCGAGCACCGGATCGGGCTGCGCGACGACCGCAGCCTCGAGGATCTCCGGATGCTGGCAGAGCACGTCCTCGACCTCGGCGCTGAACACCTTGTAGCCGGCGCGGTTGATCATGTCCTTGCGGCGGTCGAGCACCCGCAGGTAGCCCTCCTCGTCGATCGAGCCGATGTCGCCCGAGCGCCAGAAGCCGGCCGTGAAGCTCTCGCGAGTCGCGGCGTCGTTCGCCCAGTAGCCCGGCACCACCATCGGCCCCTTGATCCAGACCTCGCCCGCCTCGCCCGGCGCGACCTCGCACCCCGCCTCGTCCATGATCCGCACCTCGGCGCACGGCACCGGCCGACCGACGCTGTCCTGGCGGCGTGCCGCGTGGCCGAGCGGCATCAGGGTGATCTGCCGCGGTGGTCTCGGTCGCGCCGTAGCCGTTCCTCAGCTGCAGGCGCGGCAAACGCTCGGCGAGCCGCGTGATCGTCGCCTCCGGCATCGGGGCGCCGCCGAAGCCAGCGGTCCGCCAGCACGCCAGATCGAAGGCTCCGAGATCGGGCTCCAGCAGGCAGAGTTGGTACATCGCCGGCACCAGGCTGGTGACGGTGACGCGCTCGGCGGCCATCAGCTCGAGGAAGCGGCGCGCCTTGAAGGCGCGCATCATGCACGGTGCTGCCGCCGACATGGACCATCGTCAGCACGGTTGCGACCAGCCCGATCGTCGTGGCTCGCCGGCACTGCCAGGAGCGCGCGATCCTCGCGCCCGAGGCCCCGGCAGAGCGCGCAGATGGATGACCGCATGGGCGATGTTGAGATGCGTCAGCATGCGCGCCCTTGGGCCGGCCGGTGGTCCCGGAGGTGTAGAGGATGGCCGCGACGTCCTCCTCGCCGGGCCGGTGGGCTGCGGCGCGGCGACCGGCGCGTCGGGCAGCGTCGGCGAACGTGGCGCCCGCGTCGGAGGCTTCGCCCACGGCGACTGCGTCCCGCCGCCACTCGCTCGGGCACCCGGTCGGCGAGCTCGTCCTCGTGGATCAGGAGCTTGGCGCCGAGTGCTCGAGCACGTAGCGAAGGCCCGGCGTCGGCTCCCGGACGCTGAGCGGTACTGCGATCGCGCCCAGGCGGGCGGCGGCGAACAGCGCGACCACGAACTCCGAGCGGTTGCCGAGCAGGAGCGCCACCCGATCGCATGGCGCCGACGCCCCGCGCGGCCATAGCGCCCGCCAGGCGCTCCACCTGCCCGGCGAGGTCGCGATAGGTCAAGCGCGCCGCGCCGTCGACCAGAGCGAGCGCCTCGGGGTCGCGCCGCGACGGCGGCTCTCGAGGAGGCCGTAGAGGCTGCGTGGCCGCTCGACGAAGCATGGCAGCAGCCGATCGCCGAAGTGCAGCTCGTGGCGGATCGCAGGCGGCGGGTCGTCGGGCCAGGCCATGGCGCTCAGCTGCGGCGCAGCGCCTCGGGCGGGGTCAGATAGTCGGCGGCGCGGGCGTGGTTCGGCTCCTGGGCGCGCAGCTCGTGGCGGGCGATGCTGCGCAGATGGACCTCGTCCGGGCCGTCGACGAACTGCAGCGCGCGGCCCCAGGTCCACAAGAAGGCGAGCGGCGTGTCGGGGGTGAGGCCCATCGCGCCGAAGACCTGCATGGCGCGCGACAGCACCGTGGTCTGCAGGCGCGGAACCACGACCTTGATCATCGCCACCTCGTTGCGCGCGGCCCGGTTGCCGTGCCGGTCGATCAGCCAGGCGGCGCGCAGCACCAGGAGCCGCGCCTGGTCGATCTCGAGGCGCGAGAGCGCGATCCATTCGGCGACCGTGCCGTGCTCGTGCAGCTTGCGGCCGAAGGCCGTGCGCTCGCGGGCGCGCGCGCCCATCAGCTCGAGCGCGAGCTCGCACTGGCCGATCGAGCGCATGCAGTGGTGGATGCGGCCCGGGCCGAGGCGCGCCTGGGCGAGCGCGAAGCCCTTGCCCTCCTCGCCGAGCAGGTTGCGGGCCGGCACGCGGACGTCCTCAAAGCGCATCTCGCAGTGCCCCTCGGGCGCGGTGTGGTGCATGACCCTCAGGTTGCGCACGACCCCGACGCCCTGGGCGTCCATCGGCACCAGCACCATGGAATGACGCGCGTGCGGCAGGGCGTCGGGGTCGCTCACGCCCATCACGATGCAGATCTTGCAGCGCGGGTCGGCCGCGTTGGTGATGAACCACTTGCGGCCGTTGATCGACGTAGTGGTCGCCGTCGCGCGCGATGCGGGTGCGGATGTTGGTGGCGTCCGAGCTCGCGACGTCGGGCTCGGTCATGGCGAAGCAGGAGCGGATCTTGCCCTCGAGCAGCGGGACCAGCCAACGCGCGCGCTGCTCCGGCGTCGCGAACAGGTGGAGGAGCTCCATGTTGCCGCTATCCGGGGCCGAGCAGTTGAAGACCTCCGAGGCCCAGTAGACCCGGCCCATGATCTCGGCGAGCGGCGCGTACTCGAGGTTGGTCAGGCGCGTGCCCGGCTCGTCGTCGCGCAGCCCGGGCAGGAACAGGTTCCACAGGCCCAGGGCCCGGGCCTCCTCCTTGAGCGGCTCGACCATCGAGGGCGGCCAGGCGCCGGCCTCGACCTCACGCTGCCAGGCGCCGATCTGCGGCACCACGCGCGCGTCCATGAACGCGCCAAGGCGCGCCCGCAGCTCCTCGACCCGGGGCGAATAGGCGAAGTCCATCAAGGAACCTCCCGATCTCGCTGAGCGCGCGGGCCATCGCCGGCGGTCCGAGTGCCGGCAGGGGCGGCAGTTTATACCGCTCAGGAGAAGATCTGACCATTCCATCGGGCTTGCTCCACCCCCACCCCGACCCTCCCCCATCGAGGGGAGGGGACTCTGGTGGTCGGGTCTGGGAGTTTCCTCAAGGGGCAGGGAGACTCTGGCGGCCGGGCGTGGAAGTTTCCTCATGGGGGAGCCTGGCGGCCGGGCGTGGAAGTTTCCCTCCCCCTTTGCGGGGGCGGTCCTTGATCCCGGCGGCCTTGAGGCTGGCCGCCGCGCCTGGGTGTCGACGCCGGGCGGCTATCGCCCGCTCGTCGCCCGCGATCAGGTCGTCGGCGACCGCAGTCTCGTTGACGATGCCGGCGCGTCAGCCACGCCCGGCAGATCAGCCGCGAGCCCTGGTCTACGCCGACTTGCGCCTTGTAGCCTAAATGCTTGCCAGTCTCATCTCTTCTCCAGCGCTCTTCCTAGTCTGCCTTTCTCTCTAGCCCTGCGCCTTGCCTCAGCTATCTTACCTTAGCTTCTACCAGCTAGTCGTCTACCAGCTTGCCCTGCTTTACCATCAGTCCTCTGCCGTCTAGCTGCCTCTCTACCTCTTCTAACAGCTCTCCTTCCAGGTCTCTCTCAGCTAGCTGCTGTCTTAAGCGCCACAGCGTCTCGTGTTCCGTTTCCTTCTTTTCTAGCGCTAGACCTACTAAGCAGCTTAACTACAGTCAGTCAGCTAGCACCTCCTCGAGGGTCAGGGTGGGGGTATCAGCATCTCATGGCCGGAGGTATCAGACCGGAATCACCACGAGCGCCGACATGTCCAACCTTCCCTGTGCCAGCCGCGGGCTCGACCCGCCCGAGCCAGGGCATGTCGGAAAGCCGTGCGAGACCTATCGGTCAGGTCCTCATGCGGTCGGTGTTATAGAAAGTCGCGCAGGAAGGCGACCAGCGGCCGGTCGGCGGGCGGCATCGGCAGGTCCGCCATGGCGCGCGGGCGCAGCCATTTGAGCGCCTGGCCTTCGCGCGCCTCGGGCAGGCCCTCCCAGACCCGGCAGACGTAGAGCGGCATCAGCAGGTGGAACTCGGGGTAGGGGTGCGAGGCGAAGGTCAACGGCGCCAGGCAGCTCGCCGCGACGTCGAGGCCCGAGCTCCTCGCGCAGCTCGCGGATCAGGCAGGCCTCGGGCGTCTCGCCCGGCCCGATCTTGCCGCCCGGGAACTCCCACAGGCCCGCCATCGCCTTGCCCGCGGGGCGGCGGCAGAGCAGCACGCGATGGTCGGCATCGACCAGCGCGCAGGCCGCGACCAGGAGCAGCTCGACCGCGGCCACCGATCCGGCCCTGCGGCGCCCGCGGCCTCAGACGTCGATCCGGTAGGCGAGCGCCAGCTGGTCGCCGGTCTGGCCGCGGATCCCCCAGTTGGCGGGCGGCGTCTCGAAGATCGTGACCTCGAGGTCCTGCGCGGCGATGCCGGTGCGCGCGGGGATCCGCTCCATGAGGAGGCCGAGCAGCCGGCGCTTCGCCTCCGCGCTGCGGCCCGCGAACAGGCTGATCTCGACGATCGTGTAGGCGCCGGTGCGATCGGGCGGATGGATGAAGTCCGCGGCCTCGAGCGCGATGAAGCGCTGGAAGCGCTTGTCCGGAGGCAGCTCCAGCGCGTCCTCCAGGCAGGCGTGGACGGCATCGGAGAGCGCGCTCCGCACCCGGCTCAGATGCGCCCGCTCGCCGTAGATCTTGACCTGCGCCATGGCGGCGGCGCCCCTCTCAGCGCGCGGTCCAGCCGCCGTCGACCGGCAGGGTGACGCCGGTGATCATGCTGGCCGCATCGCTCGCCAGGAACAGGATCGCGGCGGCGACCTCCTCGGCCTCGACGAAGCGGCCCATCGGCGTGTCGCGCAGGAGCCGCGCCGCCATGTCCTGATCCGCGAGCAGCGGCTCGGTCAGCCTCGTCCGAGCGAAGGTCGGCGCGACCGCATTGACCCGCACGCCGTGGCCCGCCCACTCGCAGGCGAGCGCCCGGGTGAGGTTGACGATCGCACCCTTGGCGCTGTGGTAGGCGGGGTTCGGATAGTGCGCCGCCGCCGACCAGCCCCATGATCGAGGCGAGGTTGACGACGGCGCCGCGGCCGGCGGCCAGCATGTGGCGGCCGACCGCGCGCGCGCAGTAGAAGCTGCCGTCGAGGTTGACCGCGTGCACCTGGCGCCAGCGCTCGCTCGGCAGGTCGACCGTCGCCATGCGCCCGCCGATCCCGGCGTTGTTGACCAGGACGTCGATCCGGCCGTGGCGCGCCGCGACCGCCTCGACCACCGCGCTCACCTCCGCCTCGTCGGCCACGTCCAGCCGATGCGCCTCGCCGCGCTCGATCTCGCCGGCGACCCGCTCGGCGGCGGCGCGGTCGATGTCGGTCACCGCGACCGCGGCGCCGGCCTGCGCGAGCGCATGGCAGGTCGCGCGCCCGATGCCGCCACCTCCGCCGGTCACCAGCGCGACCCGCCCGTCCAGCCGCAGCAGCCCGAGATAGTCCGTCATCTCCGCCCCCGCCCGCGTCCACTCGCCGCCCGCGCACTATGCCAGGCAATCCATGCCGGGCCAACTCGCGCCTGACGCAGATCGGGCGCCCGGGTCCGCAGCACCAACTCGCCATACGCCACCAGGCAGTGGAAGAAGCGATAGCCGAACGTGTCGTAGCCGGTCAGCCAGTGCATGCTCTCCCGCTTGAACATCAGAAGCACATCCAGCCCCCGCGCTGCCATTGCCGCCAGCGCACGCGCCCGCCGGTCCTCAAATCTCCTCGAGGTGCCGAAGTGGCCAGGGTCATCTGCCGTCTCTGCCTCGCGAGACGGCATCGCTCCATTTTCAGCCAACAGTCGCTTCAGTTGCCTCTTGAAACTGGTCCCGTCTCAGCGTCGGTCTGCGACCAGCGGCTCGAACTCCGGACCGCTACGAGCCTCGAATCCTTTGGGCCAAGGGGCAGTCAGCCGACAGAGGAGCCGGAGCTGCAATGGAGCATCCAGATTTAGCCGCATTACCTGCAGACGGCCTTGGCTCTGGTTCAGTAGCTGAATGCACATTCGGGTGTCCCTTGGCGAAAAACCCGGGTCCAAACCAATGAGCGCAAACTTTTCCTCGGATCGTTCGTTCTGAGACCAACGAACCCCCCATCGAATGGTGAGCACATCGGATAGGCGTCTCTCCTTGAGCTCATTGAGCTCGATCGCCCTCGGGGAGATGTAGATCCGTGGAAAGGTGAGATCGAACTCCGCTCATTTGGCCTCTTGGCAAGCAGTGATCCGTGGTGCTCGATCAGCAGCGATCTTTCGGCGTCCTGATCGTCGACAGGAACGGCATCCCGACGGCGACGCTCGCAGGGCGGCGGAATCCCGAGGGCTTGCCTCGCGAGGTGACCCGGTGATAGCCGGCGACGGAGCGCGTGAGAGGGGTACGTCGATGACGGATCGGACTCGTCCGACGGCGCCTGCCGATCCATCTGCGCGGCGTGTCGGACTTGGCGGCGTGAATCGTCCGAGCGTCGACAAGGCAGGGGTCTCGCCGAGAATCGGATCGCGCTCTCTCGGCGTAGCCGAACCGACGCGCGAGTCGAAGCCGATGACTGACAAGGTACTTCGCGGGTCATCCGTCTCATTGCGGCCCCAAGCTCGAGATGCTGGTCCGGAGCAAGCCGGAGTGGTCGCTTGCGTAAACCAACCCCCAATTCTCGTGGTGCCTGTCGGTGTTTCCGATCAACGCATCCAGCATGAGATACCCCGCAAACACATGCTGGACGGCGCAGGTGATACGAGCAGTTCCCTGCCATGTGGCTGGGATCTGGATGCCGGGATCTTCAGCACGGTTCGAACACCCTGGCAATTGTATGTCCAGATTGTCCATAGTAGCTTGTCTTAGCCTCATAGCCACTGACCACCCGAGCCAGGAGCTCGTTGCCGAAGATGAGCCGGGCGTCGCGGGAACAAAGCTCGGAGAGACCACGCCCTGAACGCCGCACCAAACCGCCAGGTCGTACGCAGCATGGGGAATGCTTAGAAGCTCACAGATCTCGGCACTTACCTTCTCCGCCCAGTTCTCGCCGGTGCCGATCGGCCTTCCTTGAACAGAGGGTTGCCCACCGGAATCGACAAACCAGAACTTCGGCTGCCCAAGCTGTTCCGGCTGTCCGCAGCCTTCTCAGGCACTTCGATGATGACGCCACATCCGGTCCATGCATGCAGCTGGAGCTGTCGAGAAGGCTACTGGAGCGAATTGTCCGCGCCAGTGCGAACTCGACATTCCGGCTTGCTCCGGCAGTGGTTGACGGGCTGTTCGAAACCTCCACGGCTCGAGGCAGGCCAGAGGCGGGAGGGAGGTTGGCGCCGGTGGCGTCCGCAGGCGCGCTGGCAACTTACCCACAGGTTTAGTTCATCCGAGGCTTTGCGCCTGCGTTGGCGAGGCGTATAAAGCGCCAGCAGCATAGAACAGGGCGAGGCGAGATGGCTGAGCTGGCGACTTCATTGCGGCAGGATGCGGGGCGGCAGGACTCGGGGCGGCAGGACGCAGGCAAGCGGGACGCAGGCGATCGGCAGCGCGCGCTCGATGCCGCGATCGGGCAGATCGAGCGCGCGTTCGGCAAAGGCTCGGTGATGAGGCTCGGCCAGCAGGGCCGCGCGGTCGAGATCGAGACCGTCTCGACCGGCTCGCTCGGGCTCGACCTCGCGCTCGGCGTCGGCGGCCTGCCGCGCGGCCGGATCGTCGAGATCTACGGGCCCGAATCCTCCGGCAAGACCACGCTCACGCTGCACTGCATCGCCGAGGCGCAGAAGGCGGGCGGCACCTGCGCCTTCGTCGACGCCGAGCACGCCCTCGACCCGGGCTACGCGAGGAAGCTCGGGGTCAACATCGACGAGCTCCTGATCTCGCAGCCCGACACCGGCGAGCAGGCGCTCGAGATCGCCGACACGCTGGTGCGCTCGCTCGCGATCGACCTCGTGGTGATCGACAGCGTCGCAGCGCTGGTGCCGAGAGCCGAGCTCGAGGGCGAGATGGGCGATTCCCACATGGGCCTGCAGGCGCGCCTGATGAGCCAGGCGCTGAGAAAGCTCACCGCCTCGATCCACCGCTCCAACTGCATCCTGATCTTCACCAACCAGATCCGCCAGAAGATCGGCGTGATGTTCGGCAACCCCGAGACCACGACCGGCGGCAACGCGCTCAAGTTCTACGCCTCGGTCCGCCTCGACATCCGGCGCATCGGCCAGATCAAGGACCGCGAGGTGGTGACCGGCAACCAGACCCGGGTGAAGGTCGTCAAGAACAAGGTGGCGCCGCCGTTCCGGGTGGTCGAGTTCGACATCATGTACGGCGAGGGCATCTCCAAGACCGGCGAACTGCTCGACCTCGGCGCGCGCGCCGGCGTGGTCGAGAAGTCGGGCTCCTGGTTCTCCTACGACAGCCAGCGGATCGGCCAGGGACGCGAGAACGCCAAGGCCTACCTCAAGGAGCACCCCGAGGTCGCCGCTGCCATCGAGAGCGCGATCCGCGCCCAGGCCGGCCTCACCGGCGGCGCGCCCGCGATCGACCTGCTCGAGGAGGACCACGAGGTCGGCCTCGACTGAGCCCGCCCCGACGCGAGCGCGAGGCTGAGGCGGCCGCTCGAGGAGTGGCGGCCGCGGAGATCGATCGTGCTATGATGTCCTCCCCGCGACCCTTCGGCGGCCACGATCATGGCGACCCGGATCAAGCGACCGAGAAGCGGCCTTTACGAGCTGACTTCTACGCCTGGACGAAGGAGCAGGCGGCGCTGCTCCGTGCGCAGCGTTTCGGCGATCTGGACCTGGAGCATGTGATCGAGGAGATCGAGGACCTGGGCACCTCGCTCCACTGGTCGGCGCGCTCGCGGGTTCGCACGATCATCGAGCACCTCCTGAAGCTCCAAGTCTCGCCGGCAAGCGACCCGCGGCCCGGCTGGTACGACACCATCCTGGTGCAGCGCGACGACCTTCTGGACGAGCTCACCGCGACCTTGCGGCGCGTTCTGGAGGCGGAGCTGCCGACCCATTTCGAGCGGGCGCGCAAGCGGGCCGCGACGTCCCTGCGCAAGCATGGCGAGGATGCGGCCGCCGACGCCCTGCCCGACGACCTGCCCCTACACGCTCGACCAGATCGCCGGCGACTGGCTGCCGTAAGCAGGGACCCCGGGCTCATACGTCATGGCCACCCGCGTCCGTATTCGCTCAATGGCCGGGCATCTGATGGTGAACCCTCCGTCCGCGCCGCGCGCAGCAGGCGGAGGCACCTCAGCCCACCAGATGCTCGACGAACCAGTCGCGCGCGGCGCCGCTCGCGGCCTCGAAGTCGGCGACGTAGGCATCGAAGTGGCCGCCCTTGAGCGTCACCAGCCTCTTCGGCTGGCGCGCCCGCTCGTAGGCGCCGAGCGCCTCGTCGGCGACCGTCAGGTGGTCGCCGAGCGCCACCACCATCAGCAAGGGCGTCGGGCTGATCAGCTCGATGTAGGCGCCGGGCTCGTAGCCCAGGAACAGCTCGACCGAGCGCAGCGTCACCTCGTTGCGCCAGGACGGCGCCCGCTTGCGCCCGGTCTCGGTGAACCAGTGCCAGCTGTCCGGCGTCGGCAGCGCGGCCGGCCCGGCCGGATCCTCCGAGACCACCGGCAGCATAGCCGGCGCCCCGCCCTGGTAGCGCTTGAGGCGGTCCTCGGCGCACATCGCGAGCACCGGGGCGATCATGTCGGCGCGGATCAGCCGGCGCGCGTTGCGATAGCCGCTGATCAGCGGCACCTGCGAGGCGACGCACTTGATCCGGCGATCGATCGCGCCGAGCACCAGCACATGCGCGCCCGAGTAGCTCGAGCCCCAGACGCCGATCCGCGTCGCGGTCGGTCTCGGGCAGGGTCAGCGCGTAGCTGATCGCGTCCCGATAGTCGCTCGATCTGCCGCCAGGGGTCGATCTCCTGGCGCGGCTCGCCGTCGCTGGCGCCGAAGTTGCGGTTGTCGAACACGAGCGCAGCGAGCCCGGCGGCGGCGAACACCTCGGCGAAGCGATCGAGGTACATCTCCTTCACCGCCGAGAAGCCGTGCGCCATGACGATCGTCGGCCACGGCCCGCTGCCATTGGCCGGCCGGTAGCGCCAGCCGCGCAGCGTCACACCGTCCTCAGCCTTGAACTCGACGTCCGTGCGCATGGTTGGCCTCCCGTTCCGTTTTAGCGCGCCTGTCGGTGGCGCAGTCTACGCAGGCCGAGAAGTCCTGACGAGAGCCGGGACCGATGCGGGCTCGGCGCCTACGGTGAGGGGCGGAAGCGGTCGTTGGCGAGGCGGACCGGCTGGCCGAGGAGGCCGTGGGGGCGCCAGATGAGGATCGCGGCGAGCGCGGCGAAGACCGCGACGTCCTTGTAGCCGAGGCTGAAGTAGCCGGCCCAGAAGGTCTCGAGCGCGCCGATCAGGAGGCCGCCCAGCATGGCGCCCGGGAGCGAGCCGATGCCGCCCAGGATCGCCGCGGTCAGCGCCTTGAAGCCGAGGAGGAAGCCGTCCGAGAAGCGCACCCCGCCGTAGCGCAGGAGGATCACGAAGCCGGCGATCGCGGCGCAGGCGGCGCCGAGCGAGAAGGTCAGCGCGACCACGCGGCCGACGTCGACCCCGCAGAACGCGGCCATGTCGACGTCGTCGGCGCAGGCGCGGGCCGCACGGCCGAAGCGCGAGCGCGCCATCAGCAGCCAGAGGCCGCCGTAGAGCGCGAGCGCGACCGCGAGGATCAGGAGCTGCGAGGTGCTGACCGTGACCGCGAAGCCGGCGCTCGCGGCGAGCGTGTGGGCCGCGGAGAAGACCGGCTGGATCCAGCGGTCCTCGGAGCCCTGGAGCAGGCGGAGGTATTCCTGGAGGAAGATCGCAAGGCCGATGGTCGCGATCAGCGGCGCCTGCGAGGGCAGGGCCCGGAGCGGGCGGAACACCAGACGCTCCGTCACCAGGCCATGGACGGCGCCGACGACGGTGACCAGGGCCAGCACGGCGAGTAGGGCCAGCGGCAGCATGCCGCCGCCGAGGAGCGCGAGCGCGGTGACGCCGATGAAGGTCGAATACGCGCCGACCATGGCGATCTCGCCGAAGGCGAGGTTGATCCGGCCGACGATGGCGTAGACCAGCGTGTAGCCGATCGCGAGCAGGCCGTAGAGGCAGCCGAGCGTGAGCGCGTTGGCGCCGAGCTGCAGGGCGTAGAGCGCGTTCTGCCAGGGAGCGGGCTGGGCGGCGCCGGCGCCTTGCGCCTGGCCCTCGTAGAGGCCGAGCCAGTAGCGGCGCAGGAAGAAGACCTGGATGTCGGAGAGCGCGCCCTCGCGGTCGGTGACCACGCCCACGAGCCTGAGGCGGCCCTGCTCGAAGCCGCGGCCGCCGAACCGGCAGGACAGCCACCGGGGGGCGGACGGCTCAGGCTCGGATGCGCCTTGCGGCTCGAGGATGCGGTAGCGGATCAGGACCGCGTTGGCGGCCGCCGGGTCGAGCTCGCGGCCCTCGATGGCGATGCCGGCGGCGGCCTCCTCGATCCCGGGGATCACGCGCTCGCACAGGCGCGCCTGCTCGGCATCGAGCGCGCTGCAGGCGCAGAGAGCGAGCAGGAGCCCGAGGCCGGCGAGGCTCCGGCGCGGGGTGAGCGGCCGGCCCACGTCGGCGCGCAGCGGCGCGCCGGCTACGCCGCCTCGGCCTCCGGCGGCGGGGTCGGGCGCGGCAGCTCCTCGGCGGTCAGCGTCTCCTTCTCGAGCAGGCGCTTGGCCAGGCCCTCCATCTCGGTGCGCCGCCGGCGCAGGATCTCGACCGCGTTGTGGTAGGCCCGGTCGATGCGCTCGCGCACCGCTATGTCGATCTCGCGCGCGGTCATCTCGCTGAAGCGCCGGCCGCCGCCCTCGCTCGGAAATCCCAGGAAGGTGCCGCGGTCGGTCTCGTAGGCCGCCTGGCCGAGCGTCGGGTCCATGCCGTAGCGGGTGACCATGCTGCGCGCGATGTCGGTGACCTTGATCAGGTCGTCGGCGGCGCCGGTCGAGATCTCGCCGAACACCAGCTCCTCGGCGGCGCGGCCGCCGAGCAGGACGGTCATCTTGTTCTCGAGCTCGGCGGAGGTCATCAGGAAGCGGTCCTCGGTCGGCCGCTGCAGGGTGTAGCCGAGCGCGCCGACGCCGCGCGGGATGATCGAGATCTTATGCACCGGGTCGACGCCGGGGAGCGTGAGCGCCACCAGCGCGTGGCCGAGCTCGTGGTAGGCGACCACCTGGCGCTCCTTGGGATTGAGCAGCCGGTTCTTCTTCTCCAGCCCGGCGACGATGCGCTCGATCGCGTGGTTGAAGTCCTCCATGGTGACCGCCTGGGCGCGCCGGCGGGTCGCGAGCAGCGCCGCCTCGTTGACCAGGTTGGCGAGGTCCGCCCCGGTGAAGCCGGGCGTCAGCGCGGCCACCTGCTCGAGGCTCACGTCCTGCGCCAGCTTGATCTTCTTGGCGTGCACCCGGAGGATCTGGATGCGGCCCTGCTTGTCCGGCCGGTCGACCAGGATCTGGCGGTCGAAGCGGCCCGGCCGCAGCAGCGCCGGGTCGAGGATCTCGGGGCGGTTGGTCGCCGCGAGCAGGATGATGCCCTGGCTCGGATCGAAGCCGTCGAGCTCGACCAGGAGCTGGTTCAGGGTCTGCTCCTTCTCGTCGTGGCCGCCCGCCATCGGTCCGGCGCCGCGCGCCCGGCCCATCGCGTCGAGCTCGTCGATGAAGATGATGCAGGGCGCCATCTTGCGCGCCTGCTCGAACAGGTCGCGCACGCGCGCGGCGCCGACGCCTACGAACATCTCGACGAACTCGGAGCCCGAGATCGAGAGGAAGGTGACGCCGGCCTCGCCCGCGACCGCGCGCGCGAGCAGCGTCTTGCCGGTGCCGGGGGGGCCCACCAGCAGCACGCCGCGCGGCAGGCGGGCGCCCAGCGTGCCGTAGCCCTGGGGATCCTTCAGGAAGTCGATGATCTCCTGGACCTCGGCCTTGGCCTCGTCGACGCCGGCGACGTCGGCGAGCGTGGTCTTGGTGTCCTTCTCGACGTAGATCTTGGCGCGGCTCTTGCCGATCGACATCAGGCCGCCGGCGCCCATGCCGCCCATCGACATGCGGCGCAACAGGAAGATCCAGATGCCGAAGAAGATCAGCGCCGGCAGCACCCAGGAGAGCAGCGTGGTGAAGAAGTTCTCGTCGCTGCCGCCGCGGAACTCGACGCCGTACTGCTCGAGCTCCCGCGCGAACTCGGGGTCGACCCGGGTGGTGACGAAGCGGTCGGGCTCGCCCTCCGCCGCCCCCTTGAGCGTGCCGACGATCCGGCTCTCGGTGATCACCAGCTCGTCGACCTTGCCCTGCTCCAGATACGCCCGGAACTGGCTGTAGGGCAGAGGCTCGGTCTCGCGCGCCTGCTGGAAGATCGCCTGCACGACCAGGATCGCGAGCACCGCGATCACCACGTACCAGGCATTGAAGTTGCTCTTCTTGTCCATCACCCCGACCCTTCACCCGACAGCCAGAGGTGTGTCGGGGCGCGACCCTCGTCAAGCCGAAGCGGGCGGCGGGAGTGTGCGGCAGAGCCGTTCCCGGGGGCTGTCCAATCGTGGGTCAAGCTTCCCACGGGTTGACCACGGAGATGCCGCACTGCGTGAAATCGGCGCTGTTGCGGGTAGCAAGGGCGGCACCGCGCGAACGCACGATGGCGGCGATCTGGGCATCGGCCTGAGCGATCGGCCGCCCCACGTGACGCCGGGTCGCTGCGATGTCAGCGAACTCGCGGGCGGCGGCGCTGTCGAAGCCCAGGATACGGCCGGCGAAATCCACCTCGAACATGGCATTCGCCGCCGCGGTCAGCGCGCTGCGTCGCCTCCCCGCTGGCAAGAGCGCCAGGCCGTACAGGGTCTCGGCCTCGGTGATGGTGGTCGTGAACAGGCTCGCTACCGGTTGGGCCGACATCCAAACGGTCACCGCCTCGGCAGGACCTCTCTTCATCAGTTCGGCGAGCACATTGGTGTCAAGCACGATCATCCGTCGAATGCCGGCGGCTCGCGGATCGCGTCGCGCGGCGGGGTCGGCAGCTCGACCCCGCCCAAGCTTGCGAAGCGCCGACGGATGGCTGCGGCGAGGTCGCCCGGCGGGCCATGCTCTTCACAGAGCACCGACCGCAAGATGTCCCGAGCCTCCTCCTCCATCGACCGTCCGTGATGAGCCGCGCGGACGCGCAGACGGGTTTTGATCGCTTGATCGAGGTTGCGGATCGTGATGCTCGCCATGAGCGCCTCCATCATCAGCGAGCACAATGTAATCATTGAGTGCGCTATGACCAAGCTGCTCCTCCGGTGCCGCCTGCCGCCCAGCTGCGCGCACTCAGACAGACAGGCGCTCGTGCAGCTCCTCGGCGAGGCGGAGCGCGAGGGCGACGATGGTGAGGGTCGGGTTGGCGCTGCCGCAGGTCGGGAAGACCGAGCTGCCGGCGACGTAGAGGTTGGCGATGCCGTGCACGCGGCAGGTCGGCGTCGACCACGCCCTGGCTCGGATCGGCGCTCATGCGGGTCGTGCCCATGTGGTGGTGGCCGCCCTCGAGCTCGGGCGACCAGCCGGTGAGGTCGGCCAAGAGCCAGTCGTCGATCTGGAGGCGGCCGAGCCCGGTCCGGCCGAGCTCCAGGGCGACCGCCTGATGGCCGGCCTGGAGCGAGCGCTTGTCGAGCTCGGAGAGCCGCCAGTCGAGCGCGATCCGCGGCATGCCCAAGGCATCCGTCGCGTCGCCGAGCCGCACCCGGCTGTCCGGATCGGGCGCCTGCTCGGCGCTGCACCACATCAGGAAGCTCGCGTGGTCGGCGCGGTACTCGCGCACCCCGAAGCGGCCGAGCAGGCCGGCCGCGGTGTCGTCGAGGTCGACCAGCGCCTGCCAGAGGTCGCCCGAGAGGTCCTCGGGCCAGCGGCGCTGCTCGGCCGCGTTCCAGAGCCGCCGCAGCGCCGCGTAGCCGGAATCGCCGATGTTGTCGACGGTGAACAGGGCGTCGAAGTTGAGGACCTGCAGCGGCGCGCTGCCGCTCCGGGCTCTGGTTGAGGCAGCCCACGACCTCGGTCCCTGCGGCCGCCGCGGCGCCCTGGCCGCGGGTGTAGAAGGCCAGCACCGCGGGATCGACCACGAGCGCGCGCGCGGCGTTCAGGTGCGGGTGCTCCATGAAGCAGCGGCCGACCATGTCGCGCTGATTGCCGAGGCCGGCGTTGACCTGGCGGTTCGAGGCCAGCAGCAGGCGCGGGTTCTCGAGGCCGCCGCAGGCCAGCACATAGGCTCGGGCGCGCACGCCGAGCCGCTTGCCGGCCAGCGTCGCGACCTGCAGCCCCTGCACCTCGCTGCCTGCCTCGTTGGCCGCGATCTCGACCACGCTCGCGTGCAGCAGGAGCAGAACGTTGGCGGCTGCCTCGAGCTCGCCGCCGATAGACCTCGCCGAACAGGGTCGGCGGGCTGAACTGCCAGACCCGGCTCACGACCTTCGCGGGGTCGAACGGCAGGACCTCCTGGCCGGGATCGAGCCAGGGCTCGGGCGTATAGTCGTAGGCGCCGAGCTGGCAGAGCTTCTGCGCTTCCCGGTAGTAGGGCTCGAGCTCGGCCTTGCCGAACGGCCAGCCGGAGAGCGGGACCCACGGCCGGTGCTCGAAGTCGAGCTCGTCGAGCGGCCGGCAGCGCCCGGCCCAATGGTTGGTCGAGCCGCCGAAGAAGCGCAGCCGGCAGATGTCGAGGTCGAAATAGGGCAGGCCGACGTTGGCGCCCTGCATAGAGGTCCTGGATCTCCTCCTCGTACTCGAGCCCGCCGCTCTCGAGCAGGCAGACCTCGAGCCGGGCGCCGGCGAAGGCGCGCGCGATGGTGATCCCGGCGGCGCCGCCGCCGACGATGCAGAGATCGCACTCCAGGACGCTGCCCGTCGTCGAGCTCGCGTGCGTCCTGCGCGCATGTCCAGGCTCTCGCCCCTCTGATCGCCGGGTGGCCGCACCGGCCCTGCGAGAACGCGCCGACCACTACACGCGCCGCGGTTGATGGGCAAGCTGCCACGACCCTTGCCGTCCTGCGAGCGAGCTAAGGTCGTCGAGCCGATACAACAGCTCGAGCGCGTTGTCCTGCTCGTTCCACCAGGCATCGGCCTGCCTGAAGCCGAAGCGCTCGAAGAGCGCGCGGGCCGGCGCGTTGAGCGCGAACACGTGCAGGGTCGCCGGCCGCAGCCGCCGCTCCAGCATCGCCTCGAGCAGGGAAGTGCCGATGCCGGCGCGCTGGTGATCGGGGTCGACGAACAGCTGGTCGATGTGAGGGCCGATCGCGGCGAGATAGCCGACCACGCGCCCGCCCTCGCACGCGACCCGGCCCCAGTCCCACTCCGCGAGCTTGCCGGCGTACCAGCGCCGGACCTGGTCCTCGCCGTAGGACCAGTTCATGAACCGGTACGCGACCCGGCAGGCGCGCCAGTGCACGCGAGCGATGGCGTCGAGATCGGCGGCCTGGAGTCTGCCGCATCGTGCGGCTCGAGAGTCCGGCCGCCGGCGCGGCCTGCCGCCCGCACCGGCCCCTCGCTCGCCCGGCGCCATGACCTGCTAGCGCACCGGCGACCGACAGCGGATCCGCCATGTCATGCCGCGCCTTGAGCGTTGCAATTGAGCCGGGCATCCAGGAAGATTCTCGTTCGATTCAGCCGCAGCGTCAAGCCCCTATCGTCCCTTCAGCGCGACGATCGGCTGCGCGAACTTGGGCTCCATGTCCCAGGGGAACAGGATCCAGGTGTCCTGGCTGACCTCGGTGACGAAGGTGTCGACCACCGGCCGGCCGGCGGGCTTGGCGTAGACCGTGGCGAAGTGGGCCTCGGGCAGCATCTCGCGCACGACGCCGGCCGGTCTGGCCGGTATCGACCAGGTCGTCGACGATCAGCCAGCCCGCGCCGTCGCCCTGCACCCCCTTCAGCACCTCGGGCGGGCGCTGGACCTCGGTGTCGTAGGACGAGACGCAGATCGTGTCGATCAGGCGGATGTCGAGCTCGCGGGCGACGATGTGGGCCGGCACCAGGCCGCCGCGGGTGACCGCGACGATGCCCTCGAACGGGCCGCGCTCGGCGAGGCGCCAGGACAGCGCGCGCGCGTCCCGGTGGAGCTCCTCCCAGGAGACCGGAAAGTAGCGTCTGGCGCCTTCGCTCATGGCGGGCGTCCTCCTGCTCGCCGAGACCGCGGCGATAACGCAAGGCGCGTCGCCCGACTTGTCAAGTCCGGGCTGAGGCTTGAGCGAACAGGCGTTCCGTCCGCCTGCCAAAGTCGCCTAGATTGCCGCCAGCACCGCGTGGCACGAGGGGAGGGCACGGCATGAAGACGATGAAGGGACCGGCGATCTTTCTCGCCCAGTTCGCGGGCGATCAGGCGCCGTTCGACTCGCTCGCCGGCATCGCGCGATGGGCGGCCGATCTCGGCTATCTGGGCGTGCAGATCCCGAGCTGGGACGCCCGCCTGTTCGACCTCGAGCAAGGCGGCCGAGAGCGACGCCTATTGCGACGAGGTCAAGGGCACGCTCGAGGACGCAGGCGTCGCGCTGACCGAGCTCTCGACCCATCTGCAGGGCCAGCTGGTCGCGGTCCACCCGGCCTACGACGCGGCCTTCGACGCCTTCGCAGCACCCGCAGGTGCGCGGCAATCCCAAGGCCCGGCAGGAATGGGCGGTCGAGCAGATGAGGCTGGCCGCCAAGGCCTCGCGGCGGCTCGGCCTCTCCGCCCACGTCAGCTTCTCGGGCGCGCTCGCCTGGCCCTATCTCTATCCCTGGCCGCCGCGGCCGGCCGGCCTGATCGAGACCGCGTTCGACGAGCTGGCGCGGCGCTGGAAGCCGATCCTGGATGCGTTCGATGAGGCCGGCGTCGACGTCTGCTACGAGCTCCATCCGGGCGAGGACCTGATCGACGGCGTGACCTTCGAGATGTTCCTCGAGCGGGTCGGCAACCATCCGCGCTGCCACATCAACTACGATCCCAGCCACTTCCTCCTGCAGCAGCTCGACTATCTCGGCTTCATCGACGTCTACCACGAGCGGATCCGGGCGTTCCACGTCAAGGACGCCGAGTTCAACCCGAGCCCGAAGCAGGGCGTCTATTCGGGCTTCCAGCCCTGGCTCGAGCGCGCCGGGCGGTTCCGCTCGCTGGGCGACGGCCAGGTCGACTTCGTCGGCATCTTCTCGCGGCTCGCCGCCTACGACTACGACAGCTGGGCGGTCCTGGAGTGGGAGTGCTGCCTGAAGCACCCCGAGGACGGCGCGCGCGAGGGCGCGCCGTTCATCGCCGACCACATCATCAGGGTGACCGAGAGCGTCGTTCGAGGACTTCGCCGCCGGCGGCGCGGACGAGGCCGCCAACCGCCGCATGCTCGGCATCGGCTGAGGAGGGCGAGATGGCGATCGAAGGCAAGGGCGAGGGCAAGCTCGGGCGGCGGCTGCGGCTCGGCATGGTGGGCGGCGGCCAGGGCGCGTTCATCGGCGCGGTGCACCGGATCGCGGCGCGCCTCGACGACCGCTACGAGCTGGTCGCGGGCGCGCTGTCGTCCGATCCGGCGCGGGCCAAAGCGTCGGCGGCCGAGCTGCGCATCGCGCCCGAGCGCGCCTATGGCAGCTTCGCCGAGATGGCCGAGCGCAGGAGGCCGCGCGCGACGACGGCATCGACGTGGTCGCGATCGTCACCCCGAACCACGTCCACCATCCGGCCGCCAAGGCGTTCCTCGAGGCCGGCATCCACGTGATCTGCGACAAGCCGCTGACCACCAACCTCGACGACGCGCTCGACCTGGTCGAGACGGTCCGGCGCACCGGCCTCGTGTTCGGCCTGACCCACAACTACACCGGCTTTCCGATGGTGCGCGAGGCGCGCGAGCGGGTGCAGGCGGGCGAGCTCGGCCGGATCCGGGTGGTGCAGGTCGAGTATCCGCAGGACTGGCTGACCACGCGGCTCGAGGAGACCGGCCAGAAGCAGGCCGCCTGGCGCACCGACCCGGCGCAGTCGGGCGGCGGTGCGATCGGCGACATCGGCAGCCACGCCTTCAACCTCGCGGCCTTCGTCAGCGGCCTCGAGGCCGAGCAGCTGTGCGCCGACCTCTCGACCTTCGTCGACGGCCGCCGGGTCGACGACAACTGCAACATCCTGCTGCGCTACGCCGGCGGCGCGCGCGGCATGCTGTGGGCCTCGCAGGTGGCGCCGGGCAACGACAACGCGCTCCGGCTGCGGGTCTATGGCGAGCAAGGGCGGGCTCGCCTGGCAGCAGGAACACGCCGGACTTCCTCGACCTGTTCCCGCTCGGCAAGCCGCCGCAGAAGATCGTCCGCGGCCACCCGGCGCGGGCGAGAGCGCCGGCCGGGTGACCCGCATCCCGCCCGGCCACGTCGAGGGCTATCTCGAGGCCTTCGCCAACCTCTACAGCGACTGCGCCGAGCAGATCACCGCCCGGCTCGAGGGCCGCGAGCCCGATCCCGACGCCGCCCTCGTGCCGACCGTCGAGGACGGCGCGCGCGGCGTCAGGTTCATCACCGCGGCGCTCGAATCCAGCTCCCGCGGCGGGGTCTGGGTGGATGCCGGCCTGGAGCTGTGAGGCGCACCAGGGAGGGGCCGACGCCCGCTGTGCCCAGGCGTGCCGCGGCAAGCGACGTCCGCATCACATCGGCGGCGTCACGCCCTGGCCGACCGCGATCGCGAGCGCGACCGGGAGCGGCGTCGGCGTCCTGGGCGAAGATGAACACCGGCCGGTCGGGGACCAGCACGCTGCGGTCGGGCGCGCTCTCGAGGAACACGATGTCGGCGAAGTCCGGCACCCGGACCACCTGCTCGCCCTCGCTCTGCCCGTGGCCCTCGCCCGCCTTGTAGGTCAGGCGCAGCACCCGCTCGACCGGGCTCGCCTGCTCGATCTCGGCGATCGTGGCGTTGGTCATGGTGTTGGGCTCCTTGACCAGGTCCCACGGGAAGTGGCCTTCGCCGGTGCCGCGCAGATCCTCCGCGAAGACGTGGACCTCGAGCGCCACCCGCTCCTCGTCCTGCTCGACCGAGGTCACGCCGACGAACTGGCCGGCCTCGATGTCGGCGAACTTGGCCGGCCGATCACGAGATAGATGCCGGTGTCCGCGGTCAGCGCGACCTGCACCTCCTCCTCGTCCTCGTTCACGACCGTCAGCACGCCGTCCTCGATCGCGGCCAGCGTGCCGCGCAGGTGCTGCGCCTCTGCGCCAGAGCCGCGCCGCCCCAGAGGCACGAGACCGCCAGCGCGCATCCGGTCGCCCAAAGCTTCCCATCGCTCCCTCCGTCGGCGCCGTCACCGGCGCTCCGAACCTTCCGTCCGATTCCGGACTATCCCAGCTTTGGCCAGGGCTCGTCCAGCGGCTTGTGCAGGTGGACCAGCACCCGTCCGCGGTAGTCCTCGCGGCCGGTCTCATGTAGCCGAGCCGCTGGTAGAGGGCGAGGTTCTCGGTGAACATCGCGTTGGTGAACAGGCGCAGGTGCCGGAGGCCCGCGCGCCGCGCCTCGGCCTCGGCGAAGGCGAGCAGCCGGCCTCCCAGACCCTGCGCGCTGGGCGGCCGGCGCGACCGCGACGCTCCAGACGACGAGCGCATCGGCCTCCGTCCGCAGCACGAGGGCCGCCAGCAGCCCCGCCCCGTCCGGATGATCGATGACCCAGATGGCGTGGTCCTCGATCATCGCGGCATAGTCGCGACCATCGGCTGCGGCTCGGCGCCGATCCGCGGGACGTACCTGCATAGGCGCGACGCTTGATCGGTCGCCATCGCTCCGTCGCCCGGGCGCCGGCGACCGAGCAGCCGTCTGGTCGGATCAGCAAGGCCGTCGCCGCTGGATCCGTCCTGGTCGCTCCGGTGCCTTCGTGAGGGTCGCCCGATCTTGTGCCGCGAACCGACCGGTGCACAAACCCTCGGGTGGAGCGGTTTCCTTGACCGGCGACGAGCGCGCCCTGATCGAGCGCTTCCGGCGCGCCCGCAGCGACCCCGCGCGGGCGGTGCTCGAGGGCTTTCACCCGCTCAAGCACGCGCTGCGCTTCGGAGCGACGATCGAGATCGCCTGCGCGCCGCCGGCCGCGCCGCTCGCGGCCTTGGCGCAGCGGCTGGCGCCCGACATCGGGGCTGGCTCGAGCGCCACCTCGTCGAGGTCCCGCCCGCGCGTTCGCGCAGCTGGCGCCGGCCCCGCCGCCGACCGGCGTGCTCGCGCTCGCGCGGCGACCCAAGGTCGATCCCGCGGGCCTGCTGGCGGACCGGCTTCCGCCGCGCCGATCGTCCTGCTCGAGCATCCGAGGCATCTCGGCAACCTTGGCGCCGCGGTGCGCGCCGCGGCGGCGGCGGGTGCCGCGGCGTGCTGACGCTGGGCCGCCTCGATCCCTGGCATCCGGCGGCGCTGCGCGGCTCGGCGGGCCTGCACTACGCCCTGCCGGTCGCGCGGCTCGAGCGCTTGCCGGATGTCCGCGGCCGCGCTGCTCGCGATCGACCCCGACGGCGAGCCGCTGCGCCCGGGCAGCATCCCGACCGCGGCGCTGCTGGCCTTCGGCGGCGAGCGTCAGGGCCTGAGCCCGGAGCTTCGCGCGCGCGCCGAGCGCCGCCTCGCGCTGCCGATGCGGCCGCGCGTCTCGAGCCTCAACCTCGCGATGGCCGTGGCGGTCGCGCTTACGCTTGGCGATGGAGCCAGCCGCTGCCATGACCATGGCTGGACGACAAGGAGAAGCCGGAGGGAGCCGTGCGGTCGTCTGGAGGGAAAGACGGCCTTGATCACCGGCGCCGGGCGCGGCATCGGCCGGGCCGCCGCGCTCGCTGTTCGCGGCCGAGGGCGCAAGGTCGCGATCGCCGAGCTCGCCGCCGCCGACGGCGGGCGACCGCGAGGCGATCGAGACGCCGGCGGCGAGGCCCTGTTCGTCGAGACCGACGTCGCCGAGCCCGGAGCGTCGCGCCGCGGTCGCGGACGACGGTCGAGCGCGTTCGGCGGCCTGCATGTGCTCTACAACAACGCGGGCGGCGCCACCCCGCGGGACGGCAAGGTCACCGAGATCGCGCTCGACGAGTTCTGGCGCACGATCGGCGTCGACCTGTTCGGCACCTTTCTCGGCTGCCGCTTCGCGATCCCGGTGATGGTCGAGGGCGGCGGCGGCTCGATCATCAACACGACCTCGATCCGCGCGATGATCGGCACCGCCGGCGCCGACGCCTACACGAGCGCCAAGGGCGGCGTGCGCGCGCTCACCCAGGCGCTCGCCCTGCAGTGGGCCGCGAAAACATCCGGGTCAACGCGATCGCGCCGGGCGTGATCCTGACCGAGCGGGTCGGGGCGCTGCTGCGCGACGACGACCCGACTCAAGAAATCGCTGCTCGGCGCGAGCGAGCCCGAGGACGTGGCGCCGCATGGCGCTCTATCTGGCCTCCGACGAGGCCCGCAAGGTGACCGGCGCGATCCTGCCGATGGACAGCGGCGCCAGCGCGATCT
>CAVWCE010000008.1:0-84144 GCA_963753275.1 uncultured Alphaproteobacteria bacterium | reverse complement strand
CGACCGCGGCCGGGTCGCGGCCGGAGCCGACTGCGGCTGGAGGTCACGCAAGGCTACGGCCATGGCTGCTTCTCCCGGATCGGGCGGCGGCCGGGGCTCGCCCGGCGCGCCGGCCCTCGATCCGCAGGGCGCCTACTCCCTGGTGCCGAGGTGGCGGAGCGCCTCGCCGAGCGACCAGAGCGCCGCGCCGAGCAGCACCGCGTCCTTGAGGATGAACTGCCCGGGCGCGACCGACAGCGCCGGGAACCCGCCGAGGCTCGGCTCCCAGCCCGGGGTCGAGAGCAGGAAGGTCAGCGTGATCGCGAAGGTCGCGCACGCCATCAGGCTGCCGACCACCGCGGCTGCCGCCGACCAGGGCCGGATCGCGATCATCACGCCCGCGGCGATCTCGGCGACGCCGATCAGGTTCGAGGTCGCCTGGACGCTGAACACCGCGTACAGCCAGGACATCAGCGGGCTGTGCGCGACCAGCGGCTCGATCGCGCCGGCCTCGTAGGCGGTGAACTTCATCGCGCCGATCCAGACCAGGACCAGCACCAACGAATAGCGCGCGATGTGGAGGCCGGCGGACTCGAGCTTCACGCCGGTCGTCGCTATGGCTTCGGGCTGCACGCCGAAGGACTGGAGCGGGGTTGCACGTTCAGCAAGCATCTCAGGCTTCCTTGCAATGAGGCGCTGGAAGCCATCCGGCCTCGTATCGCCTCGGTTGGCACGGGAACTTCGGCCGGGTCTCACGGATGGATCGACCCGCCGGCATGCGCAATCTTCCAGACCGGCCGGTCCTACGGAAATGCCGTTTCCGTATGATCTCGATGCCCGGGCATCATGAGCGCCGGTCAGCCGGCGAGCGCCGCCGCGCGCAGCCAGCGCGACCAGCCCGAGGCCGACCGGCAGGCCGCGCGCCTCGGCGATGAGGCCAATCAGCGGTGGCCCGGCGAGGAAGCCGAAGTAGCCCGCGCTCAAGACCGCGGCGATGCCGATGCGGAGCGAGTCGGGCAGACGGCCGGTGGCGCTGAGCACGATGGGCTCGATGCTGGCGAGCCCCGAGCCCTATGCCGGGCCAGGCGATTACCGCTGCAGCCGAATGGTCGGCGGGCAATCTCTACGCGAGCGGCTGCAGATCCTCGAACATGTAGGGGATCATCTCGTAGACCGTCGGGATGGATGTGCATCGCGCGCTGGATCACGGTGTAGGGCGCCTTGGCGTACATCATGTCGAGCAGGCCCTGCACGATCTCGTCGCCCTCGATGCCGAGCAGCGCCGCGCCGAGCAGCTGCTTGCTCTCGGCGTCGACGATGATCTTCATGAAGCCCTTGGTCTCGCTGCGCTCGTAGGCGCGCCCGACGTCCTCCATCGGCATCTTCGCGACCAGCGCCTTCGATGCCCTGGCGCCGGACCTCCCTCTCGGTCATGCCGGCGCGGCCGAGCGGCGGATCGATGAACAGGCCGTAGGTCGTGATCCGGTCCTCGACCCGGCGCTCTTCGCCCTCGAGCAGGTTGGCGGCGATGATCTCGAAGTCGTTGTAGGAGGTGTGGGTGAACGCGCCGCGGCCGTTGCAGTCGCCCATCGCGAACACGCCGGGCACGCTGGTGCGCAGCTGGCCGTCGACCTTGATGTAGCCGCGCTCGTCGGTCGCGATCCCGGCCCGATCGAGGCCGAGGTCGTCGGTGTTCGGGCGCCGCCCGGTCGCGACCAGGAGGTGCGAGCCGACCACTTCGGTCGTCGCCGCGCCGACCTTGACCGAGACCGCGACCTTGCCGTCGCGCCCCGCGACCCGGGTCGCGTCCGCCTCGGTCAGGACGCGGATGCCCTCCGTCCTCGAGGATCTCGCGGATCGCGAGCGCGATGTCCTCGTCCTCGCGCGGGACCAGCTGCGGGCCGCGCTGGATCACGGTGACCGCGCTGCCGAAGCGGCGATACATCTGGCCGAACTCGAGCCCGATGTAGCTGCCGCCCAGGATCACCAGGTGCTCGGGCAGGAAGTCGACCGCCATCATCGAGGAGTTGGTCGAGATATGGCACCCTGTCGATGCCGGGGATCGGCGGGACGCCGGCGCGGGCGCCGACGTTGATGAAGATCTGCTCCGCCTCGAGCGTGGCAGCGTCGACCTGGACCTGCTTGGGGCCCGATGAAGCGGGCGTGGCCGACGTAGACGGTGACGCCCGGGTTCTCGCGCAGGCACTCCTCGACGCCCTCGTTGGAGACGCGCACGATCGCGTCCTTGCGCGCCTTGACCGCCTTCATGTCGACCCGGACCGGCCCTTCGATCACGACGCCGAAGTCGGCGGCGCGGCGCGCGACGTGGGCCGCCCGCGCGCTCGCGATCAGCGACTTGGTCGGGATGCAGCCGGTGTTGACGCAGGTGCCGCCGAAGCGCTTGCGCTCGATCACGGCGACCTTCCGGCCGGCCTCGGTCAGGCGCCGCGCGAGCGCGGGCCCGGACTGGCCGGTGCCGATCACGATGGCATCGAAACGCGTGGTCATCTCTGGTCCTCCTAGCGGAGCCGCGTGATCGTGAGCGTGCCGAGATCGGCGCCGTGCCAGCCCCGGCTCGGCGCGATGTCGGCATCGCCGCGAATCCCGGCATGTTGCCTTACGACGCCCTCGGCGCCCACGGTCATCCGCACATCATGGACCTCGCAGGGCACGTGCGCGCAGGATTCGGTGTTGGCCTCGGAGCCGGCGTCGTAGGCGCGCAGCTCGACGATGACGCGCGCTCCGACCTCCTCGGGCAGCCCGACCGAGCGCGCGGCGACGAAGCCGTCGTTGGTGAGCGACAGCATCGCCGCGACGGAGATCAGGAGACGCCCGGCGCCTCGAGCGCGGTGGTGAATACCGGGGAGCTGCGGCGATGGACCGGCTTACCGATGATCACCGAGCGCACGGCAGGGTCGGCCAGCGCCTGGAACTCCGTCGTCGAGCCGTCCTCGGCGAGGCGCCAGAGCGCATGGCTCGCGGGTTGCCCGGGCTCGAACAGCCGGTATTCCGGCCTGTGCAGGAGGATCACCGGCGGCGAGAAGTTCTGGCCCGGATTGGTGTTCCGGATGGTCAGCTCGTAGGCGGCCGCGGGCTCGCTGCCCTGCGCCGGCGCCCACCCGATGAGCGCCACGACGCCAACGATGATCGATCTCAGCATCGCAAGACCCTCGACCCTGGACGCCTCGCCTCCCGGAAAGGGACGGCCGGCGCTTGGGCCGGCCGCGAGTTCGGGAGGGAGGCTGATCACGATATGATCGCGCGGTTGTCGATAGAGCAAATGCCTGCTGTGTATGAGTTTGATGCTGTCGGGACATGACCTCCCGGCCGGTCGGGAGGGACCGTGATGGAGATGCACCAGATCCGCTACTTCCTCGCGGTCTGCGAGACCCTGAACTTCACCCGCGCGGCCGAGAACTGCAACGTCACCCAGCCGGCCTTGACGCGCGCGATCCAGAAGCTCGAGGACGAGCTCGGCGGGCTCCTGTTCCGGCGCGAGCGCCACCTCACCCATCTGACCGACCTCGGCCGCCTGATGCGCCCGCAGCTCGAGCAGGTCTGGCGCCAGACCGAGGCCGCCAAGACCACCGCCAACAGCTTCCTCAAGCTCGAGCATGCGGCGCTCAACGTCGGGCTGATGTGCACGATCGGCCCGCTGCGCGGGATCGGCTTCCTCAACACCTTCCAGCGCGACAACCCGGGCATCGACGTGACCCTGCTCGAAGGGGTCCCAGGCCAGCTTTCGGAGCTGCTCCACGCGGGCAGCCTCGACGTCGCGGTGATGGCGCAGCCCGGGCCGTTCGACGAGCGCTTCGACGTCCATCCGCTCTACCGCGAGCACTTCGTGATCGCGTTCCCGCCCGGCCACCGCTTCGAGCTCCACAACGCGATCCGCTTCAAGGACGTCCACGGCGAAGCCTACCTGCGCCGGATCAACTGCGAGTACTTCGACCACCTCGACGCGATCGCCGGGCAGCTCGGCATCACCACGCGGATCGCGTATCGCAGCGAGCGCGAGGACTGGATCCAGACCATGGTGATGGCCGGCATGGGGATCTGCTTCACGCCGGAGTACTCGGTGGTCGTCCCGGGCCTGCAGATGCGCCGGGTGATCGACCCCGAGGTGTTCCGCGACGTCGCCCTGGTGACGATGTCGGGGCGCCGGTTCTCGCCCGCGGTCGCGGCCTTCGTGCGCGCGATCAAGTCCTACCGCTGGCCGGAATGACGCGCCGCCGGCCTCAGGGCTCGGCCAGCTCGAGGGTGCAGAGCACCATGCCCTCCTCGATCTGCTCGCCCTGGGCGACCGCGAGGTCGCGCACGGTCCCGGCGACCGGGGCGGCGAGCGTCTGCTCCATCTTCATCGCCTCGAGCACCGCGATCCGCGCGCCGGCCTCGACCTGCTCGCCCTCGCTCACCGCCAGCAGCACGATCCGGCCCGGCATCGGCGCGACCACGCGGTTGTCGGCCAACGCCCCGCCGGCTTCGGCCGCGAGGTGGTCGGTCAGCGCGAAGCGGTGCTCGCGGCCATCGATGAAGACCCGCACCTCGCCGTCGCCCCGGATCACCGTCGCGCCGATCAGGCGCTCGCCGAGATCGAGGGTGACCTGGCGCCCCTCCTGGCGCACGACGCGCGCGACCACCGGGCCGGTCCCGAGCTGGACCTCGAAGCCGCCGTCGTCCATGAACAGGACCGGCACCTCGAGGCGCTCCTCGCCTGGCCGAGATGGGCGAACTGCCGCGCGCCGCGCCACAGCCGCCAGCCCTTGAGCACCGACCAGGGGTCGTGCGTCCGGCGCGGCCGCGAAGATGCCGATCGCATCGAGCACGGCGAACACGACCGCATCTGCCGCCTCAGGCGCGGCCGCGGCCAGCAGCGCCTCGAGCCTGCGCTCGATCAGCACGGTGTCGACCCGGCCGGCGGCAACCTCGGCATCGCGCACCAGGGCGCAAAGGAACGGGGCGTTGGTGGCGCAGCCGACCGCCTCGACCTGCTCCAGCGCCATCGCCATCAGGTTGAGCGCATGCGCCCGGTCGCGGCCATGGACGACCAGCTTGGCGATCATCGGATCGTAGAAGGGCGTGATGACGTCGCCCGCGCGCACCCCGCTGTCGATCCGGACCTCGCGGCTCGCCGGCGGCATGGCGAGGTGGCTGAGGCGACCGGTCGACGGCAGGAAGCCCCGGGCCGGATCCTCGGCATAGAGCCGCGCCTCGAGCGCGTGGCCCTCGATCGCGAGCTCGTCCTGGCCGCGTGGCAGCCGCTCGCCGGCGGCGATGCGCAATTGCCACTCGACGAGGTCGGTATTGGTGATCAGCTCGGTCACCGGGTGCTCGACCTGGAGGCGGGTGTTCATCTCCATGAAGTAGAAGCGCTCGGGGTCGAGCCCGTCGGCGACGTCGGCGATGAACTCGATCGTACCGGCGCCGACGTAGCCGATCGCCTCCGCCGCTTTGACCGCGGCCGCACCCATGGCGGCGCGCATCGCGGGCGGCATGCCGGGGGCGGGCGCCTCCTCGATCACCTTCTGATGGCGGCGCTGCAGGGAGCAGTCGCGCTCGAAGAGGTGCACGACCTGCCCGTGGCGGTCGGCGAACACCTGGATCTCGATGTGGCGCGGCCGCTCCAGGTAGCTCTCGATCAGGACCCGCTCGTCGCCGAAGCTGGAAGCCGCCTCGCGCCTTGCGCTCTCGAGCGCGGCGCCGAAGTCGCGCGCGCTCCGGACCACCCGCATGCCCTTGCCGCCGCCGCCGGCGCGCGCCTTGATCAGCACCGGATAGCCGACCGCGTCGGCATGCGCGGCCAGGGCCGCGTCCTCCTGGCCCGCGCCGTGGTAGCCCGGCACCACCGGGACGCCCGCGTCCTCCATCAGCCGCTTGGCCTGGTCCTTGAGGCCCATCGCCCGGATCGCCGCGGCCGGGGGCCCGATGAAGGTGATCCCGGCGGCATCGCAGGCGTCGACGAACTCGGGATTCTCGGACAGGAAGCCGTAGCCCGGATGGATCGCCTCGGCCCCGGACGCGAGCGCGACCTCGATGATCCGCTGGGACGTTCAGATAGCTCTCGACGGCCGGCGGAGGTCCGAGCCGGTAGGCCTCGTCCGCAAGCGCCACATGCATCGCGTCGCGATCGGCATCCGAGTAGACCGCGATGCAGCGCACACCCAGCCGGTGCGCCGTGCGGATCACCCTGACAGGCGATCTCGCCGCGGTTGGCGATCAGGACTTTCTGGAACATGGCCGGCTCTACATTCTGAACGACGCCGAAGCGGGTTTCCTCGATCGGCTGGTTCAGGGCGGCGGACAGGCTGAGCGCCAGGACCTCGCGGGTCTTGGCCGGGTCGATCACGCCGTCGTCCCAAAGCCGCGCGGTGGCGTAGAGCGGGTGGCCCTGGTGCTCGAACTGGTCGATGATCGGCTGCTTGAAGGCGGCCTCCTCCGCGGCAGGCCAGGTCCCGCCCTTGCGCTCGATGCCATCGCGCCGCACGGTCGCCAGCACGTTCGCCGCCTGCTCGCCGCCCATCACCGAGATCCGCGCGTTCGGCCATATCCACAGGAAGCGCGGGCCGTAGGCGCGGCCGCACATGCCGTAGTTGCCGGCGCCGAACGAGCCGCCGACGATCACCGTGAGCTTGGGCACGGCGGCGGTCGCGACCGCGGTCACCAGCTTCGCCCCGTCCTTGGCGATGCCGCCGGCCTCGTACTTGCGCCCGACCATGAAGCCCGTGATGTTCTGCAGGAAGACCAGCGGGATCCTGCGCTGGCAGCAGAGCTCGACGAAGTGCGCGCCCTTGAGCGCCGAATTCGCGGAACAGCACGCCGTTGTTGGCGATGATCCCGACCGGCATGCCCAGCGAGGCGCGCGAAGCCGGTGATCAAGCGTCGGGCCGTAGAGCGCCTTGAACTCGTCGAAGCGCGAGCCGTCGACCACCCGCGCGATGACCTCGCGGACCTCGAAGGGGCGGCTGCAGGTCCGGCGGCACGATGCCGTAGATCTCGGCGGCCGGATAGAGCGGCTCCTCGGGCGGCGCGAGGTCGAGCTCGACCCGCTTCACGCGATTGAGGTTGGCGACGATCCGCCGCGCGATCGCGAGCGCATGCGCGTCGTCATGGGCGTAGTGGTCGGTGACGCCCGAACTCCCGGCTGTGGAGGTCGGCGCCGCCGAGCTCCTCGGCGCTGACCTCCTCGCCGGTCGCGGCCTTGACCAAGGGCGGACCGCCGAGAAAGATCGTGCCCTGCTGGCGGACGATCACGCACTCGTCCGACATCGCCGGCACGTAGGCGCCGCCCGCGGTGCAGGAGCCCATGACCACCGCGATCTGCGGGATGCCCCTGGCCGACAGGTTGGCCTGGTTGTAGAAGATCCGGCCGAAATGGTCGCGGTCGGGGAACACCTCGTCCTGATTGGGCAGGTTGGCGCCGCCGCTGTCGACCAGGTAGATGCACGGCAGGCGGTTCTGCTCGGCGATCTCCTGCGCGCGCAGGTGCTTCTTGACGGTGATCGGGTAGTAGGTGCCGCCCTTCACCGTCGCGTCGTTGCAGACGATCATGCATTCGGTGCCCGCGACCCGGCCGATGCCGGTGATCATGCCGGCCGCCGGCACCTCGTCGTCGTGCATGCCGGCGGCCGCGAGCAGGCCGACCTCGAGGAACGGCGAGCCGGGATCGAGCAGGCGGCCGACCCGCTCCCGCGGCAGGAGCTTGCCGCGCGCGAGATGCCGCTCGCGGGCATGCGCGGGGCCGCCCTCCATCACCGCTAGCGCGCGCTCGCGCGATCTCCGCGACCGCGGCGCGCATCGCCCGCTCGTTCGCCACGTACTCCGGGCTGCGGAGATTGATGGTCGAGCGGATCACCGCCATGGCCGGCTATCCGATGCTTGGCGCCTGCGGCCATGCCCGTTCGCCTGCCCGTCAGCCGACCAAGTGGTCGGCAGACGCGTTCTCCCATGCGGGTGCCGTACCAAGGCTGCCGAGCAGCCGCCGGTCGGCGGTGACCATCACCGCGTCCTCGCTCTCGGCCAGCGCCAGGTAGAAGCAGTCGTAGACCGGGTGGCGCAATTCCGCGGCGATCTCGAAGGCGTCGCGCGCCAGCCACGACGCTCGGCCAGAACTCGGCGAACACCTTCGGCAGGGCTTCGGGCACATCTCAGTCGACCTGGTCTCGCTTCGAGATCGCCCCTGATCAGCCGTGCGCCAGACGACGTTGATCACCTCCGGCACGACCAGGTCAGGCGCGATCAGCGGGTCCGGGCCTTCGATCAGGGCGCGCGCATCCGCGGTCTCAGGCTCCAGGATGAACCACTTGACCGCGACCGACGCGTCGACGACCAGCATCAGCGGCTGTCGCGGTCCTCGCGGATCAGATCGGCGCTGTCGTCCTCCAGCGGCCGCTTCTGCTTCGCCCGGATGCGGTCGACCAGCGCCAGCTTCTCCTCGGCCGTCAGCTCGGCAGCGCGCTTGAGGATCTCGCGCAGCTCCTGCTCGAGCGAATGCCCGTGCAGCTCGGCCTTGAACTTCAAGGACGCGACCACGTCCTCGTCGAGATTGCGCACGATCACCTGAGCCATGCGAGCGATTATGCTATCATCAGCAGCGCCTGTCAACGCGCGAGGAGCGTCCTCAGGCTACGCGGTCTCCTCGAACAGCTCGCGGCCGATCAGCATGCGGCGGATCTCGGAGGTGCCGGCGCCGATCTCGTAGAGCTTGGCATCGCGCAAGAGCCGGCCGGTCGGATAGTCGTTGATGTAGCCGTTGCCGCCGAGCGCCTGGATCGCCTCGAGCGCCATCCAGATGGCGCGCTCGTCATGAACCCGACGCAATCCGGAAACCCACCTGCGATGGCTGGAACGCCTCGACGTTCTCGAATCAATCGCTCACGCCCGCCGCCGGCACGTAGTCGTCACCTTGCCAGACGTACCATCGCCAGGGATCGAAGCCAGTAACATCGCCCTTGGCATCGAAGCCGATTCGGCCCAGCACCGTGTCGAACTGGCGGCTATGCATCATCTCGAGCACCGCATCGAGCTCGAATGAGCCCGCCGCCTCAACCGCCTGGGCCCAGACCTGCACGACCGCGTAGGCGTTAAGCGTGTATCCCTGTGGCTCGTGGCCCTGCGCCCGAAATCGCGCAACCACGTCGGCTGCCTGGGGGCTCGCGCGCATGTCCGCCGCCGCGACCATGAGCGTGCCAGCCAGCCCCGGGCCGGCGATCATCGGGAAGTCCGCAGTCGCCACTGCGCTGGAGGCAATCAGCCTGGCATCGAAGCCGCGGCCGTGCGCCTGGCGGAAGATCAAGCCCGTCTCCTGGTGGTAGCCGCCGACAAAGAAGACATCGATGCCTGCGGCCTGCATCTTTGCGATCAGCGCGGAATAGTCCAAGTCGCCTACCGGGTAGGCCTCATCAAGGGCCACGGTCACGCCACGCTCACTCAGCCCGCGCCTGACCGCGTTGGCGACGCCTGCTCCCCAGACCGTACCGTCGTCCAGGATCGCGATCTCCTTGTCCGCCCAATACTCGGCGAGATAATCGGCCACCTTCGTCCCTTGCCGGTCGTCCCGACCACACACCCGGAACACGTTAGGCCCGCCTTCGTCGGTCAGCCTGGAGTTGACCGAGCTCGGTGCGATCATCAAAACATCCGCCTCCTCGTAGACCTTCGAGGCCGGAATCGATGAGTGTGAGCAGAAATGGCCGGCGACCAAGACCACGCCATCGCTGACCAGCTTGCGGGCGAGTGCCACCGCCTGATCGGGGTTACAGGCGTCGTCACCCACGATCAGCTTGACGCTTTGGCCAAGCACCCCGCCCTCGGCGTTGACATCCGCCACCGCCAGCTCAGTGCCGCGCTGATATTGCTCGCCGAACCAGGCATTTGCGCCGGACATATCGCCGGCAACGGCAATGCGGACCTCAGCCGGCGCCGCCCGCGCGCAAAGCGTGGCCAACCCAATGGCGCTGACGATCAGCAATTTGCGGCCAAGCATGTTCCAGCCCTCCGGCATATGGGAAACACTCTGTGCTTCCGCTCAACCGGCCGCAATGCCAAAAATCGGGCGACCCGCAAGATACGGCCAGGGGATCGAGGTTGATCCCGAGCGTGTCCGCGAGCTTGCGCATCTGCCGCACGGCGCCCTTTGTGCTCGCCGCTTGCCAGTCGCTCGACGGTGGCCTACGGCAGGCCGGCGGCACGGGCCATACCCGGCTGCGTCAGCCCACGATGCTCGCGCCAGACCGTGACGGGGTTATCGTCGTCGAGAAACCGCTTCACAACCTCCAGCGGGATGCGGTCCTGGTTCGGATCGGCGCCTCCACGCGGCGAACCGCGTCCAGCTTGTCTCGGACTTCGGGATCTGTCGCATGCGCCTCCGGTCGGGACCGGCCATCGGTCGAGCTACTTCTCTTGGCGTCGGGCTTCCATGTACGCCCGCAGGGCCTCATTGATCTCGTCCTGATACAGAAACCGACGAGCCCGAAACCATTCCAGGATATCGACATCCAGGTGCAGCTGGATCAATTCCCATCGAGGCGAGCCGGGCCTTACGGTCCGACCCTCCCGCATGAAATCCGCCTCACGCGGCGGATTGTCGGGATCGGACGCGGCGTTGGCTTCGATCTCCTCCTCAGTCATGGTCCGCACGCTTTCCCAGTCGGTGCGATCATGTGGCGCCGCGCGTCGACATGGCCGCGTAGTAGTCTTTGCGCTCATCTCTCCTGGCCCTTCGGACACTGATGATCCTCAGTCTATCCTCTCGTCTAGTATAGACCACGCAGAGCACGACGCCGCTGGTCTCGCCGTAGGCCACGATGCGCCCCTCACCATACCCCCGACGTCGATCTTCCCGCTCGATGAAAGTACCCTCAAAGATCAGCTTCGCGGTCTCGAAATCAATGCCGTGCTTGGTCAGGTTAGTGCGCCGCTTGCGCTCGTCCCATTCGAACTCCATCGGAACTGAGGCTACGCCGTCTCCTCGAACAGCTCGCGGCCGATCAGCATGCGGCGGATCTCGGAGGTGCCGGCGCCGATCTCGTAGAGCTTGGCGTCGCGCAGGAGGCGGCCCGTCGGGTAGTCGTTGATGTAGCCGTTGCCGCCCAGCGCCTGGATCGCCTCGAGCGCGACCTGGGTCGCCTTCTCGGCGGCGTAGAGGATGCAGCCCGCGGCGTCCTTCCGCGCGGTCTCGCCGCGATCGCAGGCGGCGGCCACCGCGTAGACGTAGGCGCGGCACGCCATCAGCGTCGTGTACATGTCGGCGAGCTTGCCCTGCATCAGTTGGAACTCGCCGATCGGCTGGCCGAACTGCTTGCGCTCGTGGACGTAGGGCACGACCACGTCGAGCGCCGCCTGCATGATGCCGAGCGGCCCTGCGGCGAGCACGACCCGCTCGTAGTCGAGCCCCGACATCAGCACCCGGACGCCCTGGTCGACCTCGCCCAGCACGTTCTCTGCGCGGCACCTCGCAGTCCTCGAACACCAGCTCGCAGGTGTCGGAGCCGCGCATGCCGAGCTTGTCGAGCTTCTGCGCCCGGGAGAAGCCCCGCATGCCCTGCTCGACGATGAAGGCGGTGATGCCGCGCGGCCCGGCATCGGGCGTGGTCTTGGCGTAGACCACGAGCGTCTCGGCGATCGTGCCGTTGGTGATCCACATCTTGCTGCCGTTGAGCACGAAGCCGTCGTTGCCCTTGCGATCGGCGCGGGTGCGCATCGAGACCACGTCGGAGCCGGACCCTGCCTCGCTCATCGCGAGCGCGCCCACGATGCTCGCCCGAGATCAGCTTCGGCAGATATCTCCGCTTCTGCTCGGGCGTGCCGTTGCGGCGGATCTGGTTGACGCAGAGGTTGCTGTGCGCGCCGTAGGACAGGCCGACCGCGCCCGAGGCGCGGCTGATCTCCTCCATCGCGACGCAATGCGCGAGGTAGCCCATCCCGGCGCCGCCGAACTCCTCCTCGACGGTGATGCCGAGCAGGCCGAGCTCGCCCATCTCCGGCCAGAGCTCGCGCGGGAAGCGGTTGGTCCGGTCGATCTCGGCCGCGCGCGGCGCGATCCGCTCCTGCGCGAAGCGCTGCACCACCTCGCGCAGCGCCTCGATCTCGTCGCCGAGCGCGAAGCTCATGCCGGTCGTGAACATGGCTCTCGTTCTCCCAAGGGCCTCAGGCGGCCTCGGTCCTGGTCTCGGGCGGCGGACCCTGCCGGAAGCGCTCGAGCAGCGCCGCCTTGCGCGCTTCGCGCCTGCGCGATCGCCGCGGCCTTGATCGGGCCGAAGCCGCGGATCTCGTCCGGCAGCGCGGCGAGCGCCAGCGCGGCCTCGAGCCGGTCGCGCATCGAGCGCGCCCAGGATCTCCTCGATCAGCGCCTCGTAGTCCCTGATCAGCCGCCGCTCGGCGCGCCGCTCCGCGCTGTGGCCGAACGGGTCGAAGGGCGTGCCGCGCAGGAAGCGCGCCCTCGCCAGCACGCGGAACGCCCTGAGCATCCAGGCGCCCGAAGCGGCGCTTGCGCGGGCCGTCCGGTGTTCGGATCGATGCCGGAGAGGATCGGCGGCGCGAGGTGCACGCGCGAGCTTGAAGTCGCCCTCGAACTGCTCGGCGAGGCGCCGCTCGAACTCGCCGCTCGGTGTAGAGCCGCGCGACCTCGTACTCGTCCTTGTAGGCCAGCAGCTTGGAGTAGTTGCGGGCGACCGCGAGCGCGAGCGCGCCGTCCGGATCGAGCGGCCGGCTCGCCTCGGCGACGCGCTCGACCAGAGCGCCGGTAGCGGCGGGCGAGGCGCTTGCCCTGATAGCCCTCGAGAAAGCCGCTGCGATGGGCGACGCACGCTCGTCCAGCGTCTCGGGCTCGGCGGCCGGCGCCGGAGCGTCCGACCAGCGCATGCACCTCGGCGGGCCTGCGCGGCCAGCCTGCGGCCCCAGGCGAAGGCTCGCCGGTTGGCCTCGACGGCGACGCCGTTGAGCTCGATCGCGCGCAGGATCGCGGCCTCGGCGAGCGGGATCAGGCCGCGCTGCAAGGCGAAGCCCAGCATCATCAGGTTGGTCGCGATCGCATCGCCGGTGACCGCCTCGGCGACCTCGGAGAACGGCTCGAAGTCGGCGCCCGCGCGCAGCCGCGCCGCGGACCGCGGCCATGACCTGCGCGCTCGCGGAAGTCGAAGTCTGCGGTGGCGGACGAAGTCGGCGACCGGGGTGAGGTGGGTGTTGACGACGCCGGCGGTGCGCTCCGGCGCGCAGAGCGCGATCGCCGTCCTTGGACGCCGCGACCACGCTGTCGGCGGCGATCAGCAGGTCGGCGCCGCCGGTGACGATGCGGGGCGTCGTGACCTCGTCGGGGTCGCGGCGCGAGGCGGACGTGGCTCAGCACCGCGCCGCCCTTTCTGCGCCAGGCCCGCCATGTCGAGGATCATGCTGGCCTTGCCCTCGAGATGGGCGGCCATGCCGAGGATCGCGCCGATGGTCAGCACGCCGGTGCCGCCGACCCCGGTGATCGCGATGTTGTAGGGGCGCTCCAGGTCGACCCGCACCTCCGGCGCTGGCAGGGTCGCGGGATCGAGGTCGCCGCCGGCCGGCAGGCGCTTGCGCAGCCGGCCGCCGTCGATCGTGACGAACGACGGGCAGAAGCCCTTGAGGCAGGAGTAGTCCTTGTTGCAGGTCGACTGGTTGATCACCCGCTTGCGCCCGAGCGGCGTCTCCAGCGGCTCGATCGAGACGCAGTTGCTCTGCACCGAGCAGTCGCCGCAGCCCTCGCAGACCAGGTGGTTGATGAAGACCCGGATGCGGCGGGTCCTCCATCGAGCCGCGCTTGCGGCGCCGGCGCTTCTCGGCGGCGCAGGTCTGGTCGAAGATGATCGCGGTGCAGCCCGCGACCTCGCGCAGCTCCTGCCATGACGCTGTCGATCGCGTCGCGATGGCGGAGCTCGGTGCCGGGGGCGACGTCGGCGCCCCGGTAGCGCTCCGGGTCCTCGGACAAGCAGCAAGACCTTGCTGCACGCCCTCCTGCTTCAGCTGATGGGTGATCTGCGGCACGCTCAGCTGGCCGTCGACGGCTTGGCCGCCGGTCATCGCGACGGCGTCGTTGAACAGGATCTTGTAGGTGATGTTGGCGCCCGAGGCGACCGCCTGGCGGATCGCCAGGATGCCGGAGTGGAAGTAGGTGCCGTCGCCGAGATTGACGAAGACGTGCTTCTCGTCGGTGAACGGCGCCGTGCCGACCCAGGGCACGCCCTCGGCGCCCATGTGGGTGAAGGTCTCGGTGCGGCGGTCCATCCACTGCGCCATGAAGTGGCAGCCGATGCCGGCGAGCGCGCGGCTGCCTTCCGGCACCCGGGTCGAGGTGTTGTGGGGGCAGCCGGAGCAGAAGTAGGGCAGCCGGCTGACCGGCGCGCAGTGGCCCGCGAGCTGCGCGCTCTGCGCCGCTTGAACCAGGCGAGCTTGCCCTCGATCCGGGCGGCGATGCGCGGGCTCGACCTCGAGCCGGCCGATGCGGTCGGCCAGGACCTCGGCCACGAGGCCCACGGTGAGCTCGCGGTCGAGCGGCAGCACCGGCCGGTCCTGGTGGTCGAACTTGCCGATGATCCGCGGCCGCACGTCGGCGCGCCAGTTGAACAGGTACTGCTTGATCTGGTTCTCGATGATCTCGCGGCGCTCCTCGACGACCAGGACCTCTTCCAGGCCTTCGCAGAAGTGGCGCAGCTTCACCGGCTCGATCGGCCAGGGCATGCCGACCTTGTAGACCCGGAGGCCGATCCGCGCCGCGGCCTCGGCGTCGATCTCGAGCTCGCGCAGCGCCTGGCGCACGTCCTCGTAGGCCTTGCCCGAGGCGACCACGCCGAGCCGCGGGCTCGGGCAGTCGAACACCGTCGCGATCGACGCCGTTCGCCCGGCCGAAGGCGATCGCGGCGTAGCCCTTGTAGTTCTGCAGCCGGTGATCCTGCGACCAGCGGTCGTCCGGCCAGCGCAGGTTGAGGCCGTCCGGCGGCAGCTCGAAGTCGTCCGGGATCACGAACTCGCGCTCCTCGTCCGCGAGATCGACCGCGGCGGTGGTCTCGACCGTGTCGGAGATCAGCTTCATGCCGACCCAGCAGCCCGAGTAGCGCGACATCGCGATGCCGAGCAGCCCCATGCTCGATGAACTCGTGGATCGAGGACGGGTAGAGCATCGGCATCAGCGCCGACATGAAGGCGTGGTCCGACTGGTGCGGGATCGACGACGACTTGGCGCCGTGGTCGTCGCCGGCGAGGCACAGCACGCCGCCATGCCGGGACGAGCCCGCGGCGTTGCCGTGCTTGAGCACGTCGCCCGAGCGGTCGACGCCCGGCCCCTTGCCGTACCAGATGCCGACCACGCCGTCGTAGCGCGCGCCGGGCGAGAGCTGGAGCTGCTGGCTGCCCCAGACCGCGGACGCGGCGAGGTCCTCGTTGACGGCCGGCCGGAAGACGATGTCGTGGGCGGCGAGATGCTGCTTGCGCCTTCTCCAGCTGCTGGTCGTAGCCGCCGAGCGGCGAGCCGCGGTAGCCGGAGATGAAGCCCGCGGTCTTGAGCCCGCGCCGGCGGTCGCGCCGGATCTGCGCCATCGGCAGCCGGACCAGCGCCTGCAGGCCGGTCAGGAAGACCCGGCCCGCGCTCCGGGTGAACTTGTCCTCGAGGCTGATCGCCTCATCGACCATGACCCGACCACCTTCTCCGCCGCTCCGACCGCCGGCCCTCGACGGGAGGAACCGTGGTCCGGCGGCCGCCGCCTGACGCGAAGTCAACACCGGTGACGCGCAACGCGCAAGCACCGCCCGCAGCGGCGCGCGCCGCGTTGCGGTCCCGGACGCCATGCTTCCCTTTCGCGGGAGCGATCTCTAGGCTCGCGCGGCACCGCGCGTCCCGGCCGCCCTCCCCGTCGCCTGGGGAGCCGGCGGCGATGATCCGAAGCGGGTGCTGGTCTTAGGGGGAGAGTTGTTCGAGGTCGTCTTCCTCGGCACCGCCGCGGGCGTGCCGGCGGTCGATCGAGGCCTGCCGGCGCTGCTGGTCCTGCGGGGGCCGCGCCGCTTCCTGGTCGACTGCGGCGAGGGGACTCAGCGCCAGCTGCTGACCAGCGGGCAGGGCTTCCGTCGTCTGGACTGCGTCCTGCTCACCCACGCCCATCTCGACCACCTGCTGGGCGTCGGCGGTCTGGTCGCGACGCTCGCCCTGCTCGAAGGGAGCCGTGGGCTTGCCGTCTACGGCGGCGCGCCGGCGCTCCGCGCCGTGCGCGGCTCTGCTGAGCGAGGTGGTCTGGCCGGACGGCCGGCCCCGCTTCGAGGTCACCCTCGTCGCGATCGAGCCCGGCACCCTCATCGAGGACGACCAGCTGCGCGTGCGGGCGTTTCCGGTGACCCATCGCGCAGCCGGCTCTTTCGGCTTCGCCTTCGAGGAGAAGCCGCGTTCGCGCCTGCGGCCGGACCGGCTCGCCGCGCTCGAGGTGCCCGCCGGGCCGGAACGGCGCCGGCTGCTCGAGGGCGAGGTGGTCCGCCTGCCGGACGGCCGTCGGATCGCGCCGGAGGACGTGCTGGCGCCGGCGCAGCCGGGGTGCCGGCTGGTGGTGGTCGGCGATGCCGCCGATCCGGACGAGCTGCTGGAGCCGGCGCGCGGCGCCGATGCGCTGATCGTGGAGGCGACCTTCCTCGAGCGCGATGCCGAGCTGGCCGCAGCGCGGAGCCACCTCACCGCCGCCCAGGCCGCCCGGCTCGCACGCGCCGCGCAGGTGCGCGCGCTCTACCTGACCCACCTCTCCAGCCGCTACGCGCAGGCCGAGATCGAGGCCGAGGCGCGGGCGATCTTCCCCGGCGCGATGGTGGCGCGCGACTTCGACCGGGTTGCCGTCCGCGCCGCGGTTTGAGCTCTTCACGTATCATGCTGCTCCCAAAGTCCTGACCACCCCCCACCCCGCCCCCCGCAAGGGGGAGGGAGACGACGGCAGCCGGCCGGAACGAGCGCCCCCTCCACCTTGATGGGGGAGGGTTGGGGTGGGGGGTATGGCTGGTATCAGATCTCGATCAGCGCGTACGGCCGTCCGCTCGGCTTCTTGACCGAGAGGGCGCAGTTGTAGACCGGGATGCCGCGCGCGGTGGTGGCGGTGTAGGCGCCCTGATGCGCATGCCCGTGGAGCACCGCGTTGACCGGGAAGCGGTCGATCGTCTCCGCGAGCCGCGAGTTGCCGAGGAACGGGTAGATCTCCTTCGGCTCGCCTTCGACCGTGCCGACCACCGGCGCATAGTGCAGGACCACCACGATCCGCTCGGTCTTGAGCGCCCGCAGGTTGTTCTCGAGCCGGGAGGCCTCGTTGACCGCCTCGGTGACGAACTGCTTGATCGCGCTCTCGCCGAACGGGCTCAACATGCGGTTGTCGAAGCCCCCGGCGAAGCCCTTGGTGCCGGCGAAGCCCACGCCCTCGATCTCGTGCACCTGGGCCTCGAGGAACCGGACCCCGGCCGCGCGCAGGATGCGCACCACGTCCTGCGGCCGATCGGACTCGAAGTCGTGATTGCCGAGCACGGCGATCATCGGGATCGAGCAGGAGTTCAGGTCCTCAGCCAGGATCTCGGCCTCGCGCGGGGTGCCGAGGTTGGTCAGATCGCCGCACAGCACCAGCACGTCGGCCTGCTCGGAGGCCTCGCGCAGCAGCTCGCGGCAGGGATGGACCGCGGTCTCGGGGACGTGGAGATCGCCCAGCGCCGCGATCCTAAGAGGCCTGCGAGCTTCGTCCATCACTCTCGTCCGCTGCGCCGACGATGTCGGCGAAACCCCATTCGCTGATGTCGACGAGGTAGTCGATGCGCGAGAAGTGCCGGCCGCGGCAGACGCGGGTCCGCGGCTCCGGCAGCTCGGCCTGCTGGCGGAGGCGCTCGAGCAGCTCGTCCATCAGCCAGCTGGGGACGCGCCGGCGCTCGCTCGGATAGATGAAGCGGAAGTTGATCAGCTGCGCGAGCAGCACCTCCCAGTATTGCTCCGCGTAGCCGAGCAGCCGCTCCCAGTCGATCCGCTCGCCCTGCCGCAAGAGGACGTGGGCGACGTCCGCGCCGTCGTAGCGGCAGCGGTCCTGGACGAACAGCTTCGACCAGACGAGCTCGGTGGGCGGCAGGACCCGCACCTCGACCCCATAGAGGCGCGTGGTGCAGACCTCCTCGAACCAGCGGTCGGTGACCGGCGCGACCGCGCTGGTCGAGCTGAAGATCAGGTCCGCGAACCAGGGCTCCCGCTTGATCTTGGCGATCCAGCGCTCGTCCTCGACCTCGATCTCGTAGCCGCTGTGCTGGAAGTGGGTGAGGATGCGCGGGTAGTCGCCGGCCTTGCAGAAGATGTCCAGGTCCTTCGACGGCCGGTCGAGCCCCGTGTGCGCGTTGATCGCATAGGTCCCGGCCAGGAGGTACGGGACCTCCGATTCCTCCAGCAGTCTCAGGCATTCGGCGTAGAACGTCTGGGCTTCGCAGGACGCCGGGCCAGCCGGCGGTTCGGAATGCACCATGGCCCCCTCGACAAGAGCTGTGAGACCAGAGAACGCGCGAAGCCGGCCCATGCTCCCTTGGCCGCTGCGGGGCCGCTTTTCTCGTGACCCCGATATCGCGCCGTCGAAGGTGCCGACGCGAACTCGGAACCGGAGGTCCGCAGTGCCGTTTTCCCGGTTGCGGGAACCGCTGGTACGACAACATGAGGCAGACCCTCGCCGGGCCGTTGGTCCTGATGACGTCGCTCGGGCTGATGGGTATGGCGCCCGGAACGCTCGAGCTCGCGCGCCTGCCGCCCGATCAGACCCGGGCGGGCGAGCCGCCCGCGGTGCCCGACTGGCGCGCGCTCGCCCGGGCTCCGGCTCCGGCGCGCCCCACGGCGCCTCCGGAGGTGACGCTGCAGGCCGCCGAGTCGCTACCTGAGCTCGGCCACTTCTCCGACGCCGAGTTCCTCGCCGAGATCGCGCGCCGGCAGGGTCGGGCCGCGGCCGAGGCGCTCGTGCTGCGGCGCGGCAGCTTCGAGCTCGCCGAGCTGGCGCGCGCGGCGGCTAACCCTGCGGTCCTGGAGCAGGACGGCGCTATCTTCACGGTACGCCGGCCGCTCGTGATCCGGCGCAGCGCGGCGCTCGTCCTGCCCGAAGGGAGCGTGCTGCGGCTCGCGACCGGGGACGGCGCGTTCCTGGTCAATGGCGGCCAGCTGATCCTGCAAGGCGCGCAGGTCACCTCGTGGGATGCGCGCCGGGGGGCCCCGAGCGAGCTCGGGCACGACCGCCGCTTCCGGCCCTTCCTGGCGGCGATCGGCGGCTCGTGGACCGAGATCGCCGACAGCACGCTCAGCCACCTCGGCTACGACGCCGCCAAGTCCTACGGGCTGAGCCTGGTCTCGGGGCCGTCGTCCCTGGCCGCGGCGGGCCCGCCCAAGGGCCGGATCACCGGCAGCCGCATCGTCGGCAACTACTACGGCCTGTACAGCTACGAAGCGGACGGCCTGGTGATCGCCGCCAACGCGTTCGTCGACAACATCGTCTACGGCATCGACCCGCACGATCGCTCGCGCCGGCTCCTGATCGCCGACAACACCGCGACCGGCACCCGGCGCAAGCATGGGATCGTGGTCTCGCGGGGCGTGAGCGAGAGCTGGATCGTCGGCAACCGCGCGATCGGCAACGCCGGCACCGGCATCGTGGTCGACGCGGACTCGACCGACAACGTCGTCGCCCACAATCTCGCCGGCGCCAATCGCGGCGACGGTTTCAGCCTGTTCGAGAGCGGGCGCAACCTCCTGTGGGGCAACCTCGCGATCGGCAATCGCAAGAGCGGGCTCCGGATCCGCAACGGCTGGGCGATCGAGGTCCACCGCAACGCCTTCGTCGGCAACGGCTACGACGGGGTCGAAGCCTACGCGGAGGAGCTCGAGCCCGCCCTCGACAACGCTTGGCGCTCGGACGCCGAGCTGCGGCTCGGCCTCACCCTGGGCGCCAACCGCTTCGTCGGCAACGCGCGCAGCGCGATCGACGTCCGCCGGCCTGGCCGCATCGAGCTGTTCGGGAACCACGGCTCCGGCGCAGAGCCGCTGCGCCTCGGCGGCGATCTCCGGCCGCACGCCGCCGAGATCGAGGCCCAGCTCGAGCGCACGGGCGGCGTACGGATCACCGGCGGAGCCCACGGCCCGGACCCGTCGTGATCGGCTCAACGCGGCACGCGACGTCCGGAGCGCTTGCCCGGGAGGCGCTCAGCCGCCGAGAATCGTCGCCGCCGCCGTCGCCATCACCTGGCAGCCGAGCGCGATGTCCGCGTCCGCGGTGTTCTCGCTCCAGTGGTGGCTGATGCCGCCGATGCTGGGCACGAACAGCATGCCGGCCGGCACGCGCTGGGCGAGGATCTGGGCGTCGTGGCCGGCGGCGCTCGGCATGCGCATGTGGGCGCCCGGCGCGTGGCGCTCGGCGGCCTGCTCGAGCGCGTCCTGGAAGCGCCCATCCATCAGCTTCGGCACCGAGCGCGAGAGCGCCTCCAGCCGGCAGCGGCAGGGGCCGGCGGCATCCGCCTCGGCGACCAGCTCCTCGAGCGCCCGCTCGAGCCGCGCGAGGCGGTCGGGATCGACGTCGCGGAACTGGAACAGCATCTCGGCGCGGCCGGGGATGATGCTGGGCGCGCCCGGATCGAGCGTGATCCGCCCGGTGGTCCAGACCGTGCGCTCGCCCGCGACCTCGGGGAAGCGCTGATCGAGCGCGGCGGCGAGCCGCACCAGTGCCAGGCCCGCGTCCTTGCGGACCGCCATGCGGGTCGTGCCGGCGTGGTTCTGCGCGCCCTCGAACACGATCCGGTACTGCCAGATGGCGACGATGCTGGTGACGATGCCGACGCGCAGGCCCGAGCTCTCGAGGTAGTCGCCCTGCTCGATGTGGGCCTCGAGAAACCCTTCGTAGCGCGCGGGCTCGATCTGCGCGCGCGGCCGGCCGGCGTAGCCCGCGCGCTCGAGCGCGCTGCGCAAGGGCGTGCCGTCGTAGCGGTTGGCGAGCCGGTCGATCTCGGCCTCCTCGAGCAGGCCGCAGAACGAGCGGCTGCCGGTGAAGGCGCCGTAGTGCCCCTCCTCGTCGGCGAAGCTCACGACGTCGACCGCGCCGGAGCCGCCGTCCGCGTGGACGGCGCGCGCGACCTCGAGGCCGTAGACCACGCCGAGCGCGCCATCGAGCCAGCCGGCGTGGTTCTGCGATTCGCTGTGCGAGCCGATCAGGAGATGCGGGCCTTGGCCGGGGCTGCGGCCGATCACGTTGCCGATGCCGTCGATCATCGGGTCGAGGCCGGCCTCGACCATCCGCTCTGCAATCCACGCCCGCGCGGCGACGTCCTCGGCCGAATAGGTCGGCCGGTGGACGCCGGTCTTGTAGCGGCCGAACTCGGCGAGGCGCCGCAGGTCTTTGAGCAGGCGGTCGGCGTCGATCGTCGGCATGCGGGTCTCTCCGTTACGCGGGCAGCGGGTCGAGCGGCCAGATCGGCCGCCGCACTTTCGTGTAGGCCAGGCGCGCGAAATCCTGGGTGAGCGCGCCCGGGCCGTCGAGCCAGAGGACCTCCTTGGCGAGCGGCGCGAAGCCGGCGTGGAAATGCTGGGCCGACTTGACCACCACCAGCTTCTTGTCGGCGAGCGCGATGCCGTGATCGGTGAACAGCGCCGGGTCGAACGCCTGGGTGCGGGTCGCATTCAGCAGGATCTCGATGCCGGCGACGCGGATCGCCGCGACGTCGCCGAGCTCGGTCCACCCGCCCGCGAAGCGCTGCCGCGCGCCCTCGGCGACGTGCAGCACCAGGGCGTCGGCGTCGAGCGGAGCGCCCGAGGTCGGCCCGATCTTGCCGCCGAGCCGGAGCCGGAGGCGCGCGCCCGGCCCGGCGAGCCGGCAGAAGCCGACCGCGACCGGGTCCCAGAACGGCCCGAGCGCCACGTCCGCGACGCCGCGCTCGAGCAGCAGGCGGAGCAGGAAGGTCGCGTCCGAGGGCGCGCCGCCGCCGGCATTGTCCGAGGTGTCGGCGAGCACGACCGGCGCGCCCGCGGTCGCGAGCGCCCGCTCCAGCCCCTCCTCGTGCCCCAGCATCGGCACCGCGGTGGTGCCGCGCAGCGCCTGGATCTCACGGCCCAGCTCCGCGGCGAGCGCCTGCGCGCGGGCGCGATCGTCATCGGTCACCACCAGCACCTGCACGCCGAGATCCTCGACGTCGGCCCAGGGAAAGCCGTGGCAGAGCGAGACCGAGAGCACGCCGTCCCGGCCTTCGAGCGCGCGCATCCGGGCGACGAAGCTTCGCGCCGGCTCGCGCGTGGTGTGGATGGTCGCGATCATCCGGCAGTCGAACGCGGCCATCACCGGCCGCACCGCGCCGCGGGCGGCGCGCAGCGCGAGGTCGAGGAGCTCCTCGGCGCGCTCGTAGGTGTCGGTGTGCGGGTACTCCTTGTAGAACACCAGGAGGTCGCTCGCCGCCAGCATCTGCCCGGTGAGATGGCAGTGCGGGTCGAGCTCGGCGCCGACCACGACGGCCGGGCCGACCAGGGCGCGGACGCGCGCGAGCAGGTCGCCCTCGCAGTCGTCGTAGCCGTCGGCGACCATCGCGCCATGCAGCGACAGCAGCACGACCTCGACCGGGAGTGCCGTGCGCAGCTGGTCGAGCAGCCGGTCGCGGAGCGTCTCCCAGGCGTGGCGCGTGGTCGGGCCGGCCGGCGCGGCGAAGGCGGCGAGGCCCTCGACCACGGTAAGGCCATCGCTGGCCGCCCGCCGGCGCGCGGCGACCAACGGCCCGGTGAAGAAGCGCGGCTCCTCGGGATGGCTGCCGGCCGGAAACCAGAAGTACTCCTCGAAACTGCCGAGCCCGGTCGGGATCGGCGAGAAGCTGTTGGTCTCCGTGCCGAGCGCCGCCACGAACAGCCGCATGCCTCGATCTCCCTGCACGCCAGGCTCCTGTAGCAGGTCTCTCGCCGTCCGGCGATCCCGCTCGCAGGCCGGGCCGCGAAGAACGCCGCCGATCGGTCGCGACGCCGTCCGGGTCAGCCAGCGCCACCCAACGCAACGACCCTGTTGCGGCGGTAGCCGCAACGGCTGTCGAGCGAGCGCTCCCGCCCTGGATCTGGGCGATGACGACTCGAAGCTTCGCGCTGTGTCGTGGTCGCGCTACGGTGGTCGCGTCAGGCTGCTGCTCGCGCTGACCCGGCCAGATGAGATCATTTCGTGGGCGTGACGCAACTCACCGGTGCCAGCCAACCGCGCGCGGGTCGATCTCGACGCGCAGGGCTCCTCCATGGCGGCCGGCTGGTCGCGCTCGGGACGCCGGAGGAGACGGTCACGCCGGAGAACCTGCGGCTGCACCACGGCGTCGACCTCGCCGTGGCGTTCCCGCAAGCCTGAAGGAGACCTCGTGATGAAGCTCAGCGCCCGCAACCAGCTCAAGGGTCGGATTGTCGAGGTCCGCAAGGGGCAGACGACCGCCCACGTCCGCCTCGACGTCAACGGCACGATGATCACCGCCTCGATCACCAACGAGGCGGTGGACGAGCTGAGGCTTGCGAACGGTCAAGACGCCTACGCGGTGATCAAGGCGTCGGACGTGATGATCGCGACCGACTGAGCCGGTCAGGGAGAACGAGATCCGTGCGGCGGAGGTCGCGGTCGGGGCGCCCGCCGCGACCGACGCTCGCGTCACGAGGTCGAGCGGGCGCTCGTCAATCCTGTCGGACCAGCTCCTGCAGCGGCGCTGTGAGCTCGTAGCGCACGCCCTCGGGAGCGAACTCGAGGATCGCCGCGCCCTGCAGCTCGTAGGTCGCGGCCCGCTCCAGCAGGCTCGACCCGAAGCCCCGCCGGGCGGGCGGCCGCACCGCGCCGATGCCGCGCTCCTGCCAGATCAGCTTGAAGAGCGCATCGTCCTCGATCGTCCAGGCCAGATCGATTTGGCCAGCCGGCGCCGCGAGCGCGCCGTGCTTGGCGGCGTTGGTCGCGAGCTCGTGCAGGATCAGACCCAGGATCAAGGCCGCCCGTGGGGTGAGGACCAGATCCTGCCCCGCGACGCTGGCGCGCTCGCCGTAGGGTCTGAGCTCATCGGCGACGAGCGCCGACAGCCGCGCCCCGCGCCATTCGCCCTCGGTGAGCAGGCTATGGGTATGGGCGAGGGCGTGCAGCCGCCGGAGGAACGCGTCGCGGGCCTCCTCGAGCGGCCGCCCGGCCGCCAGGCTCTGCTTGGCGATGCTCTGGATCAGGGCGATCGTATTCTTGACCCGGTGATTGAGCTCGGCCAGGAGCAGCTTCTGATGCTCCTCCAGGCGTTTGCGGTCGGTGACGTCGATGTCGACGCCACTGTAGCGCATCGGTTGGCCATGGGCGTCGCGGACCACCCGGCCGCGGCCGAAGATCCAGCGCACCTCGCCCTCGGGGCGTAGGATGCGGTACTCCATCTCGTAGTGATCCGTGCCGCGCTCGACGGCTTCCTTGAAGCCCTGGATCACCCGGTTCTGGTCGTCGGGATGGCGGACGGCCCGCATCGCCTCGATCGGCACCGGGCCGTCCGCCGGCTCGAGGTCGAACAGCCGAAAGAACTGCGCCGTGCCGCGGACCATGCCGGTGGCGAGGTCCACGTCCCAGATGCCGATCTCGGCCGAGCGCTCCGCCAGGCTCAGGATCTCATCGCGTTCGCGCAGCGCCTCCTCCATGCGCCGGCGCGCGCTGATGTCGCGGAAGTAGACGGACAGCCCCGAGGGGCTCGGAAACACGTTGACCTCCACCGGAATGCCGAGGATCCGGGAGACGGTCTCGATCCGCACCGGGCGGCCTTCAGCCATGGCCTGCTGGCACGCCAGGTGCGTCTCGGACTCGGCGAACGCCGGGAAGGCCTCGAAGATCGTGCGCCCGAGGATCGCGTTGCGCGGCCGCGCCCAGAGCCTTTCGGCGTGGCGATTGACGTAGCGGACGCGCCACTCCCGGTCGATCGCGTAGAAGGCGTCGTCGATGCTCTCGAGGATCTCCGCCGTGCGCGCCTCGCCCGCCCTTTGCGCCTCGTCGAAGCGGTCGCGCTCCCGGCGGTAGAGATGCGCGCCGATTTCGCTCGTGACCGCCTGGCTCAGCACGGTCAGGGTTTCGATATCGTCTTCGGACCAGTCGCGAGGTGTGCTATCGATGGCGCAGACGGCGCCCAGGATGTCGCCGTCCGGCCCGAGCAGCGGGACGCCCAGATAGGCGATCGCGTTCAGGTCGTGAACGGCCGGGTTGTCGCGCGCCAGCGGATGGCTGCGCGCATCGCTGATGACGAGGGGAGCGTTGGCGGCGACCACGTGCTTGCAGATCGAGTGCGAGAGCGGGCTCTGGTGCGAGCTGGCCCAGGGCTCCGGCAGGCCCTGCGCGCCCATGAAGAACTGCCGGTCCTCGGTGACGAGCGAGATCAGCGCCATCGGCGCCGCGAGCAGACGACAGGTAAGTCGCGCCAGTCGATCGAACGCCTGCGGGCTGTCGAGCAGGTCGGTCGCGCGTAGCGCATCGGGACCCCCGGCTGCCGCGTGGCAGCGGTCGACGGATCTCAAGGCACGTCTCCCGCAAGCGGATTCGGATTGCTGTTACACCACGACAAGTCACTCGGAGGCAAAGAGATTCCGTCGCTGCTACCGATGATCGACGCCCCGCCATGCCGGGCGCTCACAAGCAGTTGGACCCTGCGGGCGGCTCCGGCAGCCTTGCTGGCCGCCACGCTTCTCCTCGGCGCGCAAGCGGGCGTTCGCGGAGCCCCTCGTCATCAACGCCAACACGTCCAATCCCGGCCCGCGCGCCGCCTGGGAAGCCGCGATCGTCGCCTTTCAGGCCGAGCATCCCGAGATCGACGTCAGCTTCAATGTCTACGACCACGAAAGCTACAAGAAATCGATCCGCAACTGGCTGACCAGCGCCTCACCCGACGTCGTCTACTGGTTCGTCGGCAATCGCATGAAGCAGTTCGTGGTTCCCGGTCTGCTCGAGGACGTGAGCGACCTGTTCACGCCCGAGGTCAGGCAGCAGATGACGGCGGCCGCGCTCGATCTCGTCACGGTCGACGGCCGGCAATACGGTGTCCCCTACACCTACTACCATATCGGCGTTTACTACCGGCGTGACCTCTTCGAGCAGGCTGGCATCGAGGAGCCGCCGGCCAGCTGGGGCGAGCTGCTCGATGCCTGCGACCGGCTGAAGGCGCGCGGCATCGATCCGATCGCGATCGGCTCCAAGGACCTGTGGCCGGCCGCGGGCTGGTTCGACTACCTCGACCTGCGCCTCAACGGCTACGACTTCCACATGGCGCTGATGAACGGTAAGGTTCCGTACACCGACCCGCGGGTGAGGGCCGTGTTCGCGACCTGGCGCGAGCTCCTCGATCGGGGATGCTTCGTCGATCACCACGTCGGCATGACCTGGCAGGAGAGCCAGGCGCTGCTCTACCGCGGCACGGCCGCCATGATGCTGATCGGCAACTTCATCACGCCGAACTTTCCGCCCGAGGTGCGCGATCGGATGGAGTTCTTCCGGTTCCCGGAGATCACGCCCGGCCTCGGCCGCTACGAGGAGGCGCCGATGAATTCGGTCCACATCCCGGCGCGCGCCCGGAACAAGCTCGCCGCGCGCAAGTTCCTGGCGTTCGTCGCGCGCCCGGAGGTGCAGGAGAGCATCAACGACGCGCTCTCTCCAGATCCCGGTCAATCGCGAGGCCAAGGTAGCCGACGACCGCTTCCTCGCCGCGGGCCAACAGCTGCTCGACCAGGCCGACGCGCTCACCCAGTTCTTCGACCGCGACACCAGCGAGGATCTGGCGACGCTCGCGATGAAGGGTTTCCAGGAGTTCATGGTCGAGCCCGACCGCCTGGACGACATCCTGGGCAGGATCGAACGCGCCCGGCAGCGCGTCTACGGGTCCTGACGTGGGCCGACCGAGGCCGCGGGCCCACCGTCATGCAGCCCGGCCCGAGCGCGGGTGAGGAGCCGCGAGACCTGGTGGCGCCATCGTCAGAGGGCCCTGACCCCGCTCCTGCTGCTGGCCCCGGCCGGCCTGCTCTTTGCCGTCTTCGTGATCTATCCGATTCTCGCCAGCATCTGGCTGAGCTTCCTCGACTGGGGCGGCGTCGGCGCGAAGAATGGGTCGGCCTCGGCAACTATCGGGAGCTGCTCGCCGACCCGGTCTTCCGTCTCGCGCTCGAGAACAATCTTTGGTGGCTCCTGCTGTTCATGCTGGCCCCCGTGGGTGGGCTCGCGAGCGCGCTGCTGCTCAACCACGACATCGCTGGCATCCGGCTGGTCAGGTCCCTGTTCTTCTTCCCCTTCGTGATCAGTCACGTGGTGGTCGGCCTGGTCTTCGCCTGGTTCCTCAACCCGCACTTCGGGCTTCTCAACAAGCTCCTGAGCTGGTCTGGCCTCGGCCCCTTCGCGCCGCTCGAGAGCGAGACCTGGGCGACCTTCGCGGTCATCGCCGCCGGGCTCTGGCCGCAGATCGCGTATTGCATGATCATCTATCTGGCGGGGCTGACGACGATCGATCAGGAGCTGGTCGCGGCGGGACGGCTCGACGGCGCCAGCGGCTGGCGGCTGCTCTGGTACGTCGTGATCCCGCAGCTCCGGGCGGCCACCTACATCGCGGTGGTCGTCTCGGCGGTGGGCGCGCTCAGGAGCTTCGATCTCGTGATGACCATGACCTTGGGCGGCCCCTACGACAGCTCGACCGTGCTCGCCTACTACATGTACGAGCAGACGTTCCTCGCGTTCCGCTATGGCTACGGCGCCGCGATCGCGACCGTCCTGTTCCTGATCATGAACCTCGTCATCGCGCTATGGCTCTGGCGCTTGCTGCGCCGGGAGCGGGCCTGAGCGGCGGTGTATCCAGCACCCATCCAGGACGCGCGGCCAGCTGGCCGGATCGCCTACGGGGTGGCGCTGCCGCTCGCGCTCGGCCTCTGGCTGTTGCCGCTCGCGGCGGTGATGCTGACCTCGGTCCGCTCGCTCGAGGACCTCAACCGCGGCAACTTCTGGGGGTGGCCGAGCGAGATCAGCCTGATCGACAACTACACCGCCGTGTTCACGGCGTCGCCGATGGGGCGCTTTCTTCTGAACAGCCTGATCATCACGGTCCCGGCAGTCGTCCTGGCGCTCGGCCTCGCCTGCATGGCCGGCTTCGCGCTCGCGAAGTACCGCTTCAAGGGCAACGCGCTGCTGTTCGCCACGTTCATCGCCGGCAACTTCGTGCCGTTCCAGGTGCTGATGATCCCGGTCCGGGACCTCACGATCGCGACGCGGCTCTACGATACGCACGCGGCGCTGATCGTCTTCCACGTCGCGTTTCAGACTGGCTTCTGCACGCTGTTCATGCGCAACTTCATCAAACAATTGCCGGATTCGCTGATCGATGCGGCGAGGCTCGACGGCATGGGCGAGCTCAGGATCCTCGGGCAGGTCGTCCTGCCGCTCGTGCGCCCCGCGCTGGCTGCGCTTGCGGTGCTGGTCTTCACCTTCGTCTGGAACGACTACTTCTGGGCGCTCGTGCTCGTGCAGTCCGACAGCGTGCGGCCGGTCACGGCCGGGCTGCAGGCGCTGCGCGGGATGTGGCTGACCTCCTGGCAGCTGATGTCCGCGGGCGCGATCATCGCCGCGATCCCGCCGATCCTCCTGTTCTTCGCCATGCAACGGCAGTTCGTCGCCGGACTCACGCTTGGAGCGGCGCGGGATTGAGCGGACCGGGCGCTCCCTGCCGCTCCGCGCGCGTGCCGGTCGACGCTCGCCATTCCTGACGGGAAGACGCAGGTGCTGGGGGTCTGCTACTACCCGGAACAATGGCCGGAGGCCTGGTGGGGCGACGATGCGCGCCGGATGCGCGAGCTCGGCATCGCCTTCGTGCGGATCGGCGAGTTCGCCTGGAGCCGGCTCGAGCCGGCGCGCGGCGGGTTCGAGTGGGGCTGGCTCGATCGCGCGCTCGACGTGCTGGGCGGCGCCGGCCTCCGAGTGGTGCTCGCCACGCCGACCGCCACGCCGCCCAAGTGGCTGGTCGACGAGCGACCGGAGATCCTGCCGGTGGGCCGCGACGGCCGGCGGCGCGGCTTCGGGGGGCGACGGCACTACAGCTTCTCGAGCGAGTCCTATCGCAGCGAGTGCGCGCGCGTCGTGGAGGCGATGGCGCGCCGCTATGGCCAGCACGGAGCGCTTGCCGGCTGGCAGACCGACAACGAGTACGGCAACCACGACACGGTGCTGAGCTTCGGCGAGCACGACCTCGCGGCGTTCCGCGACTGGCTGCGCCGCCGCTATCGCGACCCGGCGGCGCTCAACCAGGCCTGGGGCAACGTCTTCTGGAGCATGGAGTACCAGGGCTTCGACGAGGTCGACCTGCCCAACCTCGCGGTCGCGGCGGCCAACCCGGCGGCGTGGCTGGATTTCCGGCGCTGCGCCGCCGAGGCCGTCGTGACCTTCAACCGCTCGCAGGTCGAGATCCTCCGCGCCCACTCGCCCGGGCGCTTCGTCACCCACAACTTCATGGCTCTGGTCCACGACTTCGACCAGTTCGCCCTCGGCCAGGACCTGGATGTCGCCAGTTGGGACAGCTACCCGCTGGTCATGGTCGAGCGCTTCCCCTTCGGCGAGGTCGAGCGCAATCGCTGGGCGTTCACCTCGCACCCCGACCTGGCGGCCTTCCACCACGACCTCTATCGCGGCGTCGGCCGCGGGCGCTTCTGGATCATGGAGCAGCAGCCGGGGCCGGCGAACTGGGCGCCGTGGAATCCGGCGCCGCTGCCGGGCATGGTTCGCCTGTGGACCTGGGAGGCGCTGGCGCACGGCGCCGAGGTCGTGTCCTATTTCCGCTGGCGGCAGTGCCCGTTCGCGCAGGAGCAGATGCACTCCGGCCTCAATCTGCCGAATCGCGAGCTGTCCTGCGGAGGCCATGAGGCCGGCCGGGTCGGCCGCGAGCTGCAGGCCGTGGCCTTGCCGGCCAGCCGGCGCGCGCCGGTCGCGCTGGTCTTCGACCATGAGGCCTCCTGGATCACGCGGATCCAGCCGCACGGCGCCGACTTCCGCTACCTGGAGCTCGCCTTTCGCTGGTACGAAGCCACGCGCCGTCTCGGCCTCGACCTCGACGTCGTCGCCCCGGGCACGTCGCTTTCCGGCTACCAGGTCGTGCTGGTGCCGACCCTGCCCTACGTGTCGGATGCCGCGCTCGCCGCGTTTCGCGACCACGACGGCCCGCTCGTCTTCGGCCCGCGCAGCGGATCGAAGACCCGCCAGTTCCAGATCCCGGACGCGCTGCCGCCCGGTCCGCTCCAGGAGCTGCTGCCGCTCAGGGTCACGCAGGTCGCCTCGCTGCGCCCCGGCCTCACGGTAGCGGTTGCCGGCGCGCAGATCTCCGGCCGGGCGGAACGCTGGCGGGAGTGGCTCGCGACCGAGCTTCCGGCGCTCGCGAGCTTCGCCGACGGCACGCCCGCCCTGGTCCAGGCCGGCCGCCGCTACTATCTCGCCTGCTGGGCCGACGAGAGCCTGCTTGCGGCGCTGCTGGAGCGTGTCCTGACCCGCGATGCCGAACTGCCGGTCGTCCCGCTGCCGCCGCAGGTCCGCCTGCGTCGTCGTGGCGATCTGAGCTTCGCGTTCAACTACGGGCCCGAGCCGTGGCAGGGCCCGGCCCAGGCCGACTACCTCCTGGGCGGCCCGCATCTCGAGCCGCAGGAGGTCGCCTGCTGGCGCAGTTGAGGCGCCGGGTCATCTGCCGCCGAACCGCTGATCGGGGACTGACATGGACATTCGCAAGGTGCCGATCGGCACCAATCCGCCCTATGAGATCAACGTGCTCATCGAGGTCTCGCTGCGCTCAGATCCGATCAAGTACGAGTTCCACAAGGAGTTCGGGCGCGATCTTCGTCGACCGCTTCCTCTATACGACCATGTTCTACCCCTGCAACTACGGCTTCGTTCCCCACACGCTCGCCGCCGACGGCGATCCGATCGACGTGATGGTGGTCGGGCGCATGCCGGTGCAGTCGGGGGCCGTGCTGCCGGCCCGTCCGATCGGCGTGCTCGAACTCGAGGACGAGGCGGGCGGCGACGAGAAGATCCTGGCGGTCCCGTTGCCGCGCATCACCCTGATCTACGACAAGGTCAGGACCTGGCGCGATCTGCCCGAGATCGACCTGCGGCGGATCCAGCATTTCTTCGAGCACTACAAGGATCTGGAGCCCGAGAAGTGGGTCCGGGTCGGCAGCTGGCGCGAGCCCGACGAGGCGCATCGGCTGATCCGCGAAGCCATCGCGCGGGCGGAGCCGGCGTGAGGCCGGCCGGGGCTGGCCGTCCTCCGGGAGGAGACCGCCCATGCCGTTGACGCCGGCCGCGAGCCGGATGCCGATCCATCACCGCCGGATCGACTGCCGCGGCTATCGCCGCGAGGATGGGCTCTGGGACATTGAGGGAAATCTGACCGACGTCAAGACCTACCCGTTCGCGAACGCCTGGCGCGGCGAGATCCGACCGGGCGAGGCGATCCACGACATGTGGCTGCGGCTCACCCTCGACGACGATCTCACCGTGATCGCGGTGACGGCTGCGACCGACGCCGGCCCGTTCGCGGTCTGCCCGGCGATCACCCCGGCGTTCGCCAAGCTGGAGGGGCTGAGGATCGGACCGGGCTGGCGCCGCGAGGTCCACAAGAGGCTGGGCGGCGTCCAGGGTTGCACCCATCTTGTAGAGCTGTTGGGACCGCTTGCGACCACCGCGTATCAGACGATCCATGTTTGGCGCGCCAAACATGAGCCGGCCCTGGAAACCGATCGGGCGCCGCGCCACCTCGACAGTTGCCATGCCCTGGCACGCAACGGCGAGGTGGTGCGCCAGCACTATCCGCGCTGGTTCACCGGTGCGGAGGACGGCGACGAGGGTGGGTCTAGCGGCGGTCCTCCGCGGGCGTCAGAGCAGTGATCGCGAGGGCGTGGACGTCGCTTTCCATCAGGCTGCCGAGCGCCTGAAACACGAGGCGGTGGCGCTCGATCCGGCTCTTGCCGGCGAAGGCGCTGGCCACGATCGTCATCCGGAAATGGCTTTCGCCCTCGGGGCGAGCGCCGCCATGGCCGGCGTGGCGCGCCGATTCGTCGATCAGATCGAGCCGGGTCGGCGCCAGGGCGGCGGCGAGCTTGTCGCGGATGGCGTCGGCGACGGTCATCGGGGCTGGCCTCGGGCGCGCTTCTCGCTCGCTGACGGAACCTATTGTCCGCTTGGCGCGATAATTGCGCAATCTCCGGATGGCGGCTCGACATGGCGGGGCGCTTGCCTGGCGTTGCGCGTGCTGGTAGCGTCGTTCAGAAGCGGCGTACGTGTTAAGCTGAAATATGCGGCGTTGGAGTCCGCGTTACGCGTATGGAATCAGATTTGTTCTCGCTTTACGCTTTTGAAACAACTTGTCCCTAACCTGAAGTAGAGAGGGCATGGGACCACGGCCTGACTTGTGGAAGCGCTGGATCGGCGCTCAGGGCGGGTGGCCCCAGCCACTGCGATTCGCCCAGTTGTGAGGGATGGAGAACACGATGGCGACAGTAATGGTCAAGCCGAGCGCGAGTACCGGTCCCGGCCGGTCGCGCGCGCAGGACGTGGACCGCCATGTTGGGGCCCGCATGCGTGAGCGGCGGATCATGCTCGGACTCACGCAGCAGCAGATGGCCGAGCTGATCGGGGTGACCTATCAGCAGGCGCACAAGTACGAGAAAGGCATCAATCGGATCGCCTCCGGCCGGCTGTACAACATCGCCCAGGCGCTCGGCGTCGAGGTCGGCTACTTCTTCGAGGGCATCGGCAGCGAGAAGGCGTTCCGGGCGACCCCGCAGCAGCGCATGTTGCTGGAGCTCGCGCGCAACTTCATCAGCATTCCGGTGCGCAAGCACCAGGAGGCGATGTGCGCGCTGGCCCGGGCCTTGTCCGAGCCCGAGGAGTAAGTCGCCACCCGATCCCGTCTCTCACCAGCCGACCGCGCCTCCGCACCCCTGTTCGGGTCGACGAGCGCCAGCGCAGGCGTGCGCGGGCGCGGGTCCGGCATCCCGTGCATCGTGTTGCCGGGCGTGCGGCCACGGCGGGACTTGGCCACCGCCGCGGGGCAGGCCGGGCCGACGTGCAGCCGCGCCCTGCGGCGGGCTGTCGCGGAGGTGCAGGCCGCGAGCGGGCGGCGTCGCCTCAGCGGTCGTGCGCGCCGACCAGCGCGTCGGTCGTGACCGGCACTGGCCGTAGGCGCGGCGGGCCGGCGCTCGACGATGCCGCCGGGCGGCAGGCCGCCGCGCAGGGCATCTGCTGACCGCTGGCGCGACCCGTCGGGATCGCCCTCGGTACCGCTGGCATTCTGCTCTCCGAGGCTCGTTCCAAGCCGGCTGACGCGGTGGCCCGCTGCGTGGCTGTCGCCCCAGGTTCGTGGCGTGCCCCCGAGGTTCGGGTTTGCCCATAGGTCGGGCTTCGCCCCTCGAGTGCCTCGGCCCCGCCCACCCGCGCGGCGTCGATGAGCCGTTCCGCGTCGCGCGGCTACAGTTTCGAGGCGCCAGGGCGGTCGCGGGCATGGCCGGTAGGCGGCGCCGTAGCCTTGCCCTGGGATCCGGCCGTCGCCATAGTGCGGTGCATGAGCGAGTTTCGACGACGCACGACCCTGGCGATCGAGAGCAGCGGCTTCGAGCGCGCGCAGCCACAGGTCTGCGAGTGGCCCGGCTGCGCCTGCGCCGGCGAGTACCGCGCGCCGCGCTCGCGCGCCCGGCTGCGCGAGTTCTACCATTTCTGCCTCGAGCACGTGCGCGCCTACAATCGCGCCTGGGACTTCTTCGCCGGCATGAGCCAGGGCGAGATCGAGGCCTATCTGCGCGAGGACGTGACCTGGCACCGGCCGACCTGGCCACTCGGCAACAACGGCCCCGTCCAGCCTGGCGCCTGGCGCTGGCAGGACCCCTACGAGCTGTTCCTCAACGGCGGCGGCACCAACGGCACCCATGGCGCCTCCGAGTGGGATCGGCGCCCGACCCGGCTCGGCCGCACCGAGCGCATGCTCAAGGTCCTCGACCTGCCCTCGGAGGTCACCCGCCAGGAGCTCAAGGCGCGCTACAAGCAGCTGGTCAAGCGCCATCATCCCGACCTCCACGGCGGCGACAAAAAAGCCGAAGAGCGGTTGAAGTTGATTAACGAGGCCTATACCTACCTGATGGACAGCGATCGCTTCGGCTAGGCGATCGGCCCAACCTCCTGGTGGAGCGGACGACGGTGCAGCGCGACTTGGCTGGGACCGAAACGGAACGGCTGCTCGGCCTGCAGGACTTGCCGAGCCTGCCCGACATCAAGATCTCGGTGCGGCAGAGTTTCGGGATCGATTCCGACCTGCAGGTGCCGGGGTTCTCGCAGGCCACCGAGTACGTGCCCGAGATCGACGACGCCTATCGCTTCGACCGCGACACCACGCTCGCGATCCTGGCGGGCTTCGCCTACAACCGCCGGGTGATGATCCAGGGCTATCACGGGACCGGCAAGTCGACCCACATCGAGCAGGTCGCGGCCCACCTCAACTGGCCCTGCGTGCGGGTCAACCTCGACAGCCACATCTCGCGCATCGACCTGATCGGCAAGGACGCGATCGTGCTGCGCGACGGCAAGCAGGTTACCGAGTACCGCGAAGGCATGCTGCCCTGGGCGCTGCAGCACCCGGTCGCTCTGGTGTTCGACGAGTACGACGCCGGCCGCCCCGACGTCATGTTCGTGATCCAGCGCGTGCTCGAGGTCGAGGGCCGGATGACGCTCCTCGATCAGAACAAGGTGATCCGGCCGCATCCGTCGTTCCGCCTGTTCTCGACCGCCAACACGGTCGGCCTCGGCGACACCAGCGGCCTCTACCACGGCACCCAGCAGATCAACCAGGGTCAGATGGACCGCTGGAACATCGTCGCCCAGCTCAACTACCTCGAGCACGACGCCGAGGTCGAGATCGTGCTGGCGAAGTGCCCGGAGTACCAGAGCGAGGAGGGCCGCAAGACCCTGTCGCGCATGGTCAGCCTCGCCGATCTGTCGCGCTCGGGCTTCGTCGCCGGCGACATCTCGACGGTGATGTCGCCGCGGACCGTGATCACCTGGGCGGAGAACGCGCGCATCTTCGGCGATCTGGGCTTCGCCTTCCGGCTGACCTTCCTCAACAAGTGCGACGAGGCCGAGCGCTCGATCATCGCCGAGTACTACCAGCGCTGCTTCGGCGTCGAGCTGCCGGAGAGCACCGCCAACGTCACCCTGATCTGAGCGCCGGGACGACGCCATGGCGCCGGCCAGCCGGGAGCGGGTCGAGGTCTTCCAGCGGGCGGTCGCGGCGACCTGCCGGGCGATGGCGCACCGCCCGGCGTTGACCGTGACCTTCCGCGCCGGCGAGGCAAAGCGCGAGGCGCCGGGCGAGGCCGCGAGCGTGGCGCTGCCATCGCCGCGGCGCGCGATGGCCGGCCAGGACATGGCCCGGCTGCGCGGCGAGGCCGACGGCATGGCGCTCCGCCTGCGCCACCACGACGCCAAGCTCCACAAGCGCTTCAATCCTGAGGGTGAGGTCGCCGGCGCGGCCTTCGAGGCGCTCGAGCAGATCCGGGTCGAGGCGCTCGGCGCCAGCCGAATGGCCGGGGTCGCCGCCAATCTGGCCAGCGCGCACGCCGCCCGCGGTCGCCGTCAGCTGGCGGCGAGCGAGGCGCCGGCCGAGGCCGGGCTCGCCGAGGCGCTCGAGCTCTACGCGCGCGAGAGCCTGCTCGGCTTCATTCTGCCGCGCGAGCAGCGCGAGGTGCTCGATCCGTGGCGCAGCGTGCTCGACAGCCGTACCGGCCAGGACTGGGCGGCGTTGCGCCAGCAGCTCGCCCGCCAGGAGGACTTCGCCGTCCAGGCGCGCGAGATCCTGGCCCATCTCGGGCTGGCCGAGGACCTCGGCGAGCAGCCGGAGGACCAGGATCCCGATCAGAGCGAGGCGTCCGAGGAGGAGCAGAACGCGAGCGCCGAGGACGCGCCGGGCGACGGCACCAGCGAGGACGCGATGCAGGAGGCGGCGAGCGACAGCGATGCTGCCGCGAGCCCCGACGACAGCGCCCAGGCCGGCGCGAGCGAGGATCGCCGGGACGAGGCGGATGCCCACGGCGCCGACCAGGACGGCGACAGCGAGGCGCCCTTCCAGACTCCGCAGTACCTGCCGCCTGGCGGCGAGGCGCTCGCCTATCGGGTGTTCACCACGCGCTTCGACGAGGTGGTCGAGGCGAGCGAGCTGTGCAGCCCGGTCGAGCTCGGCCGCCTGCGCACCCAGCTCGACCAGCAGCTCGGCCGCTTGCAGGGGATGATCGGCCGGCTCGCCAACCGCTTGCAGCGTCGTCTGTTGGCGCAGCAGACCCGGTCGTGGAACTTCGACCTCGACGAAGGCCTGCTCGACACCGCGCGCCTGACCCGGGTCGTGGTCAACCCCGAGCACGCCCTGTCCTACAAGCTGGAGAAGGACACCGAGTTCCGCGACACGGTGGTCTCGCTGCTGATCGACAACTCCGGCTCGATGCGCGGTCGTCCGATCGCGGTCGCCGCGATGTGCGCCGACATCCTGGCGCGCACGCTGGAGCGCTGCGGCGTCAAGGTCGAGCTGCTCGGGCTTCACCACCCGCAGCTGGAAGGGCGGGCAGAGCCGCGAGCTCTGGCTGCGCGAGGGCAAGCGGCCCAACCCCGGCCGCCTCAACGACCTGCGCCACATCGTCTACAAGCCGGCCGACAGCCCGTGGCGGCGCGCCCGGCGCAACCTCGGCCTGATGCTGCGCGAGGGGCTGCTCAAGGAGAACATCGACGGCGAGGCGATCCTCTGGGCGCACCAGCGCCTGCTCGCGCGCGCCGAGCAGCGCCGCATCCTGATGGTGATCTCCGACGGCGCGCCGGTCGACGACAGCACGCTCTCGGCCAACCCCGGCAACTACCTCGAGCAGCACCTGCGCCACGTCATCGAGTGGATCGAGACCCGCTCGCCGGTCGAGCTGCTCGCGATCGGCATCGGCCACGACGTGACCCGCTACTACCGCCGCGCGGTGACCATCTCCGATCCCGAGCAGCTCGGCGGGGCGATGATGGGCGAGCTGTCGGCCCTGTTCGACCTCGAGCGCCAGCAGCCCCGGCCGCGGCAGGGTCGCACCCGCGCCGCGTGACCGCTGCCCGGCCGGGGGCCGCCTCGGGCGGACCGACGCGCGCGCTACTTCTCCAGCCTGCTGATCTTGGCGCCCTCGAGGCTGAGGTTCGCCATCAGGCCCTGCTCGCCGAAGATGAAGCCGATCACCGGATCGTTGATCGTGGTGGTGTCGATCTCGCCGGCGACGCCGATGCTGACCAACGCCACCGAGCCGTCGACGCCGACCTCCCAGCCGTCGCTGCCGCGAAAGGCGGCGAGCGCCTCGTCGGTCATGAACAGGATCAGCTCGGCGCGCGACTGAGCGCCGAGCTGCAAGCCGATCGACGCCGAGACGGTGTTGTAGTAGCCGACCGAGCGCCCGCCGATCCTGAGCGCGCCCTCGCCATACTCGCCGCCGATCCCGAAGCCGGCCTTGATCACCTTGGGAAAGACCAGGACGCCCTTGGCCTGGGCCAGCAGCGCCCGGCCGGCCGGGACCTCCTGGTCGAAGCGGGTGAGCGCGGCCACCACCTGGGCGTCGATCTCGAGCGCGGAGGCCGCCGCCGCCGGTCGCGGCGCCAGCCCGATGCCGAGGGAGAGGAACAGAACCGTCGCAGCCAGTCTGCCTACGCGCATGTCGGACTCCCTTGCCTTGAGACGAGCGCCAGCGCGCGCTCGCCGGCGACCAGGGCACGAGCACGGTTAAGCTTTCCCTAACGTCGCCTCCGAGAGGCCCTCGATCCCGGTGTCGGCGGTGGTCACAGGTCTGGAGGCGCTCGTGCTGCGCAGCGTCCACGTCGGCTTCGCCCTGACGCTCGCCTTCCTCGCCGCACCCTGGCGCAAGCGCGCCGCGCCCGAGCGGCCGCAGCTCTGGGACGGGGCCTGATCGCCCTCGGCGTGGTCGCGACCGCCTACCCGGTTCTGTTCGTCGACGACTTCCTCACCCGGATGTACTACGTCGACGACCCGACGACCGCCGACCCGCCGGGCGAGTGACGCGCGCACGGGGCGCCCTCGAAATCCCATTTGCCAAACGATCGTCGTCGTTCGACGATGGCGGCAGCCCGACCGGCCAAAGCATCCAAGGCCACCAAGGAGGGGACCATGCCGTCTCTGAGCGTTCGCGCCATCCCGCTGTCAGCCGCCCTGCTGCTCGCCGCCGGCGCGGCGGCGGCCGAGCCCGTGCAGGAGCTCGGCGAGCCCGAGGGGTTCGTCGACATCGTCGCCTGGCCCGGCTACATCGAGCGCGGCGCGACCGACCCGAACTACGACTGGGTGACCGGCTTCGAGGAGCAGAGCGGCTGCCAGGTGCGGGTCAAGACCGCCAACACCTCGGACGAGATGGTGGCGCTGATGAACGAGGGCGGCTTCGACCTCGTGACCGCCTCGGGCGACGCGAGCCTGCGCCTGATCGCCGGCAAGCGCGTGCAGGAGGTCAACACTGGCCTGATCCCGAGCTGGAGCAAGGTCGACCCGCGCCTGCAGGACGCGCCCTGGCACACCGTCGACGGCAAGCACTACGGCGTGCCCTACCAGTGGGGCTCGAACGTCCTGATGTACAATACCGAGGTCTTCCCGGAGCCGCCCGCCAGCTGGAGCGTCGTGTTCGAGGAGACGACCCTGCCTGATGGCAAGTCGAACCAGGGCCGCGTGCAGGCGTTCGACGGCCCGATCTACATCGCCGATGCCGCGCTCTACCTGATGCACCACCAGCCCGAGCTCGGCATCAAGGACCCGTACGAATTGACCGACGAGCAGTACCAGGCGGCGCTCGACCTGCTGCGCCAGCAGCGCGCGATCGTCAACCGCTACTGGCACGACGCCTTCGTCCAGATCGACGACTTCACCAACGAGGGCGTGGTCGCGAGCTCGTCCTGGCCGTTCCAGGTCAACATCCTGCGCTCGCAGGACCAGCCGATCGCGAGCACGGTGCCGCAGGAGGGCGCCACCGGCTGGGCCGACACGACCATGATGCACGCCGAGGCGCCGCACCCCAACTGCGCCTACAAGTGGATGGAATGGACGCTCGCCTCCAACCTGCAGGGCGATCTCGCGTCGTGGTTCGGCTCGGTGCCGGTGGTGCTCGAAGCCTGCAAGCAGAGCGAGCTCCTGGGCCCCGACGGCTGCGAGACCAACGGGCTCGGCAACTTCGAGAAGATCCACTTCTGGCGCACCCCGGTCGCCAAATGCACGACCCAGAGCGAGTGCGTGCCCTACTACCGCTGGGTCACCGACTACATCGCCGTGCTCGGCGGACGCTGACCGGTCGGCGGCCGCTCGCCGCACCTCGCGGGCCGCCCGGCGCGGTCCCCAGTGCAGTGACGCCATGCAGCCCGCCGTCCGCCTCGAGCGCGTGAGCCGGCACTTCGGCGCGATCCGGGCGGTCGACGGGGTCAGCCTCGAGGTCCGGGACGGCGAGTTCTTCGCGATGCTCGGACCCTCGGGCTCCGGCAAGACCACGTGTTTGCGCCTGATCGCTGGCTTCGAGGAGCCGGATCGGGGCGAGATCGCGCTCCATGGGCAAAGCGTGCTCGGCGTGCCGCCCTACGATCGCAACATCAACACGGTGTTCCAGGACTACGCCCTGTTCCCGCACATGCGCGTGCTGGACAACGTCGCCTACGGCCTGATGGTCAAGGGCGTGGCCAGGGCCGAGCGCCACCGGCGCGCGGCGGCGATGCTCGAGCTGGTGGCGCTCGGCGGCCTCGGCGCTGCGCCGGCCGGCCGAGCTCTCCGGCGGCCAGCGCCAGCGCGTGGCGCTCGCCCGCGCGCTGATCAACCAGCCCGAGGTGCTGCTGCTCGACGAGCCGCTCGGCGCCCTCGACCTCAAGCTCCGCCAGCAGATGCAGACCGAGCTCAAGGCCCTGCAGCGCAAGGTCGGGATCACCTTCGTCTACGTCACCCACGACCAGGAGGAGGCGCTCGGGATGAGCGACCGCCTCGCGGTCTTCAACCACGGCCGGATCGAGCAGATCGGCACGCCCGAGGCGATCTACGAGCACCCCGCGACCGCCTTCGTCGCGGGCTTCGTCGGCGCCTCCAACATCGTCGACGCGCAGATGGCGCTGAGCGCATCACCGGGCGCCGCCAGGCCTTCTCGCTGCGCCCGGAGCGGATCCGGATCGCGCCCGACGGCGCCGACTGTCGTGGTCGAGGGCACCGTGGCGCACGTCCAGTATCACGGCGCCAGCACCCGGATCGAGGTCGCGCTCGCGGACGGCCGGCGCTGCTGATCGCCGAGCGGCCGAACGATGCCGCGATCGGCCGCCGGCCGGAGCCGGGCGCGAGGGTCCGGCTCGGCTGGGCGGCGGAAGCGATGCAGCCGCTGCGCGACGAGGCGGCCGCGTGAGCGTCGCCACCGCCGAGCTCGGCCTGCGCGCCGCCCGGCAGCGGCAGACGCCGGCGCGCCGGCTCTCGACCTTCCTCTACCGCCGCGCCGGCCTCTTCACCCTCTTGCTGCTGCTCCCGCCGCTCGCCTGGCTCGGCGTCGTCTATCTCGGCTCGCTGTTCGCGCTGCTGATCCAGAGCTTCTTCGGCTTCGACGATTTCAGCGGGCAGGTGGTCCACGAGCTCACGTTGCGCTCCTACGTCGAGCTGCTGACCAACCCCGCCAATCTCGACATCATCCTGCGCACCGTCGCGATGGCGGCCGCGGTGACCGTCGGCGCGGCGCTGATCGGCTTTCCGATCGCCTACATCATGGCGCGCTACGCCAGCGGCCGGGCCAAGGCGCTGTTCTACCTCGCGGTCATGCTGCCGCTCTGGTCGAGCTACCTGGTCCGGGTCTACGCCTGGAAGCTGATCCTCGCCCGGGAGGGCATCGTCAGCTGGGCGTTCGCCGAGACCAGCCTTACCTGGCTGCTCGACGGCGTGCTGGCGCTGCCGGTGATCGGCGGGCCCTCGCTCTCGGTCTCCTATCTCGGCATGTTCCTGGTCTTCACCTACATCTGGCTGCCGTTCATGATCCTGCCGGTCCAGGCGGCGCTCGAGCGGGTGCCCAAGGCGCTGATCGAGGCCTCGGCCGATCTCGGCGCCAGGCCTGCCACGACCTTCCGCACGGTGATCCTGCCGCTCGCCTTCCCGGGCGTGGTCGCGGGCTCGATCTTCACCTTCTCGCTGACGCTTGGCGACTACATCATCCCCTACATCATCGGCTCATCGCGCTTCTTCATCGGCCAGGCGGTCTACGTCCAGCAGGGCACCGCCGGCAACATCCCGCTGGCCGCGGCCTTCTCGGTCGTGCCGATCGCGATCATGGCGGTCTACCTCACGATCGCCAAACGCCTGGGCGCCTTCGATGCGCTCTAGGACAATGTCGTCCCGCTGCCGCATCTCGCCGGCCTTGCCGCGCCCGACCCGATCTCGGCCGGTTAATCTTTGGCCAACGCCTTCACCCTAACCTGTCCGCTGATTGCTGGTCCATGCGACCGTGGGAATCCTTCTCGCCAGTCGCTGAGGGGGCGCACGGAGTTCCCACGGTCACATGGACCCACCGAAGGAAGAGTTGACGACGCAAAGATTGACATCCGGTTAACGGCACGGCGCTCGGCCTCCGTGGCTGGCCCGGTCGCACCCGACCGCCGCGTCCCGGTTCAGCCAGGCGCGCCAACTCCCGCATGCCACACCCGAGGGCGAGCGGTGACGGAGGTCGCCAATGCGCGGGCGAGCTAGGGGCGGCGCCGGGCGGGCGCCGCTTGGCCTCAAGCTCGCGGCCGGAGCAGGGCTGCTCTACCTGCACCTGCCGATGGCCTTCATCCTGCTCTACGCGTTCACCACCGAGGACAAGAGCTACCAGTTTCCGCCACCCGGCCTGACCCTCAAGTGGTTCGCGCATCGCCTGGCAGCGGCCGGACATCTGGGACGCGATCTGGCTCTCGGTCCGGGTCGCGCTGGTCGCGACCGCGGCGGCGCTGGTGCTCGGCACGCTCGCGGCGGCGGCGCTCTATCGGGCGCGCTTCTTCGGCCGCGAGGCGATCACGCTGCTGATCATCCTGCCGATCGCGCTGCCCGGGATCGTCACCGGGATCTCGCTGCGCGCCGCGCTCAACCTCGCCGAGATCCCGTTCAGCTTCTGGACCATCGTGGTCGGCCACGCGACCTTCTGCGTCGTCGTGGTCTACAACAACGCGCTCGCCCGCTTCCGGCGCACCTCGGGCTCGATCATCGAGGCCTCGATGGACCTCGGCGCCGACGGCTTCCAGACCTTCCGCCACGTCGTGCTGCCGAACATCGCGACCGCGCTGCTGGCGGGCGGCATGCTGGCGTTCGCGCTGTCCTTCGACGAGGTGATCGTCACGACCTTCACCGCGGGCCAGCAGACCACGCTGCCGATCTGGATGCTGACCGAGCTGGTGCGCCCGCGCCAGCGGCCGGTCACCAACGTCGTCGCGGTGTTCGTGATCGCGGTGACCTTCGTTCCCATCCTGATCGCCTACCATCTGACCCGCGGCACCGAGACGGTCGCCGGCGGCGGCAAGTGAGCGAGCGGAGGCAGAGACCATGCAGACCAGGATGCTGATCGGCGGCGAGCTCGTCGCGGGCGAGGGCGAGCCGGAAGCGATCGTCAACCCGGCGACCGGCGAGACCATCGCGACCGTGGGCGAGGCGTCGAAGGCGCAGATCGATGCCGCGGTCGCGGCGGCGGCCGACGCCTTCCCGGCCTGGTCGAGGACCACCCCCGCCGAGCGCTCGCTCATGCTGCTGAAGCTCGCCGACCGGATCGAGGCGGAAGCCCTGGCGTTCGCCCGGCTCGAGTTCGCAGAACTGCGGCAAGCCGCCCGCCCGCGCGCTCGAGGACGAGCTGCCGGCGATCGTCGACTGCTACCGCTTCTTCGCCGGCGCCGCGCGCTGCCTGCCCGGCAGCGCCGCGGGCGAGTACCTCAAGGGCTTCACCAGCATGGTGCGGCGCGATCCGGTGGGCGTCGTCGCCGGGGTCGCGCCCTGGAACTACCCGCTGATGATGGCGGCCTGGAAGCTCGCCCCGGCGCTCGCCGCCGGCAACACCGTGGTGCTCAAGCCCTCGGAGCAGACCCCGCTCACCGCGCTTGAGCTCGCCGGGCACCTGGCCGAGATCTTCCCCAAGGGCGTGGTCAACGTCGTGCCCGGACGCGGCGCGACGGTCGGCGCGCAGCTGGTCGCGCATCCCGCGGTGCGGATGATCTCGCTCACCGGCGACGTCGCGACCGGCAGGAAGATGCTGCAGGCGGCCGCCTCGACCCTCAAGCGCACCCATCTCGAGCTCGGCGGCAAGGCCCCGGTGATCGTGTTCGACGACGCCGACCTCGAGGCCGTGGTCCAGGGCGTGCGCGGCTTCGGCTACTACAACGCCGGCCAGGACTGCACCGCCGCCTGCCGGATCTACGCCGGCGCGAAGATCCACGACCGGCTGGTCGCCGACCTCGCCGCGGCGGTCTCGACCATCAAGCTATGGCGACCCCTCGGGCGCAGGGCATGGAGATCGGGCCTCTGATCAGCGCGAAGCAGCGCGAGCGCGTCGCGGGCTTCGTCGAGCGCGCCGCGGCGCTTAGCCACGTCGAGATCGCGACCGGCGGCAGGCCCGGCGCGGGCGGCGGCTTCTTCTACGAGCCCACCGTGATCGCGGGCGCCCGGCAGGAGGACGAGATCGTGCGCCGCGAGGTGTTCGGCCCGGTGGTCTCGGTGACCCGCTTCTCCGACCCGGAGCAGGCGATCGCCTGGGCCAACGATTCCGACTACGGCCTCGCCTCCTCGGTCTGGACCAAAGACGTCGGCAAGGCGATGCGGGTCGCGGCCGCGCTGCAGTACGGCTGCACCTGGATCAACACCCATTTCATGCTGGCGAACGAGATGCCGCACGGCGGCATGAAGCAGTCCGGCTACGGCAAGGACATGTCGCTCTACGGCCTCGAGGACTATACGGTGGCCCGGCACGTCATGGTCGCGCACTGAGGAGGCGGGCCGATGCAGTGGCTGATCATCGCGCGCGACGGCACCGACCCCGAGGCGCCGGCGCGGCGCCAGGCGGCGCGCCCGGCGCATCTCGAGAACGCCGCGAAGCTCCAGGCGAGCGGGCATCTCCTGGTCGGCGGCGCGCTCACCGACGAGGCCGGCAACATGATCGGCTCGGCCGCGGTCGCCCAGTTCGCGAGCCGGGCCGAGCTCGACGCACTGGCTCGCGGACCGACCCCTACGTCACCGGCGGCGTGTGGCGCGACATCGAGGTGATCCCCTATCGCGTGGCACCCCACTACGACTTCCCGCCCTGCCCCGAGGCCGGCGCGGTGATCGTCCTGCGCCACGCCGAGGTCCTGGCGCCGGAGCCGCTCGGGCGCAGGGACGTGGTGATCGCCGGCGAGACCATCGTCGCGCTCATCGAGCCGGGGGTCGAGATCGGAGGCCTGGCGACGGACGAGCACGACCTCGACGGCCTGACCGCTGGTTCCCGGCTTCATCGACAACCACGTCCACGTGCTGGGCGGCGGCGGCGGGCTCGGCTTCGCGAGCCGCGCGCCCGAGCTCCAGACCAGCCAGCTGGTCCGCGCCGGCATCACCAGCGTGATCGGCATGCTGGGCTTCGATGCTACGACCAAGGACATGCGGGCGCTGGTCGCCAAGACCAAGGCGTTCAAGGAGGACGGCATCTCGGCCTAGGCGCTGACCGGCGCCACGCTCGAGCACCCGGTGCCGACCCTGACCGGCCGGATCCGCGACGACATCGCCTTCGTCGAGGAGATCATCGGGGTCGGCGAGATCTCGGTCTCGGAGCTGGGCTACGCCTACGATTCGAACGGCCCGGGCGCGCAGTACGTCGCCGAAGCGGCGACCGCCGGCCTGCTCGCCGGGCGCCTTGCGCGCAAGCGCGGCTATCTCTGCCTGCAGGTGCCGCCCTATCACGGCGCCTGCCTCAAGCCGGTCATGGACATGCTGGACCGGACCGGCTTGCCGATCGCCCAGCTCCTGCCCTCGCACGTCAACCAGACCGACGCCTACATGGCGGACGCGACGCTTTGGGCCAGGCGCGGCGGCTATGTCGACGTCGGCGCCAACTACAGCCCGGAGAACAACTTCAGCCGGGCGACGCCGCCCGCGAAGGCGGTCACCCGGCTGCTCGAGGCGGGCGTGCCGCTCGCGCAGATCCTGCTCAGCTCGGACGGCAACGGCGCGCCGCCCAAGGAGGAGCAGCGCGAGGGCCAGCCGGCGGTCGCCAACTACATGCCGGTCGGCGCGCTGCACGGCGTCTGGCGGCGCCTGATCGTCGAGGAGGGCGTGGCGGCGAGCGATGCGCTGCGCGTGGTCACGTCCAATGCCGCCGATGCCACGGGACTGCGCAGGAAGGGCCGGATCGCCCCCGGTCTGGACGCCGATCTGATCGCCTTCGACGCCGACTGGCGGATCCGGACCGTGATCGCCCGCGGCCGGGTCATGGTCGAGCGCGGCGCGCCGATCGGCGCGCGGCATGTTCGACCGGATCATCCTCGACCAGCTGGACTAGGACGTACCACCCCGCTCGCCTTCGTCGCCCAACCTGCGCCCGAGGCTCGGGCGGCGAGAGACTTTACGGCGCGTGTGGGCCTTGGGAAGGCGCGATGGGGATTCATCGGGGCTACGTGGAACCTGCCGAAGGCCGCCCCGCCCGGGGTCGTCGCGATCGGCAATTGCGACGGCGCGTCCATCGCGGCCATCGCGCCCTGATCGCGGCCGCGGCCGAACGGCGCTTGAGGCCGGAGGGAGCGCGCAGCACTAGCCGGCCTGCGCGATCGGGTGGCCGCCTGGCGCCGACGGGATAGAACCAAGGCGTAGCGAGGAGCGCTCCATGGCGACCCGACCCGCTCCACGAGCACGACTTCTACGCCTGGACCCGCGATCAGGCGGTCGCCTTGCGTCGCCTTGCCGCCAGCGGGATACGGTCTGCAGGCCAAGCCGGACACTGCGGCAGCGCTCCGCCGCCACGGGGAGCGACGCCGCCGACGTCTTGCCGGAGACATGCCCCTACCGTCTCCCCGATCTGTTGCGCCATGACGGGCACCCCGCCAGCCGCCACGGCTTGACTGCCTGACCCTGAGCTCGGTCGTCGCGACGCTCCTTACGCGACTGATCCCGATCTGCTAACGTTTCGTGGTTGATCATCCTTTGATTGGATCGAAGCCATGTTCCGCTGCTATCGGACGCTTGCGTTGCTGCTCCTGTGCGCCTCTTGCCAGAATCGGGATGTCGGGACCGGGCCGATCACGCTAAGTCCGGGAGTTGAGGCCAGTTTCGTGGAATATAAAGGGCGCGACGCGCCGCTCTATTTCCTGGTGACCGAGAACGGGCGCGGCGCCTACTACAGTTACTGCGTGGGAGGATTTAATTGCACCTCCTCCGCGGCCCGGGTGCAGGCCCTGGATCTGTGCCGCAGGCGCTACCCTGGCAGCGACTGCAAGATATACGCGATCGGCCGCAGTATCGTGTGGGATACCGAGGGCCCGGCAACGGCGCTCGCAAGCGCGGCGCCCGCCGAGCGACTGGGGCTAGAGCTCAGCCCGAGCGCTCGACTGCTGCGGGACTGTCTCGACGGCGACACGCCCGCGATCCGTATCCAGAGGTGCTCGGACGCGATCGCCTCCGCGGAGCTTGCCGAGCACGACAAGCGCGGCCCCTACTACGTGCGGGCACGCGCCTACGAGGAGACCGGCCGTCTGTCCCTGGCCGAGCGGGACTATCGCGCCGTGCTGCGCATCGACCCCGATCACGTCGCTGCGCGCGCCAAGCTGGATCCGCTGCTGGCACCCGCAGCGGCGCCCGAGTAGCGAGCGCCGGCGCTCGCGCCGGGAGCAGGGTTGCGATAGCTGCGGTGATCCTTTCGCCGTGCGTCGCAGGGGCCGCCGCGTGCCAGAGGGCTAGGGGGAAGGCCTTTACAGCGCCCGCTGGGCACGGGCATAAGGCGGCGATGCGGATTCACCGGGGCTACTGGAATTTGCCGAAGGCCGCCCTGCACGGGGTCGTCGCGATCGGCAATTTCGACGGCGTCCATCGCGGCCATCGCGCCCTGATCGCGGCCGCGGCCGAACGTGCCCGGGCAGCTCGACGCGCCGCTCGGCGTGATCACCTTCGAGCCGCATCCCCGCGAGTTCCTGGCGCCCGACCAGGCCCCGCCCCGCCTGGCGCCGTTCCGGATCAAGGCGCGCCTGCTCGGCGAGCTCGGCGTCGAGCACCTGTTCGCGCTCGCCTTCACCCGGTACCTGATGCAGAAGACGCCCGAGCAGTTCGTCCACGACGTGCTCGCGGGCGGCCTCGGCATCCGCCACGCCGTGGTCGGCTACGACTTCCGCTTCGGCAACCGGCGCGCGGGCGACGTCGCGACGCTCACAGGCCTCGGCCAGGAGTACGGCTTCGGCGTGACGCGGATCGAGCCGGTCGCCTGGCGCGGCGAGGTCTGCTCCTCGAGCCGGATCCGCGCGGCCGTCCGCGCCGGCGACGTGGCGCTCGCCCGGGACCTGCTGGCCCACCCCTTCCTGGTCGAGGGCCGGGTGGTCAGGGGCGACCGTCGCGGCCGCGAGCTCGGCTACCCGACCGCCAACCTGACGCCGGGCCAACGCGATCTGTGGCCGGCCGACGGCATCTACGCCGTGCGCGCGGCCTGGCGTGGCGCCGAGGGCGCAGCCTGGCGCGACGCCGTCGCCAGCCTCGGCCTGCGCCCGACCTTCGACGGGCGCGACCGGCGCCTCGAGGTCCACCTGCTCGACGGCGAGGTCGATCTGTATGGTCGCCGCCTGTGCTGCGCCTTCGTCGAGCGCCTGCGCGGCGAGGAGCGATTCACCACGGTCGAGGATCTCAGGGCGCAGATGGCGAAGGACTGCGCCGCGGCCCGCGCGGCGCTCGCCGACGGGCCGCAGGACCGGCGCGTTCCTTGACACTCCAGAGAGCGATTCCTATCCTTTACCGGCATGAGCATGCGGCTCCCGACGAGGCGAATTACCCGCCCGGCCCTCCTCAAGGGCCGGGACGTGGTCGGTTGTTGCCTCAGGCTTCGGGAGCCCGGTCGTGACGGTCTCAGCTGAACCTCCTGCATTCTCCGCGATGCGCTCGCCGCCGCTGGAGCGGTTGAGCCGCCACCCTCGAGCCGGGTGCGCGCCGCCGGTGCGACCTGCCCGCGCCTGCGCGCCCTGGCGCGTCGGGGAGCGCCGGCCATGAGCACGGACTACCGCGCGACCGTCTTCCTGCCCAAGACCGCCTTCCCGATGAAGGCCAACCTGCCGGTGCGTGAGCCGGAGCTGCAGGCGCGCTGGGCCCGGCAGGACCTCTACCGGCGCCTGCGCGAGACCGCGCGGGGCCGCGCGAAGTTCATCCTCCACGACGGCCCGCCCTATGCCAACGGCCACCTCCACATGGGGACGGCGCTCAACAAGATCCTCAAGGACGTGGTCAACCGCAGCCAGCAGATGCTGGGCAAGGACGCGGTCTACGTCCCGGGCTGGGACTGCCACGGCCTGCCGATCGAGTGGCAGATCGAGCAGCGCTACCGCAGCGCCGGCCAGGACAAGGACGCGGTGCCGCCGGCCGAGTTCCGGCGCGAGTGCCGCGAGTTCGCCGAGCACTGGATCGCGGTCCAGCGCGAGGAGTTCGAGCGCCTGGGCGTGGTCGGCGACTGGCAGCACCCCTACACCACCATGGACTATAAGGCCGAGGCCGGGATCTTCCGCGAGCTCGCCAAGTTCCTGCTGTCGGGCGAGCTCTACCGCGGCAAGAAGTCGGTGATGTGGTCGGTGGTCGAGAAGACCGCGCTGGCCGAGGCCGAGGTCGAGTACCACGACCACACCTCGACCACGATCATCGTCCGCTTTCCGGTGGTGCAGGCCTCGCAGCCGGCTTTGCAGGGCGCCGCGGTGCTGATCTGGACCACCACGCCCTGGACCATGCCGGGCAACCGGGCGATCGCCTACGGCGAGGAGATCGACTACCGGGTCATCGAGGTGACCGAGGTCGCCGACGGCGCGCTCGCGCGGGTCGGCGAGAAGCTGCTGCTGGCGGCAACCCTGGTCGACCCGGTCGCGGGCGAAGCCGGGATCAGCGGCTGGCGCACGGTCGCGGACCTGAAGGGGGCGGCGCTTGCCGGGACGATCGCCCGCCATCCGCTGCACGGCAAGGGCTACGACTTCGCGGTGCCGCTGCTCTCCGCGGGCTTCGTCGACACCGAGCAGGGCACCGGGCTCGTCCACATCGCGCCCTCGCACGGCGCCGATGACTTCGAGCTCGGTGCGGCGCATGGCCTCGAGGTGCCGGACACGGTCGCCGAGGATGGCGTCTACACCGATCAGGTGCCGCTGTTTGCGGGGGTTCACGTGTTCAAGGCGGCCGAGCCGGTGATCGCGGCGCTGGTCGAGAGCGGCGCCCTGCTGGCGCGCGGCAGGCTCACCCACAGCTATCCCCATTCCTGGCGCTCGAAGGCGCCCTTGATCTTCCGCGCGACGCCGCAGTGGTTCATCCCGATGGACGGGCCCGGACGGCTGCGCGCGAAGGCGCTGGCGGCGATCGAGGAGACCCGCTGGGTGCCGGCGTCCGGCCGGAACCGGATCCGCGGCATGATCGAGAGCCGGCCCGACTGGTGCGTCTCGCGCCAGCGCGCCTGGGGCGTGCCGATCGCGGTGTTCGTCCACAGGGCGACCGGCGAGGTGCTGCGCGACGCGGCCGTGGTCGAGCGCATCGCCGCGGCCTTCGAGCGCGACGGCGCCGATGCCTGGTTCACGACCGACCCGTCGGTGTTCCTCGGCCCCGAGCGCGAGCCGGCGGACTACGAGCAGGTCACCGACATCCTCGACGTCTGGTTCGATTCCGGCTCGACCCATGCCACCGTGCTCGAGCAGCGGGACGACCTCGCCTGGCCGGCCTCGCTCTACCTGGAGGGCTCGGACCAGCATCGCGGCTGGTTCCACTCCTCGCTGCTCGAGAGCTGCGGGACGCGCGGCCGGGCACCCTACGAGGCGGTCCTGACCCACGGCTTCGTGGTCGACGAGCACGGGCGCAAGATGTCGAAGTCGCTCGGCAACGTGGTCTCGCCGCTCGATCTCATGAAGACCCGCGGCGCCGACATCCTCCGCCTGTGGACGGTGAGCGGCGACTACACCGAGGACGTCCGGATCGGCGAGGAGATCCTGGCCGGCCAGGCGGACGCCTACCGCCGGCTGCGCAACACGCTGCGCTACCTGCTCGGCAACCTCGCCGGCTTCGACGAGGCCGAGCGCCTGCCCTACGGGCAGATGCCGGAGCTCGAGCGCTGGGTGCTGCACCGGCTGGCCGAGCTCGACCGGCTGGTGCGCGAGTGCAACGAGTCGTTCGACTTCCCGCGGCTGTACTCGGCGCTCCACAACTTCTGCGCGACCGACCTGTCGGCGTTCTATTTCGACGTGCGCAAGGACGCGCTCTACTGCGACCCGCCGGATGAAGTGCGGCGGCGCGCCGCGCGCACCGTGCTGGACGAGCTGTTCAGCTGCCTCACCGCCTGGCTGGCGCCGGTCCTGGTGTTCACCGCCGAGGAGGCCTGGCTCTGCCGCTATCCGGCCGATGAGGGCAGCGTCCACTTGCGGCGCTTTCCCGAGCTCCCGCCCGCCTGGCTCGACCCGCCGCTCGGCGCCCGCTGGGAGCGGGTGCGCCGGGTGCGGCGGGTGGTCACCGGCGCGCTCGAGGTCGAGCGCCGCGACAAGCGCATCGGCTCGAGCCTGGAGGCCGCGCCCCAGGTGTTCGTCAGCGCCGCGGACGCGGCGGCGCTCGATGGTCTCGATCTTGCCGAGCTCGCGATCGTGAGCGACCTCGAGCTGCTCGTGGCCGAGCCGCCGGCCGGCGCCTTCGCGATGGCCGACGTGCCGGGCGTCGGCGTCGTCCCGCGGCCGGCGGAGGGCGACAAGTGCGCCCGCTGCTGGCAGGTGCTGCCCGAGGTCGGCGAGGACCCGGGCGCGCCGGATCTCTGTCGCCGCTGCAGCGACGCGGTCGGCGCGCTGGCGGCGGCCTGAGAGCGGGTGCGGGACCAGCGCGGCATGCTGCGCCCGGGGCTGGCGGTCGCGCTCGTCACCCTGGTGCTCGACCAGCTGACGCAAGTGGGCGGCGCTGGCGACGCTCGAGCCCGGCCAGCCGATCAGCGTGACACCCTTTTTTAACCTCGTCCTGGTTTGGAATCGCGGGGTGAGCTTCGGCATGTTCGATTCGGGCGGCGCGCTTCGCGCCCTGGCTCCTGTCGGGCCTCGCGCTCGCGGTGGTGATCGGGCTGGTGCTCTGGCTGAGGCGCACCGACCAGCTGCTGACCGGGCTCGGGCTCGGGCTGGTGATCGGCGGCGCCGCCGGCAACGTGGTCGACCGGATCCGCTTCGGCGCGGTGGTCGATTTTCTCGACTTCCATCTCGCCGGCTATCACTGGCCGGCGTTCAACGTCGCCGACGCGGCGATCTGTGTCGGGGCGGCCCTGATGCTCGCCGATGGCTTGCTCGTGCGGCGTAGCCAGCCTACATAGGCGCTCGACGAGCGGCGCGGCTACGCGGGACGATCGATAGCGTGAACACGACCATCAAGCGGGCGACGATCGGCTGGGCCAGGCCAGCGATCGCGCTGCTCGCTGGTTCTGCCGCTGCTGGCCGCCTGCGCGCGCGGCTCGGTGCAGAACGCGCTCGGCCTCGGCAAGCGCGCGCCCGACGAGTTCGCGGTGGTCAGCCGGGCGCCGCTGGTGGTGCCGCCGGACTTCGATCTTCGCCCGCCGCGCCCGGGCGAGCCCCGGCCGAAGGTCGGCACCGCCGGCGACCAGGCGCGCGCGGCGCTGCTCGGGCAGGCGCCGCTCGCGAGCGGAGGCCTGCCCGCGCGCGCCGGCCAGGAGCTGGGCCCGACGGCGAGCACCGGCCAGCAGGCGCTGCTGACCCAGGCCGGCGGCAACGGGATCGACCCCGACGTCCGGCGCCGGATCGCCGAGGAGAACCAGTCGCTCGCGGCGGTCGAGGAGGCGATGTTCACCCGCCTGCTGAAGTGGCGCGAGCCGGATACGCTCGGCGCGGTGGTCGACGCCCCGGCCGAGGCCGAGCGGCTGCTCGCCAACCGCTCGAGCGGCCAGCCGGCGACCGCGGGTGACACGCCGACCGTGGTTCAGCGCCGCCAGAGCCCCCTCGGCGCGCTGGTGGAGAAGGTATTCTGATGGCGATGACTTCGATCTCCAGGGCGTGCGGCGCCGGCCTGGCGCTGGTCCTGACGCTGACGACGGTTGGGACCAGCAGCGAGGCGGCCGTGTTCAATCCGGAGACCTTCACGCTCGACAATGGCATGCAGGTGGTGGTGGTGACCAACCGCCGGGCGCCGGTGGTGAGCCATCACGTCTGGTACAAGGTCGGCTCGGCCGACAGCCCGGCCGGCAAGTCCGGCCTGGCGCACTTCCTCGAGCACCTGATGTTCAAGGGCACCGCGCACCTCGAGTCGGGCGAGTTCTCGCGCATCGTCGCGCGCAACGGCGGCAACGAGAACGCCTTCACCGGGCCCGACTACACCGGCTATTTCCAGACCATCGCCAAGGATCGCCTGGAGACGGTCATGCGGATGGAGGCCGATCGCATGACCAACCTGCGCCTCGAGCCGGACGAGGTGCTGACCGAGCGCGACGTCGTGCTCGAGGAGCGCTCGATGCGGGTCGACAACGACCCCGGCGCGCGGCTCGGCGAGCTGGTCAACGCCACCCAGTACCTGAACCATCCCTACCGTCTGCCGGTGATCGGCTGGCGCCACGAGATGGCGAGCTACACCCGCGAGGACGCGCTCGCCTTCTACCGCACCTGGTACGCGCCCAACAACGCGGTGCTGATCGTCGCCGGCGACGTCGACGCCGCCGAGCTGCGCCCGCTGGCCGAGAAGTACTACGGCGCGATCCCGGCGCGGCCGGTGCCCGAGCGGCAGCGGCTCGGCGAGCCGCCGCAGGACGCGCCGCGCGAGGTCGACCTCTCCGACCCGCGGGTGCAGCAGCCGTCCCTGATCCGCTCCTACCTCGCGCCGAGCCTCAACGCCGGCGCGAGCGAGCATGCCTATGCGCTCGAGGTGCTGGCCGAGATCCTCGGCGGCACCAGCACGTCGCGCCTGTATCGCGCGCTGGTGATCGACCAGAAGCTCGCGACCTCGGCCGGCGCCTACTATCGCGGCACCGCGCTCGACCTCGCCACCTTCCGGGTCTACGCCAGCCCGCGTCCCGGGGTCAGCCTCGACCAGCTCGAGGCGGCGCTCGACGCCGAGCTGGCCCGGCTGAAGAGCGAGCCGATCACCGCGGCCGAGATCGGGCGCGCGACCAGCCGCATGGTCGCCGAGGCGGTCTATGCCCGCGACAGCCTGTCGAGCGCGGTGCGCAGCTTCGGCGCGGCGCTCGCGACCGGCGGCACGGTCGAGGACGTCGAGGCCTGGCCGGAGCGGATCGGCGCGGTCACGCCCGAGCAGGTCCATGCGGCCGCGGCCCACGTGCTCGACCTCGACGGCTCGGTCACCGGCCGCCTGCACCCGGCGCCGGTCGCGACGGCCGCGGTCGAGCCGGCGGCGGGTGCGCTGGCGCCGGCCGTCGGCGATCGCGAGATCAACGCCGGCGGGCAGGACGACGATGGCTAGGCGGGCGCTCGGGGCCGGTCTGGTGAGCCTCTCGGTGGCGCTCGGCGCCCTCGAACCGATCCCCGCCGCCGAGGCCGCCGCCAAGGTCGAGCGCGTGGTCAGCCCGGGCGGCATCGAGGCCTATCTGCTCCGCGAGCCGTCGATCCCGTTCCTGTCGCTCTCGCTGCACTTCCGCGGCGGCGCGGCGCTCGATCCGGTCGGGGAGGAAGGCCTCGCCTACATGGTCTCGGGCCTGCTCGACGAGGGCGCGGGCGAGCTCGACAGCCAGGCGTTCCGCACCGAGCTCGAGGACCGCGCGATCCGGCTGTCGTTCGACGCCGGGCGCGACGAGTTCACCGGCCAGCTCAAGACGCTGACCGAGCATCGCGCGCGCGCCTTCGAGCTGCTCCGGCTGGCGCTCACCGAGCCGCGCTTCGACGCCGAGCCGGTCGAGCGGATCCGCAACCAGATCCAGGCCGACCTGCGCCGGCGCGCCGAGGACCCCGACTATCTGGCCGGCCTGACCTGGTTCGCGACCGCGTTCGCCGAGCATCCCTACGGCCGGCCGGTGCAGGGCACGGTCGAGAGCGTCGCGGCGATCGCGACCGCGGATCTGCGCCGCTTCGTCGCCGACCGCCTGGCCCAGGACAACCTGGTGGTCGGCGTCGCCGGCGACGTCACCGCGGCCGAGCTCGGGCCGCTGCTCGACCGCGCGTTCGGCGACCTGCCGGCGCACAGCGCGCCGTACCGGCTCGAGGAGCGCGCCGCGCCGGCGGAGGCCCGGACCGTGGTCCTGCGCCGCGACGTGCCGCAGAGCCAGGTGCTGTTCGGCCAGGCAGGGCCTGGCCCGCGACGACCCCGACTTCTACGCCGGCTACGTCGCCAACCACATCCTGGGCGGCGGCGGCTTCACCTCGCGCCTGACCGAGGAGGTGCGCGAGAAGCGCGGCCTCGCCTACTCGGTCTACAGCTACCTCTATCCCTTGGAGTTCGGGCCGCTCTGGCTCGGCGGGCTCGGCACCGCCAACGCCGCGGTCGGCCAGGCGGTCGAGGTGGTGCGCGAGCAGCTCGCCAGGATCGCGGCCGGCGAGATCAGCCAGGCCGCTCTGGACGACGCCAAGACCTATCTGACCGGCTCCTTCCCGCTGCGCCTGACCAGCAACGACGCGATCGCCGGCACGCTGGTCGCGATGCAGGTCGACGATCTCGGCATCGACTATCTCGAGCGCCGCAACGGCTACATCGAGGCGGTCACGCTCGAGGACGTGCGCCGGGTCGGCGGCGCGGCTCTACCATCCGGAGCGCCTGCTGGTGGTCGTGGTCGGCGAGCCGGAGGGCCTCGAGGGCTAGCCCCAGGGACCGGCGCGGCGCGCCGCAGCAGCGGGTGCCCGGGCGCCGGGGATTGGGCCTTGCCCGGCGGAATCTCCCGGGCGATGATGGCGCGACAGTCCTGGGAGCGCCCCGCTCGTGGCCCCGATCCGCCGCCTGCCCCAGAACCTGGTCAACCGGATCGCCGCCGGCGAGGTGGTCGAGCGGCCGGCCGCGGCGGTCAAGGAGCTGATCGAGAACGCCCTCGACGCCGGCGCGACGCGGATCGCGGTCGAGCTCGCGGGCGGCGGGCGCGGCCTGATCGCGGTCACCGACGACGGCGTCGGCATGGCGCCGGACGAGCTCGTGCTCGCGATCGAGCGCCACGCCACCTCCAAGCTGCCGGACGACGACCTGGTGCGGATCCGCACGCTGGGCTTCCGCGGCGAGGCGCTGGCAGCGCTGGCCGGCGTCAGCCGCCTGACCGTCAGCAGCCGGCCGCGCGGGCAGGACGAGCGCCTTCGCGCTCAGCGCGGAGGGCGGCGCATCGGGGCGCCGGCGCCCGCCGCCGGCCCCTGCGGCACCCGCGTCGAGGTCCGCGACCTGTTCTTCGCGACCCCGGCGCGGCTCAAGTTCCTGAAGTCCGAGCGCGCCGAGACCCAGGCCGCGCGCGAGGTGGTCGAGCGCCTCGCGATGGCCCACCCGGAGGTCGCGTTCACCCTCGTGATCGACGGCCGCCGCGCGCTGCGGCTCGAGCCCGCGGCCGGGTCAGCGGGCCGAGCAGATCGGCGCCAGGCTCGGCCAGGTCATGGGCCGCGAGTTCGTCGAGGACGCGCTCACCGTGACCGCCGAGCGCGACGGCGTCCACCTGCTCGGCTTTGCCGGCCTGCCGACCGCGAGCCGCAGCAGCGCCCGCTTCCAGCACCTGTTCGTCAACCGGCGCCCGGTCCAGGACCGGCTGCTCAAGGGCGCGCTGCGCGCCGCCTACGGCGACCTTCTGTTCCACGACCGCCAGCCGATGGCGGCGCTGTTCCTCGAGCTCGCGCCCGAGCGGGTCGACGTCAACGTCCATCCGGCCAAGGCCGAGGTGCGCTTCCGCGAGCCGGGCGCGGTGCGCGGCCTGGTGATCGGCGCGCTGCGTCAGGCGCTCCTGGCGGCGGGCGGGCGCACCGCGACCAGCCTCGGCGCGGCGGCGCTCGGCGCCTTCCGCGGGGCCGGCGGCCTGCCCTGGAGCCGCCCCGGGAACCGTGGCGGCGCGCTCACGCCCGGTCTGGCCGAAGCCGCGGCGTCCTACCAGGCGCCCGGGCAGCAGCCCGGAGCGGTCGACGCGCGGCTCGAGCTCGGCCCGCCGGCGGCGCGCGAGGGGGACGCGTGCGGTCCGGACGGGGCGGCCTGGGAGCGCTATCCGCTCGGCGCGGCGCGCGCGCAGCTGCACGACGCCTACATCCTCGCCCAGACCACCGAGGGCCTCGTGCTGGTCGACCAGCACGCCGCCCACGAGCGCCTGGTCTACGAGCGCATGAAGGCGGAGCTCGCGGCGCAGGGCGTGGCGCGTCAGGTCCTGCTGCTGCCGGAGGTGGTCGAGCTCGACCCGGGCGCGCTCGAGCGCCTCACCGAACGGCGCACCGAGCTCGCCGAGCTCGGCCTGGTGCTCGAGCGGTTCGGCGGCGAAGCGGTGCTGGTGCGCGAGGTGCCGGCGCTGCTCGGCGCGCCCGACGTGCGCGGCCTGGTGCGCGACCTCGCCGAGGACCTCGCGGCGCTCGACCAGGCGACGAGCCTGCGCGCGGCGCTCCACCGCGTCTGCGCGACGCTCGCCTGCCATGGCAGCGTGCGCGCCGGGCGCCGCCTCAGCCTCGCCGAGATGAACGCGCTGCTGCGCGCGATGGAAGCGACGCCGCACAGCGGCCAGTGCAACCACGGCCGGCCGACCTACGTCGCGCTGTCGCGGGCCGACGTCGAGCGTCTGTTCGGGCGCCGCTGAAGCGGCCTCGCCGGCGCTCGGGGACCGGCCCATGGGCGGCGCCGGCGCGCCGCCGCGCGGCCAATTGCCGCTGCCCGCGCCGAGCCCGCCTGCCCTGGACAAGCCGTGCCGGGCGCGCCACATATGGCGGGCGAGCACAATCGCGTTCAGTCCGCCCTCGCCCGACCCGCCGGAGTCCTTGATGACCTACGTCGTTACCGAAGCATGCATCAAGTGCAAGTACATGGACTGCGTCGAGGTTTGTCCGGTGGATTGCTTCTACGAGGGCGAGAACATGCTCGTGATCAATCCGGACGAGTGTATCGACTGCGGGGTCTGTGAGCCGGAGTGCCCGGTCGAGGCGATTCTGCCGGACACCGAGGAGCAGGCGGAGAAGTGGCTCGAGCTCAATCGCGACTACTCGACTGGCCCGTGGCCCAATATCACGCGCAAGGGCGAGCCGCCGGAGAATGCCGACGACTTTAAGGACATGTCCGACAAATACTCGAAGTACTTCAGCCCGAACCCCGGGGGCGGCAGTTGACCGGGCGCGCGGTCGTCGCGTCTTGCGGGCGGCGGGAGCGGTGGCACCGGGAGCGGCAAGGGCACTCTTAGGGGCTGTCCATTTCTGTCCAAGCATGCTATGAATGTTTAGCATAAATCTCGGTTAACGTTACGGAAAGCTTTCGCTGCGAGAGTCCGGCGGATCGGCCGGGAGAGGACGTTCGGCGCACGGCGACCGGGCTCGGTCATGGTCGCGCCCTGCTGAGGAAGGTGGGAGAACCAACGAAATGGGCAAGAACCTGGCCTTCGCCCCGGATGACTACGTGGTCTATCCGTCCCACGGCGTGGGCCGCATCACGACGATCGAGACCCAGGAGATCGCCGGCGACCTGCTCGAGATGTACGTCGTCTCGTTCGAGCAGGATCGGCTGATCCTGCGGGTGCCGGTGGCCAAGGCGCCCAAGTCCGGCATGCGCAAGCTGAGCAGCCGGGACAAGATCCAGACCGCGATGAACGCGCTCAAGGCGCGGCCGCGGCCGAAGCGCGCGGTGATGTGGAGCCGCCGCGCGCAGGAGTACGAGGCCAAGATCAACTCCGGCGATCCGGTCTCGATCGCCGAGGTGGTGCGCGAGCTGCATCGCGCCGAGGACGCCGAGCAGTCCTACAGCGAGCGCCAGATGTACCGCGCCGCGCTCGAGCGACTGGCGCGCGAGGTCGCCGCGATCGAGCGCATCGACGAGCAGATGGCGACCGCCAAGCTCCAGCAGGTGCTCGTCCAGGCCGCCTGAATGCGGGCCGCGTGCGCCAAGCGAAAAGGGGGTCCTCCGGGCCCCTTTCGCGCTCCCGGGGAGGACGCGGACCGCTCAGGTCGGCAGCTCGCGGTGGCGGGCGCCGTGGCGCGCCTCGATCGCGTCCCAGATCTGGGCCTCGAGCGAGACCGCGTCGAAGCGATCGATCTCCTGCAGCCCGGTCGGCGAGGTGACGTTGATCTCGGTCATCCAGGCGCCGATCACGTCGATGCCGACGAACACCAGCCCCTGCTCCTTGAGCACCGGGCCGAGCGCCTCGCAGATCTCGAGGTCGCGCTTGGAGAGCCGCGCCTTCTCGGCGCGGCCGCCGACGTGCAGGTTGGCGCGCGCGTCGCCCGGCGGCGGGATCCGGTTGACCGCGCCCGCCGGCGCGCCGTCGATCAGCACGATCCGCTTGTCGCCCTGCCTGATCTCCGGCAGGTAGCGCTGGACCATGATCGGCTCGCGCACGGTCTGCGCCAGGAGATCGAGCAGGCTGTTGAGGTTCTCGTCCTCGGGGCGGATGTGGAACACGCCGGCGCCGCCGTTGCCATAGATCGGCTTCAGGATGATGTCCTTGTGCTCGGCGCGGAACGCCTTGATCTCGGCCGGATCGTAGGTGATCAGCGTCGGCGGCATCAGCTCCGGGAAATGGGTGACGAACAGCTTCTCGGGCGCGTTGCGGACCGATACCGGGTCGTTGACGACCAGGGTCCCGGGATGGACCCGCTCGAGCAGGTGGGTGGTCGCGATGTAGTTGAGGTCGAACGGCGGATCCTGGCGCATCAGGACGATGTCGAGGGTGCGCAGATCGAGCATCTCGGGCGCGCCGAGGCTGGCATGGTTGCCGCGCTCGCGGCGCACCTCGAGCGGGCGCGCACGCGCCTTGACCCGGCCGTGGTCGTAGCTCAGGTCGGTCGGCAGGTAGTGGAACAGACCGTGGCCGCGGCGCTGCGCCTCGAGCGCCAGGACGAAGGTGCTGTCGCCGTCGATGTCGATGCCGCTCGATCGGGTCCATCTGGATCGCCACCGCGAGACTCATGCCCACTCCTCTCGTCTTGACCGGACCGGTCGCCCCGGACCACGCTGGCGGCGGCGGGACTTGACAGTGCCGAGCCCGGCACGCTTTGTCCATATCGACCGACAGCGCTCGCGCCGTGCCGGCGGCGCGGCTCAGCTCGGGGAGCAGGGCGGATGGCCTACGACCGGAGCAACGTCTTCGCCCGCATCCTGCGCGGTGAGCTGCCCTGCAAGCGGGTCTACGAGGACGACCACGCGCTCGCCTTCCACGACATCAACCCGCTCGCGCCCGTGCACGTGCTGGTGATCCCGAAGGGCGAGTACGTCTCGATGGACGACTTCAGCGCCACGGCGCCGGCAGACGCGCTCGCCGGGTTCTTCCGAGCGGTCGGCGAGACCGCCCGGCGGGTCGGCGTGGCCGAGAGCGGCTACCGGCTGCTCGCCAACAGCGGCGCGGATGCCAACCAGGAGGTGCCGCACTTCCACGTCCACATCTTCGCCGGCGCGCCCCTCGGGCCCATGCTGAAGAAGGTGGCGGCCCGCTAGAGGCGCGCCGCGCGGCGCGCCGGGTCGGCGGGGCGGATCCAGAGCAGCAGGACGACCAGCGCGAGCGCAAAGCCCGAGGACGCGCCGAGCGCATTGACGGCGGCGTCGGTCGGATCGAAGGTCCGGTACGGCACCAGCCGCTGGGCGAACTCGAGCAGGGTGGCGCTGGCGATGGTCACGAGCGCGACGCCGGCGAGCTGGCCGGCGCGATGGCTGAAGCTCACCGCCGCGAACGCGAGCCCGGCGAACAGCAGGAAATGCGCCACCAGATCGGAGCGTGCCGGACCGGCGAACGGCACGGGCAGCAGCAGCATCGTCGCCACGACGACCCAGGCGAGCACCCACAGAACGATGCAGATCAGGCGGATCCTGGGGTCGAACGAAGCGGTCCATGAGACGTCGCCCGCGGGAGGTCGGTGGGAGCGGCATCCTGCCATGCCGGAGCGGACAATAGGTTAAACGGCAGCCTGCGCAACCCGCAGGACGCGGTCGAGGTCCCGCAGCGCGCTTCGGACCCTCGGCGCCCGGCCAACGGCAGTCGTCGCCAATAGCCCCGCCGGCTCGGCCTTGCACGGCGCTGTCGCCGCGACCGGACGCGCGCCAGCGGACAGTCGCGGTCAAATCGAAGCCTTGGAACACGAGCCGCGCCGGCCGAGGCCTCGCGATCGGCGCTTGCCTGCCATCAGATCCTTTATTATAGACCAGGTTAGAGAAGAAAGCTAAACTGGCGCGTGCGATCGGGCCCGCAAACCCCGCGTGTCCGGGAGGATCCAGCGATGAGCGAGCCCTATCCGCGCGATCTGGTGGGCTACGGCGCCCACCCGCCGAACCCCAACTGGCCGAACGGGGCCCGGGTCGCGCTCAGCATCGTGCTCAACTACGAGGAGGGCGGCGAGGCCAGCGTGCTCCATGGCGACCCGGCGTCGGAGACCTATCTGCACGAGGTCCCGGGGCTCGCGCCGCTCCGGGGCGAGCGCAATCTTGGCGTCGAATCGGTCTACGAGTACGGCGCGCGGGCCGGATTCTGGCGGATTCTGCGGCTGTTCCGCGAGCGCGACCTGACCCTCACCGTGTACGCCGTCGGCATGGCGCTGGAGCGCAACCCGGAGGCCGGACGCGCGATGGTCGAGGCGGGCTTCGAGGTCGCGAGCCACGGCTGGCGCTGGATCGACTATCAGCACGTGGCGGAGGACGAGGAGCGCGCGCACCTCAAGCTCGCGATCGCGGCGATCGAGCGCGTCACCGGCAGCCGGCCGGTCGGCTGGTATACCGGCCGCGCCAGCCCGCGGACCCGCCGGCTGGTGGTCGAGGAGGGCGGCTTCCTCTACGACTCCGATTCCTACGCCGACGATCTGCCCTACTGGCTCGAGGTGGGCGGCCGGCCGCATCTGGTGATTCCCTATACCCTCGACAACAACGACATGAAATTCGCGCTCGACAACGGCTTCAACCAGGGCGAGGACTTCTTCGGCTACTTGCGCGACGCGTTCGACGTGCTCTACGAGGAGGGCGCGCGCCAGCCCAAGATGATGTCGGTCGGGCTCCACTGCCGGCTGGTCGGGCGCCCGGGGCGGGCCGCCGCGCTGACCCGCTTCCTCGACTACGCCCGCAGCCACGACCACGTCTGGATCACGACCCGCGCCGCCATCGCCCGCCACTGGCGCCAGCAGCACCCCCACCGCAGCCGGAACTAGCGCTCCGGCAGGCGCGCGGCCGCATCCGGGAGGCGGCGGCCGGCACCGCCACCCGCTGGCCTCAGGGTACGGCGGGCCGCGCGCGAAGCCAGGGCTCGTCCGGCGTGATCTGGGCGACCACGCGGTCGAACTCGTCGGCGAGGCCTTCGGACTCGAGATAGTAGTAGTGCTGGTTGCGGAACTGCCGGAGCGCCGCTCGCAGATGGGCCGCAGCGACCTCCCGGTCGCAGTTGCCGACCCGGATGCAGACCGCGAGGCGCTCGAAGAACAGCCACACGGTCACGACCTGCGGCGCCAGGCGATGCTCCTCCACGGTCTCGAGCGACGAACTGCTGATAGTGGCGCAGCGCGGCGTCGAAGCCGCTGCCGGAGCCCTCGGCCAGTCTGCCCAGGAGCGCGCTCTGCCGGTCCTCTCCGGCCCGCCAGGCGGCGCTCAGGTGCTGCCAGGCATCGGCGACCGCGGGCGCGCGGAACTCCGCCAGATAGCGGTTGGTCTCCGCCTGGCGCAGCGCGGCCTTGTAGCTCGCGTACTCGCCGACCCCCCAGAGCAGCGCGCCGAGCAGCAGCAGCATGCCGCAGGCCGGGCCGAGCCGGTTGCGCAGCGGGCCGCGGTGGCGGCGCCAGACGTCGAGCGGGTCGAGCCGAGGCCACGCCAGCGGCGCGAGCCGGGGCAGGCGACGGGTCTGTGGTTGCGCCATCAGGGCCTCCACGGCTTGCAATAGGGCAGTTTGGGCGCCAGCGCGCAGGGATCGGGGATCGGGGCGGGCGCGGGCCAAGGCGACGGACCGCCGGCCAGGGCCGGCGCGACCAGCAGCGCCACGACCAAAGCGAGCCCCCGCATCGCCATCGACCTCGCTCCAAGCCCTCCGCTCGCGCCGTTGCGCCGCCTGCGCCGCGCGATCGGGACCGCTTGCTTCAACCCGATCGCGGTGAAGGTTCGCTTAACACCTGGGGCGATCCGGCCCCGCAAAGCTGTGAGTTGCTTCACTCTTCGGGATAGCTTTCGCAGGCCGCGGCTCGTGCCATCGCGGCTCGGCCGGGCGGACGCGACCATCGTCTGGCCTCGCCGCGCGCGCTCGCCTATGGTGCGCGCGCCGAGGCGAATGGGGCTCCCGTGCCATGCCCGAGTCGGACGAAACCCGCCTGGTCCTGATCGACGGGTCGGGCTACATCTTCCGCGCGTTCTTCGCGCTGCCGCCCTTGACCGACCCAAAGGGCGTGCCGGTCGGCGCCGTCTACGGCTTCTGCAACATGCTGTTCCGCCTGGTCCAGGACATGGCGGGCGACCAGCTGGTGGTGGTGTTCGACAAGGGCAAGGCGAGCTTTCGCGACGCGATCTACCCCGACTACAAGGCCAACCGGCTCGAGCCGCCCGACGACCTCGCGCCGCAGTTCCCGCTGGTGCGCGCAGCCGCCCTTGCGGTCGGCCTGCCGGTGATCGAGCTCGAGGGCTACGAGGCGGACGACATCATCGCGACCTACGCCCGCGCGGCGAGCGAGGCCGGCCGCGAGGTGATCATCGTCTCGTCCGACAAGGACCTGATGCAGCTGATCCGCGCGGGCGTCCAGATGTACGACCCGATGAAGCAGAAGGCGATCGACCGCGCCGAGGTGATCGCGCGTTTCGGCGTCGGGCCGGAGCTGGTGCGCGACGTGCTGGCGCTCGCCGGCGACACCTCCGACAACGTCCCGGGCGTGCCGGGCATCGGGGTCAAGACGGCGGCGCAGCTGTTGCAGGAGTTCGGCGACCTCGAAGGCCTGCTGGCCAACGCCGCCACGATCAGGCAGCCCAAGCGCCGGGAGAACCTGCTCGAGCACGCCGAGCAGGCGCGGGTATCGCAGAAGCTGGTCACCTTGTGCGATACCGTGCCGTCGCTCACTCCTCTGGAGCGCCTGTACGACGGCGCGCTCGACTATGCGGGCCTCTTGGAGTTCGCCCGCAAGCATGGCTTCCGCTCGCTCGCCCAGCGCCTCGAGCCGCTCGTCGACAGCACGCTCACGACGCCCGCGCCGGGCGAGCAGGAGCCGGCCCGCGCCGCCGACTACGCCACCGTGAACGACTTCGCGGCGCTCGCGAGCTGGCTCGACCGGGCGCGCGCCGAAGGCATCCTCGCGCTCGACTGCACGACGACCTCGGCGAACCTCGCAGGCGCCGAGCTGGTCGGCATCTCGCTCGCCGTCGAGGAGGGCGAGGCCGGCTACCTGCCGCTCGCGCATCGCGACGACTTCGGCACGCTCGCCGCCAACCAGCTGCCGCGCGGCGAGGTGCTGGAGCGCCTGCGGCCGGTGCTCGCCGACCCGGCCGTGCTCAAGGTCGGGCACAATCTCAAGTACGACCAGAGCGTGCTCGCCCGCTACGGGCTCGAGGTCGCGCCCTACGACGACACCATGCTGCTGTCCTACGTGATCGACGGCGCGCGCCACGGCCATGGCGCTCGACGAGCTGGCGGCGCTGCACCTCGACCACGCCATGATGCCCTACGAGGCGGTCTGCGGCAGCGGCCGCAAGCGGATCCCGTTCGACAAGGTGCCGGTCGCGCAGGCGGCCGCCTATGCCGCGGGCTGCGCCGAGGTGACGCTGCGCCTGCACCGCCGGCTCAAGCAGCGCCTCGCCGAGGAGCGGCGGACCCGGGTCTACGAGATGCTCGACCGGCCGCTGGTGCGGATCCTCGCCGGCATGGAGCGCCACGGCATCAAGGTCGACCGCCGGATCCTGAACAGGCTCTCGGCCGACTTCGGCCAGCGCATGGTCGAGCTCGAGGCCGAGGCGCACCGGCTCGCCGGGCGCGAGTTCAACCTCGGCTCGCCCAAGCAGCTGGGCGAGGTCCTGTTCGACGAGCAGGGCATGCAGGCCGGGCGCAAGACCAAGACCGGCAGCCACACCACCACCGCGAACGTGCTCGAGAGCCTCGCCGCCCAGGGCCATCCGCTGCCGGCGACGATCCTCGCCTGGCGCCAGCTGCAGAAGCTGACCGGCACCTACACCGACGCGCTGATCCAGGAGATCGCGCCCGAGGACGGCCGCGTGCACACCTCCTACGCCATGGCGCTGACCTCCACCGGGAGGCTGTCGTCGAACGACCCGAACCTGCAGAACATCCCGATCCGGACCGAGGAGGGCCGCAGGATCCGGCGCGCCTTCATCGCCGAGGACGGCTACGCGCTGCTCTCGGCCGACTACTCGCAGATCGAGCTCCGCCTGCTCGCGCATATGGCCGGCATCGAGGCGCTCAAGCAGGCGTTCGCCAAGAACGTCGACATCCACGCGGTGACCGCCTCGCAGATGTTCGGCGTCCCGGTCGAGGGCATCGATCCCCTGCTGCGCCGCAACGCCAAGATGATCAACTACGGCATCATCTACGGCATCGGCGCGTTCGGCCTGGCGCAGCGTCTCGGCATCGAGTTCGACGTCGCCCGGGCCTACATCGAGGCCTATTTCGAGCAGTACCCCGGGATCCGGGACTACATGGAGCGGGCCAAGGCGGAGGCGCGCGCGCAGGGCTACGTCACCACCCTGTTCGGCCGGCTGTGCGCCACGCCCGAGATCAAGAGCAGCAACCCCGCGCGCCGCGGCTACGCCGAGCGCGCCGCGATCAACGCGCCGATCCAGGGCTCGGCCGCCGACGTCATGCGGCGCGCGATGATCCATGCCGACCGCGCGCTCGCCAACTCCAATCTCGGCGCCCGCATGCTGCTCCAGGTCCACGACGAGCTGGTGTTCGAGGTGCCCGAGGCCGAGATCGGGCCGACCGCCGAGCTGGTCCGCCGGGTGATGGAGCAGGCGGCCGACCTCGACGTGCCGCTGGTGGTCGAGGTCGGCCACGGCCCCAACTGGGACGCCGCGCATTGACGATGGCTGATGCTCATCCGCGGCCGGTCGACCGTCGGCGGGCGCCGTGGAGGACGCGCAGCACTTCGACCTCGCCGGCGGCCGCATGCGCCGCCTCGACGACCCTGTAGATCGCGATGTAGGGCAGTCTTGGGATCACCAGCTCCCGCGTACCCGCAACCCTTCCAGGGCGCCCGAGACGCGGCTGTGCCGCCAGAGCATCGACAGCGGACAGCAATCGACGTCCGACCCGCTCCGCCGCCGCCGGGTTGTCATGTGCGATGTACTCGCAAATATCGAAGAAGTCGGTTTCGGCCGGATCAGTCCAGCGGATCCTCATCTCGACCGGTAGCGTCGCTCAAACTCGGTGACGACCGTTTCGTGTTCGACCAGCCGACCTTCGTCGGCGGCCTGGATTCCTTGCTCGACCGCTTCGATGAACGCCTTCTCGGTCTCGATGTAGCCCTTGAGCGCTTCGGCCACGAGCCACGACTTCGAGCGCCCCGTGGCCGCAGAGAGCTGGCGCAGATCCCGATCCAGCTCCTCACTGATCCGCGCGCCGATCGTGATGGATCCCATCGCTTCTCTCCTCTTCCTGATACGGATGTTAACATTCGCGAACGTTGTCAACGATGACTCCGGCCCTGGAGAACCTGGCGCGGCGGGTCCTGGATGGCGACCGGCGGGCGCTGGCGCGCGCGATCACCCTGATCGAGTCGAGGAAGCCCGATCACCAGGAGCAGGCGGAGCGGCTGCTCGAGCGCCTGCTGCCGGCGACCGGCGATGCGGTGCGAGTCGGGATCTCGGGCACGCCCGGCGCCGGCAAGTCGACCCTGATCGAGGCGCTCGGCGCGCACGTGATCGAGCACGGCCACAAGGTCGCGGTGCTCGCGGTCGATCCCTCCAGCCGGCGCTCGGGCGGCTCGATCCTGGGCGACAAGACCCGCATGCAGCGCCTCGCCCAGGCGCCGGAGGCCTTCATCCGGCCATCGCCCGCCGGCGCCACGCTCGGCGGCGTCACCCGGCGCACGCGCGAGGCGGCGCTCGCCTGCGAGGCGGCCGGCTTCGACGTGATCGTGATCGAGACCGTGGGCGTCGGCCAGAGCGAGACCGCGGTCGCCGACATGGTCGACGGCTTCGTGCTCCTGCTGGCGCCGGGCGGCGGCGACGAGCTGCAGGGCATCAAGCGCGGCATCATCGAGCTCGCCGACCTCGTCGTGGTCAACAAGGCCGACGGCGAGCTGCGCGCGGCGGCCCTGCGCGCCCGCGCCGACTATCGGGCGGCGCTGCAGCTGCTGCGACCGGCGAGCGCGGGCTGGAAGCCTGAGGTCCTGACCTGCTCCGCGCTCGAAGGCGAAGGCATCGCTGCCGTGTGGCAGGCGGTCCGTCGCCACCGCGCAGCCCTGGAGGCGAGCGGCGAGCTCGCCGCCAAGCGCCAGCGCCAGACCCTGAGCTGGCTCGCGGCCGAGGTCCAGGCCGGTCTGCTCGAGGCGTTGCGCGCCGATCCCGGAACCAGCCGTCTGTCTTGCCGAGCTGGAACAGGCGGTCACCGCCGGCCGTATGCTGCCGCCCGAGGCCGCGCGTGCGCTCGTCGCGCGCTTTCGCGCCGGCGCCTGAGAGCGCTCACGACGCGGGCCGGCCTGAGGCGCGGCCCCGCCGGCTTCTCACCGAGCGGAGAGACACCTATCTTGACCTTGGCCTTGCGCCGCAGCTGGAGATGGGGCTCGCGCTCGGCTGAGGACGCCGGGGCGCCAATCATGGAGTCGCCAGCCCGCCGATGACCTTTCGTCGCCTGCTTTTTCTGCTCCCGGTGCTCGTCTTCATCGGGGTCGGCATCGGGCTCGCGGTCGGGCTGACGCGCGACCCGGGCGTCCTGCCGTCGGCGCTGCTCGACCGGCCGGTGCCGGCGTTCGAGCTGCCGCCGATCGAGGGCCGGGGCGGCGCCGGCCTGAGCAGCGCCGATCTGTCCGGCGACGTCGCCCTGGTCAACGTGTTCGCGTCCTGGTGCGTGCCCTGCCGGGCCGAGCACGCGGTGCTGATGGGCCTCGCCGAGCGCGGCGTCCCGATCTACGGCATCAACTACAAGGACCGCCCGGAGCAGGCGGCGGCCTGGCTCGACGAGCTCGGCGACCCGTTCCGCAGGATCGGCGCCGACCGCGACGGCCGGGTCAGCATCGACTGGGGCGTCTACGGCGTGCCCGAGACCTTCGTGATCGGCCAGGACGGCCGCATCCGCCACAAGTTCGTGGGCCCGCTGCAGCCGCGCGACGTCGAGGAGACCCTCTTGCCGCTGCTCGCGGAGCTCGCCGGATGAGGCGCCTGCTCGGCCTCGCCTGGCTGCTCGCCTCCCTGGCCGGAGCGCTCCCGGCCGCGAGCGTGCAGGCGGCGACCAGCCCCGACGAGATCCTCGCGGACGCCGGGCTGGAGCAGCGCGCGCGCGGCCTGTCGCGCCAGCTGCGCTGCCTGGTCTGTCAGAACCAGTCGATCGACAACTTCGGACGCCGAGCTGGCGCGCGACCTGCGCCGGATCGTGCGCGAGCGCCTGGTGGCGGGCGACAGCGACGCCGAGATCATCGCCTTCCTGACCGCGCGCTACGGCGACTTCGTGCTGCTCAGGCCGCCGGTCAAGCCCGCGACCTGGGGCTTGTGGTTCGGACCGGTCCTGGTGCTGGCGATCGCCGGCCTCGGGATCGCGCTCTATCTGCGCCGGCGACGGACGAGCGCGGCCGCGCCGGCGGAGCTGAGCGCGGCCGAGCGGGCGCGGCTCGAGCGCCTCTTGCGCGGCGCCGAGGCGCCCGATCGGCCCTGAGCCCCGCTCAGATCACCAGCAGCACGACCAAGGCGGCGTGGATCGAGAGCCCGGCGAGCCAGGCGAGCACCCCCGGGCGGCCCTTCTCGCAGCGGCGTGCGCGCATCAGCGCCCGCTTCTGACAACCTTCGCTCGGCTCGGCCTCGGACACCGCATTCCCCCGCTCTCGGACGTGATCGCTCGCTGGAAAGCCGATCATGGGCGCACCGCCTTGATGCTCGGTTAAGGCCCCTCTTCGAGATAGCGCGAGCGGCGCCGCCGGCGGACGGCGCGGGCCTCGGCTAGCCGGTCTCGTGCTCGCGCAGGCGCGGCAGCAGCTCGGCGAAGTTGCAGGGGCGGTGGCGGATGTCGAGCTGCGAGCTCAGGATCTCGTCCCAGCCGTCCCTGCAGGCGCCGGGCGAGCCGGGCAGCGCGAACAGGTAGGTGCCGCCGGCGACGCCCGCGGTGGCGCGCGACTGCAGCGCGGACGTGCCGATCTTGTTGAAGCTGATCAGCCGGAACAGCTCGCCGAAGCCCGGGATCAGCTTCTCGGCGACCCGCTCGAGCGCCTCCGGCGTGACGTCCCGCCCGGTGACCCCGGTGCCGCCGGTGCTGATCACCACGTCGACCGCAGGGTCGGCGACCCAGGCGCGCAGCTGCTCCGCGATCCGGCCGGCATCGTCGACCACCAGCGCCCGGTCGGCCAGCCGATGCCCGGCCGCGGTCAGGCGCTCGACCAGGAGGTCGCCCGAGCGGTCCTCCGCCAGCGAGCGGCTGTCGGAGACCGTGAGCACGGCGATGTTGAGCGGCCGGAAGGCGCGCCCCGGATCAATTCCAGGCATGCATCGGCCGTTCGCGGTCGAGCGCGCGGTAGCTCGGCCACTGGTTGCGCGCCAGGGCCTCGAGCGAGGGCTGGGGCTGGCCCAGGCGGGCGCGGTAGCTCCACAAGTTGGTCAGCACCTTCTTGACGTAGACCCGCGGCTCGCGCATCGGGATCGACTCCAGGAACAGCAGCGGGTCGTCCTCGATCGCGAGCTGCTCGCGCCAGCGGGCGACCCGCGTCGGCCCGGCATTGTAGGCCGCCGCCACGTAGATGAGATTGTCGCCGATCGGGGACCTCTGCAAGAGGTGCGCGAGATAGGCCTGGCCGTAGCGGATCGAGGTCTCCGGGTCGAGCAGGTCGTCCTCGCGCGGCGGCGTGAGCGCGCCGCGGCTCGCGAGATGGCGCGCGGTCGCCGGCATGACCTGCATCAGGCCGCGCGCGCCGGCGTGGCTCTCGGCCGACGGATCGAACGCCGAACTCGGCGCGCATGATCGAGTAGATCAGCGCCCGGTCGAGCGAGTAGCCGTCGGCCGGCCGCCAGCTCGGCACCGGGTAGAGCGCGCCGAAATGGTAGCCGTGCTCGCGGGCCTCGAGGCTCTGCGCGAGGCGCATCTGCGCCGCCGGCAGGTCGAGGCGCTCGGCGAGCGCGATCAGCCCGACGATGTCCTCGGCCGAGGCGCGTCCCGCGAGCTTGCGGATCTCCCCCTCGGCGCGCTCGAGCTCGCCGACCTGGCCGAGCGCCAGCGCGCGCCGGGCGCCGGGGAAGCGCAGCAGCACCTCGGCGGCGCGCTGCTCGCGACCGACCGGGTCGGCGCCCTGGCGGGGCGGGTTGCCCAGCACGCTCTGCGCCAGCAGGCCATAGAAGTCGTGCTCGGCGGCGGCCTGCCGCAGGAAGTGGTTGACCAGCTGGGGCTTGAAGGCGAGCAGGTAGGCCCGGGCCGCCCAGAAGGCTGCGCGCGAGCGTTCGACCGGCGCGGTCGCGGCCGCCTTGGCGAGAGTCGCGAAGTGCCAGCCGGCGAGCCGGGTCTTGGCGAGCTGCCACGCGCTGATCCCGGCGGTCCAGTGGATCTCGGGCACGACGCGGCCGGAGCGCGCGGCCGCCCGACCGGCGAGCGCCAGCGCCTTGGCATGCTCGCCGGCGCTGAAGTATCCGCGTGCGACCGTCCAGCGGGCGAGGTCGGCCTCGACCGGATCGACCAGGGCCAGGACCTCGGGCCGCTCCGCCTCGACCTCGGCGAGCTGCGGCAGGCCGTCGCCGACCAGCCGCTCGATCTCCAGGCGCCACGCCTGCACGGCCTCTTCCTCGGCGCCCGAGCGCTTCCGGTCGGTCCGGTAGCTGACCCGCGTCAGCTCCGGCCCGTCCTGGCCGCTGCCGCCCAGATAGCCCGGCACGGGCGCGGCCGGCGGCGCGGCGCCGGCGGGCTGGCGCCGCAGCGCGAGCTGGTGAATCCGGTCGGCGCCCGGGTGGTCGGCATACTGCTCGAGCCAGGCCTCGAGCTCGGCGTAGGTCGAGCGATGGGCGGTCGGATGCAGGTAGCGCTGCCAGAGCACGTGGCCGAGCAGGAGCGGGTTGCCGAGCCCGGCGATCAGCCGATCGGCGGCGTCGAGGTCGCCGGCCGCCTGCAGCTCGAAGATCTGCCGGTAGCGCCTGACGTCGCCGCGGTCGAGAGGCGCCGGGCAGGGCCCGGTCGGCGGCGCTCGCCGCAGGCTTGGCGGGGTGAAGCGCGGCGACCACCTCCTCCGGGGCGCCGTTCGCCGGCCAGGGGGACGCCAGGATGGAGGCCCAGAACGTCGCCAGAAGGACTCCGTCCCGAACCGTCGTCGTGCCGCGTGCCCATTGCATGCGGCGACGGTATTGCGGTTTTGACTAAAACTGTAGTTAATGGGACTTAACCAATCCTTATGCTTACTGATAAGCTTTAAGTCTCGTCGAGTAATCGTCGAATCGCGAGCAAATCACGCCAGGCCAGACGCTTTTGTCCCGGCTGGCGCAGCAGGTAGGCCGGATGGAACATCACCATCGCCGGCACCGTGGTGCCGTCGGCCAGCCGGTAGGTCAGGCGGCGCCCGCGCAGCTTGGTCACGCCCTCCTGAACGCCGAGCAGGCCGCGCGCCGCGATGCCGCCGACGAAGATGATCAGGCGCGGCCGGATCAGCTCGATCTGACGCTCCAGGAACGGCTGGCAGGCGGCGATCTCGGCCTGGGTCGGCGAGCGGTTGCCGGGCGGGCGCCAGTAGATGACGTTGGTGATGTAGACCGTGCTGCGATCGAGGCCGATGGTCGCCAGCATCCTGTCGAGGAGCTGCCCGCTCGGCCCGACGAAGGGCTTGCCGCGGCGATCCTCCTCGGCGCCCGGCGCCTCGCCGATCAGCATGACCTCGGCGGCCGGATTGCCGTCGGCAAAGCAGCAGTGCAGCGCGGTTTCCTTGAGCGCGCAGCCGTCGAAGGCCGCGAGCGCGCTCTCGAGCTCGGCGACGTTGCGGCAGCCGGCGGCGGTCTCGCGCGCGCTCGCCGCCAGGCTCTGGGCCGAGCGCAGCGGAGGCGGCAGGGCCGGGCGCGCGCCCCGCGCCGGCGCGGCTGCCGGCGGCGCCGGCGGCCACACGACCTGGGGTCGCGCCGGCGCGGTGGCCGTTTCGGCAGCGGCGCGGGGCTCGACCGGAAGCTCGCCGACCGGTTCGTAGACACCCATCAGCCGGTACCAGTCGAGCCAGGCGACGAGGTCGGCAGGGGAGGTCATGGCAGCGCCCCGATCCGATCGGAATGGCGATCATCGAGCGGTCGCCGGGGTGACATTCGCTCGAAGGTGACGCACATCTTCTCAGGCGGGCGCGTCCGGGTCAAAGGCGGCGCGCCGCGAGGTCTGCATCTCAGGAGCGAGCCGGGGACCATGGAACGGGAGAGCATGCACTTCGACGTGGTGATCGTCGGGGCCGGGCCGGCTGGTCTGGCGGCGGCGATCCGCCTGCGCCAGCTGAGCGTCGAGCGCGACCGCGAGATCAGCGTCTGCGTGCTCGAGAAGGCGTCCGCCCTCGGTGCCCACACGCTCTCCGGCGCCGTGCTCGAGCCGCGCGCGCTGTCGGAGCTGATCCCCGACTGGCAGGCGAAGGGCGCGCCGCTCGAGGTGCCGGTGACCGCCGACCGCTTCCAGTACCTGACCGCGAAGCGCGCGCTCCCGCTGCCGACCCCGCCGACCATGCGCAACCACGGCAACTTCATCGTCAGCATGGGCAACGTCGTGCAGTGGCTCGGCGCCCAGGCCGAGCAGCTCGGCGCCGAGATCTATCCGGGCTTCGCCGCGGCCGAGGTCCTCTACCAAGATGACGGCAGCGTCAAGGGGGTGGCGACCGGCGCGATGGGCCTCGATCGGGAGGGCGAGCCCAAGGCGACCTTCGAGCCCGGCATCGAGCTCCACGCCAAGTACACGCTGTTCGCCGAGGGCTGCCGCGGCTCGCTCACCAAGCAGCTCGAGGCGCGCTTCGGCCTGCGCCAGGGAGCCGACCCGCAGACCTACGCGATCGGCATCAAGGAGCTCTGGGAGGTCGATCCCGCCCGCCACCGGCAGGGCCTCGTGGTGCACACGGTCGGCTGGCCGCTCGACCGGCGGACCTACGGCGGCTCCTTCATCTATCACGGGGGCGAGCGCCAGGTCGCGGTCGGCTTCGTGGTCGCGCTCGACTACCAGAACCCCTATCTCTCGCCGTTCGAGGAGTTCCAGCGCTTCAAGACGCATCCGGCGATCCGGGCCACCTTCGAGGGCGGCCGGCGGATCTGCTACGGCGCGCGCGCGCTGAACGAGGGCGGGCTGCAGTCGATCCCGCAGCTGGCGTTCCCGGGCGGGGCGCTGATCGGCTGCGCGGCCGGCTTCCTCAACGTGCCCAAGATCAAGGGCAACCATACCGCGATGAAGTCCGGCATGCTGGCGGCCGAGGCGGCCTTCGAGGCGCTCGGCGGGAGCGGCGGCGGGCTCGAGGCCTATCCGGCCGCGCTGCGCGGCTCCTGGATCCAGGAGGAGCTCCATCAGGCGCGCAACATCCGCCCCGGCTTTCGCCTTGGCCTCTGGCCCGGCCTCGCCCATGCGGCGCTCGACGCCTACGTGCTGCGCGGCAAGGCGCCCTGGACCCTGCATCACCACCCCGACCACGCTCAGCTCCAACCGGCGCGCGACCACGCTCCGATCGACTATCCGAAGCCGGACGGCAGGCTCACCTTCGACCGGCTGTCGTCGGTCTACATCTCGAACACCAACCACGACGACGATCAGCCCTGCCACCTGAGGCTCGCCGACGCGCGCGTGCCGGTCGAGCTCAACCTCGCCAAGTACGACGGGCCCGAGCAGCGCTACTGCCCGGCCGCGGTCTACGAGTTCGTGCGCGACTGGCGACGGCGGCGCGCCGCGCCTCCAGATCAACTTCCAGAACTGCGTGCACTGCAAGACCTGCGACATCAAGGACCCGAGCCAGAACATCGACTGGGTGGTCCCGCAGGGCGGCGACGGACCGAACTACGTCGGGATGTAGGCCGCCCAAGCACGAACCGATCGGCACTCGGGGCAAGGGCGCCCGAGACGCGCAGCGAAGAGGTGGCGATGGCGGTGCGCGCGCGCGGCGATGCCGGAGCGGTCGGCGCCGCGCCGGGCGGCGGCTGGCCGCTGGTCACCGTCCTTTGCCTCGGGGTCTGGCTGCACGCCGCCGACTCGCTCCTCGCCGCGACCGTGATGCCGAGCGCCGTCGCCGAGATCGGCGGCCTCGCCTTCATCTACTGGACGGTGGCGCTCTACCAGCTCGGCTCGATCCTCGCGGGCGCGATCACCGGGATCGTCGCGGCGCGGCTCGGCCTGCGCCTCGCCATGACGGTCGCCGCGTTGATCTACGCCGCGGGCTGCGTGATCAGCGCGCTGGCCCCCGACATGGCCGCCATGCTGCTCGGCCGGCTGCTGCAGGGCTGGGGCGGCGGCCTGATGGTCGCGCTGTCGCACGTCGGGGTGACCCAGCTGTTTCCGCGCGCCCGCTGGCCCGGGCTGCTGGCCGTGATCTCGGCCGTGTGGGGAGTCTCGGCCCTGCTTGGACCGCTGATCGGCGGCGGCTTCGCGACCGCGGGGCTGTGGCGCGGCGCGTTCTGGGCGTTCGGCGCGCAGGCCCTCGCTGCTGGCCGCGGCGATGCCGCTGCTGCTCGGCCGGCCCGCCGGTCCAGCGCCGCCGGGCGAGGCCGTGCCCTGGCGCCGCGTGCTGGTGCTCAGCGCCGGCGTGGCCGCGGTCCTGGTCGCCGGCGTGCAGGCCGACGTCGGGCGCGCGCTGGCCTGCGTCACGCTTGGCCTCGCGCTGCTCGCCGGCGCTCTCCGCCTCGAGCGCAGGCCGGGTCCGCGGCTCCTGCCGAGGCACCCGCTCGACCTGCGCCGGCCGTGGGGGGCGGGCTACGTGATGGTGCTCGCACTCTCGACCGCGACCGTGTCGTTCACGGTCTACGGCCCGCTCCTCATGGAGACCCTGTTCGGCGCGACGCCGCTGGTCGCAGGCCTGATGATCGCGGTGGAATTCGATCTCCTGGACTCTTGCCGCGATCGTCGTCGCGCGCGCCGGGGCGCGCCTCGAGCCGGCGCTGATCCGCGGCGGCGCCCTCGCGATCACGCTTGGGATCCTGGGCTTCGCCTGGCGGATGCCGCTCGGGCCGGTGGCGGCGCTGGTACCTCCGGCGATCCTGCTCGGCGCCGGCTTCGGGGCGTGCTGGGCCTTCCTGATGCGGCGCGTGGTCGAGAGCGTGCCGGCGGGCGAGCGCGAGCGCGCCGCCTCGTCGCTGCCGACGATCCAGCTCCTCGGCTATGCCCTGGGCGCGGCGGCGAGCGGCATCGTCGCCAACCTCTCCGGCCTCGCCGCCGACGCGCCGCGCGCCGTGGTCGAGCTCACCGGGTTCTGGGTGTTCGCCGCCTTCCTGCCGCTCGCGGCGCTCGGCCTGGTCGCCGCCTGGCGGCTCGCGCGCAGCCAGGCTGGCGCTCGCTGAGCCTCGGGGTTGGGCCGGCTCAGATGTCGCGGAACGCGATCGGCTTGCCCTCGCGGTCCATGATCAACTTGCCGCCCTCATCCTGCACCGCTATGTAACGGCCATGACCAACCGCCGTGCCGACGTACAGCACCGGTTTGACCTTCTTGCCGTCGAACGTCTTGCCTTCGTCGGCAGCACCTCGGGCGCTGGGGTCGTTCTTGCTCTTGGTACGTAGCATCCTACCGCTCCTGGGGGTATCCGAGGCCTCCGATCCGATGGCGAGGCCGGGTGTTCCATGCCGCCCCGCGCCGCATCCGTCAAGGCTGGTCGTCCGTCGCCCGCGCCCGGGCGATGCGGGCCGCCGCAGGAAGCTCCCATGACCGATCCTCTGGCTTTGCGCCACCGCCTGACCCGCCACGCCCGGCTCGGCGGCGTCCTCCTGGCGCTCGGCGCGGTCGCCTGCGGCGCGCAGAGCTCGCCCACCGGCTCCGGGCTCGCCGGGCTGACCGACAGCGCCGGGGTCGAGGTCGCCCCGGCGCGTCCGGTCAACTCCGCGCTCGGCGACTATCTCGCCGGCAACTTCGCCCTCGACACCGGGCTGCTGGACGAGGCCGCCGACTACTTCGAGCGCGCGCTCGCCGCCGCCCCCGACAACCTCGATCTGCTCCGCCAGCTCTACCTTCTCAACCTGGCGAGCGGCCGCAACGATGCTGCCCTCGAGCAGGCCCGGCTGCTCGCGGAACGCGATCCCGAGGCCGAGGAGGCGCGCCTGCTGCTCGCCCTCGATCAGGTGCGCGCCGGCAGCTTCGCGGCCGCGCGCGAGGGCCTGGGCACGCTCGACGCCGAGGGCATCGCGGGCCTGGCGGCGCCGTTTCTCGACGCCTGGGCGGTCTTCGGCGAGGGCGGGCCCAAGGCGACCGACGACGCGCTGGCGCGGCTCGCGGCCGGCGAGTCGCTGGGCCCGCTCAACGGCTACCACAGCGCGATGATGCAGGACCTCGGCGGTCGTCTCGACCAGGCGACGACGACGCTGCGCGCCGCGATGCCGGGCGATGGCCCGGCCCCGGTCCGGATCGTGCAGGCCTACGCCAGCATCCTGGCGCGCAACGACGAGCGCGCCGCGGCGACGACGCTGGTGCGCGACCAGCTGGCCGATGGGCGCGACCTGCCGGTGCTGGTGGATCTCCTGGCGACCCTGGAGGGCTCCGGCATGCCGGAGCCGCCGTTCGCCGACGCCCCGGGCGGCATGGCGGACGCGCTCTTGGGGATCGCCGAGGCGCTCAACCAGGAGCGCGGCGCCGCGCGCGCGATCGTCTACGCGCGCCTCGCGCTGTTCCTGCGGCCGGATCTCGCCGAAGCCTCGATCCTGATCGCCGACATCCTGGCCGAGCAGGACAACCTCGAGGGCGCGATCGCGGGCTACGACGCGGTCGAGGACGGCTCGCCGCTCGCCTACACCGCGAAGCTCCGGATGGCACGCGCGCTGCACAGCCTCGAGCGCCGCGACGAGTCCTTCGCGCTCCTCGAGGCGCTCGCCGACGCCGAGCCGCAGCGCATCGAGGCGCTGGTGCAGCTCGCCGATCTCGCCCGCCGCGACGAGGACTATGCGCGCGCCGAGGCGGCCTACAGCCGCGCGATCGCGCGCCTCGCGGCGCCGGAGCGCGAGCACTGGACGCTCTACTACGCCCGCGGCATCGCCTACGAGCGGCTCAAGCGCTGGCCCGAGGCCGAGGCCGACTTCCTCCAGGCGCTCGAGCTCGAGCCCGAGCAGCCCTTCGTGCTGAACTACCTCGGCTACAGCTGGGTCGACATGGGCATGAACCTGGACCAGGCCAAGGGCATGCTGAACCGGGCGGTGGAGCTCAGGCCGAACGACGGCTTCGTGGTCGACAGCCTGGGCTGGGTCTACTACCGGCTCGGCGAGTACCAGAACGCGGTCGAGCAGCTCGAGCGCGCGGTCGAGCTCGAGCCGGGCGACCCGGTGATCAACGAGCACCTGGGCGACGCCTACTGGCGGGTCGGCCGCGAGCGCGAGGCGCGCTTCCAGTGGCGCCGGGCGCTCAGCCTCGAGCCGGAGGCCGACGCCGTCGCCGCGATCGAGGAGAAGCTGCGCTCGGGCCTGCGGGAACCGGAGCGCAGCCCCAGCCGGTCATGACGGCCGGCTGAGCCCTTGCCGGCCGCGCTGCGGCCGGAGCCAGCATGACGCCGGTCGACGAGCGGGCCGCGGCCAAGATCAACCTGGACCTCTGGGTGGTCGGCCGGCGCGCCGACGGCTACCACGAGCTCGACAGCCTGGTGGTGTTCGCGCCGCCTTGCGACCGCCTGCGCTTCCAGGACGGCGCGCGGCTGACCCTCGAGGTCACCGGTCCGTTCGCCGCCGCGCTCGCCGGCGGGCGCGACAATCTGGTGCTGCGCGCGGCCCGCCGGCTCGCCGAGCGGGCAGGGCGCGCGCCGCAGGCGCAGATCACGCTCGACAAGCGCATCCCGGTCGCGGCCGGCCTCGGCGGCGGCTCGGCGGACGCGGCGGCGACGCCTGCGCGGGCTGAACCGGCTCTGGCGGCTCGGCCTGGCCGCGGCGGACCTGCTGCCGCTCGCCGCCGAGCTCGGCGCCGACGTGCCGGTCTGCCTCGCCGCGCGTCCGACCCGGATGCGGGGCATCGGCGACCGGCTCGAGCCGCTCCGCGACCTGCCGGAGCTCGCCCTGCTGCTGGTCAATCCGCGCCAGCCGGTCGCGACCGCGGCGGTGTTCGCCGGCCTCGAGGACACGGCCGGCCCGCCGCCGGACCTGGGCCCGCCGCCCGCCGACGCGCCCCCTGCTGCTCGAGTGGCTGCGCGCCCGCCCCAACCACCTGGAGGCGCCCGCCCGCCGCCTGCTGCCGGCGCTCGACCACGTGCTCGCCGCGCTTGGCCGCCAGCCCGGCTGCGCGCTCGCCCGGATGTCGGGCAGTGGCGCCACCTGCTTCGGCCTGTTCGAGGACCGGGACGCCCTCGCGCGCGCCGCGGCGGCGCTCGCGGCCGCCCATCCCGACTGGTGGGTCGAGCCCACCACGGCCGCCCCATGATCGTGCTGTGCACCGACTTCGGCCTGGCCGGCCCCTACACCGGGCAGGTCAAGGCCGTGCTGGCGCGGGCGGCGCCGGCGGTGCCGGTGATCGACCTGTTCGCCGATCTGCCGGCCTTCGAGCCGCGGCTTGCGGCCTATCTGCTCGCCGCCTATGCCGCCTGGTTCGAGCCCGGCGACGTGGTCCTGGCGGTCGTCGACCCGGGCGTCGGCAGCGCGCGCGGCGCGCTCGTGGTCGAGGCCGACGGCCGCTTCTTCGTCGGCCCGACAACGGGCTGTTCGAGCTCGTGCTGCGGCGCGCGGAACGCGCCCGCAGCTTCGCGATCGCCTGGCGGCCGGAGGCGCTGTCGGCGACCTTCCACGGCCGCGACCTGTTCGCCCCGGTCGCCGCGCGCCTGGCGCTGGGCGAGGCGCCGCCCGGACCCGAGGCCGCGCCGGCGCGCCATCCCGACTGGCCGGACGACCTCGCCGCGATCGTCTACCTCGACCGCTACGGCAACGCGCATGACCGGGCTGCGCGCCGCGCGGCTCGCGGACGGGACCGATCTCGAGGTCGCCGGCCGGCGGCTCGCCCGCGCCCGCACCTTCACGGACGTCCCGCGCGGCGCCGCCGCTCTGGTACGAGAACGCCAACGGCCTCGCCGAGATCGCGCTCAACGGCGGCTCGGCCGCGGCCCGCTTCGGCCTGACGCCGGGCAGCCCGGTCAGGCTCCATCCGCCCGCCTGAGAGTTGCCAGCCCCATCCCCCGGCCCTATGTTCGGCGCCGCTTGGGGCGTCGCCAAGCGGTAAGGCACCGGACTTTGGATCCGGCATTCGCAGGTTCGAAATCCTGCCGCCCCAGCCAGCCCTCGGCCGCCGTCGAGGCGAATCTTGCCGAATCCTCGCCGATCTGAAATCCTGTCCGCAAAGGGAAGCGGGCCGCTCCTGGCAGGGCGGCCGAACGGGCCGCTGGGCGCTCCAGCGTGCCGGCAATCGAACGCTGGGAGACCACGATGTCTGAACTCGATCGCTTGACCGATCTGGCCAAGGCCGGCCGGCTGACCCGGCGCCAGTTCGTCGAACGCGCCGCCGTCTTTGGGGTCACCGCGGCCACGGCGACCTCGGTGCTGGCGCGCGCGGGCTTCGCCCAGGAGGCGCAGAAGGGCGGCGACCTCGTGCTCGGCATCGACAGCGCGGGCGCCACCGACAGCCTCGACCCCGCGACCTACACCGCGAACTACATGCAGACCGTCGGCTACCAGTGGGGCAATCCGCTGGTCGAGCTCGACGAGCGCAACGAGGTGATCCCCGAGCTCGCCGAGAGCTGGGAGCCCAATGCGGACGCCACCCAGTGGGTGTTCAAGCTGAGGAAGGGCATCCAGTTCAGCAACGGCAAGGAGATGACCGCCGCGGACGTGATCTACTCGATCAACCATCACCGCGGCGAGGGCTCGACCTCGGGCGCCCAGGGCTACCTGCAGCCGATCACCGACCTCAAGGCGAGCGACACGCACGAGGTCACGGTCGTGCTCGAGGCCGCCGAACGCCGACGTGCCCTACATCCTCTCCGACTACCACCTCCTGATCATGCCGGAGGACGCCGACCCGACCGCGGCGCTCGGCACCGGCCCCTACGTCATCAACTCCTTCGAGCCCGGCGTGCGCACCTTCGCCACCCGCAACCCCAACTACTGGAAGGAGGGCAGGGGCCACGTCGACACCGTCGAGACCCTCGCGATCAACGATCTGACCGCGCGCACCAGCGCGCTGCAGACCGGCCAGGTGCACTTCGTCAACCGGCTCGATCCCAAGACCTTCGCGCTGCTCGAGCGCGCGCCGGGGCTCAAGGTCTACAACGTGCCGAGCGCCGGCCACTACACCTTCCCGATGCGCTGCGACACGCCGCCCTTCGACAACCTCGACCTGCGCCTCGCGCTCAAGTACGCGATCGACCGCAACGACATGGTCGACAAGATCCTGCGCGGCTACGGCAAGCCCGGCAACGACCATCCGGTCCCCGAGTTCGACCCGTTCTACAACGCCGACCTGCCGCTGCGCGAGTACGACCCGGACAAGGCGAAGTTCCACCTCGGGAAGTCGGGCCACAGCGGGCCGGTCACGCTGCACATCGCGGACGCGGCGTTCACCGGCGCGGTCGACGCCGCGACCCTCTACCAGCAGCACGCCCAGGCCGCCGGCATCGACCTCGTGCTGCAGCGCGTGCCCGAGGACGGCTACTGGACCGAGACCTGGATGCAGAAGCCGTTCTGCGGCTCCTACTGGGGCGGCCGCCCGACCGCCGACCTGATGCTCTCGGTCGCCTACCAGTCGGACGCGGCCTGGAACGAGAGCTTCTGGAAGCGCGAGGACTTCGACAAGCTGCTGAAGGAGGCGCGCGGCGAGCTCGATACCGCCAAGCGCAAGGAGATGTACGCCGAGCTCCAGCGCATGGTGTGGGAGGACGGCGGCGAGATCATCCCGATGTTCAACAACTTCCTGTTCGGCTCGCAGGACACTCTGAGCGGCTTCGTCGAGGCGCCGGTGCTGACCGGCCTGCGCGTCGCCGAGCAGGTCTGGCTCGCCTAGCGAGAGCGCGCCCGCGGAGCGCGCCCGATGTCGAGCCTCGGCCGGCTGATCCTGCGGCGGCTGGCGCTGGGCATCCTCACGATCTGGGCGGCCTCGGTCGTCATCTTCGCGGCGACCGAGGTCCTGCCCGGCGACGTCGCGACCGCGGTGCTGGGCCAGGCGGCGACGCCCGCGGCGCTCGCCAACATCCGCGCCGAGCTCGAGCTCGATCGCCCGGCGCCGGTGCGCTACGCCCGGTGGCTGGGCGACTTCCTGACCGGCGACCTCGGCACCTCGCTCGCCAACCGCCGGCCGATCGACGCGGTGATCGGCCAGCGCCTGCTCAACACGCTGTTCCTCGCCGGCGTCGCCGCGCTGATCGCGGTGCCGCTCGCGATCCTGCTCGGCCTGGTCGCGGCGCTCTATCGGGACAGCCTGCTCGACAAGACGATCTCGACCGCGACGCTGGCCGCGATCTCGATGCCCGAGTTCCTGATCGGCTATCTCCTGATCTTCCTGTTCGCGGTGCAGATCCAGATCTTTCCCTCGCTCGCCCGGATCCACGACGGCATGGATCTCGGCCAGAAGCTCTACGCGGTGGCCCTCCCGGCGATCACGCTCACCGCCGTGGTGGTCGCGCACATGATGCGCATGACCAGGGCCGCGGTGATCAACGTGCTCGCGAGCCCGTTCGTCGAGATGGCCGAGCTCAAGGGCGTGGCGCGCCGCGCGATCATCTTCCGCCATGCGCTGCCGAACGCGCTCTCGCCGATCATCAACGTCGTGGTCCTGAACCTCGCCTACCTCGTGGTCGGCGTGATCGTGGTCGAGGTGGTGTTCGTCTACCCCGGCATGGGCCAGCTGATGGTCGACGGCGTCGCCAAGCGCGACGTGCCGCTGGTCCAGGCCTGCGGCCTGATCTTCGCGGTCACCTACGTCGGCCTCAACCTGCTCGCCGACATCCTCTCGATCCTCGCCAACCCCCGCCTGCGCCATCCGAGGTAGCCATGCGCGAGGCGATCCGGACCCAGGCGAGCGCGACCGCGACGGCGGCCGAGGCCCTTGCCGCCGCCGCGGCGGCCCCGCGCCGCGGCCTGCCGGTTTCCGTCTGGATCGGCATCGTGATCATCGCGGTCAACGCGTTCGCCGCGCTGTTCGGGCCGCTCCTGGCCCCCTATGGCGAGTCCGCGGTGGTCGGCGACGTCTGGGCGCCGATCTCGGCCGCGCACTGGCTCGGCACCGACAACCTCGGCCGCGACCTGTTCTCGCGCCTGCTCTACGGCGCCCAGACCTCGATCGCGATCGCGCTCGCGATCACGCTGCTCTCGTTCACGATCGGCGTCGTGCTCGGCTTCTTCGCCGCGGTGATCGGCGGCTGGGCCGACCAGGTGCTCTCGCGCCTGGTCGACGTGCTGATGGCGTTCCCGACCCTGATCCTGGCGCTCCTCGTGCTCTCGGTGCTCGGCAGCTCGGTCCCGGTGCTGATCGCGGTCAGCGCCGTCCTCGACTCGACGCGCGTGTTCCGGCTGTCGCGCGCGGTCGCGATGGACGTCGAGGTCATGGACTTCGTCGAGGTCGCGCGCCTGCGCGGCGAAGGCCTGTGGTGGATCATGAGCCGCGAGGTGTTCCCGAACACGCTGCCGCCCTTGATCGCCGAGTTCGGCCTGCGCTTCTGCTTCGCGTTTTTGTTCATCAGCGCGCTCAGCTTCCTCGGCCTCGGCATCCAGCCGCCGGCGGCCGACTGGGGCGGCATGGTCAAGGACAACGCCAACGCGATCAGCTTCGGCCTGCCGGCGCCCCTGATCCCGGCGGCCGCGATCGCGCTGCTCACGATCGGCGTCAACCTCGCTGGTCGACTGGTTCCTGCACCGCACCTCGACCATCCGCCGGGGCGGCTGATGCGCGCTGTCCGATGGGGCGTCGCACCAGTCGATCTCTCTCGCAAACGTCAGCGGGCATATGGGCGATCAGCTAGCTAGTGCACGGGAGCAGACAAAAAATTTAGTCGGGGTCCTGCCGCTGCATGCCTCGATCCATCGGGTCTAGCCGCACCGGGGCGCAGACGGCGTGAAATCTTTTGAACGCCTCTGTGCATTAGACGTTCAGCCGGACAGCCGGACAGCCGACTCCAAGATGATCCGAGCCCGCGCCACGCCAAACGAGCACAATCCTCGGCCAAGACCCAGGGACACACACTGTCTGAGCCATGGGCCCAGCATCACGTATCCCGTACTGCCAATCTTTTGCTTGCATCACTCCAGCTGGTAACAATGATCTTACTCAATTACGCCGGTGCCCAGCTGTGTTTCGTTTAAGTACATCCGATACAATATAAGAATGATTTCTCCCCTAATCATAGACTTGATACCACACGCGCCCCCACCGGCCATGAATGGTATCTCCACTATCATATCTTCTGATGCGCTTTTTAAATCCACAACCGACAAGCTAAAACTCACATCTGTTTTCATATCATACAATACATGATCGCCTATAAAAATATGTCGATGTCTTATAGATATGGTGGCGTTGAGAATATCATCTTCGATCTTAAGGCACGATATCTCGACCGATCGCATATTGCCGACAGCGGCATGGCTCTCGACGTATGACCTTAATGCCCCTTTGAGGGTGATCCGAGTAGACTACGCTGCATGACGAGTACTCCCTTGGCCGAAAAAGAGAGCAGGCTGGGGAAAGCTGTGGCAGGCGAGCAGGCTTGCCCTAAGTGAAGCGCCGGGCGCCCAGCTTCGTGGCAAGGCTTGCATATAACAAGAGGGTGGCCACTTAGTGACCACCCTCTGTCCGGCAACTTACTTCAGCTTTCTTGAGACGTCACTCACAAGTCTGCCTTTCAGATCTGATATCCGATGGCGCATGCCGGACCACCACCTTGGCTTTGGCAGATCTGGTAAGCGATATCGCAGGCGTAGCAAGGGATCGCACTCGGAACAAGGCCTGTTGGATGGGTCCGAGTCCGGTCGTGTACGGAAGGTTCTGCAAAAGCGCCGGAGAGGCGGGGTCATGGTATGCGGGTGATGTTCGAGGTCACCGTGAAGGATGCACACCCATGCCCCGAAGCAAGCTTAGACCGACGCTGGCGGAAGTGAAGGCGCTGCTGGCGGCGGACCGGGACTTCCTGCGACCGCTGGTGGAGGCGGTGATGCAGGAGCTGCTCGAGGCCGAGATGACCGAGCGCTTTGCGCCGAGAAGGGCGAGCGGACGCCGGATCGGCTCGGCCACCGCAGCGGCTCTTACGGCCGCACGCTGATCACCCGGGTCGGCAAACTGGAGCTGAGGGTGCCGCAGGATCGCGGGGGCCGCTTCTCCACCGAGCTGTTCGAGCGCTACCAACGCTCGGAGAAGGCGCTGGTGGCGGCGCTCGCCGAGATGTACGTGCAGGGCGTGTCGACCCGCAAGGTCAAGGCGATCACCGAGGAGCTCTGCGGCCACAGCTTCTCGGCCTCGGCGATCAGCACGATCAACGTGAAGCTCGACGACGGCTTGGCCGAGTTTGCCCGCCGGCGGCTGGACGACCCGTACCCGTACTTGATCGTCGACGCGCGCTACGAGCGGGTCCGGGAAGCCGGCGTGATCCGTAGCCAGGCGGTGCTGCTGGCGATCGGCATCGGCTGGGACGGCCGGCGCAGCATTATCGCGGTCGAGCTCGTGGACCAGGGGAGCCGCTCGAGCTGGCGCGAGTTCCTCC
>CAVWCE010000007.1:0-87852 GCA_963753275.1 uncultured Alphaproteobacteria bacterium | reverse complement strand
TCAAGCTTGACCAATACCGCGCCTCCCGCCATATCGATCCGGAAAGCTCCGCCTCGCAGCTGCGAGACCATCATGGCAATGCTCAACCTCTGCACCCGCTGCCAAGACACAGCTTCTAAAGCTCGTCGACCGCGCCGCAGCCGGCGAGGAGATCGTCATCGCCAAGGCCGGCAAGCCGATGGCCAAGCTCGTCCCGCTGGAGCGACCGAAGAAGCTTCGCGAGCCGGGCTTTCTCAAGGGCATGATCTGGATCGCTGAGGACTTCGACGAACTGCCGGAGGATATCCTCGCCTCTTTCGAAGCCGATATCGAGCCGCCGGAGGAAGCGGTACCTGACAGTGACGAGGGGCGGCGATGATCTCTCGCATCCTACTCGATACGCATGTTTTTCTCTGGTGGGCCGAGAACGATCCCCGTCCTCGGCGTCGCCGCGCGGGATGCCATCAGGACCACGTCCGACGCCTCGATCAGCATTCTGCGACAGCGTGGGAGATTGCCATCAAGCACGCCATCGGCAAGCTCAACATCCTGCCGCTCTCCGCCGATCTTCTCGACCGGCAGTGGCTTCCGGCGGCAGCAGGTACTCCGCGAGTGCGTCTTCTACCTCGGTTCCTGCCGAACAGAACCCGCTCGTCTGTTGCCGGGGCCCTACGCTCGACCACGCTGCAGAAAGCGCGCACTTGCCTGTCGATCACCGCGACCCATTCGATCGGATGCTGGGCGCGCAGGCGCGCCTGACGAACACCTGACGCTGATCACCCACGACCGCAAGCTGTTTTCCTACGACGTCGCGATCATCCCGGCCTGAACTCGATCGAGGTTCACGTCTGCAGCGACGGCGGTCCCAACCACCACCCGCAGGTCAGTGCGGATCAGCGTGCCACGCGGCGAGGCCGCCCACTGTGGTGATGAAGTCGGCGACGGCCGCGACGCCATCGCCGGAGCGGATGTTCGTGAAGACGAAGGGCCGCTCGCCGCGCATGCGCTTGCGCGTCGCGCTCCATCACGCCGAGGTCGGCGCCGACGAGCGGGGCGAGGTCGGTCTTGTTGATGACGAGCAGGTCCGAGCGGGTGATGCCGGGGCCGCCCTTGCGCGGGATCTTCTCGCCGGCCGCGACGTCGATCACGTAGATCGTGAGGTCCGCGAGCTCGGGGCTGAAGGTCGCCGCGAGGTTGTCGCCGCCGCTCTCGATGAGGATCAGGTCGAGCTGCGGGAAGCGCCGCGCATGCGGGCGATGGCGGCGAGGTTGATCGAGGCGTCCTCGCGGATCGCGGTGTGCGGGCAGCCGCCGGTCTCGACGCCCTGGATGCGCTCGGCCGGCAGCGCGCCGCGCCGGGTCAGGATCCGCGTCCTCGCGCGTGTAGATGTCGTTGGTGACGACGCGAGCTCGATAGCGCGTCGCGCAGGCGCTGCAGAGCTTCTCGACGAGCGCGGTCTTGCCCGAGCCCACCGGGCCGCCGATGCCGACGCGAAGCGGGCCGTGGGTCATGAGCGGAACAGCCTCGTGTACTGGGTCTCGTGCGCCATCGAGAGCGATCTCCGCGGCACGGCGCTGCCCAGGTCGTCGAGCGGCCCGCCGTCCCGCCGCCGCGGCCGCGAGGACCGCGGCCTCGAGCGCCGCGATCACCCGCTGGCCGTCGGACTGGCCGAGCGGCACCAGGCGGACGCCCGCCGAGACCAGGTTCGCGGCGAAGGCGTGCAGGTAGCCCGCGAGCGCGGCCTCGAGCGGCAGGCCGTGCGCCGCGCAGGCGACGCCCGAGCACGACCGGAGGGCGGCTCGAGCCGTTGCTCCCGGCAGAGCCCGTGCGAGCGCGTCGAGCGCGGGCGCCGGCCAGGCCTGGCGCACACCGCGAGCAGCGCCTGCCCCTGCGCCGCGCTCTCGAGCGCGAGCTCGGGGTGCCGGCAGCGCAGCGCGCTGGCGCGAGCTCCGCGCAGCGACCAGCCCTCGAAGCTGCCGCTCGCCGCGGCGCGCGTAGGCCGCGCGAGCCAGAGGCGCGTCCTGCCGGCCGCTGCCGTGGCGCAGCACGGTCTCGACGCAGGCCCGCAGGCTCGCGCGCATCGGCCACCCGGCCCGCCTCGACCGCGGCTTCCAGCCCGTGCGAGTAGCGAACGCGCCGACCGGGAACGCCGGCGACAGCCAGGCGAGCAGCGTAGCGGCCGGGCTCAGCTCATGGCGGTGCTCGTGCCGGCGTACGCGCCGCCCTCGGGCTGGAACGGCGCCACGATCTCGCGCCGCGCGCGCCCAGGCCGCGCAGCATGTCGGCGATCACGTGGTCGGGGCGGATGCGGATCGGCCGTCGGCCAGGATCTCGGCCGGCAGGTGGCGGTTGCCGATGTGCCAGGCGAGGCGCGCGAGCAGCCGCGGGTCGTCGGCCGCGACCTCGAGCAGCGGCTCGGCCGCGGCGCGCACCTCGAGCCAGCCCCCGTCGGCGAGGCGAGCCCGTCGCCCGCGGCGAGCGCGCCGGCTTGGCGAGGTCGAGCAGCAGCGGCGCGCCCGGGTCGGTCGAGAGCCGGAGCCGCCGCCGGTGCCGGCCGTCGAAGTCGAGCGTCACGCTGCCGACCGCCTCGGCCGGGCCAGGCGTCCGGCGTTCGCCACGGACGCTGACGCATCGGGCGCTCCTCAGAACAGGAAGTACCTCTGCGCCATCGGCAGCACGCTCGCCGGCTCGCAGGTGAGCAGCTCGCCGTCGGCGCGCACCTCGTAGGTCTCCGGATCGACCTCGATCCGGGGCGGGCGTCGTTGTGGATCATCGCGCCTTGCCGATCGCCCGCGTGTCCGCGACCGCCGACCAGCGCGCTTGAGCCCAGGCGGCCTGGCAGGCCGGCTCGAGGGCCGCCTGCCGAGACGAAGGTGACCGCGCTCGCGCTGCAGGCGCGCCCGAACGCGCCGAACATCGGCCGGTAGTGCACCGGCTGCGGCGTCGGGATCGAGGCGTTGGGGTCGCCCATCAGCGCCGCCGCGATCATGCCGCCCTTGAGCACGAGGTCCGGCTTCACGCCGAAGAACGCCGGCCGCCAGAGCACCAGGTCGGCGAGCTTGCCGACCTCGACCGAGCCGACCTGCTCGGCCATGCCGTGGGCGATGCGCCGGGTTGATCGTGTACTTGGCGACGTAGCGCTTGGCGCGCGCGTTGTCGTTGGCGCCGGTCTCCTCCGGCAGCGGCCCGCGCTGGCGCCTCATCTTGTCGGCGGTCTGCCAGGTGCGGATGATCACCTCGCCGACGCGGCCCATCGCCTGGCTGTCGGAGGACATGATCGAGAACGCGCCGAGATCGTGGAGGATGTCCTCGGCCGCGATCGTCTCCTTGCGGATCCGGCTCTCGGCGAACGCGACGTCCTCGGGGATCCGCGGGTCGAGGTGGTGGCAGACCATCAGCATGTCGAGGTGCTCGTCGAGGGTGTTGACCGTGTAGGGCCGGGTCGGGTTGGTCGAGGACGGCAGCACGTTGGGCTCGCCGCAGACCTTGATGATGTCGGGCGCGTGGCCGCCGCCCGCGCCCTCGGTGTGGAAGGCGTGGATCGTGCGGCCCTTGAAGGCGCGGATCGTGTTCTCGACGAAGCCGGACTCGTTGAGCGTGTCGGTGTGGAGCAGGACCTGGACGTCCATCTCGTCGGCGACCGACAGGCAGCAGTCGATCGCGGCCGGCGTGGTGCCCCAGTCCTCGTGCAGCTTGAGGCGCAGGCGCCGGCCTCGATCTGCTCGAGCAGCGCCGTCGGGCCGGGTGGCGTTGCCCTTGCCGACGAAGCCGAGGTTCATCGGGAAGGCGTCGGCCGCCTCGAGCATCCGGCGCAGGTTCCAGGCGCCGGGCGTGCAGGTGGTGGCGTTGGTGCCGGTCGCCGGCCCCGTGCCGCCGCCGAGCATCGTCGTGACGCCGCAGTAGAGCGCCTCGTCGATCTGCTGCGGGCAGATGAAGTGGATGTGGGCGTCGATGCCGCCGGCGGTCACGATCTTGCCCTCGCCGGCGATCACCTCGGTGCCGGGCCCGATCACGATGTCGACGCCGGGCTGGGTGTCCGGGTTGCCGGCCTTGCCGATGCCGCGATCCGGCCGTCGCGGATCCCGATGTCGGCCTTGACGATGCCCCAGTGGTCGAGGATCAGGGCGTTGGTGATGACGGGGTCGACCGCGCCCGCCGCGCGCGTCGCCTGGACTGGCCCATGCCGTCGCGGATCACCTTGCCGCCGCCGAACTTGACCTCCTCGCCGTAGATCGTGAGGTCCCGCTCGACCTCGATGAACAGCTCGGTGTCGGCGAGCCGCACCCGGTCGCCGGTCGTCGGCCCGTACATGTCGGCGTAGGCCGCGCGCGCGATCTGACGGGCATCAGGAGGTCCCGCACACGTCGAGCGCGCCTGTCGACCAGACCTTGAACCCGAAGACCCGGCGCGCCCCGCCGAACGGCACGAGCGCGACCTCGCGGGTCTGGCCGGGCTCGAAGCGCACCGCGGTGCCGGCCGGAATGTCGAGGCGCAGGCCGCGCGCCGCGGCGCGATCGAACGCGAGCGCCGCGTTGGTCTCGAAGAAGTGGTAGTGGGAGCCGACCTGGATCGGCCGGTCGCCGGTGTTGGCGACCGCGAGCGTGACGCCTCGCGGCCCGCGTTGAGCTGATCTCGCCGTCGCGCGGGATGACCTCGCCCGGGATCATGCGGATCTCCCTCAGCGGATCGGCTGGTGGACGGTCACGAGCTTGGTGCCGTCGGGGAACGTCGCCTCGACCTGGACGTCGTGGATCATCTCGGGCACGCCCTCCATCACCTGCTCGCGGCCGATCACGTCCGCGCCGGCGCTCATCAGCTCGGCGACGGTGCGGCCGTCGCGCGCGCCCTCGAGCACGAAGTCGGTGATCAGCGCGACCGCTTCCGGATAGTTCAGCTTCGACGCCGCGCTCCAGCCGGCGGCGCGCGACCATCGCCGCCACCGCGACGAGCAGCTTGTCCTTCTCGCGGGGCGTCAGGTCCACCGCCCGGCCTCCTCCTACCGCTTCTCACCTGGCAAGAGCCGCCATAGCACAGTTGCGTCATCCTGGAGCAGAGTTCGCGCCAGCCGATCCCGGTCAGCCCTCAGCTCTGCCACATCGCCGGCAGCCGCGGCGGCAACCCCGCGACCAACGCGCGCAAGCGCGCCACGAACGCGCCGTAGGCCGTGCGTACCGCCTGCGCATCGACGCCGAGCCAGCGGCCGATCAGGACCCCGGGAAGGCAGGTCAGGCCGCTCGTGACCTCGCCCGCCCCGCCCAGCGCGCGCGCCGGCTCGAGCCAGGCCGCCGCGTCCTCCGCGGCGAAGACCAGGGTCGCCATCGCGCGGGCGCCGGCGAAGCCGAACGGCGCCGCCAGGCAGGGTGCCAGCGCGCCGTCGAGGCGCAGCGCGTCGGCCCACAGCAGGCGCCCTCCCCGGCAGAGCCACCAGCGATCGGAAACCGCTCCCGAGCTCAGCGCCTCGCCATGGGCGGCACGCCCGAACACCACGACCTCGCCGGCCAGCGCCCGCGCCCCTGGCGCGAGATCCAGCACCAGCTGCCGCCGGATGCGGCAGCCGTCGAACAGGATGGTCTCCTGCGGCAGCCATTCCAACCAGGCGTCGAGGCCGGCGCGAAGCCGCACCTCCAGAGCGCAGGATGGCCCGGCGCTGCGGTAGATCCTCTCGGCCGCCTGGGTGGTCAGGCGGACCTGCGCGCCCGGCCCGGCCTCGACCTCGACCGCGAGCCGGTCGCCGCCGACCACGCCGCCGCCGGTGTTGAGCAGCACGGCCTCGACCAGCTCGCCCGCGCGCACCCGCGGGAACAGGACCCGGAGCGGTGCCCGCTGCTCGAGCCGGGCGAGACGGGTACCGCCGCCGGACGCCTCGAAGCCGATCCGCGCGAGCCCGGCACCCCCTTGCTCGCGGCCGACCTCCGCCTGCCGCTCGGCGGCCGCCAACTTCAGATCCAACCGGCGAGCTCGCGCGTCACGAGCTCGGTCGAGCAGCGCGATGTGGTGGTCCGCATCGTTCAGGCAGGGCACGAAGGTGAAGTGCTCGCCGCCGTGCTCGAGGAAGCTCTCGCGTGCCGCGATCGCGATCTCCTCGAGGGTCTCGACGCAGTCGGCCGCGAAGCCGGGGGTGACGATCGCGAGATTCTTCACGCCGTCGGCGGCCAGGCCCGCACGGTCTCGTCGGTGTAGGGCTGCAGCCATTCCTCGCGCCCGAAGCGCGACTGGAAGGTGAGGCGCAGGTCCTGCTCGCTCCAGCCCAGGCGCTCGCGCAGCAGCCGTGCGGTCTTGGCGCAGTGGCAGTGATAGGGATCGCCCAGCAGCAGATAGCGCTTGGGCAGGCCGTGGAACGAGGCGAGCACCACCTCCGGCCGCCAGGACAGGCCGGCCAGATGCGCCTCGATCGAGCGCGCGAGCGCCTCGATGTAGCCCGGCTCGTCGTGGTAGGGCGGCGCGGTGCGGATCGCCGGCTGCCAGCGCTCCGCCATCAGCGTGCGGAATGCCTGGTCGTAGGCGGTCGCCGTGGTCGCTGCGGCGTACTGCGGGTAGAGCGCGAACAGCAGGACCCGGGTGCAGCCCGCCTCGATGAACTTCTTGAGCGCTGCGCCGGTCGAGGGAGTGCCGTAGCGCATCGCCCAGTCGACCACGAGGTCCCGGCCCGGCAGCGCCGCGGCGAGCGCCGCCGCGACCTTGTCGCTCTGGCTCCGGGTGATGGTCCGCAGCGGCGACTCGTCCCGTTCGCGGTTCCAGATCGCGTCGTAGGCCCTGCCGCTGCGCGATGGCCGGATGGTCAGAATCACCGTGTGCAGGAGCGGCCGCCACAGCCAAGGGTTGACATCGATCACCCGCTCATCGCTCAGGAACTCCTTGAGGTAGCGCCGCATCGACCAGTAGTCGGTGCGGTCGGGCGTGCCGAGGTTGAGCAGCAGCACGCCGATCCGCGGCGGCGCGACCGCAGGATGGTCCTGCGGCCGATGGGTGGTCTCGGCTCTGATGTCGTCCACTCCGGTGTCCCCTCGGCTCGGGCCGGCTTTTGGCTGCTCCGGTCGGCAAACTATCTCAGCTACGCGCGGATCGCGCGAGCCGGATCACGTGTTCATGCTGGGCGCAGGGTCGCAGGCGATGGCGCAGCGGGCGCCACGCGACGTTCCAGGGAGGCCAGACGCATGACGGCAGGGAGCTCGGTCGCCACGACCCTGATGGCGGAGCTTCATCGCCGCGGCGTGCGGCGGATGTTCGGCGTGCCGGGCGGCGGCAGCAGCCTCGACCTGATCGAGGCCGGCGCCGGGCACGGCATCGACTTCGTGCTCACCCGCAGCGAGACCGCGGCGGCGATCATGGCCGCCACCACCGCCGAGCTGACCGGAGCCCCCGGCGTCGTGCTCACCGGGCTCGGCCCGGGCGCCGCCGCGGTGACCAACGGCCTCGCCCATGCGGCGCTCGACCGGGCACCGCTGGTGGTCGTCAGCGACGCCTACCCGCCCGAGGTCGCGCTCCGCGTCAGCCATCAGCGGATCGACCACGCCGCCCTGTTCGCCCCGCTGGTCAAGGCGTCGCTGGCGCCGACCGGCGCGACCTCGCCCTGCGAGCTGCGGCGGCTGCTCGACGTCGCCGCCGCGCCGCCTGCCGGGCCGGTGCACATCGACCTCAGCGCGCGCGCCGCGGCCGAGCCGATGGCCAGCGGCGGCGACCCGCAGGCGCACCCGCCTGCCTCCGCTCCCTTCGAGCGGGACGAAGCACGCGCCCTGCTGGCGCACGCCGCCCGGCCGGTGCTCCTGGTCGGGTTGCAGGCGCGCCGCGCTCCGGCCGCCGCCCGCGCGCTCGCCGAGGCGCTCGGCGGGCCGGTGCTGACGACCTGGAAGGCCAAGGGCGTGATCGCCAGCGATCATCCGCTGTTCGTCGGGCTGTTCACCGGCGCCGAGGCCGAGGCCGACTGCATCCGCGCGGCCGACCTGATCGTCCAGCTCGGCCTCGATCCGGTCGAGCTGATCCCCCGGCCCTGGCGGTACGACGCGCCGATCATCGACATCGCCGAACGGGTCGAGCCGGCGCCCTACGCCCGGCCGAGCGCGGCGCTGATCGGGCGCCTCGAGGCGGGCGTCGAGCGCGCTCCTGGGCGTCCGCGACGGGCAGGGCTGGCCGCCGGCAACCGTGGCTGCGCTGCGGCGTGAGATCGCGCTGCGCCACCGCATGGCGCCCTCGCGGGCGATCAGCCCGCAGGCGGTGGTCGAGGCCGCGGTCGAGGTGGCGCCGGTCGGCTGTCGGGCCGTGGTCGATGCGGGCGCGCACATGTTCCCGGTGATGGCGCACTGGCCGGCGCGCCAGGCGCACGAGGTGCTGATCTCGAACGGTCTCGCGACCATGGGCTTTGCCCTGCCGGCGGCGATCGCTTCGGCGCTGGCCGAGCCCGAGCGGCCGGTGATCGCGTTCACCGGCGACGGCGGGCTCATGATGACGCTCGCCGAGCTCGCGACCGCGGCCGAGCGGAACTGCGCCCTGGTGGTCGTGGTGTTCAACGACGCCGCGCTGTCGCTGATCGACCTCAAGCAGCAGGCCCGCGGCTTGCCGCGCCGCGGCTGTCGCAGCGCGCCGGTGGACTTCGCGGCGGCGGCGCGCGCGCTCGGGGTCGACGGCGAGCAGGTCACGACGATCGCCGATCTGCCGGTGGTGCTCGCCTGCGCGCTCGCCGCGCGCCGCCCGCGGCTGATCGACGTGCCGGTGGACCCCTCCGGCTACCCGGCCCTGCTCAAGGCGATCCGCGGCTGAGCCTTCGGCCGCATCGGGGACCAAGCGCGACCGGCGACCCCGTCGAGTCCAACCAAGTTGCACATCTGGCATGCGTCAGGGCATGTTGCAGCGCAGCATCGTGGGACCCAACTCGTCCTTAGGACCATGGCGAGCTGGAGGCTCCATGATACGCATGACCACGCCGCTCGCGCCGGCGACGACCACCGCCGGACGGCGCGCATCGGCGCTCCGAGAGACACTGAGCAAGACCTGGCAGGGACTGCAGGACGGCCTGCGCGCGGCGCGCACCTACGAACGCCTGAGCGCGATGTCGAATGCCGAGCTCGCCCGCCGCGGCCTCAGCCGCGAGGAGATCCTGCGGCACGCGATGTTCGGCACGCCCGGCGACGGCCGCTGAGCGGCGCGCTCACTTCCGCTTCGGCAGGTAGAGATCGGTGATCGTGCCCTCGAAGGCTTCGGCCGAGAACGCCACGGTCTCGGACAGGGTCGGGTGGGGGTGGACGGTGAGGCCGATGTCGGCGGCGTCCGCGCCCATCTCGATCGCGAGCGCCACCTCGGCGATCAGGTCGCCGGCGTTCGGCCCGACGATGCCGGCGCCGATCAGGCGCTCGGTCGCCTCGTCGAACAGGAGCTTGGTCAGCCCCTCCGGCCGCGCGATGCCGAGCGCGCGGCCCGACGCCGCCCAGGGGAAGCAGCCCTTGCCGTAGTTGATGCCGTTCCGCTTGGCCTCGAGCTCGGTCACGCCCGCCCAGGCGACCTCGGGGTCGGTGTAGGCGACCGACGGGATGCACTTGACGTCGAAGAAGCTGTTCCTGCCGGCCGCGACCTCGGCCGCGACCTTGCCCTCGTGGGTCGCCTTGTGGGCGAGCATCGGCTGGCCGACCACGTCGCCGATCGCGAAGATGTGGTGGACGTTGGTGCGCTGCTGGCGGTCGACCGGGATGAAGCCCTGCTCGTCGACCTCGACGCCCGCGGCCTCGGCGCCGATCGCCTTGCCGTTCGGGCGCCTTCCGACCGCGACCAGGATCTTGTCGAAGGTGTCCTTCTCGGGCGCCTTGCTGCCGTCGAAGGTCGACCTCGAGGCCCTTCTCGCCGGCCTCGACCTTGGTCACCTTGGTCGCGAGGAAGACGTTCTCGTAGAGCTTCTCGATGCGCTTGTGCGAGCGGCCGGACGATGTCCGGATCGGCGCCGGGGATCAGCTGGTCCATCAGCTCGACCACGGTGACCTTCGCGCCGAGCTCGTGGTAGACCGTCGCCATCTCGAGGCCGATGATGCCACCGCCCAGCACCAGCAGGCGCTTCGGGACGTCGTCGAGCTCGAGCGCGCCGGTCGAGTCCATGACGCGCGGATCGTCCTTGGGGATGAACGGCAGGAAGATCGCCTCGCGAGCCTGTGGCGATGATCGCCTGCTCGAAGCCGACGATGGTCCGGCCGTCGCCGGTCTCGACCGCGAGCTGGTTGGCTGAGGCGAAGCGCGCCGACCCCCTGCACGACCTGGACCTTGCGCTGCTTGGCGAGGCCGGCGAGCCCGCCGGTCAGGCGGCCGACCACGCCGTCCTTCCAGTCGGCGAGCTTGTCGAGGTCGATCTCGGGCTCGCCGAACGACAGGCCGTGCTCGGCCATCTCGCGCGCCTCGGCGATCACCTTGGCGGCATGCAGCAGCGCCTTGGACGGGATGCAGCCGACGTTGAGGCAGACCCCGCCCAGCGTCGGGTAGCGCTCGACCAGCACCACCTTCTTGCCGAGATCGGCCGCGCGGAACGCGGCGGTATAGCCGCCCGGGCCCGAGCCCAGCACCAGAACCTCGGCCTGGAGGTCGCCATCACCCGCCTTGGCTTGCGCCGGGCCCGCCCGCCGCTCGCGGCCTTTCCTCGTCCGTCTCTCGGGCTGCTTCGGCTTCCTCCTTGCCGTTCCGCCGCCGCCTCGGTGCTCGAGCACCAGGATCACGTCGCCCTCGGACACCCGGTCGCCGGCCTTGACCTTCAGCTCCTTGACCGTGCCGGCGGCCGGCGCCGGGACCTCCATGCTGGCCTTGTCGGATTCCAGCGTGATCATCGGGTCCTCGGGCTCGAGCCTGTCGCCCGCCTTGACGTGCACCTCGATGATCTCGACGTCCTTGAAGTCGCCGATGTCCGGGACCTTGACCTCGATCGTGCTCATGCGAAGCGGTCTCCCCGGCTCAGAGCACCAGCCGGCGCACGTCCTCGAGCACGTGGCAGAGGTGGCGGGTGAAGCGCGCCGCGAGCGCGCCGTCGACCACCCGGTGGTCGTAGGACAGCGCGACCGGCAGCATCAGCCGCGGCGCGAACTGCGCGCCGTCCCAGACCGGCGCCATCTTCGCGCGCACCACGCCCAGGATCGCGACCTCGGGCGCGTTGACCAGCGGCGTGAAGCCGGTGCCGCCGATGCCGCCGAGGCTCGAGATGGTGAACGAGGCGCCCTGCAGGTCGGCCGAGGCGAGCTTGCCGTCGCGCGCCTTCTTCGAGACCTCGCCGAGCTCGCGCGAGAGCGCATCGATGCCCTTCCTGTCGACGTCGCGCACGACCGGCACCACGAGGCCGCCCGGCGTGTCCACCGCGATCCCCATGTGGACGTACTTCTTGCGGATCAGGTTCTCCTTGTCGCGGCGCCAGCGAGGCGTTGACGTCCGGGTACTTCTTGCAGCGCCGAGACCGCGGCCTTGATCAGGAAGGCGAGCAGCGTGACGCGGTAGCCCTGCTCCTTGGCCGCGCCGTCGAGCTCCTTGCGGTAGGCCTCGAGCTCGGTGATGTCGGCCTCGTCGTGGTGGGTGACGTGCGGCACGTTCAGCCAGGCGCGGTGCAGGTGCGGGCCGGAGATCTTCTTGATGCGCGAGAGCGGCACCTCCTCGATCTCGCCGAACTTCGAGAAGTCGACCGCCGGGATCTCCGGGATGCCGGCGCCGGCCGCGGGCGCCGCGGCGCGCGGCGCCGCGCCCTTCAGATGCGCCTTGACGTCGTCCTTGGTGATCCGGCCCTTCTCGCCGCTGCCCTTGAGCTGGCTGAGGTCGACCCCGAGCTCGCGCGCGAGGCGGCGCACGCTCGGGCTCGCATGCACGCCGGCGAAGCCGCGGTCCTCGCCGTCCGGCTTGGGGGCTGCGGCGGCGGGCTCGCTCAGCTCCGCCTTGGGCGCCTCGGTCGCGGGCGCCTCGATCGGGTGGGCGTCGGATTCCTGCACGCCCTCGGGCGAGGGCGGCTCGACCTTGGACCTCGCCTCGCCGGCCTCCATCAGCACGATCAGGTCGCCCTCGGACACCCGGTCGCCGCTCTTGACCTTGACCTCCTTGACCTTGCCCGCGAGCGGCGATGGCACCTCCATGCTCGCCTTGTCGGACTCGAGCGTGATCAGCGGGTCCTCCTCGTGGACCTCGTCGCCCGCCGCCACGATGACCTCGATGATCTCGACGTCCTTGAAGTCGCCGATGTCCGGGACCTTGACCTCCTGCACGTCAGCCATCGCGCTCTCCCCTGCCGTCCGTGTGGTCCGCGCTCAGACGTAGAGCGAGTAGGGCTTGTCCGGATCGATGCCGTATTTCCTGATCGCCTCGCCGACCGCCTGGGGCTTGATCGCGCCCTCGTCGGCCAGCGCCTTGAGCGCCGCCACCGCGACGCACTGGCGGTCGACCTCGAAGTGGCGGCGCAGCTTCTCGCGGGTGTCGCTGCGGCCGTAGCCGTCGGTGCCGAGCACGACGTAGCGCTGCGGCACGAAGGCGCGGATCTGATCGGCGTAGAGCCGCATGTAGTCGGTCGCCGCGATCACCGGCCCGGCCTGCGGCTCGAGGCACTCGGTGACGTAGGCCTTGCGCGGCTGGCTCCTCGGGATGGAGCAGGTTCCAGCGCAGGCGTCGCATGGCCGTCGCGGGCGAGCTCGTTGAAGCTCGGCGCGCTCCAGACGTCGGCGCCGACGCCGAAATCCTCCTCCAGCAGCTCCGGCCGCCGCGATCACCTCGCGCAGGATCGTGCCGGAGCCGAGCAGCTGGACGCGCTTCTTCTTGTCGCGCGCGCTGCCGGTCGACTGCAGCGGGTAGAGGCCCTTGATGATGCCCTCCTCGGCGCCCTCGGGCATCGCCGGGTGGCGTAGTTCTCGTTCATCGCGGTGATGTAGAAGTAGACGCTGTCGCGCTTGACGAACATGCGCTGCAGCCCGTGGTGGACGATCACCGCGAGCTCGTAGCCGAAGGTCGGATCGTAGGAGACGCAGTTCGGCACGGTCGCGGCCAGCACCAGGCTGTGGCCGTCCTGGTGCTGCAGGCCCTCGCCGTTCAGCGTGGTGCGCCCGGCGGTGCCGCCGATCAGAAAGCCGCGCGCGCGGCTGTCGCCCGCGGCCCAGCACAGGTCGCCGACCCGCTGGAAGCCGAACATCGAATAGAAGATGTAGAACGGGATCATCGGCACGCCGTGCGAGCTGTAGGCGGTCGCGGCGGCGATCCAGGACGACATCGCGCCCGGCCTCGTTGATCCCCTCCTGCAGCACCTGGCCCGCTCTTGTCCTCCTTGTAGAACATCAGCTGGTCGGCATCCTCGGGCTTGTAGAGCTGGCCCTTGGCGGAATAGATGCCGAGCTGGCGGAACATGCCCTCCATGCCGAAGGTGCGCGACTCGTCCGGCACGATCGGCACCACGAACTTGCCGATCGTCTTGTCGCGGCAGAGCGTGTTGAGGACGCGCACGAACGCCATCGTGGTCGAGATCTCGCGATCGCCGGAGTCCTTGAGCACCGCATCGAACGCCTTGAGCTCGGGGATCTCGAGCGCCGGCACCTCGTGGCGGCGCTGCGGCAGGGGGCCGCCGAGCGCCTGGCGCCGCTCCTTGAGGTAGCGCATCTCGTCGCTGTCCTCGGGCGGCTTGTAGTAGGGCGCGTTGGCGAGCTCCTCGTCCTCGATCGGGATCTGGAAGCGGTCGCGGAACGAGCGCACCGCCTCGTCGCCCATCTTCTTCTGCTGATGGGTGATGTTCTGGCCCTCGCCCGCCTCGCCCATGCCGTAGCCCTTGACCGTCTTGGCGAGGATCACGGTCGGCTGGCCCTTGTGGTTCACCGCGGCGTGGTAGGCGGCGTAGACCTTGTGCGGGTCGTGGCCGCCGCGGTTGAGGCGCCAGATCTCCTCGTCGCTCATCTCCGCGACCAGCTGCTTGAGCTCGTCGTACTTGCCGAAGAAGTTCTCGCGGGTATAGGCGCCGCCCTTGGCCTTGAACGCCTGGTACTCGCCGTCGACGCACTCCTCCATGCGCCGGCGCAGGAGCCCGGTCTGGTCGCGCTCGAGCAACGGGTCCCAGAGCGAGCCCCAGATCACCTTGATCACGTTCCAGCCGGCGCCGCGGAAGTCGGACTTCGAGCTCCTGGATGATCTTGCCGTTGCCGCGCACCGGCCCGTCGAGGCGCTGCAGGTTGCAGTTGACGACGAAGATCAGGTTGTCGAGCAGCTCGCGCGAGGCGAGCGAGATCGCGCCCAGGCTCTCCGGCTCGTCCATCTCGCCGTCGCCGCAGAACACCCAGACCTTGCGGCCCTCGGTCTTGGCGATGCCGCGGTTGTGCAGGTACTTCATGAAGCGCGCCTGGTAGATGCCCATGAGCGGGCCGAGGCCCATCGAGACCGTCGGGAACTGCCAGAAGTCCGGCATCAGCCAGGGGTGCGGGTAGGACGACAGCCCGTCGCCGTCGACCTCCTGGCGGAAGCGGTCGAGCTGCCGCTCGTCGAGGCGACCCTCGAGGTAGGCGCGCGCGTAGATGCCGGGCGCCGAGTGGCCCTGGATGTAGACCAGATCGCCGCCGTGCTCCTTGGACGGCGCGTGCCAGAAGTGGTTCAGCCCGACGTCGTAGAGCGTCGCCGAGGAGGCGAAGCTCGCGATGTGCCCGCCGACGTTGGTGCTCTTGTTGGCGCGCACCACGGTCGCGAGCGCGTTCCAGCGGGTGAAGCAGCGGATCCGCCACTCGAGATGGTAGTCGCCCGGCGCCTTGACCTGCTGCGCGGCCGGGATCGTGTTGACGTAGCCGGTGTTGGCGGTGAACGGCAGATCGGCGCCGGCCTCGTGCGCGCGCTCGACCACGCGCTCGAGCAGGAAGCGCAGGCGGTCCGGGCCCTCGAACTCGAGCACCGAATTCGATCGATTCGACCCACTCCCTGGTCTCCGCCGGATCGGCGTCCCCGTTGATCCTGGCATCTGCTGCCATCACGGCTGATCCTCTCTCCTCGGGCCGCAACCGGCCGGTGATCTCGCGTCAGTCGGCGGCCTCGGGGATCGCGGCGGGCCGCGCCGCGCCGCGGCCGCGAGCAGCGTCTCGAGCGGCTTCGGCAGCGGTCCCCCGGTCGCCCAGTCGAGCAGCGCTGCGGTGTGCACGATCGGAAGCGCGGTGCCGGTCGCGATCTGGGTGATGCAGCCGATGTTGCCGGTCGCGATCAGGTCCGGGCGCAGCCGCTCGATGTTCTCGACCTTGCGGTCGCGCAGCCGGGTCGCGATCGCCGGCTGCAGCAGGTTGTAGGTGCCGGCCGAGCCGCAGCAGATGTGCCCCTCGGGCACGTCCCTGACGGCGAAGCCCGCCTGCAGCAGCAATTGCTTCGGCTCGAGCCGGATCTGCTGGCCGTGCTGCATCGAGCAGGCCGAATGGTAGGCGACGACCAGGTCGACCTCGCGCACCGGCGGCTGCAAGCCGATCTCGCTCATCAGCTCGGTTATGTCCTTGGTGAGCGCGCTGATCCGGGCCGCCTTGGCGGCATAGGCGGGGTCCTCCCGCAGCATGAACCCGTAGTCCTTGACCGTGGTTCCGCAGCCCGAGGCGTTGATCACCACCGCATCCAGGCCCGCGCCGTCGAGCTCGCGCCACCACGCGTCGATGTTGGCGCGCGCATCGCGCAGCGCCGGCCGCTCCTTGCCCAGGTGGTGGGTGAGCGCGCCGCAGCAGCGAGCACCGCGGGCGACCACCACCTCGACGCCGTGGCGGGTCAGCAGGCGGATCGTGGCCTCGTTGATCTCGGGCGCCAGCACCTGCTGGGCGCAGCCGGCGAGCAGCGCGACGCGGGCGCGCCTGGGTCCCTCGGCCGCGAACAGCTGCGGCCGGTCGACCGGCGAGGGCGGCGGGATCCGGGCCGGCGCCAGGCCGAGCAGCGCCGGCAGCCGGCCGGGCAGCCAGCGCCCGAGCGGGCGGCCGAACCAGGCGCCGATCAGCGCGAGCCGGAACAGGAGCGGCCGCGGCAGCACGGTCGCCAGCATGGCCCGCAGCAGGCGATCGGGCAGCCTCCGGGTGTAGGTCGCCTCGATGTGCCGGCGCGCATGGTCGACGAGATGCATGTAGTGGACGTCGGAGGGGCAGGTGGTCATGCAGGCGAGGCACGAGAGGCAGCGGTCGATGTGCTTGACGACCTGCGCGCTCGCCGGCCTGTCGTTCTCCAGCATGTCCTTGATCAGGTAGATCCGGCCGCGCGGGCTGTCGAGCTCGTCGCCGAGCAGGACGTAGGTCGGGCAGGTCGCGGTGCAGAAGCCGCAGTGCACGCAGCGGCGCACGATCGCCGCCGACGAGGCGACGTCCGGATCGGCCAGCTGCTTGGCCGTGAAGATGGTCTGCATCGGCTCCTCTGCCCTACCCGCGCCGCGCGAGCAGGCCCCTCCCCAGATCGCGTCTTAACATCGAGATCTCGGCCACGCTTGGCAAGTCAAGGCACGCCAATTCCCTCCACAGGGGGCCGGGCGAGAGACCTCATCTGTTGCGCTTGCATCCACTATAAGAGACGATACTCTTCTATAATGGATCGGGACGACGCCCTGCCCCTGTTGATCGGGCACCGAGTCGCCAGGCGCCGCGCGGCGCTCGGGCTGGCGCTGGACGAGATCGCGGCGCGCACCGGCGTCAGTCGCGCCATGATCTCTCGCATCGAGCGGGGCGAGGTGCACGCCAGCGCCGTCGTGCTGGACCGGCTCTGCGCCGGGCTCGGCATCAGCCTGTCAGAACTGTTCGCGCGTGACGCAGCGTCGCCCTTGCTGCGGCGCGCCGATCAGCCGGTCTGGCAGGATCCTTCCAGCCGCTACATCCGACGCGAGGTCGCGCCAGCGGGGACGGGATCGCCGGTCCGGATCGTGGAGGTCGAGTTTCCGGCAGGTGCCGAGGTCTCCTTCGACCGCAGCCGACATCGCGTCATCGAGCAGCATGTCTGGGTGCTGGAGGGCGCGATCGAGATCGCATCGGCGGGCTCGGTCGACAGTCTCTCCGCCGGCGACTGCCTGCACATGCGCGTCGCCGAAGGCAAGACCTTCCGCAACGTCGGCAGCAGGCCCGCCCGTTACGCCGTCATCCTCACCTTGGAGCCGATCGGATGACCACGCACCTCGTCAATCTCCTGACCCCGCAGCAGGCGCAGGCCAGGCGTGCCGCGCTCGTGGATCTTCTGGTCGACACGGTCGAGGGCGGCGCTTCGGTCAACTTCATCTGGCCCATGACGCGGACCAAGGCGGAGACCTGGTGGGAGGGCGCGCTCGCGAGCCATGCCCGTGGCGAGCGGTTGATCTTCACGGCGGAAGCGGACGGCCGCCTGGACGGAACCGTGCAGCTGATCCTGGCGCCGCAGGAGAACCAGGCCTTTCGCGCCGATCTCGCGAAGCTGCTCGTGCATCGCCGCGCCCGGCGGCAAGGGCTCGGCGCGGCGCTGATGCGCGCGGCCGAGGACGAAGCGCGCCGGATCGGGCGCACGCTGCTGACCCTGGATACGGAGACCGGCAGCGCCGCCGAACGGCTCTACATCCGGCTCGGCTGGACGAAGTACGGCGAGGTTCCGGCCTATGCGACGAGGGCCGACAACCGCTCACGCGAGGCCGCGAGCTTCTTCTACAAGACGCTCTGACCGCCAGCAGCGCCGCTCCGCCTGACACCGTACGCAGCCGTGCACCGCGTCCATGTGCGTGCCGGATGGATACGCTCCCTTCCTCGTGGCATGCTGCGCTGGTTCTGGTAGTCTCGGGCGGGGGCGTGGGGAAGCGGGAGGCCGGGGTTGAAGATCACCGCCGTGAAGGTGCGCCAGGTGCGCGGCACCATGCCGACCGAGGGGCCGTTCTGGGAGGAGCGGCTGGTGCGTCCGGTCGACATCTACCCGGAGTTCCGCAAGGAGCAGCACCTCGCCGAGTACGGCCGCCAGGTCGACGACCGCTCGCTCGAGATCGAGGCCTTCTTCCTGACCATCGAGACCGATGACGGCGTGAGCGGCCTCGCGGGGCCGTTCCGCGAGCCCTGCGCGCACATCGTGGCGACCCAGCTGCGCCCGATCCTCACAGGCCAAGACCCGCTCGCCACCGAATACTTATGGGACGTGATGCACCGCCTCCTGGTGCACGGCCGCCAGGGCGAGGCGATGTTCGCGATCAGCGTCGTCGACTGCGCGCTCTGGGACCTCAAGGGCAAGTGGCTGGGCCAGCCGGTCTGGCGGATCCTGGGAGGACCGACGCGAGACCGAGATCCCGGCCTACGCCAGCATGCTGGGCTACGCGGTGCTCGATCCGGGCCCTGGTGCGCGAGCGCGCGCTCGCCGCCAAGGAGCAGGGCTTTCGGCGCGCAGAAGTGGTTCTTCCGCCACGGGCCGATGAGCGGCCGCGAGGGCCTGGCGAAGAACGTGGAGCTCGTCCGCACGCTGAGGGAGACCCTCGGCGACGACGACGAGATCATGCTCGATTGCTGGCAGAGCTTCGACTACCGCTATCTCCTGGAGCTCGCGGCGCGGATCGAGGAGTACCGCCCCTACTGGCTCGAGGAGGCGGCGCTGCCGGACCGCATCGACACCTACCGGCGGATCAAGGACAAGATCCGGATCCCGCTCGCCGGCGCCGAGCACGACTACACCCGCTGGGGCATGAAGCGCTTCATCGAGCAGGCGGCGCTCGACGTCTACCAGCCCGATCCCTACTGGTGCGGCGGCCTGTCGGAAGATGCTCAAGATCGCGGCGCTGACCACCGCCCACGACCTGATCTGCATCCCGCACGGCCACTCGACGCCGGTCAACGCCACCTTCTCGGCGCTGCAGTCGCCGATCCACACGCCCTATCAGGAGTACCTGGTCAAGTGGAACGCGGTGCACCAGTTCTGGTTCGAGGAGCCGCTCGAGCCCGAGCGCGGCGCGATCCGCCTGCCCGAGTTCCCGGGTCTGTGCCCGGCGCTGGACGAGAGCAAGGTCGCGGCGAGCGCGGAGCTCTGAGCGCGCTTCCCACGGGACCGAGCCATGGCCCACTGCTCCAATCAGGGAGAGATCGATGTTTCGATTGAACCGTCGCCGCACGCTGCAGGGCCTCGGCGCCCTTGCCGGCACCACCATGCTGGGCCGCTTCGCATCCGGCGCGCGCCGCGGTCGCGGTCAGGGACGTCGACGCCGCCGAGCTATGCGATCGAGGAGGGCGCCGAGCTGCGCGTGCTGCGCCCCTCGAAGTTCGTCCAGGGCGACGAGACCCTGTTCCTCGAGAACACCAAGAAGTTCACCGAGCAGACCGGGGTCGAGGTGATCGTCGACAGCGAGGGCTGGGAGGACCTGCGGCCGAAGACGGCGGTCGCGGCGAACGTCGGCAGCGGGCCGGACGTCGTGCTCGCCTGGCAGGAGGACCCGCATCTGTTCGCCGACAAGGCCCTGCCGCTCGACGACCTCGCCGGCTACCTCGGCGAGAAGTACGGCGGCTGGTTCCCGGTCGCCGAGCACTACGGCCGCAACCAGGACGGCCAGTGGATCGCGATTCCGTTCGGCGGCGCCGGCAGCACCATGGTGTACCGCCAGTCCTGGGTGAACGAGGCCGGCTTCGAGGGCGTGCCGGGCGACTTCGCGGGCTTCCTCGAGCTCTGCAAGGCGCTGCAGAGGACCAACCACCCGGCGGGCTTCGCGCTCGGCCATGCGGTCGGCGACGCCGGCTGGACCGACTGGGTGCTGTGGGGCTTCGGCTCGTCGGTGATCGACGAGGACAGCAACGTCGTGATCGACAATCCCGAAGACCATCGAAGCCCTGAACTACGCCGAGGAGCTCTACTCGACCTTCATCCCCGGCACGCTCGCCTGGCTCGATCCCTCGAACAACAAGGCCTTCCTGGCGGGCGAGGTCGGGCTGACCGGCAACGGCATCTCGATCTACTACGCCGCCAAGAACTCCGACGACCCGGCCACCAAGGAGCTTGCGCAGGACATCTTCCACGGCAACTATCCGGTCGGCCCGGTCGGCTTTCCGACCCAGGGCGCGCTCGTGATCAACGCCATGGTGTTCGGCTTCACGCCCTATCCGAACGCCGCGCGGGAGTATCTCCGCTTCATGATGGAGGAGGAGCAGTACGCCGCCTGGCAGGAGGCGAGCATCGGCTACTGGTGCCATCCGCTGCAGGCCTACGACGCGCTGCCGCTGTGGACCGAGGATCCCAAGCACTCGCCCTATCGCGACATCATGCGCAACGCCCTGCCGCAGAGCTACAAGGGCCCGCCCAGCGAGGCCGCGGCCGCGGTCAAGGCCGAGTTCGTGGTGGTCGACATGTTCGCCTCGGTGTGCGCCGGCCAGGCGACGCCGGAGGAGGCGGCGACCGAGGCCCAGCGCCGCGCCGAGCGCTACTTCCGGACCTGAGCGCGGGGCGCGGTCGCCCCGCCGGCTTCGCGCCCGGCTCGGTCAGAACAGGTCGTCGACCGCGTCGCCTGCGTCGTCGACCGCGTCGCCCGCGCCGTCGACGACATCCTCGGCGGTGCCCCGCACGTCGCGCCACAGATCCTCGAGCCGTTCCTCGAGGAAGCCCTCGACCGACTGGCCGAAGCCGAGGCGAACGTAGAGCTCCGACCGCCTCGTCGAGGTCGTCGATGTCGCGCGCGAAGCAGTATCTGAGCGCCCGCTCGCCGAGGTCGCCGACGGCCTCGTCGAGCACGCCCTCGTGCACCTCCTCGGCGACGTCATCGAAGATCCCGTCGAACAGCGAAGCCGCGACGCGAGGCCGGCCGCCGAGGCCGCTGCGGCTATCCCCCCGCCGTCCGCGGGAACCAGGTCGTCGCCCGCGGCCGGGGGCTGCATTCCCTCGAACGGCCGGATCTCGGGCGTGACGAAGACCCGCGTGCTGTAGACCTGGCAGAGGCCGGGGCGCGGCGAGGGATAGACAAGCTCGACGAAATAGGCCGTCCAGCCGGTCGGCGGCGGCGCCACGGATACCGCATACTCGCCCCGCTCCACCGCGCTGAGCTCCGTCACCTGCCACGCTTCACCGATGCTGCTCGAGACGGAAGTCGCGCGCATCCGGGTTGCTCGCCTGCCACAGGCGCGCGACGAGCGGCGGCGGCGACGCCTGCACGACGACCTCCTCGCCCACGCGCTGCCAGGCGATCGTCGGGCGCGGCTCCCCGTCGACGACGGCGAGGTACCAGCCGAACAGGCCGCTCACCGCGTCGATCAACGCAGCCTCGGTGTTGCTCAGCGAATGGTCGCTGTTGGGCACGTAGCGGAGAAGCGCTCTCGCCTGGCAGGTGAGGGAAGTAGAATTGGGCGGCATCCGGCGGGAAGAACTGATCGCCGCTCGAGCCGATGATGTATTTCGGCAGATCGAGGGCCGTCGAGATAGGAGAACGGATCGACCACCCGCCTGAGCGCCGCGCCCTCGGGCGTATCGACCCGCTGCACCAGCCCGTACTCGACGTAGTCGCTGAGCGCCGGCGCATAGTCGCCGTAGACCGCGAGATGGTGCGCCATCTGCTTGGAGAAGTTGAGGACGTCGATCACCATCGGGGCGATCGCCGCGACCCGCGGGTCGACGACCGCGGTGAGCCAGGCGGCGGCGCCGCGCTTCGAAGCGCCCGACCACCACGAACCGCTCAATGGCGGCCGGGGCGACCCCCGGCACGAAGTCCTGGACCGTGTCCATCGCCCGCACCGCCGCCTTGACCATCGGCAGATGCACCGCCCAGGAATAGTCGCCGGTCTCGATCGCCTTGTCCCAGCTGTACGCGACCAGCGCGTCCTCCGCGAGCGGCGCGTCGGCGTCGGGGAACGCGATCGGCTGGTAGGGCGCCTGCATCAGGATCGCGACCACGGTCTCGGACAGGACCGCCAGCTGCGCGCCGAACCTGATCTCGTCGTCGTCGAACGAGGGCCGCCCCCGACCGCCGGAGCCGCCCGCGATCACGAGCGCCGCCACATCCTCGGAGACCTCGTCCGGCACGATCACGACCAGCCAGTGCCGCCACCGGGTCGGCAGGGCCTCGCCGGGCGCTCGCCACCGCTGCGAGGTCATTCGCAGAAGATGGACGGTGTAGCCGTCCTCGGAGGACGAGCTGTCCACCCGGTAGCCGTAGGCCGGGTCCTCGGCCGCGACGTAGTCGCGAAGGGCCGTTGCCGGGTCGTCGAACGGTGCGGAACCGGCGCCAGCGGCCGGCAGAGTGAGCGAGATCGCGAGAGCGGCGCCGAACACGGCCACGAGCCGTCGCGTCCCCATCGTGATCGCCCAGAATCGGATCGCTCCCGCCCTGGTGAACATCCGATCGCCTCCAAGTAATCCCCTGCCCCGATCCTGCGTCGCGAACAGGTCCCCTTCCCACGAAAATGCATGGGATTGAGGATGGTTCCCGCGAATGCGGAGACAACCGCCGGGGTCATGCGTCGGATCAGCGATCGCAATGCTGTACGTGCCAGATGACTGGCTGGCATGAATGCGGTTCCTCTGGTGCCCTACTGCGGCCGGGCGCGGGGTCCAGGCGTCGTTCAGAGTAGTTCGGCTCGACTACTCGGCGGGGGCAGCCCGGCGCTCGGCCAGGGCCTGCTCGAGGTCCTGGGCGACCGCGTTGGTCGAGCGGGTGAAGCGCGCGAGCAGGTCGTAGAGCACCGGGGTCACGAACAGGGTGAGCACCGAGGCGATGCCGAGCCCGCCGATCACCACGATGCCGATGGCGCTCCGGCTCTCGGCGCCGGCCCCGGTCGCGATCGCGAGCGGCACCGCGCCGAGGATGGTCGACACCACGGTCATCACGATCGGGCGGAAGCGCAGCACCGAGCCCTCGAGGATCGCGTCGCGCACCGAATGGCCCTGGTCGCGCAGCTGGTTGGCGAAGTCGACGATCAGGATGCCGTTCTTGGCCATCAGGCCGATCAGGAGGATGATCCCGATCTGGCTGTAGATGTTGAGCGAGTTGCCGGTCAGCCAGAGCGAGAGCAGGGCGCCGCTGACCGCGAGCGGCACCGAGAGCATGATGATGAGCGGATGCAGGAAGCTCTCGAACTGCGCGGCCATCACCAGGAACACGATCAGGAGCGCCAGCGCGAAGGTCACCGCGACCCCGCCCGAGGTCTCGAGGAACTGCTGCGACTGGCCGGCGAAGCCGAGCTGGGCCTCGGGCGGCAGGGTCTCGGCGGCGACCTCCTGCATGTAGCGGATCGCGCTGCCGAGATCGTAGCCCTCGGCGAGCGATGCCGAGATCGTGACCGAGGGCAGCCGGTCGTAGCGCCGCAGCGACGGCGCGGCCGCGCCCTCGCCCAAGCGTCACCAGCGCGGTCAGCGGCGTCAGATCGCCGCTCGCGCCGCTGCGCACGAAGATGTTCGCGAGGTCGGTCGGCGTGCGCCGGTCCTCCGCCCGCGCCTGCACGATCACCGGATACTCGCGGCCGCGGTCGACGTAGGTCGTGATCTCGCGCGAGGCGAGCATGGTCTGCAGGGTCTCGGCGATGGTCTCGACGCCGATGTCGAGGTCGTCGGCCTTGGCGCGGTCGATCCGGACGTCGAACTGCGGCTGGTTCTGCTCGAAGTCGGTCTCGAGGTTGAGCAGGCCCGGGTTGCCCTCGGCGCGGCGCAGGATCCTGGTGCTCCACTCGGTGACGCTCTGGTAGTCGGGACCGCCGATGATGACCTGGAGCGGGGTCCGGCTGCCGCGCAGGCCGAGGCCCGCCGGATTGACCGGGAAGGCGCGCGCGCCGGAGATCTGGCCGAGCTCCGGGATCAGCGAGCGCACGATCTCCTGCTGCGGGCGCGTGCGCTCGGCCCAGTCGGCGAGCCGGACCACGACGAAGGCCTGGTGCGGCTCGTTGTTGCGTCCGGCGATCGCGAAGATCCGCGCCGCCTCGCCGCTCGACCGGAGCGGGTCCAGGATCTGCTCGACCTTCCGGGTCTCGGCGTCGGTATACGCGACCGTGGCACCTTGCGGCGCGGTCACCGGGATGAAGAACACGCCGCGGTCCTCGACCGGCACGAGCTCCTGCGGCAGCGCCCGGTAGAGCAGGAACGAGCCGCCGCTCGCCAGCAGCGCCAGCAGCAGGACCAGGACCGGGGCGGCGAGCGCGCCCGCCAGCGCGGCGCGATAGCCGCGGGTCAGCGCGCCGAGGCAGCGCTCGAGGACGCCGGGTCGCCAGGCCCGGGCTCGGGTCGTGCCTCAGGACCTTGGTGCAGAGCACCGGACAGGCGGTGAGCGCGACCAGCGGTCGAGATCGCGACCGCCACCGCCAGCACGAAGCCGAACTCGGTGAACAGCCGGCCGACGTTGCCCTCGAGGAACGAGATCGGCACGAACACCGCGATCAGGGTGAGCGAGGTCGCGATCACGGCGAAGGTCACCTGGCGCGTGCCGAGCACGCCCGCGACCAGCGGGTTCTCGCCCGACTCGACCCGGCGCTGGATGTTCTCGAGCACCACGATCGCGTCGTCGACCACGATGCCGATGGCGAGGATCAGCGCGAGCAGGGTCAAGACGTTGATCGAGAAGCCGAGCGCATAGACGCCGACGAAGGAGCCGATCACCGCGACCGGGATGGTGATCGCCGGCACCAGCGTCGCGCGCGCCGAGGCGAGGAAGGCGAAGATCACCAGCACGACCAGGACGACCGCGATCCCCAGCGCCTCGACCACGCCGTGGATCGACTGCTTGATGAACACGGCGTCGTCCGAGCCGATCGAGATCTCCATGCCCGCCGGCAGGTTGGGCCGGATCAGCTCGAGCTGGTCGCGCACGGCATTCGAGATCGCGATCGTGTTGGCCTGGGACTGGCGCCGCACGCCGAGCCCGACCGCCTCGACGTTGTCCGAGCGCACGATCATGTCGTCGTCTTCGACCCCGCGCACCACGCGCGCGATGTCGGCGAGCCGGATCGGGTAGCCGGCGACGCTCGCGACCACGATGCGCTCGAACTCCGCGACCGTCGACAGGCGGCTTTCGGTGCGCACCGTGAACTGGCGGTTGGTCGACTTGAGCTCGCCCGCCGGCAGCTCGACGTTGTTGCGCCGCAGCGCGCTCTCGATGTCGGCGACCGTCAGGTTGCGCGCCGCCATGGCGCGGCGGTCGAGCCAGATGCGGATCGCGAAGCGGCGCTCGCCGAACACCTCGACCTGCGCCACGCCTTCGAGCGTCGCCAGCCGGTCGACGACGAAGCGATCGGCGTAGTCGGTGATCTCGGCGGCGCTCAGCCGGTCGCTGGTGATCGCGATCCGCATCACCGGATCGAAGTCGCTGTCGCTCTTGGTGATCTGCGGCTCGTCGACCTCGTCCGGGAGGTCGCCCCGCACCCGGGCCACGGCGTCGCGCACGTCGTTGGCCGCCTCGTCGATGTCGCGGCCCGGCTCGAACTCGATCACCGTGCGGCCGCGGCCGCGCCGGCTCTCGGACGAGATCGTCTTGATCCCGGCGATGCCCGCGACCGCGCCCTCGACCACCTCGGTGATCTCGGTATCGACGATGCCGGGCGCGGCGCCGGTGTAGGTGGTCAGGACCGAGACCACCGCCGAATCGACGTCCGGCAGCTCGCGCACCGGCAGGCGCAGGAGCGAAGCCAGCCCCAGCACCACGATCAAGAGGCTGAGCACGGTCGCGAACACCGGCCGCCTGATGCAGAAGTCGGAGAGCGTCATGGGTCGCGGCCCTCCGCTCGCGCCGCCTCGCCCGACCCGTCGGCGGCGCCGCGGATCTCCACCTCGGCGCCGTCGCGCAGGCGCTGCAGCCCGCTCGCCACGACCTCCTCGCCGGCCGCGAGGCCGTCCAGCACCTCGACCCGGCCGAGCTCGCGCTGGCCCAGCTCGACGTCGCGCCGCCGGGCGCGGCCGTCCTCGGTGGTGAACACGAAGGTCGAAGCACCCTCGGCGACCACCGCCTCCTCGGGGATCGTGACCGCGTCGCGCTCGGCGAGGATCAGCTCGACGTGCATGAACATGCCGGCCGGCAGGGTGAGATCGGGATTGGGCAGCACCGCGCGCACCCGGAACGAGCGCCCCACCCGATCGATCCGGCTGTCGATCGTGGTCACCCGGCCCTCGAAGCGGTGCTCGCCGAACGCGACGCTCTGGGCGCTCACCGCCTGACCGGGCGCGATCGCGCCGTAGAAGATCTCGGGCACGGCGAAGTCGACCTCGACCTCGCTCAGATCGTCGAGCGTGGTCAGCACGGTGTCGTCATCGACCCGGGCCCCGACGTCGATCCGACGGATCCCCACGATGCCGGCGAACGGCGCCCGCACGGTGCGGTCGGCGAGGCGCCGCGCGGCCGCGTCGAGACGCGCCTGCGCCCCGTCGCGTGCCGCCTTGAGGTCGTCGACCGTGGCCTGCGCGACCGTGTTGTTGGTGCGCAGCTTCGTCGCGCGCTCGTAGGCGAGGTCGGCCTCGCGCAGCGCGGCGGCCGCCTCGGCGACCTCGGAGCGCTCGATCTCGTCGTCGAGCCGGACCAGCACGTCACCCGCCGCGACCCGCTCGCCAGGCTCGAACTCGATGCTCGCCACCCGTCCGGAGGTCAGCGGCACGATGTCGACCGCCTGGCGCGCGAGCGTGGTGCCGACCGCCTCGATGCGCCGGCGCAGCACGTCGTGGCGCGCCGCGGCGAGCTCGACCAGGATCGCCTGCGCACCCTGCTGCACCGCGGCCTCGGCGCCGAACTCGGGCGTGCTGCGGTAGTGGAACAGCACGCCGCTGCCCAGCGCCGCGAGCACGATGCCCGCCGCGGCGACCTGCTTGCCGAGCGACACCTGGGCCATCCTCCTTCTTACCGCGTCTGCCTGAGGAATGCGATCACGTCGGCGCGCTCGCCCGCGTCCGGCAGGCCGACGAAGGTCATCTCGGTTCCTGGTACGAGCTCCTCGGGCGCGCGGATGAACGCATCCAGCGCGGCCTCGGTCCAGACCCCGGCACCCTGCTCGGCCAGGGCCGCGAGCGCCGGCGAATAGTCGAAGCCGGGCGCGCTCGCGATCCGGCGGCCGACCACGCCGGCGAGATTGGGTCCGGTGAGCCCGGTCTCGCCCGGCACCACCGAGTGACAGGCGTAGCACTTCTGGAACACCACCGCGCCACGCTCCGGATCGCCGGCGGCAAAGGCGCCGCCGGCGTGCAGGACCATGGCCAGCGCGGCGCCCGCCCGACTCGGAACGCCCCTCAGGACCGGCTGCCGGAGTCGTCGGTCCGGATCAGCATCAACCGGTCGGTGCCGGATTCCGGCGCCCAGACCTCGCCCGGGCGGCCGTGGATCTGGCGCACGTTGGCGCCCTCCGCGCTGCCCGCGAAGCTCTCGAAGGTCGCGCTCTCCGGATCGAAGCGCACCACCGCATTGGCGCCGAAATCGGACAGCCAGACGATGTCCTGGTCGTCGACGTAGACGGCGTAGGCCTTGGGCTCCTCGCCCGGCAGCGGCCAGCTCTGCCACGCCCCCGAGGCGGGGCTGTACCGGCTGACCTGGCCGGAGTTCCATTCGCTGACCCAGACGTCGCCCTTGGAGTCCGCCCAGACCCGCCGCGCGCCCTGATCCGGGGTCGGCGGCTCGATCACGGTCGCCGCGCCGGTCTTGGTGTCGAGCCTGGCGATGTGGCTGCCGGCGAGCGAGGCGTAGTAGATGGCGCCATCGGGGGTGGCGGTGACGCCATACGGCCCCCGGCCCTCCGGCGCGTCGAACACCTCGACCTTGCCGCTCTCCGGATCGAGGCGCCCGTAGATGCCGTTCTGGCCGGTGAACCAGAGCGTGCCGCCGCCGTCGAAGGCTGCGGTGTTGAGGTTGGTGTAGCCGGTGTCGGCCGGCAACGGATGGACGGTCACCTCGCGCGAGCCCGGATCGAAGCTCACGATCGCGTTCTGGCCGCCGTCGGTGATCCAGGCGGCGCCGTCCGGTCCCGCGATCACGCCGTGCGGCGCGGAGCCCTCGCCGAGCGGCACCTGCTCGACCGCCCCGGTCGCCGGATCGAGGATGCCGAGGGCGCCCTGGCGCTGCGCGGTGTACCAGACCTTGCCGTCCGGCGCCGGCGCGACGTCGTGCGGCCGGGCGCCCTCGGGCAGGTCGAAGAACTGCACCTTGTCCGCAGCCAGAGCGGGCATGGCGGAAAGTGCCGACGCGACCAGCGCGCCTGCCAGAATGGTTGCATTGGACACGGCTCAGGTCCTCCCAATCAGCCAGCGAGCTGCTGCTTGAGGAACTCGATCGTGCGCGACCAGGCGAGCTCGGCCGCCTCCTTATCGTAGCGCGCCGCGTTGGTGTCGTTGTGGAAGGCGTGGTTGGCGCCTTCGTACATATGGATCGTGTAGTCCACGCCGGCCGCCTTCAGCGCCTGCTCGTAGTCGGCGATGCCGGCGTTGATGCGCTCGTCGATCCCCGCATAGTGCAGGAGCAGCGGCGCCTCGATCCGGGCCGCCTCCTCGCCCGTCGGCTGGCGCCCATAGAACGGCACCGCGGCGCCGAGGTCCGGGACGTTGACCGCGAGCTGGTTGGCGAGCGCGCCGCCCCAGCAGAAGCCGACCACGCCGACCTGGCCAGTGACCGCCTCGTGGCTCTCGAGGAAGTCGACCGCGGCCACGGCGTTCTGCAGGGTCTGCGCCGGATCGAGCTGGCCGATCATCTCGCGCGCCTGGTCCTCGTCCTCGGGGGTGCCGCCCTGCGGCGAGAGGAAGTCCGGCGCGAGCGCGACGAAGCCCTCGAGCGCCATGCGGCGCGCCACGTCCTCGATGTGCGGGTTGAGGCCGCGGTTCTCGTGGACCACGACCACGCCCGGCAGCGCGCCTGAGGATTCGGCCGGGCGCGCGAGGTAGCCCTGGACCTCGCCGGTCGCGCCCTGGAAGGTGACCTCCTCGGCCTGCAGCCTGGGATCGTCCGTCGGCACGATCGCCGCCTGGGCATAGTTGTTCCTGAGCACCGGCAGCAGCGCCGCCGCGGCCGCCGTGCCGCCCGCTAGCTTGGCCAGCCGGTCCATGAACACCCGTCGGTCGAGCCGCTCATGGGTGTAGTCGTCGTACAGCCGGATGATCTCCTGGCGCATCTGTTGCCTCCTCGATGTTTCGTCCCGGCGTCGTCCGACGCCACGCCGCAGCGCCGCAGCACCCCGTCACCGTCGAGATATGGCCTTGCGGCGCCCCCGCGACAGGGGCACGTGCTCGAACGGCTCGCCGCCCCCGGGCCGAAGCCCGGAGGCGGGTCGCATCCGCAGGGACCGCTCAGCCGCGATCGCCCTCACCGTCCCCGCCACGATCGTGATGCCGGCGCTCGCCGCGCTGGCGCAGCTCCTCCATCGTGACCTCGCCATCGCCGTCCCGGTCGAGCCGGCTGATGATCCGGCTGTAGTCGTTGCCGAACTCCTCGGCCGTCACCATGCCGTCACCGTCGTCGTCGTGGCCCTGGAAACGATCGACCATGCGCTCGCGCATCGCGTCCATCCAGAGCGCCTGGTACTCCTCGAGGCTCAGGCTGCCGTTGCCGTCGCGGTCGAACTCGGCGAGCTTGGCCTGGCGCGCCTGGTCGACCTCCGCCTGGGTGAGCGTGCCGTCCTGATTGGCATCGAAGGTGTCGAACAGGCTCTGGCCGGCGCTGCCATGGTGGCCGGGGCCGCGATGCCAGCCGCCACCCGCCAGGCTGACGCCGGCGAAGGCGGTGGCGCCGAGCGCGAGCGCGCCGGCCGTCAGTAGGATCTTCGTCTTCCTGGTCATCTCTGCACCCTTGTTGCGCGGTCGTTGCGATGACCGACATGGGACCGAGTAAACGTCACGAAAGTTCGTCGGAACCAGCCCCAAAGTGTCGGCGAGTGTCGCAAGCGCGGACCCTGACACAGTCTGATACAGTTTCGGCGCAGCCGCCGGACCCCGCTGGCGCCATAATCCGCTGGCACCCATGAGGTTCGGGTACCGAGGGTCGCCATGGACGCGTCCGCGCACATCCTGGTGGTCGACGACCACCGCGAGATCCGGGATCTGCTGGCCAGATACCTGGCCCGGCACCAGTTCCGGGTGAGCGTCGCCGAGAGCGCGGCCAAGGCGCGCAAGGTTCTCGAGGCGAGCGCCATCGACCTCGTGGTGCTCGACATCATGATGCCCGGCGAGGACGGCCTCGCGCTGTGCCGACAGCTGCGCGCGACCAGCGAGCTGCCCGTCATCATGCTGACCGCCATGGCCGAGGACACCGACCGGGTGATCGGGCTCGAAATGGGTGCCGACGACTACGTGGTCAAGCCGTTCAACCCGCGCGAGCTCCTCGCCCGGGTCAAGGCGGTGCTGCGGCGCGCCAACAGCCTGCCGCACCAGCGCCGGCCGGGGATCGACGCCCCTGCCCTGCGGTTCGACCGCTGGGTCCTCAACGTCGCCCAGCGCGAGCTGGTCGGCGAGGACGGCGTCGCGCTCCCGCTCAGCACCGCCGAGTTCCTCCTGCTGAGCGCGCTGCTCAACCATCCGAGGATGGTCTTGAGCCGCGACCAGCTGCTCGACCTCACCCGAGGGCGCAGCGCGACGCCGTTCGACCGCAGCATCGACAACCAGGTCAGCCGGCTGCGCAAGAAGGTCGAGGCCGATCCCAAGGAGCCGGTCCTGATCAAGACCGTTTGGGGCGGCGGCTACATGATGACCGCCGACGTGCGGCGCGCATGACGGGCCTCGCGGACGTCCTGCGGCGGCTCTGGCCACGGCGCCTCGCCGGCCAGCTGATCGCGCTCCTGCTGCTCGCCCTGGTGCTGGCCCAGGTGGCGAGCTTCCTGATCTTCGAGGACGAGCGCTGGGCGGCGCTGCGCACCGCCGAGCGCAAGCACGTCCTGTCCCGGACGGCCTCGATCGTGCGCCTGGTCGAGAGCACGCCGCCGGCGTTGCACGAGCAGATCGTGCGCACCGCGAGCAGCCGTCAGCTGCGGTTCTGGCTGAGCGAGCAGAGCGCGGTCGCCGCTGTCGACGCCGAGGACGACAGCTGGCTGCGCCAGCGCCTCGTCGGCCTGCTCGAGGATGGCCTGACCCGCGAGGTGCTGATCGACCTGCGCGACGGCGACCAGCATTTCTGGTCGCGCGACGGGCACGACGAGGAGCACGTCCGGCCGCTGACCGCGGTCGGCGAGGGCGCGCGCGCCGCGGGCGCCGACGGCGAGGCGCGGCGCGAGCGCTGGCACCACCGCCGCTTCCCGCCCGACCTCGCGATCTCGATCCGGCTCGCGGACGGGCGCTGGCTGAACACCGGGCTCGCCGTGCCGGACCCGTCGCCGCGCTGGGCGCTGCCGTCGCTGATCGCGATGGTGGTCATGGCGATCGCGCTGTCGCTGATCGTGGTCGTCATGGTGCGCCGCATCACCCGGCCGCTCGCCGAGCTGGCGGTCGCCGCGGAGCGGCTCGGGCGCGGCGAGGCGGTGCCGCCGCTCGCCGAGAACGGCCCGCTCGACATCCGCCAGACGACCCGCGCCTTCAACCGCATGCGCGGCCGCCTGCAGCGCTTCGTCCAGGATCGGACCCGGATGCTGGCGGCGATCAGCCATGACCTGCGCACCCCGATCACGACGCTGCGCCTGCGCGCCGAGTTCCTCGACGACGAGGAGAACCGCGCCAAGATCCTAAAGACCCTGGACGAGATGCAGCGCATGACCGAGGCGACGCTCGCCTTCGCCCGCGAGGAGGCCGCCGCCGAGGACACCCGCACGGTCGACCTCGCGGCGCTGGTCGACAGCGTCTGCGCCGATCTCGCCGACCTCGGCCAGGACGTGAGCTTCCGCGGTCCGGAGCGCGCGCCCTACGCCTGCCGGCCGGTCAGCCTCAAGCGTGCGCTGCGCAACCTGATCGAGAACGCGGTCATCTATGGCGCGCGGGCGCGGGTGACGCTCGAGCAGGCCCCGGCACGCGCTCGAGGTCGTGATCGACGACGACGGGCCGGGGATCCCCGAGGTGGAGTTCGAGCGCGTGTTCGCGCCCTTCGTCCGGCTCGAGGAGTCGCGCTCGCCCGAGACCGGCGGGATCGGCCTCGGCATGGCGATCGCGCGCTCGATCGTGCGCGGCCACGGCGGCGAGATCACCCTCCACAACCGCCCGGAGGGCGGCCTGCGGGTGGCGGTCCGCCTACCGGTTGCGGACGCCGCCTGAGGGGTCGGCGGCGCCGGCGCGCGCCGTTCTGGTCTCTGGGCGCGGGATCGCCTAGTGATGAGGCGACCACCGCCCATCAGCCGGATGGCCAGCGGATGACCGCGAACCTGTACGAGCAGATCCGCGCCCATGCGCCCGCCGACCTGAGCACGCTCTGCCTCGAGACGCCGGACGGCAGCCGCTTCGCCTATGGCGACCTCGAGCGACTCTCGGGCCGCATCGCCAATGCCCTGCAGGCCCAGGGCGTGGCCCCCGGCGACCGGGTCGCGGTCCAGGTCGAGAAGAGCCCGCACGTGGTCTTTCTGTACCTCGCCTGCCTGCGGCTGGGCGCGGTCTACCTGCCGCTCAACACCGCCTATACCCTGCCCGAGCTCGACTACTTCTTCGGCGACGCCGAGCCGGCGGCGATCGTGTCCGATCCGGAGCGGGCGTCCGGCATCGCCGGGCTCGCCGGCGCGCGCAGCGCCAGGCTCTTGACCCTGGACGCCGCGGGTCGGGGCTCGCTCGGCGATGCCGCCGGCGCTGCGCCCGAAGGGTTCGCGACGGTGCCGCGCTCGGAGGGCGACCTGGCCGCGATCCTCTACACCTCGGGCACCACCGGGCGCGCCAAGGGTGCCATGCTGAGCCACGGCAACCTCGCCTCGAACGCGCTGACCCTGCGCAAGGCGTGGGGCTTCGGCGCGACCGACGTGCTGCTCCACATGCTGCCGATCTACCACACCCACGGCCTGTTCGTGGCGATCAACACGACGCTGCTCGCCGGCGCGCGCATGATCTGGCTGCCCCGCTTCGACCCCGACGCGGTGATCGCCGTCCTGCCGCGCGCGAGCGTGCTGATGGGCGTGCCGACCCACTATGTCCGCCTGCTCGGGCGCAGCGATTTCACCCGCGACGTCGCCCGCAGCGTCCGCCTGTTCATCTCGGGCTCGGCGCCGCTGCTCGAGGAGACCTTCCACGCGTTCGAGGCGCGCACCGGCCAGCGCATCCTCGAGCGCTACGGCATGACCGAGACCGGCATGAACGCCTCCAACCCCCTTCAGGGCGAGCGCCGCGCCGGCACCGTGGGCCCGGCGCTGCCGGCGGTCGAGCTGCGGGTCGCCGACGCTTTCGGCCGCGTGCTGCCGGCGGGCGAGACCGGCGTCCTCGAGGTGCGCGGACCCAACGTCTTCCGAGGCTACTGGCGGCTGCCCGAGAAGACCCGGGAGGAGTTCCGCGACGACGGCTTCTTCATCACCGGCGACATCGCGCGCATCGACCAGGACGGCTACGTCACGATCGTCGGCCGCGCCAAGGACCTGATCATCTCGGGCGGCCTCAACATCTACCCCAAGGAGATCGAAGCGGTGCTCGACGCGCAGGAGGGCGTCGCGGAGTCGGCGGTGATCGGCGTGCCCCACCCGGACTTCGGCGAGGGCGTGCTGGCGGTGGTCAGGCGCCGCCCCGGCAGCGCGACCCCGGACGCCGATGCGCTCATCGCCGCGACCCGCGCCGAGCTCGCCGCCTTCAAGACCCCAAAGCGGGTGGTGTTCGTCGACGACCTGCCGCGCAACAGCATGGGCAAGGTCCAGAAGAACCGGCTGCGCGAGGCCTATCGCGAGGCGTTCCGCGCCCAGGACGCTTGAGCCGAAGACCTACCGGTCGCCGCCCTGCCAGTCGGGGTCGGGCGCGGCCGGATCGGAGCCGTAGCCCGCGGCGCGCACGCCGGTGATCGCGCAGTACTCGTCCTTTTCGGAGCGGTCGCCGCTGATGCCGACCGCGCCGACCACCGCGCCCGCGCCGTCCCTGATCAGGACCCCGCCCGGCACCGCGACGAAGCGCCCGCCGGAGGCGGCGGCGAGCGCGTTCAGGAAGGCCGGGTTGTCGTGCAGGCGATCGCGGATCGCCCGGCTCGACTGACCCATGCCGAGCGCGCCCCAGGCCTTGCCGATCGCGATCTCGGGGCGCAGGATGCCGGAGCCGTCCTCGCGCTTCAGCGCGACCAGGTGGCCGCCCGCGTCGAGCACCGCGACCGTGAGCGGCGAGAGGCCGGCGGCGCGGCCCGCCGCCAGCGCGGCGTCGACGATCGTGCTGGCCGCGCTGAGCGGCAGCCCGGTCTCGAGGTTCATCGCCCGACTCCATCGCCCGGCGCGAACGCTGCCGGTCGTGGCGGCGCGCCGGATCGCGCGACCATGACTCGGAGGAGGGCCGGAGGACAAGCGCCGCCATGGCGACGTCACGACGTGTCGCGCTGATCCGATTCGACCCGGACCGTCGAGCGGAACCTAGCGGCGGCGCAGCCGTTTCCGCAGTGGCGCGACCGGGAACAGCTGCCGGTCGCGCGCGAACCAGGTGAGGAAGGAGACGGCAAATGCGCATCTCTATGCTGATGGCGGCCGCGCTGGCGGCGGGCGCGCTCGCGTTGAATGGAGCGGCCGCGCAGCAGACCCAGCAGGATCAGCAGGCCCAGGAGACCGAGGAAGGTGCGGACGGCATGAAGGTCACCGGGATGGTGACCGACGTCGACAAGGACGCCAACGAGATCACCATCGACGGCAAGAACTACATCATGTCGGACACTGGCGGCGGCGCGGCGATGATGCCTCAGGTCGGCGCCGAGATCACGCTGTTCTATCGCGAGGAAGGTGGCCAGAACCTCATCACGCGCATCGGCCAGGCGCAGCAATAACCGGCGCTGGAGACCGGGCCCGCGCGCGGCGCGCCCGGTCTCTCAGCGGCGAGGCGGGCCGGTCGCGCCATCTCGGGTCCAGGTCGTCAGGCTCGCGCCGGGGAGGCTTCCCGCCGCGAGGGGAGCTCGGTTCTCTTGCAGCCCGTCGAAGCGCATCTCAACGCGATCGGAAGCGCCGTTCCGGCGAACGAGGTCCACGGCCTGTTCACCGACTACGCGCCCCGTCTGCTCGCCGCCGGTCGCGACCGGCGGCTGTTCGGGCGCATGGCGGAGCGCTGCGGAATCGAGCGCCGCTACTCGGTGCTCGCGCGCAGCGGCGAGCCCGGGCAGCTCGACGATGCCGGGCTCTACCGCGACGGCGCGTTCGCGGACACCGGCCGGCGCATGCAGGTCTACGCCGAGCGCGCCTCCGATCTGGCGTTCCGGGCGGCCCTCGACCTCGAGGACGACCTCGCCGGCATCACGCATCTCGTGGTGGTCTCCTGCACCGGCTTCGCGGCCCCGGGGATCGACCTCGCCCTGATCGACCGGCTGGCGCTCAGCCCCCGCGTCGAGCGCACCAGCATCGGCTTCATGGGCTGCTACGCCGCGCTCAACGCGCTCCGGCTCGCCCGTCACGTCGTCCGCTCCGAGCCGGCGGCCCGGGTCCTGATCGTCTGCCTGGAGCTCTGCACCCTGCATCTCCAGGAGACCTCCGATCTCGAGCAGGTGCTCTCGTTCCTGATCTTCGCCGACGGCGCCGCCGCGGCCCTCGTCAGCGCCCGGCCCCACGGCCTCGCGTTGCAGGGCTCGACGACCGCGCTGGCGCCTGAGGCCGCGGACCAGATCACCTGGCGGATCGGCCGTACCGGGTTCGACATGACGCTCTCCGGCAGCGTGCCGTCGACCATCGCCGCCGTGCTGCCGCGCCATCTGCCAGAGATCCTGAACGACGAGCCGGCGGCCGCGATCGAGCACTGGGCGGTCCACCCGGGCGGGCGCAGCGTGCTCGATGCGGTCGAGCGCGCGCTCGACCTCGGGCCGGAGCGGCTCGCGCCCTCGCGCGACGTGCTCCGCCGCTACGGCAACATGTCGTCGGCGACGGTGCTGTTCGTGCTCAAGGAGATGCTGGCGAGCCGGATCCGCGGGCCGGGCTGCGCGATCGCGTTCGGCCCCGGTCTCGCGATCGAGAGCCTGAGGTTCGAGGGCCGCGGGTGATCGACCTGCGAAGGCGCAGCGCCGCGCCCGAGCTGATGGACGCCGAGGCGACCGATCTCGCCACCTTCGAGGCCTGCCTGCGCGATCTCGAGCGGATCAACCGCTGGACCGGGGCCTATCGGATCACGCTCCGCTGGCTCGAGGCGGTCCTCGAGCGGCATCGCCGGACGGAGCGGCTGGTCGTGCTCGACGTCGGCTCGGGCTACGGCGACATGCTGCGCCGGATCGCGGCCTTCGCCGACCGCCGCGGCATGGCGGTCGACCTCATCGGCGTCGACCTGAACCCGCATGCGGCGGTCGCCGCCCGGCGAGCGACCCCGCCCGAGCGGCCGATCCGCTATCTGACCGGCGACGTCTTCGACCTGGCGTCCTCGATCCGGCCCGACGTCGTGATCAGCGCGCTGTTCGCCCATCACCTCGAGGATTCGCGGCTGGTGCGCTTCCTCGGCTGGATGGACGAGCGCGCCCGGCTCGGCTGGCTGGTCAACGACCTGCGCCGCCATGGGGTCGCGTACGCGATCGCCCGCTGCGCGCCGACCCTGCTCGGCATGAACCGGCTGGTCCGCCACGATGCCTCGCTGTCGGTGGCGCGCGCCTTCGAGCGGCGCGACTGGGAGCGGCTGCTCGCCGAAGCGGGCCTCGCCCAAGCGCCGACCACGATCGCCGCGTGCTTCCCCTTCCGTTTCGCGGTCGGGCGGATCAGGCCGGCATGAGGACCAGCGCCGAAGCGCTGGTGGTGGGCGGCGGCCCGGCCGGCGCGGCCGCGGCGGCGAGGCTCGCCGCGGCGGGGCGCGAGGTGATCCTCTGCGAGCGCCAGGCGGCGGCGCGCCCGCAGGTCTGCGGCGAGTTCGTGAGCGCGAGCGCGGCCGCGGAGCTGCAGGACCTCGGCCTGGCGCCCGAGACGCTGGGCGGTGCCGAGATCCGGCGCACCCGGGTGGTGGCGCAGCGGCGGAGCGCGGAGGCCGGTCTGCCGTTTCGCGCCTACGGCCTCGCGCGCGCCCGGCTCGACGCGAGCCTGCTGGAGCTCGCCGCCGCGCGCGGAGCGGACGTGCAGCGCGGCGCCGGCGTGCGCCGCCTGACGCCGGCCGGCAGAAATGCCTGGCAGGCCGTGCTCAGCGATGGCCGCCGGATCGCGAGCCGGACGGTCCTCCTGGCGAGCGGCAAGCACGAGGTCCGGGGCCACCAGCGCCGCCGCGATCGCTCGCCGGGCTGGATCGGCTTCAAGCTGCACTGGCGGCTGCACCCCGATCAGGCGGCGGCGCTCGATGACGGCATCGAGCTCTTCCTCGACCCGAGCGGCTATGCCGGCCTGCAGCGGATCGGGTCCGGCATCGTCAACCTCTGCCTCGCCATCAGCGCCGCAAGCTTCCAGGCGCAGGGGGCGTCCTTCGCGGCCACGCTCGCGCAGCTGCGCGGGCGGATCCCGGCCCTCGACGAGCGGCTGCGCGAGGCGACGCCGCTCTGGGCGCAGCCCGTGAGCATCGCCGGCGTGCCCTACGGCTACCTCTGCCGGCCCCGTGAGTGCGCCGACAACCTCTATCGCATCGGCGACCAGTTCGCGGTGATCCCGTCGTTCACCGGCGAAGGCATCGCGATCGCGCTGCGTACCGCCCGGCTGGCGGCGGAGGCGGTGCTGGCCGGCATGCCCGCGCGCCGCTTCGCCGCCCTCGCCCGGCACCAGGTGCGGCGGCCCATGCTGGTCGCCGCGCTGCTCGCCGCGATCACCCGCCACGAGACCACCGCCGCGCTGGCCCTGCAGGCCGGTGGTCTCGCCATGCCGACGCTCGCCCGTTCGACGCGTCTGCCGGCGGCGATCTGAGCGCCCAGATGGTGGCGCTGGGCGTGGCGGCCGATCGGCAGGATGAGGCGGAGCTCCGGCAGCTGCGCGCGCAGCCGGCGCTGCCAGAGCGGTGCGCACTCCGGCCGCGGCGGCAGGTCGCCGCCGGAGACCGCGCCCGGGATAGCACAAGCCCTGCGGCAGGATCGCGATGCGCTCGGGGTCGTAGAAGGTCAGAGCGTCGATGCCGAGCCAGAGGCGGAGTGCTGCGCCGCTGCGATCGGCGAACGGCGTGCCGCTGCGATGGGCGATCCGCCCGGGCGCCTGGCTCGCGATCAGGATGCGCGCGCCGGCGCCGATCTGCACGATCGGGCGCGGCCCGAGCGGCAGCTCCGGCGCACAGCGGCGGCAGGCCCGCACCTCGGCCAGGAGCGCCGCGAGGTCAGTCGAGGGGCTCATCCTCCAGCCCCGGCACCAGCTCGTAGCTCGCCTCGATCTGGTACTCGGCGCCGGCCGACTTGAGCCAGCTCGAGTACAGATGGAAGTCGCTGACCGGGAAGGCCGCGCTGCGATAGAGGCTGTGGCGCATCAGATAGGTCGCGAGGCGATCGCGGGCGAGCGGGCCGCGGATCCGGGCGAGGGTCACGTGCGGCGCGAACCTGCGCGTCTCCGGCGGCAGCCCGACCTGCGCCAGCGCCCGGTCGATGCGCCGCTTCAGGCCGGCGAGCTCCGGGTTCTTCGCCACCCCGACCCACAGGACCCGCGGCTCGCCGCGCGGCGGGAAGTGGCCGAGCCCCTCGAGGCGGACCTCCAGGGGCTCGCCCGGCACCAGGGCGAGCGCCTCGGCGACCTCGTCCAGCCGGCCGTTGTCGACCTCGCCGATGAAGCGCAGGGTCAGATGCTGCTGCTCCGGGGAGAGCCAGCGCACGTCGCCCATGCCCCGGGCCAGCGGCTCGAGCGAGCGCTTGACCGGATCGGGGAGCGGCAGGGCGACGAACAGACGGAGCATGACCGGGGCGAGCTCAAGGCGGACCCTGCTTCTATAGAGCGCTCTCGTGGCCTTGCCAAACCACCAGCGCTCCCATACCTAGGGCGCGGGCGATGGCCTGCCGGCAAGCGAAGCTCCTCGGCGCCGGTCGGGCAGGCCTGCAGCCAGGGAAAGGGCAGAGCGCGCGATGCGTGGCCGAGGATCCGGCAACAGCGACGAGTTCATCCGCGAGGTTGACGAGGCGGTCCGCCAGGACCGCTGGCTGCGGCTGTGGAAGCAGTACGGCACGTACATCGCCGGGGGCGCCATCGCGATCGTCATCGGCACCGGCGCGGGCGTCGCCTGGCGCAACTATCAGGCGAGCGAGCGCCTCGAGGACGCGCGCCGCTACGCCGCCGCGGAGGAGCTGCTGCGCCAGGATCGCCCGGCCGAGGCGGCCGCCGCCTTCCTCGAGCTCGCCGAGGAGGCCGGCGGCGGCTACGACGTGGTCGCACGCCTGCGGGCCGCCGAGGCGCAGATCGAGGCCGGCGAGGACGCCGCCGCCGCCGCCTCCCTCGACCGCTTGTCCGAAAGCGACGACGCGGCGCCGGTCTACCGTGAGCTGGGCGACCTGCTGGCGCTGCAGCAGGCGTTCGAGGGCACCGACGGGAGCGCGCTGAGCGGCCGGCTTGCCGACCTGACCGAGGCCAATGCTCCCTGGCGCTACAGCGCGCTCGAGCTCCAGGCCCTGGCGCAGCTGCGCGCGGGCGAGACCGAGGCGGCGCGGCGCACCCTCGAGACCCTGCTCGCCGACCCGCTCACGCCGGCCAACCTCAGCCGTCGAGCCGCCGAGCTGACGGCCTCGCTCGGCGGCCCGCTCGAGACGGCTGAGGACGACGCCTCCGCCGCCCAGGACGATCCGTGATGCCGGGCCGAGGGCTGCTCCTGGGCGGCGTTCTCCTGCTCGCCGCCTGCTCGGGCGACGGCACCTGGTTCGGCGGCGACGAGGCGGAGCCGCTGCCGGGCGACCGGATCGCGGTGATGCTGCTCGAGCGCCAGCTGACGGCGGATCCGCAGCTCGCCGATCTGCCGATCCGGCTGCCGCCGCCGGTGGTCAATCCGGAGTGGCCGCAGGCGGGGGGGATCCCGAGCCACGCCGTGCACCATCTCGCGGCGGACGACGATCTCGAGCTCGCCTGGAGCGTCGACATCGGCAGCGGCTCACCCGATGACAGCCAGCTCCTGGCGCAGCCGGTGGTCGCCGAGGGCCGGGTCTACACGATGGACGCCGAGGGCCTGATCAGCGCGTTCGACGCCGGCAGCGGCCAGCGGGTGTGGCAGGTCGAGCCCGAGGGCCTCGACGAGGACGGCCTGCTCGGCGGCGGTCTCGCCCACAACAGCGGCTGGCTGTTCGTGGCCTCGAGCTCGGGCGAGGTCCTCGGCCTGAACGCGAGCAACGGCACCGAGGTCTGGCGCCAGTCGCTCGACCTGCCGCTGCGCGCCGCGCCGACGGTCGCCGACGGACGGCTGATCGTGGTCTCGGCCGACAACCAGCTCTACGCGCTCGACGGCCAGACCGGCCGCCCGAGCTGGCGCCATGCCGGCTTCTTCGAGGGCACCGGCCTGCTCGGCGGCCCGAGCCCGGCGGTCGCCGACGGCGTGGTGGTGGTGCCGTACTCCTCGGCCGAGGTGTTCGGGCTGCTCCTCGACAATGGCCGGCCGCTCTGGAGCGACACCGTCCAGCGGCCGCGCCGCACCGAAGCGCTCGCCCAGATCAACGACATCGACGGCTATCCGGTGATCGACGGTGAGCGCGTCTACGTCGCCGGCTACGGCGGTCAGATGGCCGCGATCGAGCTGCGCCGAGGGGTGCGGGTCTGGGACCTCGACCTCGGCAGCACCCAGGCACCATGGATCGCCGGCGACTTCGTCTACGTCCTCACGACGCGCGGCGAGGTGGTCTGCCTGCTGCGCGAGAACGGGCGCGTCCGCTGGGTCAGCCCGCTGCCGCGGCTCACCGATCCCGACGATCCCGCCTCGACCCCGATCACCTGGAGCGGTCCGCTCCTGATCGGCGATCGCCTGCTGATCGCCGGCTCGCATGGCGAGGCGGTGACGATGTCGCCCTACAACGGCGAGATCCTTGGTCGGCTCGACCTCGCCGGCCCGGTGCTGATCCCGCCGATCGCCGCCGGCGGCACGGTCTACATCCTGACCGAGGACGCGCAACTCCTGGCGTACCGCTGACCGCCCGGCGCGCCGGGCTCGCTGCATGCCGCTCACCGTCGCCATCGTCGGCCGACCGAACGTCGGCAAGTCGACCCTGTTCAATCGCCTGGTCGGGCGGCGCGCGGCGCTGGTCGATCCGACCCCGGGGGTGACCCGCGACCGCATCCAGGGCGACGCCCGGATCGGCCCGCTCGCGTTCACCGCGATCGACACCGCCGGGCTCGCCGAGGGGCCCGAGGCCAGCATCGAAGGCCGCCTCCGACGGCAGACCGCGGCTGCGCTGGCCGAGGCCGACGTTGCCCTGATGCTGATCGACGCCAAGGCCGGCCTGACCGCGCTCGACCGCCACTTCGCCAGCTGGCTGCGGCGCCAGGACACGCCGGTCATCCTGGTCGCCAACAAGTGCGAGGGGCAGGCCGCGCTGAGCTTCGCGAGCGAGGCCTGGGCGCTCGGCCTCGGCGCGCCGATCCCGATCTCGGCCCAGAACGGCGAGGGGCTGGCCGACCTCGCCCAGGCGATCGAGGCGACGGCCGCGACGCGCGCCGGCGTCGAGGAGGACGGCGCGGCCGAGGCCGAGGCGGATCAGCCGCTCCGCCTGGTGGTCGCGGGCCGGCCGAACGTCGGCAAGTCGTCGCTGATCAACCGGCTGCTCGAGGACGAGCGTCTCCTGACCGGCCCGGAGCCCGGGCTGACCCGGGACGCGATCACGGTGGCCTGGCAGTGGCGCGGCCGCAGGATCGAGCTGGTCGACACCGCCGGGCTGCGCCGCCGGGCGCGGATCGAGAGGGGCGGCCTGGAAGAGCTGTCGAGCCGCTCCGCGCTCGCGGCGCTGCGCCGCGCCGAGGTCGTCCTCCTGCTCCTCGACGCGACGACGCCGCTCGACCGGCAGGACCTGACGATCGCCAACCGGGCGGTCGAGGCCGGCCGCGCGCTCGTGGTCGCCGCCAACAAGTGGGATCTGGTGGCCGAGCCCAACGCCGCGCTGGCGCTGCTGCGCGAGCGGATCGAGACCCGCCTGCCCCAGGTCAAGGGCGTGCCCTGCCTGCCGGTCTCGGTGCGGACCGGCAAGAACCTGCCCCGCGTCCTGCCGATGGTGGTCGAGGCGCACGAGCGCTGGTCGCGGCGGGTGCCGACCGCCGCCCTCAATCGCTGGCTCGAGCAGGCGCTGGCGACGCACGCGCCGCCGATGGCCAAGGGCCGCCGGGTCAAGATCCGCTACGCGACCCAGATCGCGACCCGGCCGCCGACGTTCGTGCTGTTCGTGAGCCAGGCCGGCGCGCTCCCGGACTCCTACCTGCGCTATCTGGCGAACGGCCTGCGCGAGACCTTCGATCTCGCCGGCGTGCCGCTCAGGCTGCTGCCGCGCGCCGGCGAGAATCCGTACGTTTGAGAGCTCGGCGATCCACCGCCGAGATCAGGCCGCGGCATCCAGATCGTCGACCCCGACCAGCCGCAGCGGCGGGGCCGGGCGGCGCGGGCTCGATACGACCTCCTTGCCGGCCGACGGGCCGCCGCGGCGAGCGCCGAGCCGTTCGATCGGGGCACCGGCATACAGCACCGCCTGGAGGTCCGTGCGGCTCACGCCGATGTCCGCCAGCAGCCGCGGATCCATCGCCATCCAGCCGTCCAGACGGGGCCGCCGGCGGCGGGCCGGGAGCCGGCGAACGAGCCTCTGGAACGGGCCGAGGACCGCGCGCAGCGCCGTCCACCCTCGGTGCCCGCTCTCGGCGGGATCCGACCCGGCGGCGCGCAGCGGGGTCGCCGCGCATCGCGCCCTGTCCCGGCCGTTGCTGTTGATCGCATCTCTCTCGCTCCTGTTCTGCAACCGTAGCCGATGGAGCCTCTGGTTCCGGAGCCCTCTGGTGTCGTGCGGCCCGCGAGCCTTCGCGCTCGCTGGTCCCGCTCACCATCATCTACCGACGGCGTGTTTCCACTCGATGTCAAAACTCTGGCCTTCGTGTTTCGTTTGTTTCCGCGCATGACCGCCGCGGCGGTGCATGCTGCGCTGCACAAGATGTAGTGCGCGCTGCGCGCGCCAGCTCCCCTGCTCGCGCATGGCTGGGACCTCGATCGCGCATCGTCCGCCACAGGGAAGCTCTCGACGTGCTGGGTTTACCGGTTCTTCACCTGGCGCGCGTAGCCAGGCGCGGTTGCATCTCTTCCTGCGCCCCCGCGAGGCCCGTAGCGGCGATGCTGGAAGTTCTCATCGTCCTGGCAGTTCTGGCCGGTTCGGCATGGCTCGCGGTGCGGGCGTTCGCGCGACCCCAAAGGCGTCTATCTCAGAAGCCTGATCGCAGCGGCTCTCGCCATCATCGGCGGGCTCGCCTTCCTCGTGGTTGTCAGCCCGTTCCTTGGATCGGGCGCGGGCTGGGCGTGTTCCTGATCTTTGTCGCCTACGTCGCGCTGGTCATCGCGATCGCCGTGCTCGCCTGTCTCGCTGCGACCGCACGTCAGCCTGGGACGCTCTGCGGTCGCGGCGCTGACGAACGCGGCGGGCCGCGGCGGGACTAAGCTTGTGGCTCCGCGCTCACCCGCTCGCCATGGCGGGCGCAACCGGGGTCGGCGAGCGCCAGGAACGGCTCGACCGCGCTCGCGGGCTCGCGCCGCGCTGCCGGGTCCTCGCCGGGATAGGCCTGCGCGCGCAGCCGCGTCCGCAGCGGTCCCGGATCGATCAGATTGACCCGCACGGCGGTGCGCCGCACCTCGGCCGCGTAGCAGAGTGCCAGTGCCTCGAGCGCGGCCTTGCTCGCCGCGTAGGCGCCCCAGTAGGGCCGGCTGTCCTGCGCCTGGGCGCAGGTGACGAAGATCGCGCGACCCGCGTCCGCGGCGCGCAGCAACGGATCGAGCGAGCGGATCAGACGGTAGTTGGCGCCGGCGTTGAGCGCCATCACGCGCTCGAACACCTTGGGATGCGACATGGCCGAGTGGTGCCAGCACGCCGAGCTCGGCGGCGTTGCCGATCAGCACGTCGAGCTTGCCGTAGCGCTCGGCGATGACGCCGCCGAGGCGATCGATGCCCTCGCTCCGACCGAGGTCGAGCGGCACCAGCGTCGCCTCGCCGCCGCGCGCGCGCACCCGGTCGTCGACCTCCTCGAGCCCGCCCGGGGTACGCGCCACCAGGATCAGCCGCGCGCCCTCGGCGGCGAAGCCCTCGGCCAGCGCCGCGCCGAGGCCGCGGCTCGCGCCGGTGATCAGCACGATCCGACCGGCGAGGCGGGTCAGCTCAGGCGTCCTCCAGCATCAACGACAGCTGGTCCGCCTGGCCTTGGCCGAGGTCCTCGAGCAGGGTCGGGTAGTCGCCGCTGAAGCAGGCGTCGCAGTAGAGCGGCTGCCCGGCGTCGCGCCGCATCCCGCCGACCGCCCGATAGAGGCCGTCGATCGACAGGAAGGCCAGGCTGTCGACCCCGATGATCCGCGCCATGGCGTCGAGGTTGTTCTGCGCCGCGAGCAGCTCGCCGCGCTCGGGCGTGTCGACGCCGTAGAAGCAGGAGTGCGTGGTCGGCGGGCTCGCGACCCGCATGTGGACCTCGACAGCGCCCGCCTGGCGCACCATGGCGACGATCTTGGTCGAGGTCGTGCCGCGCACGATCGAATTGTCGACCAGGACCACCCGCTTGCCGGTGACCGTGGCATGGTTGGCGTTGTGCTTGAGCTTGACGCCGAGGTGGCGGATCCGGTCCGAGGGCTCGATGAAGGTCCGGCCGACGTAGTGGTTGCGGATCAGGCCGAGCTCGAACGGCAGCCGCGCGGCCTGCGCGAAGCCGATCGCGGCCGGCACGCCCGAGTCCGGCACCGGGATCACGATGTCGGCGGGCGCCGGATGCTCCTTGGCGAGCTCGGCGCCGATCCGTTTGCGCGTCTCGTACACGCTCTGGCCCTCGACCGCGCTGTCGGGGCGCGCGAAGTAGACGTACTCGAAGATGCAGAAGCGCCGCGCCTGCGCGGCGAAGGGCCGGATGCTCTCGGTGCCTTCGGCGGTCGCCGTGAACACCTCGCCGGGCTCGATGTCGCGCACGAAGCGGGCGCCCATGATGTCGAGCGCGCAGCTCTCCGAGGCCAGGATCGGCGCGCCTTCGAGCTCGCCCAGCACCAGGGGGCGGACGCCCAGGGGATCGCGCACGCCATAGAGCGCGCTGCCGGAGAGCGCGACCAGGGCGTAGGCGCCCTGGACCTGCGAGAGCGCATCGACCAGGCGCTCGACCACGCTCGGCTGGCGCGAGCGCGCGATCAGATGGATGATCACCTCGGTGTCCGAGGTCGACTGGAACAGGCTGCCCTGCTCGACCAGCTGGCGCCGCAGCGTCAGCGCGTTGGTGAGGTTGCCGTTGTGGGCGAGCGCCAAGCCGCCGAAGGCGAAATCGGCGAACAGCGGCTGGACGTTCCTGAGCAAGGGCGCGCCCTGGGTCGAGTAGCGCACGTGACCGATCGCGGTGTGGCCGGGCAGGCCCGAGATGACCTGCTCGCTGCTGAAGTGGTCGCCGACCAGGCCGAGCGCCCGGTGGTTGTGGAACAGCCGGCCGTCGAAGGTCACGACGCCCGCCGCCTCCTGGCCGCGGTGCTGGAGCGCGTGCAGGCCGAGCACGGTATGCGCGGCGGCCTCCTCGTTGCCGAAGATGCCGAACACGCCGCACTCCTCGCGCAGCTTGTCGGGCCTGAGATCCAGCTCGCGCAAAGCTTGCAGCGCTCCGCTCATTGGTTTGCCAGCTGCCGCGCGCTGCGGCCGAGCTGCGCTCCGTGGCGGCGCGCCGCGTCGGCGGCCTCGTCACTCGTGAGCTCGGCCGGCATCAGGCGTCGCAGCATGTCGGCACCGTCCTCGACATAGGGCAGGACGAGGGCCTGGCGGACCCACGCCGGCTGGTCCTCCGGCGCGATCGCCATGGTCAGGCCGAGATAGGCCGCCGAGACGATCACCGCGCCCCGCGCCGCGCCGAAGGCCAGACCGGCGACCCGATCGACCAGGCCGAGGCTGCCGCCCGGAATGCGGTCGGCCAGCATCGCCGCGACGATCTTGAACCCGATCAGCGGCGCGACGAAGGTGACGCCGAACGCGGCGGCGTCGGCCAGCCAGGCGTTCTCGATCGTCTGCCGGGCAAGCGCGCGGGCAGGGCCGAACCCGTACCAGGCGACCACGCCGGCGCCGAGCCAGCTGGCGATCGTGAGCGCCTCGCGGGTCACCCCGCGCAACGCCGAGATCAGCACCGAGACCCCCACCACCACCAGCACGGCGACGTCGAAGGCGGTCAGCGACAGATTGGGCATCCCTTCAGTCGGAGGCGATCGCAGCGGTGGAACGGCGCTCGCCCGCTCCCGTCGCCTGGCCTGCGCCCGCGAGCACATGGGCCAGCTCGGCGACGCGCTTCAAGGCTGCTCAGGCGGAGCTCGGCGCGAGCGCGCCGGCTCGCCGCCGCCGGCCGGCAGGATGGCCTGGTCGAAGCCCAGTTTCGCCGCCTCTCGCAAGCGCGCCTCGGCCTGGCTCACCGCGCGCACCTCGCCGGCGAGGCCGACCTCGCCGAAGACCACCGCGCCCACCGGCACCGGCCGGTCGAGCAGCGATGACAGGAGCGCCGCGGCCACGGCCAAGTCCGCCGCCGGCTCGCCGATCCTGAGCCCGCCGGCGACGTTCAGATAGACGTCGCGGGCGCCGATGGCAAGGCCGCAGCGGGCCTCGAGCACGGCGAGCAGCATGGCGAGGCGGGCGCCATCCCAGCCGACCACGGTGCGCCTCGGCGTGCCGAGCGGGCTTGGTCCGACCAGCGCCTGGATCTCCACCAGGAGCGGCCGCGAGCCCTCCATCCCGGCGAACACCGCGGCGCCCGAGACGCCCGCCTCGCGCTCGGCGAGGAACAGCGCCGAGGGATTGGCGACCTCGACCAGGCCGCGCTCGGCCATCTCGAAGACGCCGATCTCGTTGGCGGCGCCGAAGCGGTTCTTGACCGCGCGCAGGATGCGGAACTGGTGGCCGCGGTCGCCCTCGAAGTAGAGCACCGCGTCGACCATGTGCTCGAGCACCCGGGGCCCCGCGATCTGGCCGTCCTTGGTGACGTGGCCGATGAGGAACAGCGCGGTGCCGCGCCGCTTGGCGAAGCGGATCAGCTCGTGCGCGCTGGTCCTGAGCTGGGTCACGGTGCCGGGCGCCGCCTCGACGTTGTCGACGAACATGGTCTGGATCGAATTGATCACCAGGAGCTGCGGCGCGCGCATGTGGTCGAAGGTCGCGAGGATGTCGCGCACCGAGGTCGCGGCGGCGACCTCAAGCGGCGCCTGCGCGAGCCCGAGCCGGGCGGCGCGCAGGCGGAGCTGATCGATCGATTCCTCGCCGCTGACGTAGGCGACCCGGGCGCCGGCCGCAGCGAGCGCCGCGCCCGCCTGGAGCACGAGCGTCGACTTGCCGATCCCGGGATCGCCGCCGATCAGCACCGCCGAGCCCTCGACCAGCCCGCCGCCCAGCACCCGGTCGAGCTCGGCGAGCGCGGTCGAGAGGCGCGCCGGTCCCGCGGTAGCACCGGCCAGCCCCGCGAGCTCGAGGCGCTGCGCCGCGCCGGCCCGCAGGCCCTTGGGCACCGGCGCTGCCGCCGCCTCCTCGGCCAGCGTGTTCCAGGCGCCGCAGCCCTCGCAGCGCCCGGCCCACTTGGGCTGGACCGCGCCGCAGCTCTGGCAGACGTAGCGATTGTCGGGTCGGGCCATGGGCTCCCGAGCGGCCGGCTCGGCCTCCAGCTGTCGCGTTATAGGCGAAGGTCAGGGCCGGAAGCCATCGCGATTCTGCGGCGCCCCCCGCTGCGGGCTGCTCAGACCTTGTCGAGCGAGGCGTAGAGGTAGGACTGGCGGCTCATGCCGGCGTAGTCCGGATTGTCCCAGCCGATCATCTTGCCGGGATTGAGGAGGCCCAAGGGATCGGCCTGGCGCTTGAAGGCGAGGTGGCTCTTGTCGACCTGCTTCATGCCGCCCTCCTCGAGGGTGAAGGCGTGCGGGTTGAAGATCGGGCAGCCGTGGTCCTCGTGGTGGCGAATGATCTCATCCAGGCGCTTTTCGTCGGTGAAGCGCACGATTGGCAGCCCGAAACAGGCAATCTGGCCATCGTAACGGACGAATTCGAGGTGAATCATCACCTCTTCGCCAAAGTCACGATACATCTGCTCGACGCGCTCAACGTGCGCGGGCGGCGGGTAGAGCACCTGGAGATAGGTGATCGTCGGGTCGATGCGGAGCGCATGCAAGGTCGTGTGATTCCACGACAATTCGTAGACCGGCAGGGCCCGCCGCCTGGGGTCGGCGGCCGCCCGCTCGAGCAGGATGCGGCCCGGCCAGGCGGCGAGGAAGTCGCGGAAGGCGTCGAGCCAGGGCTCGGCGATCATCAGCAGGACCACGCTCGCGCCCTTCGGGATCCGGCTCTGCAGCGGGCGGAAGTAGAGCTCGGCGAGCGGCGCCGCGAGCAACGTGACCAGCTTCTTGACGAGGCCGTCCTGCCGGGCCAGCGCGTCGGCGAAGCGCACCGCCGTCATGAACTCCTCGAAGCCGACGATCAGGTCGACCCAGGGCCAGGCCGGCGCGAGCGGCATGTCCACCGCGGTGATCACGCCGTTGGTGCCGTAGGCGTGGTTGACGTTCTGGATCGCATCGCCCATGAGCTCGAGGGCGCGCGGTTCCGCCTCCATGGTGAGCACGCGCAGGCCCAGGATGTTGCCGCGATCGCGCAGCGTGCCCCAGGTGATCGAGCCGACGCCCGAGGAGCCGCCGGCGACGAAGCCGCCGATCGTGCCCATCTTGAGCGTGCTCGGATGGAAGCGCAGCTCCTGGCGGGAGTGCTCCTGGCAGGCCTGGTCGACCTTGGCGAGCTTGGCGCCGGCCTGGGCGCGCACCCGGCCGAAGCCGATCTCGAGCACCTGGTCGAGGCGCGACAGATCGAGCACGAGGCCGCCTCGCAGCGGCATGGCCTGGCCGTAGTTGCCGCTGCCGCCGCCGCGCACGGTGACCGGGACGCGATGCCGGTGGCAGGCGGCGAGCGTCCGGATCACCTCGGCCTCGTCCGCGGGCTCGGCGACCAGGTCCGCGCAGACCTGCTCGAGCTGGCGCTTCAGCACCGGGCTGTACCAGTAGAAGTCGCGGCTCTTGAGCTGCACCTTGGCGGGCTCGGTGACCAGCCGGATGCCGCCGAGGTCGGCGATCAGGCCCGCGAGATCGGCCATGCCTCCTGATCCCTTGCGCTGCGCCGCCGAGCCCCCTCACCTCCTACCTGCCAGACGTCGGCCGGATACGCCAGGGGGCGCGCTCTCGAGGCGCACTCGTGACGGTCGCGCGCAGGGCTGCCGCCGTTTGGTCGCCGCCGCGCTCTCTGCTACAGTGGCGCCGGCGATGAACGAGGTGACGAGCGATGGCAGAGCCGGAGGTCGCGCGCAGGCTCGCGGCGATTCTGGCGGCCGACATGGTCGGCTACAGCCGGCTGATGGAGGCCGACGAGGCGGGCACGCTCGCGCGCCTCAAGACCCACAGGCTCGAGCTGATCGATCCGGCGATCGCCAAGAACCGGGGCCGGATCATCAAGACCACCGGCGACGGCCTGCTTGGTCGAGTTCCAGAGCGTCGGCGATGCGGTGCAGTGCGCGCTCGAGATCCAGCGCCGCATGGCGCGGCGCAACGCCGACCTGCCGGCGGCACGCTGGATCCAGTTCCGCGTCGGCATCAACCTCGGCGACGTGATCATCGAGGACCAGGACATCTTCGGCGACGGCGTGAACGTGGCCGCGCGCCTGCAGGAGCTCGCCCCGCCGGGCGGCATCTGCGTGTCGCGCGCGGTGCGCGACCAGGTCCAGGTCGGCGACCGGTTCGACGTCGAGTTCGACGACCTCGGCGAGCAGACGGTCAAGAACATCGTCCGGCCGATCCGCGTCTTCCGCGCGCGCCTCGATGAGGCGGCGCCCGGCGCGAGCGATGCCGCGAGCCGACCGAGAGGCGCCGAGCCCGCCGCCGACAAGCCCTCGATCGCCGTCCTGCCGTTCACCAACATGAGCGGCGATCCCGAGCAGGAGTTCTTCGCCGACGGCCTGACCGAGGACATCATCACCGCGCTGTCGCGGTTCCGCGAGCTGTTCGTGATCTCGCGCAACTCGGCCTTCGTCTACAAGGGCAAGGCGGTCAAGATCCAGGACGTCGCCGCCGAGTTCGGGGTCCAGTACGTGGTCGAGGGCAGCGTGCGCAAGGCCGGCAACCGGGTGCGGGTGACCGTGCAGCTGATCGACGCCGCGTCCGACCGCCACGTCTGGGCCGAGCGCTACGACCGCGACCTCGAGGACATCTTCGCGATCCAGGACGAGGTGACGGCGGCGATCGTCGCGACCCTGCCCGGGCGGATCGAGGCCGCGACCCACGACCGCGCGGAGCGCAAGCCGACCGCGAGCATGGCGGCCTACGAATGCGTGCTCGCCGGCAAGGTTTTGCACCACCGCTCGGCGCGCGAGGACAACGCCGAGGCGCAGCGCATGCTCGACCGCGCGATCGCGCTCGACCCGAAGTACGCCCACGCCCACGCCTGGAAGGCCTGCGTGCTCGGCCAGGCCTGGGTCTACGGCTGGTGCGACGATCGCGAGGCGACCTTCGCCGAGGTCGGCGAGGAGCTGCAGACGGCGCTGGCGCTCGACGACAACGACAGCGACGTGCACCGCATTCTCGCCGCCTGGAACCTGGTGCAGCGCCACCACGACAAGGCCCTCTACCACCAGGAGCGGGCGCTCGGCCTCAATCCCAACAACGACCTGATCGTCGTCCAGCAGGGCGAGATCCTGACCTGGCTCGGCCGGCCGGAGGAAGGCATCGACTGGATCCGGCGCGCGATGCAGCTCAACCCCTATCACCCCGAGCGCTACTGGAACCACCTCGGCCGGGCCTACTACATGGCGCGGCGCTACGCCGAGGCGGCCGAGGCCTTCGCCCGGATCAGCACCCCGGACCACACCCACCACGCGTTCATGGCCGCCGCGTTCGCGCAGATGGGCGATGCGACGGCTGCGAGCGCCCATGCCGGGAGGTCCTGCGAGCGAGTGCCCAAATTCTCGATCGAACCCTACCTCGCGACCTTGCACTACAAGCGCGAGAGCGACCGCGAGCACCATCGCGAGGGCCTGCTCAAGGCCGGCCTGCCCGCCTAGTCCGATCGGGCCGGTGGCCGAGGTGTCGTGTCTCGTCGTGAGCGGCGGCGGATGCCGTCACTCGGCGGCGGCTTCGACCGGCGGATAGGTCCGGTGGAGCGCGTGCAGCGTGATCGGCTGCTGGCGGCCGCGCAGCCGGATCGGGCCGAGCGGCTCGGCGTGCAGCGAGCGGGGCAGCTCGAGCCGGGCGAGCAGCGCGTCGGAGATCAGGCAGTCGCGTCCGGTCGCCTTCGCGACCTCCTCGATCCGCGCGGCGGTGTTCAGGGTGTCGCCGAGATAGACGATCGACAGCTTGGCATCGCCGCACTCGCCGGCCACCACCGGGCCGGCGTGCAGCACGACGCGGAGCTCGGCCGCGGCGCCGAAGGTCCGACGGTAGTGCAGCTCGCGCGCGGCCAAAGCGCTCGTGATGGCCTGGTAGCAGCGCAGGCAGCGGGCGTCCCGAGTGCCTCGATCGAGCGGCCAGGACGCGATCAGCTCGTCGCCGACGTAGCTGTAGACCTCGCCGTCGTGCTCCAGGATCGGCTGGTCGATGTCGAAGAATACCGAGGTGATGAAGGCGTGCGCCCGCTCGTCGCCCAGGCGCTCGGCGAGCGCGGTCGAGCCCTTGATGTCGGCCAGCATGAAGAGCCGCTGCTCGCGCACCGGCCGGTGATAGCGGCCGAGCAGGAGGTTGGTCAGCGTGCGCCCGCCGATCACCCGGCGCATCTGCAGGAACTCCGAGATCACGAGGAGGATCACGAAGGCGAGGACGGTGTCGCGCAGCAGCGGCAGGCCGAAATAGTCGAGGCCCGAGCGCTCGAAGCCGTGCAGCAGCCCGAAGACCAGCCGGTTGAAGGCGAAGCAGAGGACGATGATCAGGGTGAACAGCAGGGCGCGGACGAGCACGGTGCGGCCGAAGCCCAGCCGTCGCAGCCAGGCGCCGCGCGGGCCCTGGACGTACAGCTGGTTGGCCGCGCCGAGCGCGGCGCCGACCATGACCCCGTTGCGGGCGCCGTTCTCGAACTCGGCGAAGTCGTACGGCTGGTCCAGGATCTGGCTGAGCAGCCAGGAGATGATGATCCCCGCCAAGCCGCCGACCGCGGCGACCACGGCGACCACCTTGAGACGGCTGCTGGTCCAGCGGCTGAGCGCCATGGCACGCGCCCCGCGGCACCTCCGGGCCGGCGCTAGAGCAGGGCAAGCACCCGGCTGGGGCCGCCGGTCGCGCCCTTGATCTTGGGGCCGCCGACCACGAGCGTGGCCCCGGTCGGCGGCAGCTCGGCGAGGTTGGCGACCGCCTCCAGGCCCCAGCGGTTGCTCGGCAGCCAGGCGTAGTGGGTGGCGAAGTCCGCCGACCTGCCGTGGTCGAGCGAGAGCGTGTCGACCGCGATGCCGATCGCGTTGCGCTCGCTCATCAGGAACTGCGCCGCCTCGACGTGGAAGCCCGGAAAGTGCATCACCCCGTCGGCGTCGGCATTGCGGAACTCCGGCCCCGAGACCTTGTCGGACCAGCCGCTCAGCATCGCGACGCAGGCGCCGTCGGCGATCGGCCCGTGCGCGGCCTCGAAGGCCTTCAGGTCGTCCGGCGTCAGCTGAGCGTCGGGGTCGTCCGCCGCCTTGGCCCGGATGTCGACGACCGCGAGCGGGACCACCAGGTTCTCGACCGGGATCTCGGCCGCGGACTGCACGCCGTCGCCGAAGTGGATCGGCGCGTCCATGTGGGTGCCGGTGTGCTCGACCAGGTGCCAGCGGTACATGTTGTAGCCGTCCTTGGCCAAGGTCACGATGGTCTCCAGCGCGAGGTTGGAGCCGCCGTCGTAGGTCGGGAAGTCGGGCCCCATCGCGTGGGTCAGGTCGACCACGCGGGTGAAGCTGCGGGGCTCGGCCGCGCGGACGCGCGGCGCCGGCGCCAAGGACGCGCTCGCGCCGGCGATCAATGCCAGGCCCGTCCCGCGGACGAAGCTCCGGCGGCCGAGCCGCCGGTGGACGGATTCGATGCATCCCGGAACGCACATGGTGGTTTCTCCTTGGCTGCTGCGGTCCGATCACCTAGCGCAGCAACGGATCCAGCTCCCGGTAGTCGGGCAGCGCCCGGTCGATCGGGCGGCCGGCGCGCAGCACGACGCGCGAGGCCTCAGGCCGCGCCAGCAGCTCACTGTAGCCGCGGCCGCGGAACAGCACCAGATCGGCCGGCGCGCCGACCCGGATCCGGCCGGCCTCGGCAAGGCCCATGATCTCGGCCGCGGTGCGCGTCACGGCCGCCGGCCAGGCGCCGACCGGGCGATCGAGCTGGCCGATGCGGACCGCCTCGCGGAACACTTCCAGCACGTCGTGGTCGCCCCAGGCGAAGAACGGATCGCGGCAGTTGTCGGAGGCGAGCGCCACCTTGATGCCGCGCGCCGCCAGCTCGTGCAGGAGCGTGACCCCGCGCCGCCGCGGGGTGCGGCCGGGCATGCGGTCCTGCAGATAGAGGTTGCACATCGGCAGGCTCACCACCGCGATGCCGGCCTCGGCGACGAGGTCCAGCGTCCGCGCGACCTCGTCCGGCGCCTGCACGGCGAGCGAGCAGCAGTGGCCGCAGAGGATCCTGCCGGCGAAGCGGTGGCGCAGCGCCGCGAGCGCGATCTGGCGCAGCGAAGCGGCGCCGGGATCGAGGCTCTCGTCGACGTGGAAGTCGAGATCGAGGCCGCGCTCCGCGGCGAGCGCGAAGATCCGATCGAGGACGGCGTCGAGCCCGGGGCCCATGAAGGTCACGCAGCCGAGCACCCCGCCGGCCGCGGCGACGAGGTCGGCGATCTCCGCGCCGAAGGGGCCCGCCATGTCCTCGGGCAGGACCAGCGAGGCCGCCTGCAGGTTGATGCGGTCGGCCCACGCCGCGCGCAGCTCGGCGAAGACGGGCCAGGAGATCCGGTGCTGCGGCGGCCGGCTGTCGAGGTGGGTGCGGATCGCGACCGTGCCGTGGGCATGGGCGCAGCGCAGGCCGAACTCGAAGCGCGCCCGGACGTCGTCGGCCGACCAATGCGCGCCGCGATCGCGCTCGACCACCTCGAGCGCCGCCGCGAACGTCCCGTCCGGGTTCTCGGCGCGCGGCCAGATGTGGCCCTTGTCGAGATGGGTGTGGACGTCGACCAGCCCCGGCCAGACCTGCCCGCCCTCCTGGCGGAGGGTGGCTCCAGCAGCGACGGCAGCCCCGGCGCGGCCCACCTCGGCTCCCGCCGGCTCGACTCCGGCGATCCGCCCCTCGGCGATCTCGATGTCGACCCGCGCGAGCCCCTCGCCCGCATCCGCGAAGCCGCCCTCCAGCAGACAGAGCGGCACCCGGGCGTCGGTGATCGTCAGCCTCTGCACGTCGCGCCAAGCCTCGCTCAGCGCTCGCGCCACCACGGCGCCGCGGCAGTATCAGGGCGCACCGAGACAGGGTGCGAACGACGACCGGCGAGCGGACGGAGCCGCCATGCTCGTCAGCGCGACCGGGCCGCCGCCGGATGGCGCAGCTCCGAGATAGGCGCCCGCGAGCGGCCCGTCCGGGCTCGGCGGCAGCCCGCCCGCCCCACGCCCGTGAAGCTGCTCGCGCCGACGTCGCGGCGCGCCCCGCAGCGCTCGCGCAGCTGCGAGGCGGCATCGAGCAAGGCACCCTCGAGCACCACGAGCCCGCCGGCGAGGTCGACCTCGGGCGCGCTGATCGCGATCGTGCCATCGACCCCCTCGGGCCCGGTCGCGCCGATGTCGCCACGCGACCGAAGGCGTTCGAATCAACGCTATCCGGCGACACGAGAATAGTTGTCGGCGACGATCCGGATGTTGCCGCCGCTGCCCTCGCGGGCGTCGGCCTCGATCCGACTGCCGTCCATGATCGACAACCTCCGGGTCGATCAGGATGTTGCCGCCGCGGTCGGGTCGTCGCCGCCGCGCGACCGAGGTTGTGACTTACGCTGTCGATGCAGGTCGATCAGCTCGCCCACCAGCAGCGATGACGATCTCGCCCGCCGCTCGGCCGACGCGTCGAACGCGCGGTCATCGACCCGCCCGTGCTCCGGAACGGTATGCGGTCCGCCCCGACTGGTCACGCTACCCGCTTCTCCGCCTGCCGTCGCTGAATGATGCTGATGGACGCCGCCATCGACCAAGCTCGATCTACGGAGGCCGTCACCGTCACCGACCCGGCATCGCCCGGCCGCCAGCGTGGCGGTGCTGATCAGGCCTCCCTCGCGGAGCTCGATCTCGTCCGCCATAACCGTCACCCTCCCGACGTTGCCGGTCGCGGGAACCCGCTCGCCCGTGAACTCGACGATCTCGGAGGCGTCGCTGAAGCGCCGGTCCGCGGAGACACCGTTGGCTTGCGAGCGCGTCCCATCCACGAGCAAGCGCTGGCGCCGCTCCACCGTGACCTCGCCGGCCGTCGCCCGACCTTCGAATGTGCCGCTGCGAATTGCGCCGCCTGCCCTCGAAGCTCGATCTGCCGTCGGCCACCACCGTCACGGTCCCGCCGGTACCCGCCTCGCAGCCTGTCGGACCGTTGATCCCGATCGTGACCGTCGGATCGCCACCAACGACGAGCAACCGCTCCGGCAGTCACCGTTACCCGCTGCCACCTTCCCCCGGTCCTTGGCCTGGAACTGTCGATCCGACCCCCGTTGCGAGCTCAATCTCGCGCGGCAGTCAACCGACAGCGCTACCCGCTTCAGACCCCCGACCGCCGATGAAAGCTATCGATCTGCGCCATCGTCGCGCACGACCAGCCGGTCCGCCCTGACCACCACAGATCCGCGCGCGGTTTGGCTGTCCATTCAGTCGCGCGCCGGCGAAAGCTGTTGGCATCGCGGGCATTTCACTCGCATGATGTCGATGTTCTCAGCCGTCACGGTCACCTCGCCAGCCGTGCCCCCGTGCTTCAAACGAGGAGCTGCCGCTTATGCTGGCCGACCTCGCTGAGCTGGATCGCCGTCGGCCGTAAGACGTCACGCTACCCGGCATCTGCCGCGATATTCTAGCTGCCGGTCTCGCTGGTGATCAGGCGCGCTCGCGCATCACGAGGTCGCCCGCCGTCACAGTCACCGTACCCGGCGTCGCCCGGCCCCGTTGTGCGTATCGCTGCGGATTCCGGCGTTGTCCCGCTGAAGCTCGCAGGCTTGCGTCCCGCGATGACGGTCACGCGCTCCCGGCATCACCGTCACCTGAACCGTCGTCGCTGACCCGATCCTTCCTGAACGAGCCGGTCATCTCGATGCTGTCCGGCCTTGACCATCGACCGGCCCGGCGATCGCCGTCACCTTCGACATCACGCGTCGTTGTCGCCGACAGTCTCGCTAACGAGTTGCTGACCGGCCTTCGCTAAGCTCGATGCTGACCGGCCGTGATCGTCACGGCACCAGCATCGAACCTGCACCGACCGCGGTCCGCGTTCGATCGAGCTCGTTTCGATCGTCAGTCCTCGTTCGCCGCCACGGGACGCGCACCCGCGACCTCCGGCCGACCCTCATGTTCGACGCGCCGATCGGCTACGGAGAGCCTCGTCTATGACGATGTCGCTCACCCGCGATCCGTACGGTCCCTACGCCTTCGCCGCTGACCTCGATCCCAGCGACGCCATTCGATCAGCGTGATCGTCGTCGCTCGACTGTCGACTTGTAAGCCCGCCATCTACAGTTGCGCCGTCGCCAGCGCCGCCTGACGCTAGCAGCGTCACCACTCCGACCTGCGGCCTCGATGCGCCCAAGCTCGCCGCCGCATGTCGCCGCCGTCGATCGCGATGTCGCCGCCGACGATCGAGAACGTCTCGCCCGTCGGCACCTCGAGCGTGCTGCGGTCGACCACGATCGCTGCGCGGCGGCTGCCGAGGAAGCCGAAGGCCTCGGGCGCGGCGACGGTGAAGCGAGCTGGCGGCCGGGTTGCGGCGCTGTATACCGGCGCCGTCGGCGAAGCGCAGCTCGTCGGCGGTGCTGACGTGGAACGAGCCCTCGACGTCCAGGCGCGGCGTTCGGCCCGAACACCACGCCGGCCGGGTTGATGAAGAAGAGTCGGCGCCCGGGATGGTCGAGCGCAGCGTGCCGTCGATGGCGGAGCGCGCGCCGCCGGTCACCCGGCTGATCACGTTGCTGGATCGCCGTCCGGCCCGGAGAAGGTCGCGCGTCTCGCCCGTGTCCAGCGAGAAGCGCTCGAAGCTGTGGAACAGGTTGCGCCGGCGCCGGCGTGCCGAGATCGGCGCCGATCTCGTAGTCCGCCGCCCGAGAGCACGAGCCTGCGGGCCGGCCGTGCCGTCGGTCACGACATCGGCCGATGCCGGCGCTCGCACCCGCAGCCAATAAGCACACGGCGGCATGCAGGAAACGCATCGGCTCAATCCAGAGGCGCACAGGGTGCGAGCCGACCCGCGGGCCGGACATCCACCGACGCCGGCCCTGCTCTCGGCCTCGAGCCCGCTTTCCGTTCCTCGCCAACCGCCGCTTCGCCGACCACGTAAGCGCTGGCGAGCGGCCCGTCCGGACTGGGCGGCAGGCCGCCCCGGCCCGCGCCGGTGAAGCTGCTCGCGCCCACGTCCCGCCTGCGCCCCGCAGCGCTCGCGCAACTGCGATGCCGCGTCCAGCAGCGCGCCTTCCAGGACGACCAGCCCGCTGGCGAGGTCGACCTCGGGCGCGCTCACGACGACCGTGCCGGCGCGGGTCGGATCGCCGCCGGTGGCGCTGATGTCGCCGCGCGCCAGCAGCGCCTCGAAATCACCTCCTGGCACCAGGATGTTGTCGGCAACGATCGTCACTCTGCCGCCGAAGCCGGCCAGCGCGTTCGCCTCGATCAGGCTGCCGTCGATCACCAGGATTGTCGGATCGATCGCGACGTTGCCGCGGTCGGATCGGCGCCGCCCGCGACCGAGGTGGTGACCGCGCTGCCCTGCAGGTCGATGACGTCGCCGACCAGGAGCCGGATCTCGCCGCCGCCCCCCGCCGCGCTCGCCGTATCGATCGAGGCGTCGTCGAGGATCAGTCGATCCGCGGCGCGCAGGCTCACGACGCCTGCGGTCCCCGAGCCGTCGGCGAAGGAGCTGACGCTTCCACCATCGGCGATCTCGACGGTCTCCGCCTGGATCCGAACCCGCCCGGCATCCCCCTGGCCGACGTCACCAGGCACGCTGGTGACGGCACTGCTCGAAGATGCCCGACGCGCCGCCCCGGATCGACAGGCGATCGGCATCGATCGTGATCGTGCCGGCATCACCTCTCGCTCGCGGTGCCGCTGGTGATGGCACCACCGGCCAGGATCTCCAACTCGCCGGCCACGATCCGATCGTCCCCCGCATCGCCGGAGGACCCAGGCTCGGCGCTGTTGGCGATCCCGGTGAAGAACTCCGGCGAGTCGCCTCGGATCAGCAGGCGATCGGCCTCGATCGCGACCCTGCCCGCATCGCCTTCGCTGAACGTGCTGCTGCGGATCTCACCGCCCTCCAGGATCTCGCAACTCGCCAGCCGTGATCTGCACCAGGCCTGCCTTGCCGGAGGAGCGAGGTTCGACACTGGTCGCGACGCCGGTGAAGACTTCGAATCGCCGCCCCGGACCATCAGCCGGTCGGCCTGCAGCGTGACCTTTCCGGCATCCCCGCCCGCGAAAGCGACGCTCCGGACTTGGCCGCCTGCCAGTAGCTCCAGCGAGCCGGCTAGCGATCTGCACCGTTCCCGCGTCGCCGGAGGAACCAGGCTGCGGCACTGGTCGAGACGCCGGTGAAGGGCTCCGAATCGGCACCTCGGATCAGCAGGCGATCGGCCTCGATGCTGACCGTGCCGCCGTCACTTGCGCTGAGCGTGGCGCTGCAATGACACCCCCTGCGACGATCTTCAGCTCGCCGGCCACGATCTGCACCGCTGCCGGCGTCGCCCACGCTCAGGAACGTGCCGCTGCGGATCTCACCGCGCGCCCAGGCATCTCCAGCTCACCGGCTGCGATCCGCACCATCGCTGCGTCGCCGGATGAGCCTGGATTGGCGCTGCTCGCAGATGCCGGTGAAGAACTCCGGCGCGCCGCCTTCGGATCAGCAGGCGATCGGCCTCGACCGTGACCCTGCCCGCATCGCCTTCGCTGAACGTGCTGCTAGCGATCTCGCCGCCCGCCAGGATCGCGAGCTCGCCGGCCACGATCCGCACCGCCGCCGCATCGCCGGAGGAGCCAGGCTCGGCGCTGTTGGTGATCCCGGTGAGGAACTCCGAATGGTCACGCCGGATCAGCAGACGATCGGCCTCGATCGTGATCCTGCCTGCATCGCCTGCACTGAACGTGGCGCTGCCGATGCTCCCTCCCGGCTGGATCTCGACCGCGTCGGCCACGACCTGCACCGACCCTGCATCGCCCGTGCCAGCTCCGGCATCGCTCGATATTCCGGTGAAGAACTCCGACCCGTTCCCCCGGATCAGCAGGCGATCGGCCCCGATCGTGACCCCGCCGCATCGCCTTCGCTGAACGTGCTGCTGCGGATCTCGCCGCCGTCCAGCACCTCCAGCTCGCCGGCCGCGATCCGCACGATCCCTGCGGCGCCGGAGGAGCCGACCTCGGCGCTGTTGGCGACCCCGGTGAACGCTTCCGCCCCGCCGCCCTGGATCAGCAGGCGATCGGCCTCGACCGCGATCTCGCCCGCATCGCCCCTTGCGAAGGTGAGGCTGTGGATTTCGCCACCCTCCAGGACTTCCACCGAGCCAGCCGCGATCCGCACCTGTCCCGCGTTGCCGCGATCGAAGACGGCCGTGCCGATGATGCTGCCGTCACTCAGGCGCACCTCCGCCGCGCTAACTTGAAGATCGCCGCCCTGACCTGACCCGAGGACGTCCGTCGTCATCGCCGAGCCGCCGGTGAGCTGAACCCGGTCCGCATCGAGCCCGATCCCGCCGACGGCATCCGAGGCCCCGCGATTGTGGGCGATCACGATCGATTGCTCGCTCACCACGAAGCTGCTGCCGCGGATCGAGATCCTGCCGCCACCGTTGCCGCTGCTGTCGACCAGCGCCTGGTCGGTCAGCGAGATGTCAGCCCTTCGAGCGGTCAGCGAGCGCACCGCTCCCGAGCTTCGCGCCTCGCCCGGGCCGCCACGGCGGCGAGCGCGATCTGTCCGGCCTCGGCACGAATGAGACCGAGCGGGCCGCCGACGATGTCGATGTCGCCGCCGACGATCGAGAGTGTCCCGCCGGCGGGGACCTCGGGACACTGCGGTCGACGAGGAACGGTCGCGGCTCGGCGCGCAGGAAGCCGAACGCTTGCGGGGCGGCGACGGTGAAGGAGGAGGCGTGGGATCAGCGGCGCTGAACATGCCGCCGTCGGCGAAGCGCAGCTCGTCCGCGTCGAGATGTGCAACGAGCCCTTGAGGTCGAGGCGCGCGTTGGGGCCGAAGGCGATGCCGGCCGGGTTGAGAAAGAAAAAGTCCGCGCCGGCGAGGGTCGAGCGGATCGTGCCATCGATGTCGGAGCGGGCGCCGCCGGTCACCTGGCTGATGACGTTGCGGATCTCATCCGGTCCGGAAAAGGTCGCCCGCTCGCCGGTTGCGAGGGAGAACCTCTCGAAGCTGTGGAACAGCTTGCGTCCGGCCCGGGTGCCGAGATCGGCGCCGATCTCGAAGTCGCCGCCGAGCCGGACGCAGGGCCCGACCGTGCCGTCGGTCACGACCTCGGCCAGCGCCGATGCCGCCAGACCAGCGACCAGCAAGCCAGACCGACGCCAGGCGGCATGCGCTCAGTCCCAGGACTGGCAAGGTTGCGCCCGGCCGGCGAGCCTGACGCTCGGGGACGCGGCCGCCGGGTCGACCAGCCCGGAAGTGGCCGCCGCTGGCGTCCCGCCGATGCCGGCGGCGTCCGCATAGTCGCTCCTAAGCGGCGCGTCGGGGCTTGCCGGCAAGCCGCCGCGCCCAACCCCGGTGAAGCTGCTCGCGCCCACGTCGCGGCGCGCCCCGCAGCGCTCGCGCAGCTGCGATGCGGCGTCGAGCAACGCGCCCTCGAGCACCACGAGCCCGCCGGAGAGGTCGACCTCGGGCGCGCTGATCACGACCGTGCCGTCGATCCCTTCCTCGCCCGCCTCGGCGTTGATCTCGCTGCCCGGCGAGACGAGCAGTTGGTCGGCGGCGATCCTGAATGTCGCCGCCCTGGCCGGCACTGGCGCGGGCCAGGATGAAGCTGCGGTCCAGGATCAGGAAGTGCGGGTCGATCGTGATGTCGCCGGCGCTGGCGTCGAGCAGCGCAACGCTGGTGCTGATCTCGCTGTCCTTAAGGTCGATCACCTGCGGCGCCTGGATGACGATCGCACCGCCGCCCGAGACCGAGGCGTCGCTCGCGATGCGCCCGTCCTCGAGCCGGATCTGGCGCCCGGCGACGATCCCGATGTCGCCGGCGTCGCCGCTGCCGGTCGCCGAGCTCAGGATCGCGGAGCCGGTGAGCACGAGGTCGCCCCGCGCGCGAATCCTGATCTCGCCGCCCCCGCCCGAGGCGTTGGTCTCCGCCGCGATCTCGCCGGCGCCGGTGAGCCGCACGTCGCCCGCCTCGATGCGCACGCTGCCGGGCTCGCCGGCGCCGCGGTTGTTGCTGGCGATCGTGCCGCGCGCGCTCATGATCAGATCGCCCCGCTCGACCGTGATCACGATCGGCCCGCCATCGCCAGTTGCGCTTGCAAGCGCGCTGTTGGTGATCACGCCGCCTGCGAGCACCAGATCGCCCGCCGTGACGGTGACCCGGATCGGCCCGGCGTCGAAGGCCCCGCCGGAGCCTGCGGTGAGCGAGCCGTCAGAGCCGATGAGCACACGTCCGGCCGTGATCGCGATCCGCCCCGCCGGCCCCGCCGCGCCGAACGAGAGCGCGCTGACGCCGGCGGGCAGGGGCGGATCAGCGCCCTGGATGACCAGCTCCCCGGCAGTAATCTTGACCGCGCCGGCGGCGCCGCGCCCGACGGTGGCGCTGGCGATCACGCCGCCCGGGCCGATCCCCACGAAGTCGGCGGCGATCCGGACCGAGCCGCCGGAGCCGGCACCCTCGGTCGTGGTGTCGATCCGGCTACCCGGGCCGATGACGGTCAGCGCGTCCGCCGTGACATCGACCGCGCCGCCGCGGCCGGCGCCAGAGGTGGTGCCCGAGAGCACGCCGCCGTCCCGCAGCAGAATCCGCCCGGCGTCGACCGTCGAGACGACCGGCGTTGCCACCTTTGGGGAAGCTGAGCGTCGTGATCCCGGTCTGGTTGTCCACGCCGTCGCCTTGGGCGACCAATTCGCCGGCCACGACCCGGATGCGGCCGCCGGCACCGCCGCCGACGCTGGCGCTGGAGACGAAGCTGTTCTCCCTGATGACGATCACGCCGTCCCGTGACAGCAGCGTCACGCCGCCCGCGGGACCGTCGGCGAGCGCGGTACTGCGCACCGAGCTCGCCTGGGCGATGATCAGGTCGTCGCCGGCCTCGATCCGGATCCGCCCGGCGGCACCGTCGGCCAGCGCGTCGCTACGCACCGAGCTCGCCTGGTCGATGATCAGAATGCTGCCGGCTTCGATCCGGATCCGCCCGGCGGCTCCGGCGTCGAGCAAATCGGCGGTGAGATCGCTGTTGCGGACCAGGAGCTGGCGGCCTCTGATGTCGATCACGCCGGGGAGGTCCTGAGCGGTGAGGTTGTCGAGCGAGAGCTGGGCGCCGTCGATGACGATGGTGTCGCCGCGGAGCCGGAGCCGCGCAAAGCCGTCCGGCCCCTCGAAGAGCAGGCCCGCGAACACCAGCGCTTCGTCAGTGATCAGGATCGGGCCGAGTTGCGCCGTGGGCGGCGTGCGCAGCCGGCCGTCGCCGACCGTGACCTCGCCCGGCTGGGCAGCTGCGACCAGGTTGATCGTACCGGCGGGAGCGGCGACGAAGCTCGTCGGCAGCCCGCCCCGCACTTCGAGCGGACCGCCGACCAGCGATAGGGTCTTGGTCGGGAGCACGGCCAGGGTACTGCCCCGGACCTCAAGCGCCGCTGGCTCGGCGCCCAGAAAGCCGAAGGCTTCGGGGCGGCAACGGTGAAGGAGCTGGCGGCGGGGTCAGTGGCGCTGAACGCGGCGCCGTCGGCGAAGCGGAGCTCGTCGGCGGTCGAGACGTGGAACGAGCCCTGGAGGTCGAGGCTGGCGTTCGGGCCGAAGACCACGCCCGCCGGGTTGAGGAAATAGAAGTCGGCGCCCGGGATGGTCGAGGCGATCGTGCCGTCGATGTCGGAGCGCGCGCCGCCGGTGACCCGGCTGATGATGCGCTCGATCCCGTCAGGCCCCGAGAAGGTCGCCCGCTCGCCGGTCCGGAGCGAAAACTTGCCGAAGCTGTGAAAGAGGTTGGGACCGGCGCGGCGGCCGAGCTCGGCGCGCAGGTCGTAGTTGCCGGCCTCGAACGGCGCCGGCCCCTTGAAGCTTGGGTTGGCGCTGCCGTCGAGCGTCACCTGCGCAGGGCTCGATACGGCTCCGACCACGCTGAAAACGGCCAGCACTGGTGCGGCAATCGACAGCTTCGCCAATCCGGTGGCCATGGCAATCCTCGTGGACGACCGGCCGAGCGGCGCCTCCTGGCGTGCTTGCGACGGCATCTGATGGTCGCTCACCGACGGCCGACGGGCAAGCGGAACTCGGCGGGGCGGGCCGGGCCCGCTCAGCGCTCGCGGCGGACCGCGCTCTCGTGCCAGCGGCGCAGGACCAGGTGGGAGAGCAGGCTGAAGGCCATGAAGATCAGGACGCCGGTCAGCGAGATCAGGAGCACGGCTGCGAACATGCGCGGGATGTTGAGGCGGTAGCCCGCCTCAAGGATGCGGTAGGCGAGGCCCGAGCCGGTGCCGGCGGTGCCGGCCGCGAACTCGGCGACGATCGCGCCGATCAGCGACAGCCCGCCGGCGATCTTGAGGCCGCCCAGGAAATACGGCATCGCCGCCGGCAGGCGCAGGTGCAGGAGCGTCTGCCAGCGCGAGGCGCCGTAGAGCTGGAACAGGTCGACCAGGTTGTGGTCGGCCGAGTTCAGGCCGAGCGTGGTGTTGGCGAGGATCGGGAAGAAGGCGACGATCCAGGCGCAGATCAGGAGCGCCGCATAGGTGTTGTCGACGTAGATCAGGATCAAAGGCGCGATCGCGATGATCGGCGTCACCTGGAGGATCACCGCGAACGGGAAGAAGCTGAGCTCGATCCACTTCGAGGTGGTGAACAGGATCGCGAGCCCGACGCCGCCGACGGTGGCGACGGCAAGCGCCATGAAGGTGATCTGGAGCGTGATCAGGAGCGAGGGCCAGAGCGTGCCCCAGTCCGCGACCAGGCTCTGCAGCACGAGCAGCGGGCCCGGCAGGATGTAGTGCGGGATGTCGTTGACCCGCACCACGAGCTCCCAGCCGGCGAGCGCGGCGAGCCCGATCGCGAGCGGCGCGACCACCCGGGCGATCCGCTCGGCGCGCGCCGCGCGCGGCGGCGGTGCCGCCCGCCTCGAGCTGCGCGTCCGGCGCCCGCTCGGCCACCGGTTCGGAGAGGATCCCGCTCACGCCATCGCCTCGTGCAGCTTGGCCGAGACCCGGCGGCAGACCTCGTTGTAGGGCGGCGAGGTGCGGAACGCCTCGCTGCGCGGATAGGGCGCCTCGACCGCGACCTCGCCGATCACCCGCCCCGGCCGCGGCGCCATCACCGCGATGCGGTTCGAGAGATAGACCAACTCGTAGACGCTGTGGGTCACGAACACGACGGTCCAGCTCTGCTCCTGCCAGAGCCGCAGCAGGTCGTCGTTGAGGCGGAAGCGGGTGATCTCGTCGAGCGCGGCGAACGGCTCGTCCATCAGCAGGATGCGCGGCCCGGTGACCAGCGCGCGGGCGATCGAGACGCGCATCTTCATGCCGCCCGAGAGCTCGCGCGGCCAGGCGCCCTCGAAGCCCTCGAGCCCGACCATGGCGAGCGCCGCCTCGACCCTGGGCGCGGCCGCGCGCCTCCCGACGCGCTCCAGGCGGAGCGGCAGGTAGACGTTGCCCCAGACCGTGGCCCAGGGCATCAGGGTCGGCTCCTGGAAGACGAAGCCGATCGCGCGCGAGATCGCGCGATCACGACCGGCGCCCTGCGCCCAGACGATGCGGCCGGCGCTGACCTCGCCGAGCCCGGCGATCAGGCGGAGCGCTGTGCTCTTGCCGCAGCCGGACGGCCCCAGCAGGCTCACGAACTCGTGCTCGCCGATCGCGAGATCGAGCCCGCGCAGCGCCACCGTGCCGTTGGCGAACGTCTTGCCGACCCGCTCGAGCCGGACCAGCTCGCGCCGCGGCCTGGCCCTCGCGCGCCCGCCACCCTCGCTCGTCACCATCGACAACTCGGCCATCAGCGGCGCGCCGCCCGACGCCTGCCCGTCACCCTTCATCCCGCCAGGAGAACTATCCCGGCATCGGGGCGGTGACAATCCGACGGGGTGTGCCTGCGCCTGCATCCGTTCCCTCCCTTGCATCTGAGGCTCGGATCACCGCGCGAGAGGGGCAAGCCCGCGGTCGCGGTCCACCGGCGGAGGCCCCGCCACGGCGCTGCTGGGCGATCGTCAGACCGTGGCGTACTGAAGACGTGAGGGCGGACTTTCAGCACCTGGGGAGTACGACCATGATCGACCACATCGGGCTCAGCGTCGCCGACTATGAGAGGAGCAAGGCGTTCTACCTCGCCGCGCTCGCCCCGCTCGGCTACGAGCTCTGCATGGAGATCCCCGAAGCCGGTCCGCACGCCGGCTTCGGTGCCGGCGGCAAGCCGGACTTCTGGATCACCCAGGGCAGGACCACCACGCCTCCGGTCCACCTCGCCTTCGGCGCCAAGGACCGGGCGACGGTGCGCGCATTCTACGAGTCGGCGCGCGCGGCCGGCGCGCGCGACAACGGCCCGCCCGGGCTGCGCCCGGACTATCACCCGAACTACTACGGCGCCTTCGTGCTCGACCCGGACGGCCACAACCTCGAGGCGGTCTGCCACCACCCGGAATAGGCCGCGAGGCGTCCGCAGATCGCTTCAGGGCGAAAGATCATCGCGCCGGCAGCGAACCCGCGGCCCCCGGTCAGGAGCGGATGATCTTTCAGGATCAGCCACTTGAGCAGCGTCCTTGCGGCCTTGGGTGAGGACCAGGCGGAGGCGTGGCCGGGCGCCGCCGCGTCGCGGCGCTCGATCGCCGTGACCTCGTGGCCGCCTCAAGCAGCTGCCAGGCGGCGGCCCACCACGAGGACGCGCATGGGCTCAGTCGCGCGCGGCGACCACCATGATCTCGACCGTGTACTGCGGTGCTGCGAGCTTGCTCTGCACGCAGGCGCGGCACGGCGTGTTGCCGGGCGACACCCAGGCATCCCAGACCGCGTTCATCTCGTTGAAGGTCGCGATGTCCGCGAGCCAGATCGTGGCGGTGAGCAGCTTGGCCTTGTTGGTCCCGGCCTCGGCCAGCAGCCCGTCGATGATCTGCACGATGTCCCTGGTCTGCTCGGTCACCGACTTGCCGCCGGCGTTGCGCGCCACCTGGCCGGCCAGATAGACCGTGGCCCCGTGGATCACCATCTGGCTCATCCGCGACCCGACGTCGAAGCGCTCGATGCTCATCCTTGACCTCCTCCCCTTGGGTGCGAGCCGAGACTAGGCGGCGGCGTCCGCTTTGTCCAAGGGCAGCGCAGCCCGCGGCGGCGCGAAGCGTCTCCAGTGCTGGCACGGCGAACCGAAGGGAGCTTAAATGGCGCCCGCCGGAGAGCTCTTCGAAACGCCGGCAGTGAGCCATCGGGACGCCCATGCACGCCTACATCGTCCAGCGGATCCTCGCGACCGTGCCGGTCATGGCGGTGGTCGCGCTGTTCGTGTTCGCGCTGTTGCACCTGACGCCCGGCGACCCGGCCGCGGTGATCGCGGGCGAGCTCGCGACCGTCGAGGACATCGCCCGGATCCGCGCCCAGCTCGGCCTCGACCGCCCGGTCCACGTCCAGTTCGTGACCTGGCTCGGCCAGCTGCTGCAGGGCGACCTCGGCACCTCGATCTTCTCCAAGCTGCCGGTCAGCCACCTGATCGCGCAGCGCCTCGAGCCGACCGCGATGCTGTCGCTCGCGACGATCCTGTTCGCGGTCACCTTCGCCGTGCCGATGGGCGTGATCGCCGCCTGGCGCGCCGGCAGCTGGATCGACCGCGTGGTGATGGGCTTCGCCGTGCTCGGCTTCTCGATCCCCGTGTTCGTGCTGGGCTACCTCTTCATCTTCATCTTCGCGGTCGAGCTGCGCTGGCTGCCGGTCCAGGGCTACAAGCCGATCGGCGACGGCTTCTGGCCGTTCCTGCAGAGCATCGCGCTGCCGACCCTGACGCTCGGCGTGATCTACATCGCGCTGATCGCGCGCATCACCCGCGCGAGCGTGCTCGAGGTCCTGCACGAGGACTACATCCGCACCGCGCGAGGCCAAGGGGCTCGGCACGCGCGCGGTGCTGCTCGGCCATGCGCTGAAGGCCGCGGCGGTGCCGATCGTCACGATCATCGGCGTCGGCGTGGCGCTCCTGATCGGCGGCGCGGTGATCACCGAGAGCGTGTTCGCGATCCCCGGGCCTCGGCCGCCTCACGGTCGACGCCATCCTGCGCCGCGACTACCCGATCATCCAGGGCGTGATCCTGGTGTTCTCGGCCGCCTACGTGCTGGTCAACCTGGTGATCGACATCATCTACCCGCTGCTCGATCCCGCGGATCCGCTACTGAGGCGGCGACCAACCTCTTCCGGGAGACGACCGCCATGGCCAGCACAGCGTTGAAGGCGCCGGCCACGCTGGACGAGTTCCTCGCCTGGGAGGAGGAGCAGCCCGAGCGCTACGAGTTCCTGGACGGCGCTCGTCCGGATGATGACCGGCGGCACCGAGGACCACGACCGCCTGAGCGTCAACCTGATCAGCCTGTTGGCCAACGCGCTGCGCGGCGGGCCGTGCTCGGTGCACGCCTCCAACCTCAAGGTCGTGAGCCGGGCCGGCAACGCCTCGATGTACCCGGAGCTGTTCGTGCGCTGCGGCCCGCGCGAGGGCAAGCGGACCCGGATCGAGGACGCGATCGTCGCGGTCGAGGTGCTCTCGCCGCGCACCGCCAAGGACGATCTTACGCGCAAGCGGCGCGCCTACACCGCGCTGCCGACGATGCGGGTGGTCGTCTACGCGTCGCAGGACGAGCCCCGGCTCGACCTGGTGCGGCGCCGCGCCGACGGCGGCTTCGACGACGAGGTGGTCGAGGGGCTGGATGCCGTGCTCGAGCTGCCCGAGATCGGGGTCCGGCTCGCGATGGCCGAGATCTACGAGGACACCCTGGTGGCGCGGACGGCGGCGGGTTGATGGCGAGGCTTGCCGCCGCTGCCGACCGCGTGCGCCGGCGGCGCCATGACCACCTGGCCCGCCGTCGAGGCCGCCCAGGGAGCGTGCGCCGGCGGCCGATTTCCTGCGCCGCCACCCGACGGTCGTCGCCGGGCCTCGCGATCCTCGGCGACCATGACCCTGCTGGGCGTGCTCGGCGCCCTGGCTCGGCACGGTCGACCCGCTTGAGCCTCGATCCGGTGCAGCGCCTGAAGGCGCCGACCGAGGCGCACTGGTTCGGCACCGACAGCTTCGGGCGCGACATCTACAGCCGGACCGTCTACGGCAGCCGGATCTCGCTCGATCGTCGGCATCAGCGTCGCCGTGCTCAGCACGCTCTTCGGCCTCGCTGATCGGGCTCGCCGCCGGCTACAGCCGGATCGTCGACGCGCTGGTGATGCGCGTCATGGACGGCATGATGGCGGTGCCCTCGATCCTGCTCGCGATCGCGCTGATCGCGCTGACCAAGGCCTCCGTCACCAACGTCATCCTGGCGATCACCATCCCCGAGGTGCCGCGCGTCGTGCGCCTGGTGCGCAGCGTCGTGCTCAGCATCCGCGAGCAGCCCTACATCGAGGCCGCGGTCGCGATCGGCACGAGCCTGCCCAGGATCTTCTCGCGCCACCTGCTGCCCAACACGCTCGCACCTCTGATCGTGCAGGCGACCTACATCTTCGCGTCCGCGGTCCTGATCGAGGCCGGCCTCAGCTTCGTCGGCGCCGGCACGCCGCCGGAGGTGCCGAGCTGGGGCAACATCATGGCCGAGGGCCGCGTGTCTACTTCCTGATCAGCCCCTACATGATCCTGTTCCCGGGCCTGTGCGCTCGCGCTCACCGTGCTCGCGGTCAACCTGTTGGGCGACGGGCTGCGCGACCTGCTCGATCCGCGCATCGCGAGGCGCATGTGACGGCCGGGGCCGGGCCACCGATCCTCGAGATCGACGACCTCCGGACCCACTTCCTCACCCGCGACGGCGTGGTCAGGGCGGTCGACGGCGTCTCGCTCGAGCTGCAGCGCGGCGAGACGCTGGGCGTGGTCGGCGAGAGCGGCTGCGGCAAGAGCATCACCGCGCTCTCGATCCTGCGCCTGATCCCGATGCCGCCCGGCCGCTTCGTCGAGCGGCGCGATCCGCTTCGAGGGCCGCGACCTGCTCGGCGCTGAGCCGGGCGCGAGATGCGCGCGCTCCGCGGCAACGACATCTCGATGATCTTCCAGGAGCCGATGACCTCGCTCAACCCGGTGCTGACCGATCGGCCGCCAGATCGCCGAGACGCTGGCGCTCCACCAGGGCCTCTCGAAGGCGGCCGCGCTCGGGCGCGCGGCCGAGATGCTGGAGCTGGTGCGGATCCCCGAGGCGCGACGCCGCATCGGCGAGTATCCGCATCAGCTCTCGGGCGGCATGCGCCAGCGGGTGATGATCGCGATGGCGCTCGCCTGCAACCCCAAGATCCTGATCGCCGACGAGCCGACGACCGCGCTCGACGTCACCATCCAGGCGCAGATCCTGCACCTGATGCTGGAGCTCAAGGAGCGCTTCGGCACCGCGATCATCCTGATCACCCACGACCTCGGCGTGATCGCCGAGACCGCGCAGCGCGTCGTGGTGATGTACGCCGGGCGCAAGGTCGAGGAGGCGCCGGTCCGGGCGCTGTTCCGGACCCCGCGCCACCCCTACACCCGCGGCCTGCTGGCCTCGGTGCCGCGGCTCGAGCGCGCCGCCGCAGGCCGGGCCGCGGCCGCGGCTGATGGAGATCGCGGGCATGGTGCCCTCGCTCAAGGACATGCCGCCGGGCTGCACCTTCGCCGACGCGCTGCAGCTTCGCGAGCGAGCAGTGCCGCAACGCCTACCCGCCGCTCGAGGCAGAAGGCGAAGGACCACCTCGCCGCCTGCTGGAACGCGCATCTGCTGCCGGAGCCGGCGCGTGCCTGAGCTGCTCGAGGTCGCGGGACCTCAAGAAGCACTTCCCGGTGCGCCAGGGCGTGCTCGCGCGGGTCCGCGGCTGGGTGCACGCGGTCGACGGCATCTCGTTCACCGTCGGCCACGGCGAGACCCTCGGGCTGGTCGGCGAGAGCGGCTGCGGCAAGTCGACCGCGGGCAAGGCGATCCTCCGGCTGATCGCGCCGACCGCCGGCAGCGTGCGCCTCGAGGGGCAGGAGATCACCGGGCTCGGCCGGCGCGCGATGCACGCCCACCGGCGCCACCTCCAGGTCATCTTCCAGGACCCCTACGCCTCGCTCAACCCGCGCCAGCCGGCGGGCGACGATCGTCGGCGAGCCGCTCGCCAACTACGGCCTCGCGGAGGGCCGCGCGCGCGAGGCGCGGGTCGCGGCGCTGTTCGAGCGGGTCGGCCTCAGGCCCGAGCAGATGCGCAAGTACCCGCACGAGTTCTCGGGCGGCCAGCGCCAGCGGCTCGGGATCGCGCGCGCGCTCGCGGTCGGGCCCAAGCTGATCGTCTGCGACGAGCCGGTCTCGGCGCTCGACGTCTCGGTCCAGGCCCAGGTGATCAACCTTCTGGTCGACCTGCAGGCCGAGTTCGGCCTGTCCTACCTGTTCATCGCCCACGACCTCGCGGTGGTCGAGCACATCAGCCACCGGGTCGCGGTGATGTACCTGGGCGAGATCGTCGAGCTCGCCGAGCGCGCCGCGCTGTTCAGAGAGCCCGCTGCACCCCTACACCGAGGCGCTGCTCGCCGCGGTGCCGGTGCCGGACCCCGAGCGCCCAGCGCGACGCGCGTGATCCTGAGCGGCGAGGTGCCGAGCCCGATCGACCCGCCCAAGGGCTGCCGCTTCCACACGCGCTGCCCCTACGTGATGGAGCGCTGCCGGATCGAGGCGCCGCGCTTTGCGCGAGGTCAGCCCCGGCCACTTCGCCGCCTGCCATCTGCGCGACTGATCAGGCAGCGGAACCGCGCGCGCCCTGCGCCCGTTTCGATGTCGCTCTGCCAGGGCTTGTCACGAAGGGAACAGGAGCGATGGCGAGCAGCGCCTCGAGGACGTACCGCAGGCGGCGCGACCCGCGGCAAATCGCCCGAGCCCGCGGGACGGCGCGGTCGCCGCGGCGAGCGGCCGCGCTTCGTCGTCCAGGAGCACCAGGCGCGCAGCCACCACTTCGACTTCCGCCTCGAGGTCGACGGCGTGCTGAGGTCCTGGGCGGTGCCCAAGGGCCCCTCGACCGACCCGCGCGACAAGCGCCTCGCGGTGCCGGTCGAGGACCATCCGCTCGACTACGCGGAGTTCGAGGGCGTGATCCCGGCGGGCCAGTACGGCGCCGGCGCGGTGGTGGTATGGGACCGCGGCAGCTACGACAACCTGACCGAGCAGCGACGGCAAGCCGCAGCCGGTCGCGCAGGCGCTGGCCGGACGGCCATCTGCGTGATCGGCTGCACGGCGAGAAGCTCAAGGGCGGCTATGCGCTGCAGCGCGTCGCCACCGGCGAAGGACGAGCGCTGGCTCCTGATCAAGCTCAAGGACGAGGCGGCCGACGCGCGCCGCCGGCCGACCGCGACCGAGCCGCGCTCGGTGCTGAGCGGCCGCACGGTCGCCGGGCTCATCCGGCAGAGCGACGGCTGACCGCGAGATGGCCGATGGCTGAGGAGGCAGGAGATGATCGAGGTCGACGGCCACGAGATCGCGCTGTCGCACGCCGACAAGGTGCTGTTCCCGCGAGGCCGGCCTGACCAAGGGCGATCTGATCGACTACTACCGCCGCATCGCGCCGGTCATGCTGCCCCACCTCGCCGGGCCGCCCGCTGTCGTTCGCAGCGCTATCCCGACGGCATCACCGCCAACGGCTTCATGCAGAAGAACGCCGGCGACTACTTTCCCGAGCTGGATCGAGCGCGCGCGCGCTCGCCAAGCAGGACGGCGAGGTCCGAGCACGTGGTGGCGGGCGATGCGGCGACGCTGGCCTACCTCGCCAACCAGGCCGCGGTGACCCTCCACGTCGGGCTCGCGCGCATCGATCGCATCGACCATCCCGACCGCCTGGTGATCGACCTCGATCCGTCCGACGACGACTTCGCCAAGGTCAAGCGCGCCGCGCGCGCGGCGCCGCCACCTGCTCGAGCAGTGCGGCCTCGTGCCCTTCGTCCAGACCACCGGCTCGCGCGGGCTGCACGTCTGGGTGCCGCTCGAGCGCAGCGCGCCGTTCGAGGAGGTCCGCGCCTTCGCCGCCGCGCTCGCCGAGCGGATGGTCGCGCAGGCCCCGCAGGAGCGCACGACCGAGCAGCGCAAGGCGCAGCGCGGCGACGCGGGTGTTCCTCGACGTGGCGCGCAACGCCTACGCGCAGACCGCGGCCGCGCCCTACAGCGTGCGCGCCCGGCCCGAGGCGCCGGTCGCGACGCCGCTCGACTGGAGCGAGCTCGACGACCGCGGCGCTCGGCCCGCGGCGCTACACGATCGCCAATCTGTTCCGCCGCCTCGGCCAGAAGCGCGATCCCTGGGCCGAGATCGAGCGCCATGCGCGCCCGCTCGCGGCGGCGCAGCAGCGCCTGGCAGCGCTGCCCGAGGCCCTGCCGGCCCCGGCCTGAGCCGCCCCCGCCTGGCGTGGAACCCGCCGCCGGGCGGGTCGTTCGCTGCGATAGGCTTGCCGGCCCACGAACGAGGAGAGCGAGAGATGCTGTTCAGCTTCGAGGACTTTCGCGGCTACGCGATCCGGGCCGCCGACGGCGACGTCGGCAGCGTGCGACGACGTCCTGTTCGAGGACACCTCGTCGGTGGTGCGCTACCTGGTGGTGGAGACGGGCAGCTGGCTGTTCGGTCGCCGGGTGCTGCTGGCGCCCGCCGCCTTCGGCGCGATCGACCACGACGCGCGGGTGCTCGAGACCGGCCTGACCACGGCCCAGGTCAAGGACAGCCCGGACGTCGACACCGAGCGGCCGGTCTCGCGCCAGAAGGAGGAGGCGCTGCACGCGCACTACGGCTGGGCGCCCTATTGGGCCGGCGCGCCCGCCTATGGCGGTCTCGCGCCCTACTGGGGCGGCTTTGCGATGGCGGCGGCGCCGCCGCCGGGCGAGAGTCCGGTCGAGCGCGAGGTCGCCGAGATGCAGCGCCAGCAGGGCGATCCGCATCTGCGCAGCGCCCGCGAGGTGATCGGGTACTACGTGGCGGCGACCGACGGCGACATCGGCCACGTCGAGGACCTGCTGCTCGACGACACGGGCTGGACGATCCGCCAGCTGGTGATCGACACCCGCAACTGGCTGCCGGGCAAGAAGGTGCTGATCGAGCCCGACCGGCTGCGCTCGGTGAGCTGGGCCGATCAGCACATCGTGCTCGCGCTGTCGCGGGGCGAGGTCGAGAGCAGCCCCGAGTACGACAGCGCCGCCACGGGACGGCCGTGATGGTCCGCGGATCGAGGTCGAGCGTGGCGTCGAGCTGAGGGGCCACGAGTCCGCGCGCTCAGGCGGCGCGCGACACCCGCGCCTCGCGCGCCGGCTTGGCCTGGGCGAGCCTCAGGTTCTCGCGGGCGCGCGACAGCCGGGACTTGACTGTACCGACCGCGATCCCGACAATCTGTGCGGTCTCCTCGCAGCTGAAGCCTTCGACGCCGGCGAGCAGCAGGATGCGCTGGTGATCGGTCGAGAGGCTGCGGAACGCGCGTGCGAAGTCGCGCAGCTCGAGGCGCTCGTTCTGACGCGCGGGAATCTTGAGCTGGTACTCGCAGTCCTCGAGCGGCACCTGGGGACCGCGGCGCGAGCGCCGCCGGCCCTGGTCGCAGTGCACATTGTGGAGGATCGTGAACAGCCAGGCCCGGAGGTCGGTGCCCGCCTGGAACTGATCAAAGCGCGCGATCGCGCGTTCCAGGCAGTCCTGCACCAGATCGTCGGCCCGGTCGACGGAGCCGGTCAGCGCGCGGGCGTAGCGGCGCAGGGAAGGGATCTGTGCCTCGATCGCATCGCCTTGCTCCCGGTTCATCCAGCCTCCGTTGAGATGCAACAGCCCCAGCGCTCCGAAGAGACTGGCTGTCTACCCGAGGAATTCAAGGGGGTCGACTTCAGTCACGCCGATGTGATCTATGCAGGAGCGGCGTTCGTCCTCCTACTTGAGCTGCATCTTTGTCGGACAGCTCTCGCATCAGGTCGGCCAATGAGACTGTTACTAGCGTCGGCTCCGTAGGATACTCCAGTTCCCCATGCGCGCCGGCGCAATCCTTCGCTTCCGCCCGGTGGCGGCTCCCAAAGGAACTGCCGGCGCCGCTCGCGCGTTGGGTGGGCGGAGGCTTCGTCGGGCGACGACGAAGGAACGCCGATGGACGAATGGACAGCATGGCTCGGGGCGAGCCATCTCGGGCCTGGCCAGATCGCGCTTCGCCTCGGCGCCGCGATCGCGTTCAGCTGCCTGATCGGGCTCGACCGCGAGCTCAAGAACAAGCCGCTTGGCCTGCGCACCAACATGCTGGTCGGGCTCGGCTCGGCCAGCTTCTGCGTCATCGTGGTCGAGCTGATGAACTCGTTCGATCCCGGCCCCCACGCCAGCCCGATCGACGCGGGCCGCATCATCGAGGGCATCATCGGCGGCATCGGCTTCCTGGGTGCGGGCGCGATCATCCAGGAGCGCGATCGCATCGTCGGCGCGACCACCGGCGCCGGCATCTGGGCGGTCGGCGGAATCGGCGTCGCCTGCGGCTTCGGCCTCTACCTGCACGCTGCCGCGGTCACCGTCCTGGCGTTGTTCGTGCTGACCGTCCTCGGCCTGCTCGAGCGCGACCGATCCGAGTAGCCTCCCTTTGCATGCAGCATTAAGATCGGATTACGATATCACCCCGGACCTGGACAAAACGCGTCGCTCTGCCTAGCATCGCCCGTCTGCCACGGAGGGGACGCATGCAGGATTTCAGCGCCGCGTTCGGCCTTGCGTTCGGCCTGATCGCTTCGGGCGATGCCGATCTCGGCGAGATCGTGCTCTTGTCCCTGCAGGTCAGCCTTGCCGCCGTGGTGATCGCCGGCGCGATCGGTCTGCCGCTCGGCGCAGGCCTCGCCGTGCTGAGGTTTCCGGGCCGGGGTGCGGTGGTTCTGGCGGTCAACGCGCTGATGGGCCTGCCGCCGGTGGTGGTCGGGCTCCTGGTCTACCTCCTGCTGTCCAACGCCGGCCCGCTCGGCGTGCTCGGTCTGCTCTACACCCCGAGCGCGATGATCATCGCCCAGAGCGTGCTGGTGACGCCGATCATCGCCGCCCTCGCGCGGCAGGTGATCGAGGACCTGCGCGAGGAGTACGACGAGCAGCTGCGCTCGCTCGGGCTTGGCGCGCTGGCGACCATCGGCACCCTGCTGTGGGACGCGCGCTACAGCCTTTTGACGGTGGCGCTCGCCGGCTTCGGCCGGGCGATCGCCGAGGTCGGCGCGGTGATCATCGTGGGCGGCAACATCAACCACGTCACCCGGGTGATGACCACCACGATCGCCCTCGAGACCTCGAAGGGCAATCTCGCGCTGGCGCTGGCACTGGGGCTGATCCTGGTGACCGTCGCGCTGGCGGTCAACGGCGCGGTGATGGCGATGCGCACGACCCGGACCCGGACCGCCTATGCTTGAGCGCGCCCTGCCCTTCGAGCCGGCCGCGGCCGCGGCGGCCGCCGACCGGATGCCGCCGATCCTGCCGATCGAGGCCAAGGGCCTGATCTTCGAGGCCGGCGGGCGGCGCTTGATCGACCGCCTCGAGCTGTCGCTGCGGCCGGGCCTGCGCAGCGTGATCATGGGCCCGAACGGCGCCGGCAAGAGCCTGACGCTGCGCCTGCTGCACGGCCTGCTCGCGCCGAGCGCGGGCGCGGTGCTGTGGGCCGGGCGACCGGCCGATCGCCAGACCCGGCGGCGCCAGGCGATGGTCTTCCAGCGGCCGGTGCTGCTGCGCCGCTCGGCGCTCGGCAACATTCGCCATGCGCTCGCCGCCCGCGGCGTCGCCCGGCGCGAGCGCGCCGAGCGCGCACGGCGGGTGCTGGCGAGCGCCGGGCTGGCCGCGCTGGCGCGCACCCCGGCGCGGCGCCTCTCCGGCGGCGAGCAGCAGCGCCTCGCCCTTGCCCGCGCGCTCAGCCTGACCCCCGACGTGCTGTTCCTCGACGAGCCGACCGCCAGCCTCGATCCGGCCTCGACGCTCGCGATCGAGCAGCTGATCCGGCGGGCCGCTGCCGGCGGCACCAAGATCGTGCTGGTGACCCATGACGTCGGCCAGGCCAAGCGGCTCGCCGACGAGGTCGTGTTCCTGCACCGCGGCCGGGTCGAGGAGCACAGCTCGGCCGCTCACTTCTTCGACCACCCCGCCTCGCCGCACGCCGCGGCCTTCCTCGCCGGACGGCTCGTGCTGTGAGCCCAACCACGAACCGGAGGCACCTCCAATGATCCGACGCAGCGTCGTGAGGCTCGCGATGAGCGCCGCCCTGGGCCTGGTCGCGAGCGGCGCCACCGCGGCCAAGGCCGAGGACCCGTTCATCATCGTCCAGTCGACCACCTCGACCGAGAACTCCGGCCTGTTCGACCACATCCTGCCGCAATTCCGGGAGCGGACCGGGATCGAGGCGCGCGTGGTCGCGGTCGGCACCGGCCAGGCGCTCAAGAACGCGCAGAACTGCGATGGCGACGTCCTCTTCGTGCACGCCAGGCCGGACGAGGAGAAGTTCGTCGCGGCGGGCTACGGCGTCGAGCGCCAGGACGTGATGTACAACGATTTCGTGATCGTCGGCCCCGCCGCCGATCCCGCACAGGTCGGCGGCATGAGCGATGCAGCGGCGGCGCTCCGCCAGATCGCCGAGGCGAAGGCGGCGTTCGCGTCGCGCGGCGACGATTCCGGCACCCACAAGAAGGAGCAGAGCCTCTGGCAGGAGGCGGGCGTCGATCCCGGCGCGGCGAGCGGCCAATGGTACCGCGAGACCGGCTCGGGCATGGGCCCCACGCTCAACACCGCGGTCGGCATGGACGCCTATGCGCTGACCGACCGCGGCACCTGGATAAGCTTCCAGAACAAGGGCGACCTCGACGTGCTGGTCGAGGGCGACGAGGCCCTGTTCAACCCGTACGGCGTGATCCGGGTCAGCCCGGAGCACTGCCCGAACGTCAAGACCGAGCCGGCCCAGCAGTTCGTCGAGTGGATCACCGGACCGGATGGCCAGCAGGCGATCGCCGACTTTGAGATCAACGGCCAGCGGCTGTTCTTCCCGAACGCCGGCGGCCAGAGCTGAAGCCGGTCGTGCCGCTTCTGTCGACAATCACCTGCGCCGTTCTGCTCGTCGGCCTGCTGGCGGCTGCTCCCGCCGCGGCCGAACGCACGATCACCGACTCGGCCGGCCGGCAGGTCGCGGTGCCGGACCGGATCGAGCGGGTGTTCGCGGCCGGACCACCGGCGTCGGTGCTGCTCTACGTGCTGGCGCCGGAGCGGATGATCGGCTGGCCGCGCGCGCCGCGTCCCGAGGAGCTCCCCTACATCGCGCCGCACTACCGCGACCTGCCCGAGGTCGGCTGGCTGACCGGGCGCGGCGACACCGTCAATCTCGAGGTCCTCCTGCAGGCCAAGCCCGACCTGATCTTCGACTTCGGCTCGGTGCGCGCTACCTACGTTTCGCTCGCCGAGCGGGTGCAGGCCCAAACCGGCATCCCCTACATCCTGATCGATGGCACCTTCTCGAACACCGCCAACGCGGTCCGCCTGCTCGGCGCGGTGCTGGGGGTCGAGGAGCGGGCCGAGCGGATCGCGTCGTACGTCGAGACGACCTTGGCCGGAATCGACGCCACGCTCGCCGAGGTGCCGCAGGAGCAGCGGCCGCGGGTCTACCTCGCGCGCGGCCCGAGCGGCCTCGAGACTGGGCTCCAGGGCTCGATCAACACCGAGATCATCGAGCGCGTGGGCGCGATCAACGTGGCCCAGGATCCGAGCGGCGCCCGGCGCGGCATCGCCGAAGTGCCGATCGAGCAGATCGTGGTCTGGGACCCCGACACCGTGATCACTTGGGACCCGAGCTTCTACGAAGGCGTCTGGAAGGACTTCTACTGGCAGGGGGTGGAGGCGGTGGCGACCGGTCGGGTCTATCTCAGCCCGACGGCGCCGTTCGGCTGGATCGACCGGCCGCCCTCGCTCAATCGCATGATCGGCGTGAAGTGGCTGGCGGGGCTGTTCTACCCGGACCAGGTCAATCAGGATTTGCGGGAGGAGACGCGGTCGTTCTACGACCTGTTCTATCATGTCGACCTCACCGACGCCGAGCTCGACCGCCTCCTCCGCTGGGCCGAGGGTCGGGCACCTTAGCACGTGGTGGCCGGCGCCGGCGCGGCTGACCACGCCGCTCCTGGCAGCAGGCCTGCTGGCGCTGGCCGTGGTCGCCGCCTTCATCGGCCCCTATCCGATCTCGCTCGCGGATGCGCTGCGCGTCGTCCTGAACCGGCTGAGCGGCGAGATTCCCGCAGCCGGGGCGACCCTCGACACGGTGCTGTTCTTCGTCCGCCTGCCGCGGATCGCGGCGGCGATGCTGGTGGGCGCAGCGCTCGCGGCCGCCGGCGCCGCCTATCAGGGCCTGTTCCGCAACCCGCTGGTCTCGCCGGACATCCTGGGGGTGTCGGCGGGAGCCGGGCTCGGGGCTGTGCTCGGCATCTTCCTGTCGCTGCCCGTGGCCGGCATCCAGCTCCTCGCCTTCCTCGTCGGGCTCGGCACGGTCGGCCTCGTGCTACTGGTCGCCGCCTCGGTGCGTGGGCGCGAGCCGGTGCTGGTGCTGGTGCTCGCCGGCGTGGTGGTCGGCGCGCTCGCCGGCTCCGCGATCTCGCTGCTCAAGGTCCTGGCCGATCCCTACGACCAGCTGCCGGCGATCACCTTCTGGCTGCTCGGCAGCCTCGCCGCGATCAAGCTCGAGGACCTCACCACCACGGTCCCGATCGCAGCGCTCGGTCTGGTCCCGCTGGCGCTTTTGCGCTGGCGGATCAACGTGCTCTCGCTCGGCGACGAGGAGGCGCGCGCGCTCGGGGTCAACGCGCCGCGCCTGCGCATCGTGGTGATCGCGGCCGCGACGCTGATGACCGCGAGCGTGGTCGCGATCGCCGGCATCATCGGCTGGGTCGGGCTGATCATGCCGCACGTGGCGCGCATGCTCGTCGGCCCGAACTTCGACCGCCTCCTGCCCGCCGCGATGGTCCTCGGCGCCGGCTATCTGCTGCTGGTCGACACGCTCGCGCGCACGATCGCCGCGGTCGAGACGCCGATCGGCATCCTCACCGCCTTCGTCGGCGCGCCGGTCTTCCTCTGGCTGCTCGCCCGCGGCCGGCACGGCTGGGCATGAGGCTCGAGGCGAGGCGCCTCGGCTTCGGCTACCCGGGCAAGCCGGTCGGCCGCGACGTGAGCCTGGCCGTCGGCCCCGGCGAGGTCATCTGCCTCCTCGGCCCCAACGGCTCCGGCAAGACCACCCTGTTCAAGACCCTGCTCGGCCTGCTCCCGGCGCAGGGCGGCGCGGTGTGGATCGACGGCCGGCTGCTCGAGGGTCTGCCGCGCGCCGAGGTGGCGCGCCGCGCCGCCTACGTGCCGCAGGCCCATGCGGCGCACTTTCCCTACACCGTGCTCGACATGGTGGTGATGGGCCGCACGGCGCACCTCGGGCCGTTCGCCCGGCCCGGCCCGCGCGATCACGCCGCCGCCATGGCCGCGCTCGAGACGCTTGGCATCGCCGACCTCGCCCTGGCCGACTACACCAGGATCAGCGGCGGCCAGCGCCAGCTCGGGCTGATCGCCCGCGCGCTCGCCCAGGCGGCGCCGCTGATCGTCATGGACGAGCCGACCGCGAGCCTCGACTTCGGCAACCAGGCGCTCGTGCTGCGCGAGGTGCGCGCTCTGGCGGCGCAGGGCTACGGCATCGTGCTCTCGACCCACGATCCCGACCACGCCTTTGCCTGCGCCACCGAGGTGGCGCTGCTGCACGACGGCGGGCTCATCGCGCACGGGGCCCCGGAGACGGTCCTGACCGCGGCGCGTCTCGAGGCAGTCTACCGCGTTCCGGTCTTCGTCGAGCGCCTCGTGTCGGGCCACACCGTCTGCGCGCCGGACCTCGGGGCGCGCCCGCTAGTGCACTGATGCAATCAGAGGATTCACAAGGGTCGGCGGATGTGCCATGCTGAGCCCATGGCTCGGACAGTGTGTCCCCTGGTCTCGGCTGAGGATCGTGCTCGTTTGGAGGCGATCGTCGCCGATGGCAACCGCGCCCAGAAGCATGTGGCGCGGGCTCGGATCATCCTGGGCTCGGCGGAACGGCTGAGCGTCGCCGCGGTCGCCCAACGCGCTCGGATCGGCCGGCCAGCGGTGTGGCGCTGGCAGCAGCGGTTCGCCGAAGCCGGGGTCGATGGGCTGCTGCGCGATGCCACCCGCAAGCCCGGCAAACCGCCCCTGGGCGATCGGACCGTGCAGCGGGTCGTGACGCTCACCTGTGCCGAACCGCCCGGCGAAGCGACCCACTGGACCGGCCGGGCCATGGCCAAGACGGCGGGGATCTCCTTGCGTTCGGTGCAACGCATCTGGCAGGCCCACGACCTCCAGCCGCACCGCATCCGCACCTTCAAGCGCTCGGCCGACCCCGAGTTTGCCGCCAAGCTCGAGGACATCGTCGGCCTCTACGTCGCCCCGCCTAAGCATGCGGTCGTGCTGTCGGTCGACGAAAAGTCCCAGATCCAGGCGCTCGATCGCACCCAGCCCGGACTGCCGCTCAAGCCAGGCAAGGCCGGCACGATGACCCACGACTACAAGCGCAACGGCATCACCACCTTGTTCGCGGCGCTCAACCTCCTCGACGGCACGGTGCTCGGGCGCTGCATGCAGCGCCACCGCCACCAGGAGTTCCTGCGCTTTCTGAACGCGATCGAGGCCGCGGTGCCAGCCGGCAAGGTCGTCCACGTCATCCTCGACAACTACGGCAGCCACAAGCACCCCAAGGTGCTGCCCTGGCTCGCCCGCCATCCCCGCTTCGTCTTCCACTTCACGCCGACCTCGGGTTCGTGGCTGAACGCGGTCGAGACCTTCTTCTCGGCGCTCACCCGGCGCCGGCTCAAGCGCGGCAGCTTCCACTCGATCGTCGACCTCCAGGCCGCGATCCACCGCTACATCGCCGAGCACAACGCTGACCCCAAGCCCTTCATCTGGACCAAGACCCCGGCCCAGATCCTCGGCAAGCCGAATTCCTTGAATGCGCCTGTGCACTCAGTGGCGAGCATGACCTCGGTCGACTTGATCACGACCGACACCGGGTCGCCCTGCTTGAGGCCGAGGTTCCTCGACGGCGTCGACGGTGATCATCGAGGTCAGCACGTTGCCGCCGCCGATGTCGACCCGCACCTGGGCCGCGACGGCGCCCTTCTTGACCTCCACGACCTTGCCCTTGATCAGGTTGCGCGCGCTGAGCTTCACCGCACCCCCTCCTCTTTGCGTGATCCCCGGCGTCTTGGGCGCCGCGGCGGCGGTCAAGGGCCGTTGTAGTGCACGTGCCGAGGCCGGCGACCTCATAGCCGCCGAGCTCCTCGGCGCGCGCCGAAAGGCGGGGGTGCGCGCGAAGGTCAACAGCCGCTGCAACGGCGGCTCGAAATAGTCGCGCCGCCACATCGCGAGGTCGTAGCGCTCGCGGAACAGGGGCACGAAGCCGAGCGGAACTGGCGCGCCACGGCCTCGACCGCGAGGCCGGCATCGGCCTTGCCCTCGGCGATCGCAAGCGCGACGTCCGCCTCGCTGCGGGCGGGCGGGCCACCAGCGCGACCCGGGAACGGTCGAGGCCCTGCCGGCGCAGCAGATGGTCGAGCAGCAGATGGCTGCCGGAGCGCTCCTGCCGGGGGACGAGCGTCAGGCCGTCGAGATCGGCGAGGCCAGCGATCGCCTTCGGGTTGCCGGGCGGCACCACCAGCCCCTGGGCGCGCCACGCCCATTCCAGCAGCACGACCGGCATGCCGGCCATGGCGCGCCCGAGGTGGCCGCGGTTCCAGTCCTCGGCCTCGGGCTCGTAGACGTGCAGTCCGGCCGCGATCGCCTTGCCTGCCGCGAGCCGGGCGAGGCCATCGAGGCTGCCGTCGAAGAACGCCGCGAGCTCGCTGCCGGACTTGCGCAGCGCCCATTCGAGCAGCGGATCGTGGCTGCCGGCGAGCACCGGCGGGCGGCCGTGGAGCCCTTCGGTGCCGCCGCGTAGTCGGCGTGCTGCCAGACCCAGGCCTCGATCATCTCGCGCGGGAACAGGAGCTTGCCGGTGACCCGGCTGACCGGGATCGCGTTGTCGCTGACCAGCTCGTAGATCTTGCGCTCCTTGATCCGGAGCAGGGCGGCGACTTCCTTGGTGGTCAGGAACTCGGGCATGGTCCGTCGTCATGCACGCGATCGCGCGGTTTGCCTAGCGCAATCGGGCCAGAGATCTCGCTTGCCCGATCCCGCGCCGGGCAAGGCGATCAAAGGCCGACACTGAGCCAGCCCGAGTTCCAGTTCCGAGCGAGCAACAGTTGAATCGACGGCGCCACGACCGCTCCAGCGGCCAGGGAGATTCGTGATCGAGCTCGCCCTCTCTCCGGCTCAGGAGGCAGCGCGCTCGCGCTGCCAGCTTTCGGCGGCCGTCGTGGCGCGCTCGGTCTGCGCCTGTCCGAGCTCGCTCACGAGCCGTCCGACCCGCTCGGCGGCGCGCTCCTCGCCGAGCGCCTGCGCGATCTGGTACCAGGCGAGCGCCTCGAGCGGTGCCGGCGCCACGCCCTGGCCGCGCTCGAGGCCTCGGCGAGCCTCAGCGCCGCCCGGCCGTCACCATGCCAGGCGCCCTCCGCGAACCACTCGAGGGCCTTGGTCCCGTCCTGGCACCGCCCTGCCCTCGGCGTAGAGGTCGCCGAGCTTGCCGTAGGCGCGCGTCTCGCCTGCGGCGGCGGCCTGCTCATAGAGCTGCACCGCGCGCCCGCCGTCGGCCGGCACGCCCTGGCCGTTGGCGTAGAGGGTCGCCAGCCGGTAGTAGGCGCTGGTGTAGCCGGCCGCGCCCGCCAGCTCGTAGTAGTGGGCGGCGCGGGCCGGGTCGGCGGCCACGCTGCCCTCGCCCTGCTCGAACAGCCGCGCGAGCCGTGCCTGCGCCGAGCCGTGGCCCTGCTCCGCCGCCTGCTCGAGCAGGCCGACGCCGCGCCTCACGTCCTGGGCCACGCCGCGGCCGTCGACGTACATCTGGCCGAGCCGGTTCTGGGCGCTGGCATCGCCCGCGCTCGCGGGCGCGTCGTAGTTGGCGGCCGCCGCGAGATACCAGTGCTCGGCCTCGGCCGGATCGGCCGCCACGCCCTGGCCCTTCGAGTACAGCTCGGCGAGCGCGAACTGGGCGTCGGGATTGCGCGCCTCGGCGGCGAAACGGTAGAGCTGGGCCGCGGCCGCCGGGTGCGCCGGGCCGCCGCGACCCTGCTCGATCATCTGGCCGGCGCGGATATGGGCGACGGCGGCTGGCCGCGGCGGATTGAGCCGATAGGCGCGGCTGCGCTCGTGCTCGGCAGCCTCGAGGTAGAGCGCCAGCGCCGCCGCCTGGTCCTTTGGCACGCCGCGGCCCTGCTCGTACATCTTCGCGAGCGCGATCTTGGCCGCGGGATCGCCGCGATCGGACGCGGCCCGGTACCAGCGCGCCGCCTCCTCCTCGTTCTGCGCCGTGCCGAGCCCGCGCTCGTGCAGCCGCGCGAGCCGATACTGGGCGTAGGCCACGCCGCCCTGCGCCGCCCGCTCGTACTCGCGCACGGCCTTCGCGAAGTCGCCACCCTTCTGGCATTTCGGGCGGGCTCCAGCATCATGCGCTGCCCCGTGTTCGGGGCGGTGGTCGGCGCGCAGCCGGAGACGGCGGCAGCCAGCAGGACGAGCGTGGCCGCTAGAGATCCCGTTCGCTTGCTCATCTTGAGTGACCTTTCCGACTGCGCCCGACCATCCCCGCGGCCCTGAACCGCGCGGCAGCGCCGATTGCAAGGACCGGGCCGCCGGATGCAGGCGATTGGTTTGATTTCCCGCGAGGCGCCGTCGCGCCGCACGGGACGTCTCCTCAGGACTACGGGATAGCGCCCATCACGCGCGCGCGCCATCCATGTGCTGCGCGCCGGCCGCGCGCGCCGCAGGCCTTGCCGGTGGAGGCTGCGGCGCGTAAGCCGACGGAGCCGTCGCTCCTCCTTGCAGAAGGTTCCGTCGTGCCCGTTGTCGACCAAGCCCGATCGCCGTCGGCCGGCGCCGCTCCGCCCGGGCGTTTCGCCGCCAACGTGATGCACTTCGCGCGGGTGCTGCGCAGCGCCGGGCTGCCGGTCGGCCCCGGCAAGGTGCTGGACGCGCTCCGCGCGGTCGAGACCGTCGGCATCGGCAGCCGCACCGACTTCTACTGGACGCTGCACGCGGTGTTCGTGAACCGGCGCGACCAGCGCCTGCTGTTCGACCAGGCGTTCCACATCTTCTGGCGCAAGCCCGACCTGCTCGAGAAGATGATGCAGCTGCTCCTGCCGCGGATCGACGCGGGCGCGCCGCCGGCGGGCGACGAGCTGGCGCGCCGCGTCGCCGAGGCGCTGGGCCCCGAGAAGCTGCCGGGCGAGGGCGAGGCGCCCGACGACGCCGAGCCGCCCGCGGTCGAGCTCGACGCGACCTTGAGCTTCTCCGCGCGCGAGGTCCTGCAGCACAAGGACTTCGAGCAGATGAGCGCAGCCGAGGTCGAGCAGGCCAAGGCGCTGATCCGCAAGCTGCGGCTGCCGATCAAGCCGGTGCCGAGCCGGCGCTTCCGCCGCGATCCCTCCGGCTGGCGGGTCGATCTGCGGCGCACGCTCCGCCAGTCCCTGCGCGGCGGTGGGGCGATGATCGACCTCGCCCGCAAGCGCCGCGTCCGCCGCCACCCGCCGCTCGTGATCCTGTCCGACATCTCGGGCTCGATGGAGCGCTACGCGCGCATGCTGCTGCACTTCATGCACGCCGCGACCAGCGATCGCGACCGCGTCCACAGCTTCGTCTTCGGCACGCGGCTGACCAACGTCACCCGGCAGCTGCGCGCGCGCGACGTCGACTTAGCGCTCGCCAAGGTCGGCGACCTGGTCCAGGACTGGTCTGGCGGCACCCGGATCGGCCACTGCCTGCACGAGTTCAACCGGGTCTGGTCGCGCCGCGTGCTGGGCCAGGGCGCGGTCGTGCTGCTGATCACCGACGGCCTCGATCGCGACGCCGGCGAGGGCCTCGAGGTCGAGATGGAGCGCCTGCACAAGAGCTGCCGCCGCCTGATCTGGCTCAACCCGCTCCTGCGCTTCGACGGCTACGCCCCGCTCGCCACCGGCGCGCGCGCGATCATCCGCCACGTCGACGACTTCCGCCCGGTCCACAACCTCGACAGCCTCGCCGACCTCACCGCCGCCCTCGCCCACATCGCCCCCCGCCGCGAGGAAGGCCTCACGACGTGGCAGGGCATGGCCGAGGAGCGTGTTGCGCCGGCGGCGCCGGCCTAATCCGTCGCTGCACGATTGCCCGTCGGCCAGTACGACTGTCCTACGGTTCACCCGAGCCCACGCCGCTTGCTCCAGGTTCGGCGTCGTCGCCCAAGCGCCTTAATTTCCACAGACGCTTCCCGTTACCCGCGAGTTGACGCTACGTTTGGACCGTAGACCCAACAACGGCTTCATAGGGATGGTGCCCTTCTGTCTTGCCGTGTCTTTTTTTGCTGCCCTCGCTGGTGTGCCGCCGCGCCCGAGCATATGCTGTCGATTTCGGGTCGCAAGCATTTGTTTCTCTTGCTCCGGTGGCAGGCTGGGCCGGCCATTGCAGGCGCCGTGCTTGAACTTACCGCATTTGACACAGAGAGCCACGGTCATGAGTTTGATCCAATCAGTTTAGACAAGATGGCTCGGCATTGGTATCAATACTTTGTACTGTATCGGCTGCCCCGTGTTCACCCAATCGCTCATGCACTTCGCCAGCTTTGCGCCTCCAAGTGCCGATGGCTCTATCGGGTTGGCATAGTCGGCCCGGTCATGGAACAACGTCCGAAGCTCGAGGATGTCGAATGAGCGACGGCACGCCTCCTGCTGGATGACGTCATCGATGACCGACACCGCGCTTTCAGCGGCTTGCTGGTACGCGGCATCGAAGCCATGTGCGTGAAAGCACGGGTTATATACGGTGAGCACCAGAACCGGCCGGCGTGTGAGCGCGAGACAATCCAGCAGAGCCGCATAGCTGCGCCGAAATTCCTCCCGTATGGACCAAAGCCTGACCAAGACGTCCTTCGCGCGCGTATGAACACCTCCTCGAGAAAATCGATATGCTCCAAAGCATCATTGCCACCGGCACTCAAGATTATGTGCTCGGCCCGGTTCAGCTCAGCGATCTGCGACGCGAGAACATCGGCGCTTTTCGCCCCATCGACGGCGCGTTGACCGCGAAGGCTCGTGAATTGGTGGATGATCACTGCCCGCTTCCCGTCGCCAGCGTGTGGCTACGCCCGCACTACGCCTGCGAGGTGACGTTGCGGTAGGATTTTCCGCTAGGCTTGGCATTGAAGGCGCGACTGACCGATGAGGAGTGGAGGTCCACCGCGCTTTGATCGAGGCGTACGAGAGGGTGAGAAGACATGGCGGAGCCCGAGAGCCACACGCTCGCCTTTCTACGCCGGCTCGATGAGAAGTTCGATCGGCTTCATGGTGAGGTCGGCGAGCTGCGCACCGAGATCGGCGAGCGGCTCGGCCGGATCGAGGACGAGCTGCTCGTTCTGAACGGCATCGCGCTGCGCCTCGAAGGTCGGGGAAGTCGAGAACACCGGACTCAAGGCCATCCTCGACCGGCACGAGCGCGCGCGGGCCAGGCTCGGACAGCGCATCGACGAGCTCGAAGGTGCCGAGAAGGAGTGAGCGGGACCTCTCGGCCCGCCGGTAGCAGGCGCGACGACGATCCTTCCGGTCACCGAGAGACGGGCCCAGGCCGGCGCCCCGTCCGACCAGGTCAGATCCAGCCCTGCTCCTCGGCGGTCGTCTTGATCTGCGCGGCGATCTCCTCGGCGGTGCGCTTGGCGGAGCCTTCGATGGTGTCCGAGCCGGTGGCCTCGCCGGTGAGCTTGACCGCGCCGCCGACCACGAGGCCGATCGGGTTGGCGGTGGCGGCAACGACCGCCCAGCGGGAGGACCATGCCCGGCATGTCGCCGCCGCCGGACCGGACCTCGCCGCGGCCCAGCGGGCGCAGGCCGTCGGCCGTCATCTGGAAGCCTTCGACCGCCGTCCCGAGCTCGGCCGCGCCTTTGCCGAATCCGACCAGCACGCGCTCGCGGGCGCTGCCCTCCTCGACCGAGACGAAGTAGCCTCGCAGCACGATGTCGCCGACCTGCGGCGCCGGCTGGCCTGCGGCCGCCCACCGCCGGCAGTCCCAGGTTGCCCGCAGCTCCGCCCCGACCAGCTCCTGGGCGATCTCGCGCGCCTCAGCTCGTCGGCCGAGCTTCGGCGCGCGGCGGGGTCGGCCTGGCGCGCTCGCGCAGTCGGCCGGCGAACGCCGACTCCTCGGGCGGGACCTCGGCCGGGTTCGCCGTGAGGTCGTGGACGATGACGCGATCGGGCCGGGCGAGCTTCGCGCCCTGATAACGCTGACGGTCGGTGACTTCGGTCGACAGCGCAGCCGGCCACGAGGACGAGAGCGAGCAACCAGGATACGGCACGGTTGAGCGGCTTCATGGCACCCTCCAGGCGAGATCGGG
>CAVWCE010000006.1:0-40158 GCA_963753275.1 uncultured Alphaproteobacteria bacterium | reverse complement strand
TTCCCCCCGACCGGCTTGAGACCGTCGAGCCGGCTTGCCGCCGGCCTGGCGCTCGCCGCCGCGGGAAGCTCCGTCAGATCAGGTTCGGGCTTCCCTGCGCGCCGACTTGGCGCGGCAGCCGCGTCACCCAGAGCAGGCCCGAGGTACGAGGTTCCGCCCAGCATCAGCATCGCCAAGCGTGGCGCTCGGCCAGATCGCCCCGACCAGGCCCGGGCAGGCCACCAGGACGAGGTAGATCACCAGGCAGATCGGCCAGCGCCAGTGGCGGGCGAGACGATGGCGCAGGTGGTTCTCGTCCGGGCTCAGCGGCGAACGGTCGTTGTACAGGCGCGTCACCATCACGCGCAGGCAGTCGAGCACCGGGACGAGCAGCCACAGCACCACGGTGAGCATCGGCAAGGCGCCGTCCGCCTGGTTGTGGCCAGTAGATCATCAGCATCCCGATCGTCGCCCCGATCGAGTAGCTGCCCGCATCGCCCAGGAACAGCACGCCCAAGAGATTATAGGGCAGCAGGATCAACAGCCCGAGCATCAGCAGCTTCAGGTAGATCGTGAGGTGGTCCGGCGCGTAGAGCAGCAGGCAGCCGGTCCAGAACAGGGCGAGACCGATCAGCAGACCGTTCATGCCGTCGACCATGTTGATCGAGTTCTGCAGGCCGACGAGGCACAGGATCGTGAATGGGAACGAGAGCAGCCAAAGCGGTATGCGCACGAGATACGGGCCGAGGTCGATCTCGGTCAGCAGCAGTTCCGGCTGCAGCAGGATCACCGCCCCGAACAGGCCGGAGGACACGAGCAGCCGGGCGCCCGGCGGCGCATGCTGCCGATCATCGTACCAGCCGAGGGTCAGGAAACCGAGGCCGACCACCACCAGGGCTGGCAAAGATGTCGACGGGCGCGTCGCCGAGCATCATCTTGACCGATGCGACCAGCAACAGCGGCAGCATCAGCGCGATCCCGCCGACCATCGGCGTCGGTCGGGCGTGGCTCTTGCGGCCGCCGTCCGGATAGTCGATGACGCCGAGCACTCGGCCCATCGGTCCCGCCAAACTGCAACACGCCACCACCGCGAGGCCATACCATACGGCTGAGAACATCATCGCTGACCGTCAACTCCGCGAGTGTCATGTGTCTCAAGGCCAGCCAGGACGACGCCAGATACTCCTCCAAACCAGAGCCGGCCGCCGCTGCGCGCGTCCCGCTCTACCATGCCTTTTCGGCTTGTTCGTGACAGGATCGACCTCCGACCGAGCTTCAACGCCGCCGGTCAAGACGTTCCACACCGACAAATGCTATTAAAGATTACCTAAAATTGCACAGTCCGCTCGGACAGGTCAACCCCGAAAACCTGATTCGGATCAGTATAGCGCTTGCGGTGATTCGAGGGTCGAGCAGTTTTCGTCCGCCGCGGCGGACGGCGAGGCATCGTCCGCCCGCTGGTGGTGTTTTCCTTGCCACTACCTCCATCCCTGGGCAGCGGATGACGCCGGTTTCGGGTGCCCGAATACGGTTGGCCACGCCTCAACCAGCAGTTAGCGGCTGGCAATGGCGCCGAGTTTTCCCATCAACCGACGCGCGCGACCCCGCTCGAGGCACTATGACGGACCGCCACATCCGCCCCCGGTGCGCGCGCACCCCACCCTGGTCCCATGTCTGCCCGCCGCCGTCAACCAGGAGCAGATTGAGTGCGACAAGCGGGCTGCAGAGCCGACAGCCGTCGCGCTTGAGGTCCGACCGGCGCTCGGTTAGACCACCGCAAGGGCGCGGGACGGCGTGACCGGCTGGATCAGACGAGGGAGGAAGGCCCGTGGATACGCGATTGCACGAGATCTGGCGGCGCGGCGAGCCGGCGGTCAACGGCTGGCTGTCGATCCCGAGCACGGTGACGGCGGAGCTGGTCGCCCGCCAGGACTACGACTTGATCACCGTCGACCTGCAGCACGGCCTGATCGACTACCAGTGCGCGCTGACCATGATGCAGGCGATCAACGCCGCCGGCGATGCGACCGTGATCGCGCGCCCGCCCTGGCTCGAGCCCGGCATCATCATGAAGCTGCTCGATGCCGGGGCCTGGGGCATCCTCTGCCCGATGATCAACACGCCGGCCGACGCCGAGGCGCTGGTCCGCGCCTGCCACTACGCGCCGCGCGGCCAGCGCAGCGTCGGCCCGACCCGGGCGATGATGATCCACGGGCCCTCCTACATCGAGGGCGCCAACGACGTCGTGATCACGCTGGCGATGATCGAGACCCGCGAGGCGCTCGACAACGTCGAGGCGATCGCCCGGACGCCGAACCTCACCGGCCTCTACATCGGCCCTTCGGATCTCGCCCAGTCGCTCGGCTACCCGATCCAGCTCGACCCGACGAGCGCCGACGTGATGGCCGCGATCGAGCGCATCCTCGCCGCCGCCCAGGCGGCCGGCATCAAGGCCGGGATGCACTGCATGATGCCGGACTACGCGCGCGCAGATGGCGCAGAAGGGCTTCGACTTCGTCACGCTCGGCAACGACGTCCGGATGCTGTCGACCGAGCTCGCCGACGCGCGTCGGCGCGTTCCGGGGCGCTCCCGGTCAGCGGATCGAGATCGACGACGACCCGGCCCTGGACCTGTCCCTTGAGGATCTCGCCGGCGAGGCGCGGCAGATCCTCCAGCGTCGCCGGCTGGATCACCGCCTCGAGCAGGCCGGGATCGAGGTCGCGCGCGAGGCGCTGCCAGGCGGCGCGGCGCGGCGCCGCCGGCTGGTAGACCGAGTTGATCCCGAGCAGGTTGACCCCGCGCAACAGGAACGGGATCACCGTGGTCTTGAGCTCGCTGCCGCCCGCGAGGCCGACCGCGGCGACCGAGCAGCGGTACTCATCTGGCCGAGCACCCGGGCGAGCGTCGTGCCGCCGACGCTGTCGACGCAGCCGACGAAGCGCTCGCTCTCCAGCGGCCGCGAGCTCGGCTCGGCGAGCTCGGCGCGGTCGATGATGGCGCTGGCGCCGAGCGATCTCAGGTAGTCGTGGCTCGCGCGCCGTCCGGTCGAGGCCGTGACCTGGTGGCCGAGCCTGGCCAAAAGCGCGATCGCGACCGAGCCAACCCCGCCGGCCGCCCCGGTCACCAGCACCTCGCCTGCGCCCGGCGTCAGCCCGTGGTCCTCGAGCGCGATCACCGCCAGCATCGCGGTGAATCCCGCGGTGCCGATCGCCATCGCGTGGCGGGTGGTCCAGCCCGCCGGCAGCGGCACCAGCCAGTCGCCCTTGACCCGCGCGCGCCCGGCATGGCCGCCCCACTGGCGCTCGCCGACGCCCCAGCCGGTCAGCACCACGGCGTCGCCCGGCCGCCAGTCGGGATGCGCGCTCTCGACCACCCGCCCGGCGAAGTCGATCCCCGGCACGTGCGGGAAGCTGCGCACCAGCGGCGCCTTGTTCCGGATGATCAGGCCGTCCTTGTAGTTCAGGGTCGAGTGCTCGACCGCGACGGTGACGTCGCCCTCGGGCAGGCGCGCCTCGTCGAGCTCCTCGACCGCGGCGGTGACCTCGTCCCCCTCGCTTGTTCAGCACCAGCGCCTTGAACATCGTTCCCCTCCTCGCTCGCCGCGGCTCCGGCTTAGCCGATCCCCGGCGGGCTGGCTACAGCCCGAGGGCCGCCCCGGCCGCCGCCGCGACCTGCTCGGGCGCGCCGCCGCTGTCCACCCGATGCCAGCTCGATCGCGCCCGGATCGAGCGCGATCTGGCGGCGCACGACCGCCGCCGTCGCGTCCGAAGCATCGCCGCGCCGCAGCGCTACCCGCTGCGCCAGGACCTCGGGCGTCCGCGGCCAGCCAGATCCCATCGAACCGCACGCCGCGCTCGGTCGCGACCCGCTCGATGCGCGCGCGCTCCTGCGGGTCGAGGAACACCGCATCGACGATCGCGGCGTGGCCGGCGGACAGCATCGCGGCGGCCCGCGCGGCCAGGCTGTCGTAGACGCGCGCGGAGACCTGCTCGGCGTAGGCGTCCGCGCCGAGGCGCTCGGTCGGCGCCACGCCGCACAGCTTCTTGCGGGTCACGTCGCTGCGCAGCAGCACGGCGCCGGGCGCCCGGCCGAGCGCCGGGGCGAGCTCGCGCGCAAGCGTCGACTTGCCGGTCCCGGAGACCCCGCCGATCGCGACCAGCCTTGGCGGACCGGGCGTGAGGAAGACTGGCCGCGAGATCGAGATAGGCCCGCGCCGCTTGGATCTCTCGAGCGCGCGCGTCGGCGTCGTCCTCGCGCTCGGCGGCGAGGCCCTGGACCTTGGCGCGGATCGCCGCCCGGCAGGACAGGAACAGCGGCAGCAGCGCGGTGCCGGCGTCGTCCCAGGTGGCGTCGAGATACCCGCGTCAGCAGGCGTTGCGCGAGCGGCCGCAGCTCGCGGCGGCAGAGGTCCATCAGGGTGAAGGCGAGGTCGTAGAAGGTGTCGATGGCCGCCAGGGCCTCGTCGAACTCGAGGCAGTCGAACAGCACCGGGCGGCCGTCCCAGAGCACGATGTTGCCGAGGTGCAGATCGCCATGGCAATGGCGCACCTGGCCGGCGCGGCGGCGCTGCTCGAGCAGGTCCCGGTTCGCTCGAGCTCGGCGCGGGTGCGCCGGTTCAGCTCCGTCGACCGCTGGACCGGCGCAAGACCGCATCGGCCAGGCCCGTCAGATCCTCGGCATTGCCCTCGATGACCTCGCGCATGCCGGCGTAGCCGCCGCGCTCCGGCCGCTCCTCGGCGCGCTCGTGGAAGCCGGCGATCGCCTCGGCGAGCGCCTCGATCGTCGCGCCCATCGAGCGCGCCGCGCGCGGCCATCCGGTCGAGCAGCCCGTCCTGATCGAAGCGTGCGCATCTCGAGCAGCCACTCGACCGGCTCGCCGTCGCCGTCCAGCGCGTAGCCGCCGTCGCGCTCCGGGTCACGCTGACCAGCCGGCGATAGAGCATCGGCGCGGTGCGGCGGTTCAGCCCGAGCTCCGCCTCCAGCGCCGCCTGCGCCTGGCGCGGCGTCGAGAAATCGAGAAAGCTGTAGCGGACCGGCTCGCTTCATCTTGTAGGCGCGCTGCCGACGAGGAAGATCGATCGCGGCATGGGTCGTGACCTGCTCGACCTCGCGGCCGGGCAGGCCGTAGGCCTCGCCGCGACCGAGGAACGCGAGCAGAGCAGTCGGATCGTCCGGCATCGGCGCAGTTGGCGTTGCAAAGCCGGCCGAGCGGCGGGCTCAGTGGGCGATCGGCCACGGGCAGAGCGTAGTCATGGGGCACGTGCCGGGTCGCGCCGCCGAAGATCAGCTCGCGCCCCCGGCTGTGACCGCAGCCGCCCATCACCGTGCAGGCGGCCGCATCATGATCGTCGCCGACCAGCGGCAGCAAGAGCGCGCGCATGCTGGACTCGCCCCTCGCGCTGGGACGCACACTCGCCGTCGTGGCAGAGCAGCTGCATGTCGAAGGCCGAGTATTCGGCGCAGTACTCGGCGTAGTCGAACAGGCCGCTGTCGCCGATGATCTCCGCGACGTCCGGGTCGGACGAGAGGTAGTGGGTGCCGATCGTCGGTTGGCCTGCGGCGAGCTTCTCGCGCAGGGTATTGGGCATGATCACGCGGTGGCTCCCTTCGACGGCATTGCTGGCGACAATCCTGCCCAGGTGGTGACCCGGTTGGCGCCATAAGACAAGAGGCTCCCTCATTCGCCGGCGGCCTCGGCGGGTTGCGGCACGGGCTCGCGCCGAAGATTGAGATGGAGAACGATCGGCGCGGCCACGTACACGGTAGAGTAGGTACCGATCAGAACACCCCAGGTCATCGCGAGGGTGAAATCGCGGATCACCGGGCCGCCGAATACGACCAGAGCGAACAGAGCCAGCAGGGTCGTGAGCGAAGTCATGACCGTACGCGCGAGGGTCTCGTTGATCGAGCGGTCGATCAGATCCGGCAGCGGCATCGCCTTGTACTTGCGCAGGTTCTCGCGCACCCGGTCGTAGATCACCACCGTATCGTTGATCGAGTAACCGATGATCGTCAGGACGCGCCGCGACGTCGTCAGATTGAACTCCAGCCCGAACAGCGAGAACAGACCGAGCGTCGTGACCGAGTCATGGACCAGCGCGACGATCGCCCCGATGGCGAACTGCCATTCGAAGCGAAACCAGATGTAGACGAGGATCGCGATGCAGCGCATAGAGCATCGCCTGAGTGCCGGTCCAGAGCAGGTCCTCGCTCACCTTGGGGCCGACGAACTCGACCCTTCGGTAGCTGATGTCTTCGCCGAAGCGTTCGGCGAGCGCGGCTTTGACCCTGTCGACCGCGGCCAGCTGGCCCGCTTCGTTGCCCGCCTGGCGCTCGATCCGGATCAGCACGGTCGCGGGATCGCCGAACTGCTGCAGCGCGACCTCGCCGAGCCCGAGGTCGCCAAGGGTCGCCCGCATCGCGGCGAGATCGGCGGCCGGACCTGGCATGCCGACCTCGATCAGGATCCCGCCGCGGAAATCGATGCCAAGGTTGAGGCCCTTGGTCGGCAGCAGGATCAGGGTGAGCAGCACCAGGGCGCCGGAGAAGGCATACGCCCAGTACTGATAGCGGACGAACGGGATCCGGGTGTCGTCCGGAATCAGCCGAAAACCGCTCAGCTTGCTCATCGCGGCGACCCGGTCGCGAGCCCGCCCATCGCCTTGGGCAGGGGACCGGCGCCGAGGACGACCGGCCCGACCGCGAGGACGACCAACCCGAGAGTGAGACGGAAAGAATCCATGACAGTGGCTCCCGAAGACGGCGCACGCGCAGGTGCGCTGAGCGCGCGCGGCCTCGGCTGGAGGCGCGCCCGTCAGCGCGGGCTCGAGCTCAGCTGTTCAGGCTGGGGGGCCGGTCGGGTTGCGTGCGCTGCCGACGGAGCTGCGGTGGAAGGCGTCGCGCGCGACGTCCTCCATCGGTCCGGTTGCACGGGCCGCGACCCAAGGCTCGGCAGCGACGAGCGGTCGCAGCAGGGGCGGTTTGGCCGGAGGAGGCGTGAAGGCCGCCTCCGCCAGCAGCGAGGGCGAGAGGATCCCCCGACCGACGGGCTCGCGGGCCGCGACCCTGCCGTGGGCAAGCTCGCGTCGCGCGCGCCGTCCCGTGAAGCGAGCGCATCCGGCGCGCCGGCAGGTGCCGCCGCGGCGACCGGCGAGGGTGGCTGAGCGAGCGGTGCCAGCGCCAGAACGGCGGCGAGCCACGCCGCAAGCCAGCTCCGCAGCCGCCAGCCTGGTCCCCTAGGCCTGCTCACCGGCACCTCGGACATCCTTCCGCCTCGGACGGCGCCGCCCGCGCGTCACCAGGGGCGGGCAGCCGAAACCTGGTGCCGGCCGATGCCGCCGTCAAGCAGAACGAAGCGGCGCCGCTCGCTCCATCGCCGGCTGGCGCGCCTCGGCGCCGGGGGACGAGGAGCCTGCCGGATGCGGCCAGCTAGACCGTCGCCTGCCGGCGCTCGCCGAGCCAGCCGCCCGAGCACGCCCGCCAGGAACGGCACGATGCCGCCGGCGATGATGTTGACGACCGAGAAGTTGCCGGCGATCAGGAGCGCGATCAGGACCGCGATCGCCGCCGAGATGCCGGGCTCGAGGATCGTCCGTCCCGCCGACTTGAGCCCGACGATGTAGCCGCCGATCGCGAACGCCAGGAAGTTGAGCACCGCGGCGAGCACGACCTGGCCCCCGCTCAACTGGACGTCCTCGGGGCTGGTGACGCCCTCGAGCTCAGAGCCGAGCACCAGCCCCAGCACCAGCCCGGCGACCAGATTGAGCACGACCATGATGACCACGCCGATGCCGATCCACTTCCAGTCCAACCTGCCTGACACGTTCTTCTCCCTTGCGATCTGACGATGAGCAGTATCCGCTCTCCTCTGACCGATGCGCACCGGCGTCGCTGGACGGGATCAGTCCGCAGCTTCGGAGGCGGGGCGGAGGCGGCGGGGCGGGGGTGTGCCGGGGCGGCGGCGGTCCAGGAGCTCGAGGAGCTTTCCCAGGATGCCCTTGGGCATGTAGATGATGAAGATCACCAGGAGCAGGCCGTAGATCGTGCCATCCAGGCCGTGGACGTCGTGGCCGACGGTGACCCGCAGGGTCTCGGCGAGCAGGAGCGTGAACAGCGCGCCGACCGTGGGGCCGAGCTGGACGAACATGCCGCCCGCGATCACCGCGAAGACGATCTGGAGCGAGATCGCGATGCCGGAGACGGTCTCGGGGTTGATGTAGACCTGGTACTGGCCGTAGAGCGCGCCGCCGACCGCGGTCATCGCGGCGCTGATCAGCGTCACCTTGAGCTTGGTCCAGGTGACGTCGATGCCGACCGCGGCGGCGGCGTCCTCCTCCTGGCTGATCGCCTCCATGGCGTAGCGCGCCATGCTGCGGTCGACCAGGCGCCAGATCCACAAGGCCGCCGAGCCAGAACAGGAGGATGACGTAGAACCAGACCTCCTTGTCCGCGAACTGCAGGGCGTAGAGCGAGTAGGAGCTGTCGGCGAGCGCGGTCCTGGGCGTCACGCCGAGCGAGCCGCCGGTATAGTCGCGCAGCGCCACGATCAGCAGGCGCACGACCTCGGAGAGCGCGAGCGTCACCAGCGCGAAGTAGTGGCCGGTGATCTTGAAGCGGAAGCACGGGTAGCCGATCACCAGCGCCAGCGCAGGCGAGCAGGACGGCCACCGGAATGCCGAGCCAGGGCGTCACGCCGAAGTGGTTCCAGAGCATGGTGACGGCATAGGCGCCGATGCCGAGGAACGCGCCGTGGCCGAGGGAGACGAGGCCGAAGCGGCCCATGATCGACCAGCCGGTGTAGATGAAGGCCCAGAGCAGGATCAGGACCAGGACGTGGAGGTGGTAGTCGGAGAGGCCCGCGAGCGGGATCAGCGCGAGGAGGACGATCCCCAGGCTGGGCAGCGCGCGCGGCATCGCCCTCTCGCCCTCAGCCGCGGACGCCGAACAGGCCCTGCGGGCGCAGGAACATCATGGCGATGAAGAACACGAAGGCCATGACGTAGCCCCACTCGACCTGGAGGACGTAGCCGCCGACCAGGATGAACTGGGCGAAGATGAAGGCGGCGATGAAGCCGCCGACCAGGTTGCCGAGGCCGCCCATGACGCAGACCATGAAGGTGATCGGGCCGAAGGACAGCCCGATCGCGGGGTGGACGTCGTACTGCAGCACGAGCAGGCAGGCGCCGAGCCCGGCGAGCCCGCCGCCGAGCGCCGAGGTGATGAGGTAGATCCGGTTCGCGTCGACCCCCATCAGCGGCATGATCGCGCGGTCCTGGCTGATCGCGCGGATCGCGGTGCCGAGGAAGGTCTTCTTGAGGAACAGCCAGACCGCGAGCATCGCGACCAGCGCGGTGATGGCGGCGTAGAGCCGCGTGGTCGGCAGGTAGATCTCGCCGATCGTGACCGGCGGCAGGGCGAGGCCGAGGTTGCGGAAGTCGATGCCGAACAGGAGCGTCGCGAAGGCCTGGAGGAAGAACAGGACGCCGCCGGTGACCAGCAGCTGGTTGATCGGCTCGGAGCCGAGGATCGGCCGGATCACGAGGTGGTGCAGCAGGACCCCGAGCAGCGCCACGAGGAGGACGCAGGCTCCGAACGACAGGAGCAGCGGCACGTCGTAGACCGCGTAGAGGAAGTAGACCGCGTACATGCCGATCATCATCAGCTCGGCGTAGCAGATCCAGACCACGTCGATCACGCCGAAGATCAGGTTGAGGCCGAGCGCCAGCAGCGCCAGCACGCCGCCGAACAGGAGCCCGTTGAGGACCGCCTCGAGGAGGAAGATGTCCATGAAGTCGGGCATGCCGCTCGCTAGCCTCCGCCGACCGGGTAGGGCGTTCCAAGTCGCTGCTGGAGCGCGCGCCGGGACATGCGAGATACCGGCCTGCCGTCGCGCTCAGACGCCCGGGTTGTCGTCCATGGTGCCGATGACCGTCTGATCGAAGTCGATGATCGCGCCGGTCATCAGCCCCGACTCGGCCGAGGTCAGGAAGGCGATCGCGCGCGCCACCTCGTCGGGCTCGATCAGGCGGCCGAACGGCTGCGCCCTGCTGACCACCTCCAGCCAGTTCTCGGGCCGGTCGTGGACCTCGGTCTGGACCAGGTGCTCGCGCGGCGTGTTGGTCCAGCCGATGTTGAGCGTGTTGATCCGGATGCGCTCGTGCTTGAGGCTGTTGGCGAGCGCCCGGGTCATCGTCATGAGCGCGCCCTTGGAGGCCGAATAGGCGACCAGGAACGGCGGCCCGCCATAGGCGACCATGGTGCCGACGTTCGCGATCGCGCCCGCGATGCGGTGTCGGCGCATCATCTCGACCGCGCGCTGGATCAGGAAGAACTGCGACTTGACGTTGAGGGTGAACAGCCGGTCCCAGATCTCCTCGGTGGTGCTCTCGAGCGTGCCGCGATCGGTCGCGGCGGCGCAGTTGACCAGCACGTCGAGCCGGCCGAAGCTCGCCTCCGCGCTGTCGATGAAGTTGCGGCCGTCGGCGATCCGCCCGAGATCGGCGTGGACGTACTCGGTCGGGCAGCCGCTGCCGCTGATCTCGCGCGCGACCTCCTCGCCGCGCCGGGTGTTGCGCCCGCAGATCGCGATCCCGGCGGCGCCGCGCGCCGCGAGCAGCCGCGCCACCGCCTCGCCCACGCCCTGCGTGCCGCCGGTGATCGCCGCGACCTTGCCGGCGAACTGCTGCGCGTCTCCGGTCTCGGCCATGCTCCCCTCCCACCTTGCGCCGACGCCGGCGCCATGCTCAGACAATGCGCGAGCTTTGGCAAGCGCGGCCGGGCGCCGGGCTTGACCAGCGGGGCGGGCGAGGGGGAGGGCGCGCATGCGCGAGATCAAGATCGGGCTGATCGGCGCCGGCTGGATGGGCAAGACGCACAGCGTCGCCTACCGGAACGTGCCGATGGTGTTCGGCCCCGAGCCCGCGCTGCCCAAGCTCGAGCTGGTCGCCGACGTCAACCCGGCGTGGGCCGAGGCGGCGGCGCGCAACCTCGGCTTCGCGCGCTGGACCGCCGACTGGCGCGACGTGGTGGCCGACCCCGCGGTCGACGTGGTCGACATCACCGCGCCGAACGACGTCCACCACGACATAGCGCTCGCGGCGCTCGCCGCCGGCAAGCCCGTCTACTGCGAGAAGCCGCTCGCCAACAGCGTCGGCGAAACCAGAGCGATGGCCGCGGCCGCGGCCGCTGCCGGCGTGCCGACGCTGGTGGGCTTCAACTACCTCAAGAACCCGGCCCACCCCTACGCGCGCGAGCTGATCCGGAGCGGCGAGCTCGGCGAGATCACGCTATTCCGCGGCACCTTCGATCAGGACCTGCAGAGCGATCCCGGCTTTCCCTTCACCTGGCGCCACGAGCGCGCGGTCGCGGGCTCCGGCGCGCTCGGCGACATGGGCTCGCACACGCTGGCCTTCGCCCAGTACCTGGTCGGCGACCTCGCCGAGGTCTGCGGCCTCGCCGACACCTATATCCGCGAGCGGCCGCTCGCGGCGAGCGGCACCGGCCAGAGCGCGCGGGCCGCCGCCGGGGGTCCGAAGCGCGAGGTCGAGAACGACGACGTCGCCCAGTTCCTGATGCGCTTCACGAACGGCGCGATCGGCACGATCGGCACGAGCCGCATCGGCACCGGACGCAAGATGGGCCTGACCTACGAGATTCAAGGGATCAAGGGCGCTTTGTTCTTCACCCAGGAGCGCATGAACGAGCTCAATCTCTACCGCCACACCGACCCACCCGGCGAGCGCGGCTACAAGACCCTGTTCCTCGCCCCCGAGTATCCGGGCTACGCCGCCTTCCACCCGATCCCTGGCAACGCGCTCGGCTACAACGACCAGAAGATCATCGAGGCCCGCGAGCTGATCTGCGCGATCGCCCTGGGCCGTCCCGCCGAGCCCGACTTCGCCTTCGGCCACAAGATCACCCAGGCGATCGACGCCGTGCTCAAGTCGGTCGTCGAGCGCCGCTGGGTACGGGTCGAGGAGGTCTAGCGGAGATGAGCGAGGAGATGGCGGTACCCGAGCGGCGCGTCCGCCTCGACTTTCGCGGCCAGGGCGAGCTCGGGCACGCCGACCAGGCGGTCCGCTCCGACCTTTCGACCGTGACCGCGCAGGGCCGCTGCCTCTGGGCCGCCAACGACGAGCTCGCGACCGTCGAGCAGCTGACCCGGCAGGACGACGGCAGCTACGCCGGCCACGAGGTCCTGCACTTGGCCGAGGTGTTCGAGCTGCCCGAGGGCGCCGGGGGCGAGATGGACATCGAGGGCCTCGACATCGCCGATGGCTACCTCTGGGTGGTGGGCTCCCACAGCCTGACCCGCGAGAAGCCCAAGCCCGGCGAGCACGACCCGGCCGAGGCCCTGGCCCGGCTGACCGAGGTCAAGCACCACCCGAACCGCCACTTCCTCGGCCGCGTCCCGCTGGTCGAGAGCGCACCCGGCATGTTCGAGCTGCGCCCGCGGGCGGACGACGGCGCGCGCGGCACGACCCGCCGCAGCGCCTGCCTGAAGATGAAGGCGGGAGGCGATGCGCTCGACAAGGCGCTGCGGGACGACGTCCACATCGCACGCTTCATGGGGGTTCCGGCCAAGGAGAACGGCTTCGACATCGAGGGCGTCGCCGCGCGCGGCGATCGCGTCTTCCTCGGGCTGCGCGGCCCAGTGCTGCGCGGCTGGGCGCTGCTGCTCGAGCTCCGGGTCGAGGAGCAAAAGCGCGGCCGCCTCGAGCTGAGGAAGCTCGGGCCCGACGGCGCGCGCTACGCGCAAGCACTTCCTCGACCTTGAGGGCCTCGGCATCCGCGACCTGGCGTTCGACGGCGACGCGCTCCTGATCCTCGCCGGGCCGACCATGGACCTCGATGGCCCGGTGGTCCTCTACCGCTGGCCGGGCGCGCTCAGCAACGGCGAACGGACCGTGGTGCCGGCGGACCAGCTGGAGAGCGTGCTGCATCTGCCCTACGGGCGGGGCGAGGACCACGCCGAGGGAGTTCTGCTGGTTGCCGGGCGAGGACCACGGCTCGGAGCTGCTCGTGGTCTACGATTTGCCGGCCGACGACCGCCTGCACGCGGACACCGCGATCGATGCCGACGTGTTCCGGCTCGAGCGCCCGGGCGCGGCCGGGCCGCGGGCCGGCGCCGCGCCGCGCCGCGTGACCTGATCCCGGAGCCTGCCGCGATGAGCCAGCCGCCGCTGCTGCGGGACTGCGGCGAGGAGGATTTGAAGGCCGTCCTCGAGATCTACGCGCGCGAGGTGCGCGAGGGCACGGCCTCGTTCGAGCTCGAGCCGCCGGATCTGGCCGAGCTCACGGTGCGCTGGCAGGCGATCCGGCGTGCGGGACTGCCCTACCTCGTCGCCGAGCAGGGCGGAGGAATTGCAGGCTACGCCTATGCCGGCCCCTATCGCGCCCGGCCAGGCTACCGCTACACGGTCGAGGATTCGGTCTACGTCGCGCCCTTCGCGCACCGGCAGGGCATCGGGCGGGCTCTCCTGGACGCGGTGGTGAGCGCTGCCGCGGACTGCGGCATGCGGCAGATCGTGGCGATCATCGGCGACTCCGCCCACGTCGCATCGATCCGCCTGCACGAGCAGGCCGGCTTCCGGCTGGTCGGGGTTCTGGAGAACGTCGGCTGCAAGTTCGGCCGCTGGCTGGACACGGTAATCATGCAGCGCGCCCTCGGCGAGGGCGCCGCTTCCCTCCCGGCGGAGGGGCCATCCGTCCCCACCCAGCCATGAACTCCCGCGAGTTACGACAAGGACTGCGCCCGTCGCGCGTGTGCCGCTGCGGTGCATCCTACAGCATGCCATGGCGGCTCGGGTCGCCACCGGCGCAATGCCCGGACGACGCCGCGAGCGCCATCCGAGCATTCGCCTCGATGCGGCTACTCTTCTTCCTTGGTGATCTTCACCGCGTTGAAGGGCCCGCCGCTACCACTGTCCTCGAACGACACCGTGACCTGATCGCCCTCGTTGAGCTCCTCGAGGGTCGGGCCGACCGTGTTGTTGGGCGCGGCGGTGAACACCTTGTCGCCGACCTGGAAGGTATTGCGGGTCAGGTCGATGTTCTCGACCGGCCCCGTGACATCCTCGGCATGGGCCAAGGAGGCGCCCAGAGCGAAGACCGCAGCCGCGGCCATTCCGAGCATCCGGTACATGTAGCTCCTCCTGCGTTGCAACTTTCGCACACGGGAGCACCAACGCGGGGATGCTTGGCTGGGTTCCGAGGGCTATGCGAGGATGTGCCTTCCCGCGCCTGCGTCGGACGGGCCTTGCCGTGCCCTGGCCGGTGGACGACGATCGCGATCATGGCCGAGCGCTGGGTCGGGGGCGGCGTCCAGGTGATCGGCGGGTGCTGCGGGATCGGCCCGGACCACATCCGCCTCCTCGCCGAGCGCCTGCCCGGGACGGTGCCGCGACCGGACGCCTGAGCAGCGTCCTTTTGCTGCCGCGCGGCATGGGCGCGTGATAGGCTCGGCGTCGCGCAGCCGGATCGATGCCATGAGCCATGTCTTCTCTCGCCAGCCCACCCAGGCGTATCCGGTCGCGGTCGCCGGCGACGGCATCGCCATCATCGACCGCGAGGGGCGGCGCTATCTCGACGCCAGCGGCGGCGCGGCGGTGTCGTGCCTCGGCCACAGCCACCCGCGGGTGATCGCGGCGATCAAGGCGCAGGTCGAGCGGCTGGCCTATGCCCACACCAGCTTCTTCACCAGCGAGCCGGCCGAGCAGCTGGCCGACCATCTGATCGCGAGCGCGCCCGCCGGCATCGACCGGGTCTACTTCGTCTCCGGCGGCTCCGAGGCGGTCGAGGCGGCGCTCAAGATGGCGCGCCAGTACTTCGTCGAGATCGGCCAGCCCGAGCGCCGCCGGTTCATCGCGCGGCGGCAGAGCTACCATGGCAACACGCTGGGCGCGCTCGCGGTCGGCGGCAACGCCTGGCGGCGCCGCCAGTTCGAGCCGCTGCTCACCGAGGTCGCCCACGTCAGCCCGTGCTACGCCTATCGCGGGCGCGCGGCGGGCGAGTCGGAGGCGGCCTATGGCGCGCGCCTCGCCGCCGAGCTCGAGGCGACGGTCCAGGAGCTCGGGCCCGAGACGGTGATCGGCTTCGTCGCCGAGCCGGTGGTCGGCGCCACGCTGGGCGCGGTGCCGGCGGTGCCGGGCTACTTCGAGGCGGTGCGCGCGGTCTGCGATCGCCACGGCATGCTGCTGATCCTCGACGAGGTGATGTGCGGCATGGGCCGCACCGGCACGCTGTTCGCCTGCGAGCAGGAGGGCGTGCGACCCGATCTCGTGACCGTCGCCAAGGGGCTCGGCGCCGGCTACCAGCCGATCGGCGCGACGCTCGTGGCGCGGCCGGTCTTCGAGGCGATCCGCGACGGCTCCGGGTTCTTCCAGCACGGCCACACCTACATGGGGCATCCGCTGGCCTGCGCGGCGGCGCTGGCGGTGCAGCAGACGATCGCCGAGGAGCAGCTGCTCGGCCGGGTGAGGCAGCAGGGCGCGCGGCTGCGCGAGCTCCTGAGCGACGCGCTTCGGCGCTCATCCGCACGTCGGCGAGATCCGCGGGCGCGGCCTGTTCCAGGGCCTGGAGTTCGTCGCCGACCGCGCCAGCAAGCGGCCGTTCGCGCCCGAGCACCGGCTGCACGCGCGCATCAAGGCCGAGGCCATGGCGCGCGGGCTGCTGTGCTATCCGATGGGCGGCACGATCGACGGCCGCTCGGGCGACCATCTGCTGCTGGCGCCGCCCTACATCGTCAGCGACGACGAGCTCGAGGAGATCGTCGAGCGGCTGGCGCTGGCGATCGCGGCGGCGCTTGCGGCGGCGGGCCGGGCGGCGGCATGATCCCGCTGGTCGTCATGGTCGCGCCGAACGGCGCGAGGCGGACCAAGGCGGACCATGCCCGACTGCCGCTGTCTCCGGCCGAGATCGCGCGCGAGACCGAGCTGTGCTGCGCCGCCGGCGCTACCGATCCTGCACCTGCACGTGCGCGGCGACGCGGGTCAGCACTCGCTCGACCCGGCGCTCTATCGCGCTGCGATCGGCGCGGTGCGGCAGGCCCTCGGCGATCGCATCGCGATCCAGATCACCACCGAGGCGGTCGGCCGCTACAGCCCGGACGACCAGATGACGGTGATCCGGCAGCTGCACCCCGAGGCGGTCTCGCTGGCGCTCGCCGAGCTGATTCCGGACGACGCCGCGGCGGGCGACGGCGCCGCGTTCCTCAACTGGATCAAGCGCGAGCGGATCGCGCCGCAGTACATCCTCTACACGCCGAACGACGTCGCCCGGTTCCACGCCCTGCACCGGCGCGGGGTGATCCCGCAGCGCCGGCCGTTCGCGCTGTTCGTGCTCGGCCGCTACCTGCGGCCGAACTCGCCGACCGAGCTCTGGCCGCGCGACCTGCTGCCCTATCTCAAGGCCCACGACGCCGCCTGCCCCTGGGCGGTGTGCGCGTTCGGCCCGAGCGAGAGCGCCTGCGTGCTGACCGCAGCGGGCCTCGGCGGCCACGTCCGGGTCGGCTTCGAGAACAACCTCTGGCTGGCCGACGGCGAGCTCGCCGCGAGCAACGCCGATCTGGTCGCGCAGGTCGCGGCCGGGGCCAGGCTGCTCGGACGGCCGCTCGCCGACATCGCCGCCACCCGCGCCTTCCTCGCCGAGACCGCGCGCTAGCGCGCCTCCTCAGGCGACCTCGCGGGCGGCCGGCGGGATGATCTTGAGCAGCACGATCTGATTGCGCTGGCGGCGCAGCACCTCGAAGCGGAAGTCGTGGAAGGCGAAGCTCTGGCCGACCTCCGGGATCATGCGCGCCTCGTAGATCACCAGCCCGGCGATCGTCGTCGCCTCCTCGTGCGGCAGCTTCCAGCCGAAATGGCGGTTGATATCGCGCACCGTGATCCAGCCGCTGACCAGCACCGAGCCGTCGGGCAGGGTCTCGATGCCGACCGTCTCGACGTCCTTCTCGTCGGTGATCTCGCCGACGATCTCCTCGAGGATGTCCTCGAGCGTCACCAGGCCCTCGAGGTCGCCGTACTCGTCGACGACGAAGGCGAGGTGCGAGCGGCGCTGGCGAAACGCCAGGAGCTGGTGGAGGAGGGCCGTGGTGTCGGGGATGAACCACGGCGGGGTCGCCAGCGCGGCGACGTCGAGCCCGGCGAGGTTCGAGGGATTGCTGCGCACCCGCGCCAGCAGGTCCTTGGCGTGCAGCACCCCGATGATGCTGTCGGGATCGCCGCGCCACAGCGGCAGGCGGGTGTAGGGGCTGCCCACGACCTGGTCGAAGATCTGCTCCGGCGGCGCGTCGGCGTCGATGGTCGTCATGTCCTTGCGGTGGGTCATGACCTCGCTGACCTCGACGCCTGCGAGGTCGAGGATGCCGCCCAGCATGTCGCGCTCCTGCTTGCCGACCATGCCGTGCTGGCGCGAGAGGTCGATCAGGTCGCGCAGCTCCTCGCCGGAGAACACGTCGTGATGGCTGACCTCGGCCACCTTGAGCAAGGTCAGGATGGCGCGCGAGGCCCAGTTGAGCACCCAGTTGAGCGGGAAGAAGATCAGGTAGAACGCGTGCAGCGGGTAGGCGACCCAGAGCGAGACCGGCTCCGGCTTGCGGATCGCGAAGGTCTTCGGGACCTGCTCGCCGACCACGATGTGGAGCGAGGAGAAGAGGAGGAAGCCGAGCAGGAAGGAGATCGTGTGCAGCGCCGCCTCGCCGATGCCGAGGTCGCGGAACAGCGGCTCGAGCAGGGCCGCGACCGCGGGCTCGCCGATCCAGCCGAGGCCGAGCGAGGCCATGGTGATGCCGAGCTGGCAGGCCGACAGATAGGCCTCGACGTTGCGCAGGATGCGGAGCGTCATGCGGGCGACCGCGCTGCCCTGCTCGGCCAGCGCCTCGACCCGGATGCCGCGCACCTTGACGATCGCGAACTCGGCGGCGACGAAGAAGGCGTTGGCCGCCAGCAGCAGGACGATCTCGAGGATGGTCAGCAGCATCGTGGTCGGGCCGCGGTGCGGCGTGCCGGAGCCAGCCTCGGCCGGCCGGCGGCAGGATCGCGGTCAGGGCTCGGGCGCACGGAGCAGAGCCAGGAGCTCCGCGGGCTCGACCTCGGCGCCGGCGAACGCCTGGCCGATGCCGCGCAGCAGCACGAAGCGGAGGCGGCCGTCCTCGACCTTCTTGTCGCGCGCCATCGCGGCGACGATCGCGTCCGGCGCGAGGCCGGGGACCCCGATCGCGGCGCGGCTCGTGGGCAGGCCGACCGCCGCGAGATGGCGCCGGATGCGCTCGGCATCGGCCGCCGGGCAGAGGCCGAGCCGGACCGAGAGCGCCGCCGCGAGCACGATGCCGAGCGCCACCGCCTCGCCGTGCAGCAGCGCCTCGCCATAGCCGGCGAGCGCCTCCAGCGCATGGCCGAAGCTGTGGCCGAGGTTGAGCAGCGCGCGGGCGCCGGTCTCGCGCTCGTCGGCCGCGACCAGGGCCGCCTTGGCGCGACAGCTCTCGAGGATCGCGTGCTGCTGGGCCAGGGCGTCGCCCTCCAGCAGCGCGGGCCCGTGCCGCTCCAGCCAGGCGAAGAAGTCCGGCCGGTCGATCACGCCGTACTTGACCACCTCGGCGTAGCCCGCCCGCAGCTGGCGGGCCGGCAGGCTCGCCAGCACGTCGGTATCCGAGAGCACCAGGCGCGGCTGGTGGAAGCTGCCGATCAGATTCTTGCCCTGGCGCGCGTTGATTCCGGTCTTGCCGCCGACCGCGCTGTCGACCTGGGCGAGCAGCGTGGTCGGGATCTGCACGCAGTCGATGCCGCGCAGGAGGATCGCCGCGGCGAAGCCGGCGAGGTCGCCGATGACCCCGCCGCCCAACGCCAGGAGCGTGGTCGATCGCTCGACCCCGGCGGCGAGGATGCGCTCGAGCAGGCGCTCGAGCTCCGCCATGCTCTTGGTCGCCTCGCCGGGCGGCAGCACGATCCGGCGGCTCGCGATCGCGGCGCCCGCAAGGCTCGCCTCGAGGGTCGCGAGGTGGGGCGTCGCCGCCACCAGCTCGTCGGTGACCAGGACCACCTCGGGCCGCCGCAGCACGCCCCGGAGCTCGGCGCCGGCGCGCTCGAGCAGGCCCGGCCCGACCACGATCTCGTAGCTGCGCGCGCCGAGCTCGACCGTGAGCCGCGCCGCGCCGGTCACGACGGGGCGCCGGCCTGCGCGGCGAGGGCGTCGAGCACCTGCGCCACCACGGCGCTGATCGGACTCGTGCCGCTGTCGATCACCACGTCCGCCATGGCGTAGACCGGCGCCCGCTGCTCGAGCAGCTGGGCGAGCGTCGCGCGCGGATCGCCGGTGGCGAGCAGCGGCCGCTTGCCCGGCCGGGCGGTGCGCCGGACGAGCACGTCGAGCTCGGCCCGCAGCCAGACCGAGCGCGCCTTCTCGCGGACCAGAGCACGCGTCTCGGGATCCATGAACGCGCCGCCGCCGAGCGCCAGAACCGCGCGCTCGCCCTGCAGCAGACGGGCGATCACCTGGCGCTCCTTGACGCGGAACGCGGGCTCGCCGATCTCGGCGAAGATGTTCGCGATGGTGGTGCCGGCGGCGAGCTCGATCGCCGCATCGGCGTCCTTGAACGGCCAGCCGAGGGTCCTCGCCAGGCGGCGTCCGATCGAGGTCTTGCCGGCGCCCATCATGCCGACCAGCACGATCGACCGGTCGAGCGCCGGCGCGGTCAGGGGTGGAGCGAGGGCTGAGGCTGCCATTGAGCTGCGAGCTCGGGGTGATAAACCGCCCGGACGTTTGACCGGACGTTGAAACCGCGCGATGCAGTCGATATAAAGCGGCGATCCGGGTGCGAAGCAACCCTTTCGCCTCGCCGCCTCCTCGGTGCGTCGCTGGGAATCATGTCGACCATCAATCGCATTCTCCTGGTCCTGCTTGTGGTGATCGTGTTGGGCGGTACCGTGTTTCTCGTGACCTGGGAAATCCCGCCGCCGACGTCACGGGTCGAGCGCGTGCTGCCCGACAACCAGTTTCCGCGCTGACCCCGGGTGTCCGCGATCGCACCGCGTCCGCAGCCGCGCGCCGGGCCGCGCCTGAGCCTCGTCGGGTCGGACCGGTTGCGGCGACGGCCCTCGATCCTGGCCCTCGCGCTCGTGCTCGCGGCGTCGCCGCTCGCCGCCCAGCAGGGTCCGATCCGGCTGTTCCCCGAGCAGCCGGGCCCGACCGCGCCGGCGCTGCCCGAGGGCCAGGCGCCGGGCCCGAGCCCGCCGGGTCCGGTCGCGCCCGATGCCCCGGGCGCAGCGCCGGCGACCGCGCCCACGCCGCGCGGCTTCCAGGTCGAGGGGCTCGCCCCGCCGGAGGTCGACAGCATCGGCCTCAGCGGTCCGAGTGCCGGCGGCTTCGAGCGCACCCTCTGGGCGGGCAGCGACCCCGAGCTGATCCTGACCCTGTTGACGAGCTTGCCGGTGGCCACCGCCAATCCGCCGCTCGCGGCGCTCGCCCGGCGGGTCCTCGCGACCGGCGCCTCGCTCGACGGCGAGGGCGCGGCCGGCCGCGTGCTCGGCGCCCGGGTCGAGCGTCTCCTGGCCATGGGAGACCTGGATAGCGCGAAGGCGCTGCTCGATCAATTGCCGCCGGCCGAGGCCGACACGGCGCTCGCGCGGCTCGCCGCGGAGGCCGCCCTGCTCACTGGCGACGATGCCGCCGCCTGTCGGCGCGCCGCCGACCTCGCGCCGGACAGCGACGCCGAGTTCTGGGCCGAGGTCCAGGTCTACTGCCGGCTCGCCGCCGGCGACCAGGACGGCGCCCGGCTCGCGCTCGAGCTGCTGCGCGAGGCCGGACAGGCCGGGGACGCCGCCTTCGTCCAGCTCGCCGGCATGGTCGCGGACGGCGCCTCCGATGCCGCCCCGCCGCCACCTTCCTCGCCGCAGCCGGTGCACCTCGCGCTGCTGCGCCTCTCCGGGCGAGCGCTGCCCGCGTCGTGGCTCGGATCGCTCTCGCCCGCGGCGCTGACCGCGGTGGCGCGCGACGCCGGGTCTGGCCGGCGAGCGCCAGCTCGAGATCGCCGAGCGGGCGTTCCAGACCGGCGGCCTGCCGGCGTCCGATCTGGCCGCGATCTATGGCGAGCGGGCAGCGCCCGGCGATGCGCTGGCGGCGGTCCGCAGCGCCTGGGCACCGCCCGCCCGGGCGATGGCCTGGCGCGCCGCCGCGGAGGCAGAGACCCCGGCCGAGCGCGCCGCGCTGCTCGACGCGATCTGGCGCGCAGGCGGAGCGGCGAGGAGCGCCTGCTGGTCGCCCAGGTGTTGGGCCGGGCGCTTCGCCGACCTGCCGGTCGACCGTGGCCTCGCCCCGGTCGCGCCGAGCGCGGCGCGCGCGCTGCTCGGCGCCGATCGCCAGCTGCCGGCGGCGCGCTGGTTCTCGCTGCTGCAGGACGAAGTGCGCAGCGACAGCCGCCCGCGGCGCGAGCTCGCGACCCTCGCCCCCTTGTTCGCGCTCGCCGGGATCGGCGGCCGCGACGCCGTGCCGGACCTCGACGAGACGGCGGTCGCGGCCTGGCACGCGGCCGCGCCGGCGGCCGGGGACAAGGCCGAGCGCCTGTTCGCCCTGCTCGACGGGGTCGGCTCGCCGGTGCCCGACCGGGCCTGGTGGCAGGAGCTCGAGCCGCCGCTGCACGGGTCGGCCAGCGTCCCGGCGAGCCCGCTGTGGCGCGGGCTCGAGCGCGCCGCGGCCGCCAAGCGCCAGGGCGAGACCGTGCTGTTCGTCCTCCACATGCTGAACGGCGCAGCCCGAGGCCGCCCATCCCGCGGTGCTGACGGGCGCGCTGCGCGGGCTGCGCGCGGTGGCCCTCGACCGCGAGGCGCGGGCGATCGCGGTCGCGGCCGGGCTCGCGCTGGATCTCTGATGCCGGGTCGCCGGCGCGCGCGCTCCCGCGGGTTGCGGCATGGCCTCCGCTGAAGCGTTCCTCGAGATGATGGCGGTCGAGCGCGGCGCGTCGCGGCACACCCTCGACGCCTACCGCCGCGACCTCGCCGACTACCAGGGTTTCCTCGCGCGCCGCGGCGCGAGCGCCGCTCGACGCCGACGCCGCCCTGGTGCGCGCCTGGCTCGGCCAGCTGTCGAGCGCCGGCATGGCGAGCGCGACGATGGCGCGGCGCCTCTCCGCGGTGCGCCAGTTCCACCGCTTCCTGTTCCTCGAAGGCGTGCGCCCTGACGATCCGACCCAGGCGGTCGAGGGGCCGCGCCGGCGGCGGCCGTTGCCGAAGCTGCTCGAGCGCTGCGAGATCGAGGCGATGATCGCCGCGGCAGGGCGCGATCCAGGGCCGCCGGGCGTGCGCCTGGTGGCCTGCCTCGAGCTGCTCTACGCGACCGGGCTGCGGGTCTCGGAGCTGCTGGCGCTGCCGCTCTCCGCGCTCGTCGCCGGACCGGCGCTTCCTGGTCGTGCTCGGCAAGGGCGGCAAGGAGCGCATGGTGCCGGTCGGGCGCGCCGCGCGCCGGCGCTCGCCGCGTATCTCGCCGTGCGCGAGGGCTTTCTCGCCGGCCGCAGCAAGGGGCGCCCCTACCTGTTCCCGTCGCGCGCCCGCGCCGGCCACCTCACCCGCCAGCGGCTGGCCCAGCTGCTCAAGGAGCTGGCGCTCGCCGCCGACCTGGATCCCTCGCGCATCTCGCCGCACGTGCTGCGCCATGCCTTCGCGAGCCATCTGCTCGCGGGCGGCGCCGATCTGCGCGCGGTCCAGCTGATGCTCGGTCACGCCGACATTGCGACCACCCAGATCTACACCCATGTACAGGGCGATCGTCTGGCCGCGGTGGTGGGCGCGCACCACCCGCTTGCCCGCGCCGCCGGTCGCGTCGAGCCGGACGACGGCTGAGGATCTTCGGCCGGCCTCGCCGCGGAGGTGACATCGGCCAACCGAGTCCCTAGCTAATCACCAGCCATCCCTGCCGCGAGAACCGCCGCCTTGAGCTTCACCGTCGCCCACCCCGCACGCCCCGCCTCAATCGCTCCGAGCTCGCGGTGCCCGGCAGCTCGCCGCAGTTCTTCGAGAAGGCGGCGCGCTCGGCCGCGGACGTGGTGTTCCTCGACCTCGAGGACGCGGTCGCGCCCGATCAGAAGGTCCAGGCGCGCAGGAACGTGATCCAGGCGCTGAACGAGGTCGACTGGGGCAGCAAGACGCTCACCGTGCGCATCAACGGCCTCGACACCCACTACATGTACCGCGACGTGATCGAGGTGATCGAGCAGGGCGGCCTGCGCCTCGACCTGATCATGATCCCCAAGGTCGGCACCGCGGCCGACGTCTACGCGCTCGACATGCTGGTCACGCAGTGCGAGGCGGCGGTCGGCCGCACCAGGCGGATCGGCTTCTCGCACATCATCGAGACCGCGCTCGGCATGGCCAACGTCGAGGCGATCGCCGCGGCGAGCCCGCGCAACGAGGCGCTCCACTTCGGCGTCGCCGACTACGCCGCCTCGACCCGCGCCCAGACCACCAGCATCGGCGGGCCCAATCCGGCCTACGCGGTGCTGACCGACCCGGCCGAGGACGGCTCCCGCGCGCGCCATTGGGGCGACATGTGGCACTACGCGCTTGCCCGCATGGTGGTCGCGGCGCGCGCCCATGGGCTGCGGCCGATCGACGGCCCGTTCGGCGACTACTCCGACCCCGACGGCTACCGCGCGGCGGCCGCCCGCGCCGCGGCGCTCGGCTGCGAGGGCAAGTGGGCGATCCACCCGAGCCAGATCGCGCTCGCCAACGAGGTCATGGGCCCGCCGGCCGCCGAGGTCGAGAAGGCGCAGGCGCATCCTCGCCGCGATGGCGCAGGCGCAGCGAGGAGGGCAAGGGCGCGGTCAGCCTCGATGGCCGCCTGATCGACATCGCCTCGATCCGCCAGGCCGAGGCGCTGGTCGCCAAGGCCGACCAGATCGCCGCCCGCGCCGGCTGAGCCCGCCCGGCCGCAGCGAGAGGAGTGCGCGCAACTGCTGGAGTTCGAGAAACCGATCAGCGAGCTGGAAGGCAAGGTCAAGGAGCTGCGCCACCTCGCGAACGGCGGCGACCTCGATCTCGAGGACGAGATCACGCGGCTCGAGGGGCGCGCCGAGAAGCTCTTGCGCCAGACCTACGCCAAGCTCAACGCCGTGGCAGAAGACCCAGGTCGCGCGCCATCCCGAGCGCCCGCACTTCTCCCACTACACGGCCGGCCTGCTCGAGGACTACACGCCGCTCGCCGGCGATCGGACCTTCGGCGACGACCGCGCCATCCAGGGCGGCCTCGCGCGCTTCCGCGGCCGCTCGGTGGTGGTGATCGGGCACGAGAAGGGCACCGACACCGAGGGCCGGGTGCGCCACAACTTCGGCATGGCCAACCCCGAGGGCTACCGCAAGTCGGTGCGCCTGATGCATCTGGCCGAGCGCTTCGGCCTGCCGGTGATCACGCTGGTCGACACGCCCGGCGCCTACCCGGGGATCGGCGCCGAGGAGCGCGGCCAGGCCGAGGCGATCGCGCGCGCGATCGAGACCTGCCTGCAGCTGAGCGTGCCGCTGGTCGGCGTGATCATCGGCGAGGGCGGCTCGGGGGGTGCCGTGGCGCTCGCGGTCGCCGACAAGGTGCTGATGCTCGAGCACGCGGTCTACTCGGTGATCTCGCCCGAGGGCTGCGCCGCGATCCTCTGGCGGAGCGGCGACGAGGCGCCGCAGGCCGCCGAGGCGATGCGCCTGACGGCGCAGGACCTGAGCCAGCTCGGCGTGGTCGATCAGATCATCCCGGAGCCGCTCGGCGGCGCCCATCGCCAGCCCGAGGCGACCGTCGCGGCGGTCGGCGAGGCCCTCGAGTCGGTGCTCGCGCCGCTGACCGCGCTGTCCGGCGCCGAGCTCCGCCACCAGCGCCGCCAGAAATTCCTCGCCATGGGCAAGAACGGCGCCGCGTGATCTCTGCCGCCGGGATCGGAGCAGATCCTGATCGAGCCCGATGGTCCCAGCTGGCATGAGGAATGCCGACCATCAGAACTTTCGGACGCGTGAAGGTCACCATGTACTATGGTGACCATGGCGTGCCGCACTTCCACCTGATCGCGCCAGACTTCAAGGTCTCGGTTGCGATCGCGAGTCTCGAGATTCTGGCGGGTGCAGCGCAACCACGGCGGATTCGCGAGGCGATTGACTGGGCACGGCAGAACCGCGAGCTTCTTCTGGCCAAATGGGAGGATCTGCAACGATGAGGCAGCCCCGCATCGAAACGGCCGCGGCGGAGGATGGGGGAAGGCTGCGGATCCGCTGGATCGATGGCTCGACCAGCCTCACTGACATCTCCGATCTCATCGGGCGACTCGAGGGTCTCGGGCCCCTGCACGATCCGCTGGTATTCGCGAAGGGGCGCGTCGGCGATTTCGGGTGGGCGGTGGTCTGGACCGATGAGATCGACATCGGCGCCGATACCCTGTTTCGGCTTGCCGTGGAGCAGAAGGCGCTGCGCATGGACGGAGCCGCACTCCACCGCTGGCGCACCACGCACGGGCTGGCTGAGCAACGGGCGGCGAACGTCCTTGGCCTCAGCCTTCGTCAGTACCGGCAATTCGAGAACGGCGCCAAGCCGGTGCCGCAGACCGTTGCGCTTGCCTGCTCCGGCTTCGACGCCGTGTCCATGACTCCGGCGGCCTGAACACTCGGCTAATCCACCCCCGACCCTTTCCATGGCGCTCGCCTGTGCTCAACCCGACATGCCGCCGTCGGCGCGGCCGCGCGAGCTGAGCATCTGGCCGAGGTCGGTCGGGAACGGGAACACGATCGTCGAGGAGCGCTCGTTGGCGATCGTCATCAGCGTCGAGAGGTAGCGCAGCTGCATCGCCTCCGGGCGCTCGGAGAGGATGGTCGCCGCGTCGAGGAACTTCTGCGCCGCCTGGAACTCGCCCTCCGACTCGATGATCTTGGCGCGCCGGATGCGCTCGGCCTCGGCCTGGCGCGCGATCACCCGGATCATGCTCTCGTCGATGTCGACGTGCTTGAGCTCGACGTTGGAAACCTTGATCCCCCAGCTCTCGGTCTGCTCGTCGAGGATGCGCTGCAGGTCGGCATTCAGCTTGTCGCGCTCGGCCAGCATCTGGTCGAGCTCGTGCTGGCCCAAGACCGAGCGCAGCGTGGTCTGGGCGAGCTGGCTGGTCGCGTTGTTGAAGTCCTCGACCTGGATGATCGCGTTCCGCGCGTCGATCACGCGGTAGTAGACCACCGCGTTGACCTTCACGAGCACGTTGTCGCGCGAGATGATGTCCTGGCTCGGGATGTCGTGGACGCGGATCCTGAGATCGACCTTGACCGCCTGCTGGATGACCGGGATCACCAGGATCAGCCCCGGCCCCTTGACCTTCCAGAAGCGGCCGAGCTGGAAGACGACGGCGCGCTCGTACTCGCGGATCACGCGGATCGCCGCGAACAGGAACACCAGGATCAGCGCGATCGGGATGAGGATCAGGGCGTTGTTGAGGATGAACGGCATGCCACACTCTCCGGCTTGGTGCTGTCCGGCCCGACGATGGCCGCCTCGGAATCCGGCTCGACGGCGAGGGTCAGGCCCTTGATCGCCGTGATCCGGACGTAGCGCCCCGGCGCGAGCGCGGCCGGGCCGCGCGCCTGCCAGATCTCGCCGTGGACCCGGATGCGGCCCGCGCCGTCGCGCCAGTCGAGCACCTGGCCGAGGCTGCCGACCATCTCCTCCTGGCCGGTCGCCACGGCGCGCCGCTGGCTGCGGGCCAGCATCGCGATCATCAGCATCAAGAGGAGCGCCGCGCCGAGTGCCACCCCGCCGACCACCTGCCAGGAGATGCCGAAGCCCGGCAGGTCGGTGTCCATCAGCATCACCGAGCCGACCACGAAGGCGATGATGCCGCCGATGCCGAGCGCGCCGAAGCTCGGCACCAGCATCTCGGCGACCATCATCGCGAGGCCGAGCGCGATCAGGGCGAGGCCGGCGTAGTTCACCGGCAGCACCTGGAACGCGTAGAGCGCCAGCAGCAGGCTGATCGCGCCGGCGACCCCGGGCAGGAACAGGCCCGGGCTGTAGAACTCGAAGATGATGCCGTAGATCCCGATCAGCATCAGGATGTAGGCGACGTTGGGGTTGGTGATGATGGCGAGCAGCTCGGTCCGCCAGTCGGGCTCGATGGCGATCACGCTCCAGCCTGCGGTCGCGAGCGTGCGCTCCGCGCCGCCGATCTCGATCTGCCGGCCGTCGAGCTTGGCCAGCAGGTCGTCGAGGCTGCCGGCGATCAGGTCGATCACGTCGTGCTCCAGGGCCTCGACCGCCGACAGGCTCGCGGCCTCGCGCACCGCCTTCTCGGCCCATTCGACGTTGCGCCCGCGCAGCTGGGCGAGCGAGCGGATGTAGGCGATCGAGTCGTTGAGGATCTTGTCCTCCATCCCGGCCCGGCGCGGCGGCCGGTCCTTGCCGCCCTCCTCGGCGGCATCGCCGTCGTCGGCGTCCTCGGGCGGCTCGCCCGGCTGCGGCTGGCCGGGGAAGCCGCCGCCGATCTGCACCGGGGTCGCGGCGCCGAGATTGGTGCCGGGGGCCATCGCCGCGATATGGCAGGCGTAGAGGATGTAGGTGCCGGCGCTGGCGGCATGCGCCCCGCTCGGCGCGACGAAGCCGACCACCGGCACCGGTGCGGCCAGGATCTCCCGGATGATGCTGCGCATCGCGTCGGCGAGCCCGCCCGGCGTGTCCATGCGCAGCACGATCAGGTCCGCGCCGAGCTCGCCCGCCTTGGCGAAGCCGCGCTCGACGTAGTCGCTGGTCGCCGGCCCGATCGCGCCGCGGATGTCGAGCACCGCCACGGTCGGCGCCTGCGCCTGCACGAGCCCGCCGGCGAGCACGCCGCCCAGCGCCAGGAGGAGCAGCGCCAGCCGCGCTGCCGCGGTCCGCGGGAGAGCCCGTCCAAGCCACGCCATCACGGGCTTCACTATGCGCGCGAAGAAGGCCCTGCGCCAGCCTGGCCCGGCGGCGCGAGATTCGAACGCTGCGAGGGACTGCGGAGCGACCGGCTGCGCTACTGCAGGCGGCCGTGGCAGTGCTTGTACTTCTTGCCCGAGCCGCAGGGACAGGGGGCGTTGCGCGGCACCTTGCCCCACTCCTCGGAGCCGGCGGCGGTGGCCGCGCCGCCCGAGGCGGCGACCCGCGGCCGGGGGGGCCGCAGCGGCCGCGCCGGACGCGGATCGTCGGTGCCGGTCGCCGCGAGCGGCTCGGCCTCGGCGCTTTCCGCCACCTGGGCCTGCTGCGGCTGCATCCGGATCTCCAGGTGGCAGAGCACCTGGGTCACGGTCTGGCGCAGATTGGTCAGCATCGCCTCGAACAGCGTGAACGCCTCGCGCTTGTACTCGTTCAACGGGTCGCGCTGGCCGTAGCCGCGCAGATGGATGCCCTGGCGCAGATGGTCGAGGTGCAGCAGATGCTCCTTCCAGAGATGGTCGAGGATCTGCAGCAACAGGCTCTTCTCGGCCATGCGGATCATGTCCGGCCCGTAGGTCGCGAGCCTTCTGCGCCATCCTGCGGTCGGACTCGGCGACGATCCGCTCCTTGATCTCGGCGTCGGCGATACCCTCCTCCTTGGCCCATTCGGCGACCGGCAGCTCGAGCGCCAGCAGGCGCTTGCAGTCCCGCTCCAGCCCCTCGACGTCCCACTGCTCGTGGTAGGCCTTCTCCGGGATCGCCGCCGCGATCAGGTCGTCGATCACCTGGTAGCGCATGTCGCGCACCGTATCGCCGACCTCCTTGGCCTCGATCAGCTCGTGGCGCTGCTCGTAGATCACCTTGCGCTGGTCGTTCATGACGTCGTCGAACTTCAGGAGATTCTTGCGGATCTCGAAGTTGCGCGCCTCGACCTTCTGCTGCGCCTTCTCGAGCGCCTTGTTGATCCAGGGATGGATGATCGCCTCGTCCTCCTTGAGGCCGAGCTTGCCGAGCATGCCGTCCATGCGCTCGGAGCCGAAGATCCGCATCAGGTCGTCTTCGAGCGACAGGAAGAACTTGGAGCGGCCGGGGTCGCCCTGACGGCCGGAGCGGCCGCGCAGCTGGTTGTCGATGCGGCGCGAACTCGTGGCGCTCGGTGGCGAGCACGTAGAGCCCGCCCGCCTCGATCACCCGGTCGTGCTCGGCGGCGATCTCGCGCTCGATCGCGGCGGCGCGCTCGGTCCGCTCCGCCTCGTCCTCGACGTCCGCGAGCTCCTGCAGCTTGCGCATCTCGGCATTGCCGCCGAGCTGGATGTCGGTGCCGCGCCCGGCCATGTTGGTGGCGATCGTCACGCCGCCGAGCCGGCCGGCCTGGGCGACGATGAACGCCTCCTGCTCGTGGTAGCGCGCGTTCAGCACCTGGTGGGCGATCTTCTCCTTCTTGAGCAGCTCGGAGAGCTGCTCGGATTTCTCGATGCTCACCGTGCCGACCAGGATCGGCTGGCCGCGCCCGTGGGCCTCGGCGATGCTGGCGACGATCGCCTTGTTCTTCTCGCCGGCGGTCCGATAGACCTCGTCGTCCTCGTCGACCCGGATCATCGTCATGTGGGTCGGGACCTCGACCACCTCGAGGCCATAGATCTCGGCGAACTCGGAGGCCTCGGTGGCCGCGGTCCCGGTCATCCCGGCGAGCTTCGGATAGAGCCGGAAGAAGTTCTGGAAGGTGATCGAGGCCAGCGTCTGGTTCTCGGGCTGGATCGCCACCTTCTCCTTGGCCTCGAGCGCCTGGTGCAGGCCGTCGGAGTAGCGCCGCCCCTCCATCATGCGGCCGGTGAACTCGTCGACGATCACCACCTTGCCGTTCTTGACCAGGTAGTCGACGTCGCGGGTGAACAGGCGATGCGCCCGCAGCGCCTGGTTGACGTGATGGACCAGGGTGACGTTGGCGATGTCGTAGAGCTCGGGGTGCTTGAGCAGGCCGGCCTCGGCGAGCCAGGCCTCCATCTTCTCGGTGCCGCTCTCGGTCAGCGACACGGTGCGCCCCTTCTCGTCCTTCTCGTAGTCCTCGGCCTCGAGCCGCGGGATGTAGCTGTCGACGGTGCGGTAGAGCTCCGAGCTGTCCTCGCTCGGGCCGGAGATGATCAAGGGCGTCCTCGCCTCGTCGACCAGGATGCTGTCGACCTCGTCGACGATCGCGAAGTTGAAGCCGCGCTGGACCATGCTCTCCTGCGAGAACTTCATGTTGTCGCGGAGATAGTCGAAGCCGAACTCGTTGTTGGTCCCGTAGGTGATGTCGGCGGCATAGGCCCGCTTGCGCGCCGCCTCGTCCAGCCCCGGCACGATGCAGCCGACCGAGAGGCCCAGGAACTCGTAGATCTGGCCCATCCAGGCGGCGTCGCGCCGCGCCAGGTAGTCGTTGACCGTGACCACATGGGCGCCCTGGCCGGCGAGCGAGTTGAGGTAGACCGCGAGCGTCGCGACCAGGGTCTTGCCCTCGCCGGTCTTCATCTCGGCGATCTTGCCCTGGTGGAGCACCATGCCGCCCATCAGCTGGACGTCGAAGTGGCGCTGGCCGAGCGTCCGCTTGGCCGCCTCGCGCACGGTCGCGAACGCCTCGACCAGCAGGTCGTCCAGGCTCTCGCCGCCGGCGATGCGCTCGCGGAAGCGATCGGTGCGGGCGCGCAGCTCGGGATCGGACAAGCCCTCGAGCTCGGGCTCCAGGGCGTTGATCGCATCGACCGTCTTCTTGAGAGATTTGATGACGCGGTCGTTGGCGGAGCCGAACAGCCGCTTGGCAAGGGCGCCGATCATGGGCGCGGGGTCCTCCGGGGCGGGGTCGCAGGGCAGGGCAAACTGCCTCGTCAGATAGGCAGTTTGCCAGGACGTGTCAACGCGAGCCCGGCCTGCGGCGGGGTCGTGCGCAGCCCGCCGGCGCTTGTCGATAGGGCTGCCTTGTGCCTTTATGGCGCGGCCTTCTCATTCGTTTTCTGGAGCCAGTTCATGTGGGCCAAGCAACTCGTCGTGGCTCTCGGCATGCTGCTGCTGAGCACCTGGGCCTCAGCACAGCAGGAGCAACCGCAGCCGGGCGCCGGCGAGGACCCGGTGGTGGCGATCGTCAACGACGCGCCGATCCACCGCTCCGCTCTCGAGGACGTGGCGCGCGGCCTGCCCGAGCAGTTCCGCCAGATGCCGATGGAGACGCTCTACGGCATCCTGCTCGATCGGGTGATCGATTTCCGCCTGCTCGCCGACGAGGCCGAGCGGCAGGGCGTCGCCGACGATCCCGCGGTCGAGGCCACCCTGGCGCGGGCGCGCGCGGATGTGCTGCGCGACGCCCTGGTGCAGCAGACGATCCGCGAGGAGACCACCGCGGACAAGCTGCGCGAGCGCTATCAGGCATTGCAGCAGAGCGAGGACTTCGCCCAGGAGGAGGTGCACGCGCGCCATATCCTCACCAGCAGCGAGGAGGAAGCCAAGGCGGTGATCGAGGAGCTGCAGGCGGGCGCCGACTTCGCCGCGCTGGCCGAGGAGCGCTCGGCGGGGCCGTCGGCGCCGACCGGCGGCGACCTCGGTTTCTTCCGGCGCGAGCAGATGGTGCCGGAGTTCGCCGAGGCGGCGTTCGCGCTGCAGCCCGGCGAGATCACCACCGAGCCGGTCAAGACCCAGTTCGGCTGGCACGTCATCAAGGTGCTCGACCGGCGCACCGCCGAGCCGACCTTCGCCGAGAGCGAGCCGCAGCTGCGCCAGGAGGTGGCGCGCGACATCGTGACCGCGCTGGTGGCCGAGCTGCGCGAGGACGCCGAGATCGAGCGCTTCAACCTGGACGGCACGCCGATGCCAATGGCGCCGGGGGCGGGGCGACGCCGGCGCCCGGGGCCGGCAACGCGGCGCCGGCGACCGGAGAGGCGGCACCCGACAGCGGCGAGGCGCCCAAGGCCGAGTGAGGGCGGGCGCGCCCATGCGCCGGCGATGAGCACGGCACGCTCGCCCCTGGCGCCGGCGCGCTTCCCGGACCTGCCGGCGGTCGGCGGCGTCCGCCAGGCCGCCTGCGCCGCCGGACTGCGCTACCGCGGCCGGCCCGACCTGACCCTGATCGAGCTCGCCCCGGGCAGCACCGTCGCGGGCGTGCTTCACCCGGAGCCGACTGCCCGGCCATCCGGTGGTCTGGTGCCGCGCGATCCTCCCCTACGGCCGGGCGCGCGCGCTGGTGGTCAACGCCGGCCAGGCCAACGTCATGGTCGGGCCGGCCGGCGACGCCGTGGTCCTGGCCGAGGCCGAGGCCGCGGCCGCGCTGCTCGGCGCGCGGCCGGAGGAGATCTACATCGCCTCGACCGGCGTGATCGGCGAGCGCCTCGAGGTCGCGACCGTGGTCGCCAGCCTGCCAAAGCTCCAGGCCGCGCTCGAGCCGCTGGCCTGGGAGGCGGCCGCGGCGGCGATCATGACCACCGACACCTTCGCCAAGGGCAGCTCGGCGCAGGTCCGGATCGGCGACGCTCCGGTCACGCTCTGCGGCATCGCGAAGGGCTCGGGCATGATCCAGCCCGACATGGCGACCATGCTGGCGTTCCTGTTCACCGACGCGACCCTGCCCGCCGGGCTGCTCCAGGCGCTATTGAGCGAGGCCAACCAGGGCTCGTTCAACGCGATCACCGTCGACGGCGATACCTCGACCTCGGACACGGTGCTGCTGTTCGCGACCGGGCAAGCGCGCCATCCGGCGCCGGCGCGGAGCGACGATCCGCTGCTCGCCGAGTTCCGCCGCGGCCTCGCCGAAGTGATGACCGATCTCGCGAAGCAAGTGGTGCGCGACGGCGAGGGCGCAAGGAAGCTGATCACGATCGAGGTTCGTGGCGCGGTGAGCGCGGAGTCGGCGCGCAAGATCGCCTTCAGCATCGCCAACTCGCCGCTCGTCAAGACCGCGATCGCCGGGGCGGATGCGAACTGGGGCCGGCTCGCGATGGCGATCGGCAAGGCGGGCGAGCCGATCGAGCGCGAGCGGGTCGCGATCCGGGTCGGCGGCCATGCCATCGCCGAGGCCGGCCACCGCCTCGAGCGCTACGACGAGGCGCCGGTCGTGGCCCACCTCCGGGGGCAGGAGATCCTGCTCGAGGTGACGGTCGGCCCCGGTCCGGGCGCCGCCACGGTCTGGACCTGCGACCTGACCGAGGGCTACATCGCGATCAACGCCGCCTACCGCTCCTGACCCGCGGCTGCGGTCCCGGGCTCAGACGCCGGTGATCAGCATGTCGATCGCGCCGATGATATCGTCGCGTCGATCGGCGAGGTCGCCGACGGACTCGCCGAGGCTTCGGGCCGGGAGTCCCGGCGATCAACGTGGTTGCCATGACGACGCTCTGCCCGTCGATCCGAAAGGCCGGATTCAGCCGCGGATCGGGCGGGTCGAACCACGTCTGCCCGAAACCAGCGGCACGACCACGCGCAAATTCAAGTGCTCGAGAAGATCGGACTGCACGTCGAGCAGATAGGGAAGCCGTCGGCAGCGTGGCGCGAGCAGGATTGCGGTAGACGTCGAACTGCGCCATCAGAGCTGCGCGGATGTCATTGAAGACCCCGTACTTCTCGACGAAACGGTTGTGCGCCTCGATGGCCTCGCGGTTCTCTTCCTGCCAGCGCCGCGCGCGCTCCTCGCGCAGGACCTGCTCGAGCTGGGTCTCGAGCGTCTTGGAGAGATTGATCTTGAGCTCCCGCGCCTGTCGCAGCAGGTCGCTGTTGATCGAGACGTTGACCGCCTTCTTCGGCGCCTTCGGGTCGCAGACCGGCGCTGGCATTCACGATCCTCCGCAGGTACGAAGCCACCCTATGCGCATGAAGATGCGCATGCAAGGCCCGCGAACACCCACGCGTCGAGAGCGATCTGAACCGGCACCGCGCGCTCGGTCATAATGCGCGATAGGCGTCGCCGTGGGCCTGGTGCTTGGCCTCGAGGGCCTTGACCAGCTGGACCATCAGCGCGCAGGTCGGGGTCGGCACGCCGAGCTTCTTGCCTTCCGCGACCACCCCGCCCTGGATCGAATCGATCTCCGAGCGCCGCCCGGCGAGCACGTCCTGGTACATCGAGGGGCGCGCGTCCGGGATCTTGCCGGCGAAGTCCGAGACCCATTGCACCGGGTCGTCGTAGGCGAGCCGCACGCCCTTGGCCTTGGCCACCGCCGCCGCCTCGGCGATGCAGGCGCAGGCGATCTCCCAGGCCGCCGCGTTCGCCCGCACCTGGCCGACCCGCATGCCGGTCACCGCGCAGACCGCGCTGAAGGCGACGTTCGCGATCAGCTTGCTCCAGACCACCGGCCAGAGGTCGTCGAAGGTCGCGACCTTGAACCCGGCCGCGCGCCAGACCGCCGCCACCCGCTCGAGCCGCTCGCTGATCCCGCCCCGCAGCTCGGCGAGGTTGATCGCCTCCATGCCGTTGTGGTGGACGTGGCCGGGCGCCCTCATCTCGGCGCCGAAGCCGCCCGCGATGCCGAACAGGAGGTTCTCGGGCCCGAGCACGCGCTGGATCCGCTCGACGTTGCCGAGCCCGTTCTGGATCGTCAGCACCAGGGTCTCGGGCCCGATCATCGGCGCCGCGGCGCGCACCGCGTCCTCGATCTGCATCACCTTGGTCGCGACCACCACCAGCTCGCACGGGCCCGCCAGGGCGGCATCGGTGGTCGCGTTGACCGGCACGGTGCGCTCGCCGCTGGCACCGGTGCAGCGCAGCCCCCTGGCGCGCATCGCGTCGACGTGGTCCCGCCACTGGTCGAACAGCCAGAGCTCGTTGCCGGCCGCGGCGAGGAGGGCGCCATACACCGAGCCCATCGCCCCACTGCCGACGATCCCGATCTTCATCGCTGCCTGATCCTCCTGCCGGGCCCCGAGGCTACGCCGTGCCGGGCGCCGCGACAACCGCGCGCGGCGGCCGGCGGCGCCGGTCGGCCTCGACGGCGTACCCACTTACGCCGCCAACCGGTTGTTCCCAACCCTCGCCTGTGTCTCTCATGGTCGTGGAGGTCGTTGGGCATGGGCAGATCGTCCGCATCGGGTCGGCGCTGGCCACGGGCGGGCCGCGGCGCCGCGCTGGCAGGACTTCTGAGCCTCGCCGGCTGCGGCAGCACGCCACCCGCTCCGGAGCCGCTCCGGCCGCCGATGGTCGAGGCTCAGGCCCCCGGGCCGCTCGGGCACTTCAAGGTCGGTCGGCCCTACGAGGTCGATGGCCGCTGGTATCACCCGTCCTTCATGACCTACTACGAGGCGACCGGCATCGCCTCGTGGTACGGCGCGCGCCATCACGGGCAGCCGACCGCGAACGGCGAGACCTACGATCGGCACGCGCTGACCGCGGCCCATCCGACCCTGCAGCTGCCGAGCGTGGTCCGGGTCACCAACCTCGCCAACGGCCGCAGCCTGGTGCTGCGGGTCAACGACCGCGGGCCGTTCACCGAGCGACCGGCTGATCGCCCTCTCGCAGGCCGCGGCGCGCGCGCTCGGCTTCGAGGAGCAGGGGCTCGCGGAGGTGCACGTGATCTACCTCGGCGTCGCCCCCCTCGACGAGCCGCCGATCCGGCCCGGCGAGGCGCGCGAGTACACAGCACTCAGCTGCGAGCTGCTCGAGCCCGCCCGCCTGACCTGCTAGTCCCCCGCGCAGGCGCCCCGTTCAGCCTGCATTCAGCAGGTTGTGTGGAATAGCTGACTGTGCTTGTTAAGCACCGGAGGAAAACGCCAGGTCGGCGAGGACGATCGTGAAGCCACTCCTGCGTTCGATGCTCATCCTCGGCATCTTGCTCGCCGCCGGTTGCAGCTCGCCGCCCACGCCCCACCCGCACTTCAAGATCGGCCAGCCCTACAAGATCAATGGCCGGTGGTACCATCCCGAGTTCGTCACCGCGTACGAGGCGATCGGCGTCGCCTCGTGGTACGGCGCGCCCTATCACGGCCGGCTGACCGCGAACGGCGAGCTCTACGACATGGATGCGCTGACCGCGGCGCATCCGACCCTGCAGCTGCCGAGCGTCGTCCGGGTCACCAACCTCGCCAACGGGCGCAGCCTGGTGCTGCGGGTCAACGACCGCGGGCCGTTCGTCAAGGACCGGCTGATCGACCTGTCGCGGGCCGCGGCGCGCGAGCTCGGCTTCGAGCGCCAGGGTCTGGCCCGGGTCCACGTGGTCTACCTCGGCACCGCGCGCCTCGACGAGAAGCCGATCCGCCCGGGGGAGCGGCGCGCCTACGCCTCGCTCAGCTGCCAGCTGGCGACGCCGCAGCGCCTGGTCTGCTGACGCGGACGCCGGCGCCCGGCCCGCTTCCATCGCCAGGCTCGGCCCCCTCGGCCCAGGAGATCAGCCGGTCGGTCGGGTGGCCTGTGCCGCATAGGCATCGGCGAAGGCTGCGGCCGCGCTGGCGATCTCGGCCGCGCTGATGCCGGCGCGGTAGAGCGCCGAGCCGAGGCCGAAGCCGTTGGCGCCGGCCGAAAGATAGGGCGCCATGCTCGCCGGCGTGATGCCGCCGACCGGCAGCAGCCAGACCTCTTTCGGCAGCACCGCGCGCCACGCCTTGACCACCTTGGGCGGCAGGCCCTCGGCCGGGAACAGCTTGAGCGCAGCGGCGCCGGCGTCGAGCGCGGCGAAGGCTTCGGTCGGCGTCGCGACGCCCGGGACGCAGAGCAGGCCGCGCGCGGTCGACGCCCGGATGATCGCGGGATCGCCGTGCGGCATCACGATCAGCCGGCCGCCGGCATCGGCGACCTGCAGGGCCTGGTCCGGGTGCAGCACGGTGCCGGCGCCGACCAGCGCGCGCTCGCCGAAGGCCGCGGCGAGGCGGGCGATGCTGACGAGCGGCTCGGGCGAGTTGAGCGGCACCTCGAGCGCGAGGAAGCCGGCCGCGAGCAGCGCCTCGCCGAGTGCCAGCGCCTCGTCGGGCCTCACCCCGCGCAGGATCGCGATCAGCGGCAGGGGCGAGAGGCGTCGCTGCAGCTCGTTCACGGCACCAGACCGGCCGCGCGGGCGACCAGCAGCTGGCCCCGCGCGCTGGCGTCCGGCGGCGCGGTGCGGGCGCGGCAGCCCGCCGCTTCGATCGCGCTGCGATAGCGCTCGGCGAGCTCCGAGCCGCCGATCACGGTGATCTCGCCGCCCTGCGCCTCCGGCAGGCAGGCCAGCGCCTCGGCGATCTCGCTGCCGATCAGCAGCCCGGAGAGATAGGACGCCACGGCGCTCGCCGGCAGCTGCTCGAACAGCCCGAGCGTGCGCGCGCTGAACAGCCGCCTGAGCAGGCCGCCCGGCCCCGCCCGCCCATAGGCGAGGCCCTGCGCGAAGGCGGCCTCGTCCGGTGCCGTGCCCGCCATCAGCCGGCCGAGGATGCTGTGGTCCTTGAGCACGGCGAACAGCTCGCCGGTCATGAAGGTCGCGAACCAGATGATCCGGCCGTCCTCGGCGAACACCCACTTGCTGTGGGTGCCGGGCAGGACGATCACGCGCCGCCCATGCGCCGCGTCGGGCCCGCCGCCCAGCTCGCCCAACACCTGGGTCTCCTCGCCGCGGATCACGTCGGGCACGCCGTCGCTGCCGATCAGCGACAGGCCGGGGACGAAGTGCAGCCGCCGCCCGGCCGCGGTGGCGTGCTGCCCGAGCGCGCGGGCGAGCTCGGCGCTGCCGGCGGGGCAGGGGCAATAGGGCACCTCGACCCAGCCCTGGCGGCTCGTGATCATGCCCGACAGCACCACCGGGAGCGCCGGCGCGGCGGCGAGCCAGGCGCCGACCTCGCGCTCGAGCACGGCCTCGAAACCGCCGTCCGGCACCTTCAGGATGCCGGCAGCCGCCGTCCTGGCCTCGAGCACGCCGCCGTCGGCGCCGATCCGGTAGGCGCGAAACGACGTCGTGCCCCAGTCGATGCCGATCAGCGCGGCGCGCTCGTCCATGCGGTCCTCGCCCGGGTCTCTCCCCGCCCGTTATGGCGGTGGCGCGGCTCGAGGGGAAGGGCGCGTCCGCGCGGCGGGCGCGCCGCCTCACGCCGGATCCGGCTCGCCTTCGTCCGCGCCGCCCTGCAGCAGGATCGCGATCGGCCGCAGCGCCGGGACGCGCTCGCAGGCGCTCATGATGGCGACGGTCATCGGCACCGCGAGCAGCGTGCCGACCACGCCCCAGATCCAGCCCCAGAGGACCACCGAGATCAGCACCACGAGCGAGGACATGTTGAGGGTGCGGCCCATCAGGCGCGGGTCGAGGTAGTTGCCGATCACCTGGTCGATCAGCACGAGCCCGGCGACCGCCACCAGCGCCCAGCCCAGGCCAGAGCTGCAAAAAGGCGAGCAGCGCCGGCGGGATCCCCGCCACCAGCGAGCCGATGTTGGGCACGTAGTTGAGGAGGAAGAACAACAGGCCCCACAGCACGGCGAACTCGACGCCCAGAAGCCACAGCCAGAGCCCGGCGGCGAGCCCGGAGATCAGGCCGGCAAGGGTGCGGATCAGGAGGTACTTGCGCACCTTGACCCCGATGCTGCCGACCGCGTCGAGCACCGCCGCGGTGCGCGAGCCGCGCAGCGCCACGGCGGTCTTGCGGCGCCAGGACCTGGCCTCGAGCAGCATCAGCAGCGTGAAGAAGAAGATCAGCGTGGCGAACGCCGAGATCGTGGCGACCGAGGTGAGGCCGGACAGCAGGCGCTCGCCGAACTCGCGGATGCGCTCGCCGTCGAGCCCGAGGTCCTGGAAGTCGACCCCGTGGTTGCGCGCCCAGTCACGCAAGGCGCCGAGCCGGCTCTCGAGCTGATCGAGGTGCTCGGGCGCGCCGCTCACCACCAGCTGGAGCGCGAACACCAGGAGCCCGATCGCCAGCGCCAGCACGCCGAGCACCGCGAGCATGGTCAGCACGACGGCCAGACCATGCAGGCGCTCCGGCAGCCGGTCGCCGAGCCAGACCTGCATGGGATAGACCAGGACGGCGAGGAAATAGGCGAACGCGAGCGGCATCGTGACCGGCGCCGAGGCCTTGAGCGCCGCCGCGATCAGGATGGCGGCGATCACGCCGAGCAGCCCGACGACGACCTGCCTCCCGGCCGCTCGCGCGCCGGCACCGTGCTCGCCTCGGGCTCGATGCCGCTACGGTCCAAGCGCGGCGGCCGTCTCAGTGCTGGCGGATGGCATCGATCAGGCGCCCTTCCGCGTCGGGCGACGATGACGCCTGGCCATCGTCTTCAGTCCTCGCCGCGATTCCGCCACGACGGCTGCACCGTCCCGTGTTGCAATGCGCGCCTTCTTCTTCCCGACGCCTCCCGCCGCGCCCGAGCTGCGCGTCCAGGCTTTGCTCTTGCGGCGTGCTTCCTGCCCCCTCTTTCGCCGCCGCCGCTCTAGGCTGGGCGCCAGCGCGGCCGGCGCGGGCCGCCAGGCAACCAGGGGCGCGCCTGCTGCGGGCGCGGCGCTCGAACGGCGAGGGTCGCCATGGGCCTGATGGACAAGCTGCGCAACCTGTTCCGCTCCGGCCCGCCGGCCCCGGCAGCGCCGGCCGAGGCGGTCGAGTACAAGGGCTACCGGATCACGCCCGCGCCCGAGCGCCAGCCCTCGGGCTGGAACACCGCGGGCCTGATCGCCAAGACCTTCGAGGACGGCGTCAAGGAGCATCGCTTCGTCCGGGTCGACACCCACACGAGCAAGGACGACGCGATCGCCTTCTCGATCACCAAGGCGCAGCAGATCATCGATGAGCAGGGCGAGCGCCTGTTCCGCAGCCGCTAGCTTCTCCGCCGCGGCGGAGGAGAGGGCCGCGCCGGCCAACCTGCTGCCGTGCGACGGCGCGTCGTCCTGTACCCGGACGCGCTCCCGCCGGCCGAAGCCGACCGCCTGCTCGCGGCGCTCCGGGACGGCATCGCCTGGCGCCAGGAGATCGCGACCGTGATGGGTCGCCGCGTGGCGATCCCGCGCCTCACCGCCTGGCATGGTGCCGCGGGCTACGTCTACAGCGGCATCCGCCTGACCCCCGCCCCCTGGACCCCGCCGCTCCTCGAGCTCAAGGCGCTGGCCGAGGCGCTCGCCGGCCAGCCGTTCAACAGCGTGCTGCTCAACCTCTACCGCGACGGCCGGGACAGCGTCTCCTGGCACGCCGACAACGAGCCCGGCCTCGGCCGCAACCCGATGATCGCCAGCCTCTCGCTCGGCGCGGTCCGCCGCTTCCAGCTCAAGCACCGCCGCTGCCCCGAGCGCCTCACCCTCGACCTCCCCCACGGCTCCTGCCTGATCATGGCCGGCGCCACCCAGCACCACTGGCTCCACCAGCTCCCCAAGACCGCAGCCCCGGTCGGCCCGCGGATC
>CAVWCE010000005.1:0-80617 GCA_963753275.1 uncultured Alphaproteobacteria bacterium | reverse complement strand
CTAGGACGCCGCCCTCGTCGCGCCCTTGAGCTCGCCCCTCTCACCCTGAACAAGGCCCCGCCCTTGAGATCCACGCTGCCCGGTTAACCTTCCGTCAATCCTTGGCCCCAGCCTGTCGAACTCCGTGGTCCATGCGACCCTGGGACTCCGTCCGCCCGCAAAGGATCCGACGCGCGATTCCACGGTCGCATGGACCAACCGAAGAAGGAGTTGAGGCCGCAGAGGTTAAGGACTGGTTAGCATTCGGCGCATCCGCGTCGAGAGCAGCCAATTCAGACGCCGGAGGGTCTGCCGAGAACGAAGAACAGAAGGCGGATCGCGTCCTCGGCCGTCTGGAGATGCCGCCCGCACCTCGACCTCGAGCAGCTGACGGTGTGTAGGATCGCTCTGGGGTCGACGGATGCGCGGATCGGGCACGGACGCCAAGCGGTTGGCCCGACGAGAGCCGGGTAGCGGATCGGTCGAGATGCCGGTGCCGGAGCGCGCGAACGCGTTCCACTTGTGGTAGACTGACCCTTGATGAGCGTGGCGACCATTCCGATCGGGCTGCCGTTCGTCGATGCGCTCGCCGCCGGCCTGCTGGCGGAGGTCGAGGGCGAGCGCGCGGCCCTGGCGGAGGTGCGGGTCCTGCTGCCGACCCGGCGCGCCTGCCGCAGCCTCGGCGAGGCTTTCCTGCGACGCGCGGGGGGCCGTCCCCTGCTGTTGCCGCGGATCCAGCCGATCGGCGAGATCGAGGCCGACGAGCTGCTGCTCGACGGCACGCTGGAGCTGGCGCTGCCGCCGGCGGTCGGCGGGTTGCGGCGGCAGCTGCTGCTGGCGCGCCTGCTGGCGCCGCTCGACTGGCCGATCGAGCACGCGCTGCGCCTCGCGGCCGAGCTCGCAGCGCTGCTCGACGAGCTGCAGACCGAGCGCGTGCCGCTCGCCGCCCTCGACCGCCTGGTCCCGGACGACCTCGCCGAGCACTGGCAGAAGAGCCGTGAGGTGCTGGCGATCATCGCCGACGCCTGGCCGCAGGTGCTCGCCGAGATCGGCGCGCTCGACCCCGCCGAGCGCCGCCACCGCCTGCTCACCGCGCTCGCCGAGCGCTGGCGCGCCGACCCGCCTGCCGGGCGGATCGTCGCCGCCGGCTCGACCGGCAGCATTCCCGCCACCCGCGCGCTGCTCCAGGTCGTCGCCCGCCTGCCGCGCGGCACGGTCGTGCTGCCGGGGCTCGACCGCGACCTCGACGAGGCGAGCTGGCGGCTGCTGGAGGCGAGCCATCCGCAGTACGGCCTGAAGCAGCTGCTCGAGGCGCTGGCGATCGAGCGCGCCGCGGTCGCGACCTGGCCGGCGCAGGGCGTCGTCGGCGCCGCGCCCGCCCGCGCGCGCTTCCTGTCCGAGGTGCTGCGGCCGAGCGCCACGGTCGGCGCCTGGCAGACCCTGGCGCCGCCACCGCCGGACGCGACCCGCGGCCTCGCGGTCGAGGACCACCCGGACCTGCCGGGCGAGGCGCTGGCGCTGGCGCTCCGGATGCGCGCCGCGCTCGAGACCCCGGGCCGCACCGCCGCCCTGGTCACCCCCGATCGCCATCTCGCCCGCCGGGTCGCGATCGAGCTGCGGCGCTGGGGCATCGAGGTCGACGATTCCGCCGGCACGCCGCTCGACCAGACCCCGCCCGGCGGCTTTCTCCTGCTCTCGGCGCGCCTGATCACCGCCGGCGTGAGCCCGGTCGCCCTGCTGGCCACCCTCAAGCACCCGCTGGCCGGCGGCGGCGAGCCGCTGGCGGCGTTCCGGCAGCGGGTGCGCGAGCTGGAGCTCGCCTGCCTGCGCGGCCCGCGGCTCGCCGGCGGCTTCGCCGGCATCCTGGTCGAGCTGGCGCGGGCCCGCCGGCGCGCCCAAGCCAAAGGGCACCGGCACCGCGAGCAGCACGTCCCCGACCTCGCCGCCTTCGTCCGCCGGCTCGAGCAGGCGGCACGACCGTTCGCCGAGCTCGCCGCCCGGCCTGGGTCGAGCTCGCGGCGTTGCTGCGCGCGCATCTGGGCTTCGCCGAGGCGCTCGCGCGCCGGCCCGAGCCCGGCGCATCCGGCGGGCTGTGGGCGCGCGAGGCGGGCGAAGCGGCGGCGGCGCTGTTCGACGAGCTGCTCGACGCGGCCGGGGACGGGCAACCGATCGCGCCCGCGGCCTATCCCGCCGCGCTCGCCCAGCTGATGGCGGCGCGGCCGGTGCGCACGCATCCGCCCAAGCATCCGCGGCTCCACATCTGGGGCCAGCTCGAGGCGCGCCTGCAGCACGCCGACCTGCTGCTGCTGGGCGGCTTGAACGAGGGCGTCTGGCCGGGGCTGGTCGACGCCGGTCCCTGGCTCAGCGCGAGCATGCGCGCGACCCTTGGCCTGCCGCCGGTCGAGCGGCGGATCGGGCTCGCCGCGCACGACTTCGTCGCCGCGGCCGGTGCAGGGCAGGTCGTGCTGTCGCGCGCCGAGAAGGATGCGCAGGGCAGCCCCACGGTGCCCTCGCGCTGGCTCGTCCGCCTGCGCACGCTGCTCGCCGGCGCGGGCCCGAGCGAGGACCCCGCGACGGACTGGCAGGCGTTGGCGCGGCTCGACGACGCCGGCGTCGCGCGCCCCGCGCCGCGCCCGGCGCCCAGGCCGCCGCTCGCCGCCCGGCCGCGCGAGCTCTCGGTCAGCGACGTCGGCCTCTGGATGAAGGACCCCTACGCCCTCTACGCCAAGCGCATCCTGAAGCTCGCCCCGCTGGAGGCGCTCGAGGCCGACCCCGGCGCGCTCGAGCGCGGCATCATCGTCCATCGCGTGCTCGAGCGCTTCGTGCGCGCCTACCCGGACGCCCTGCCCGACGACGCCCTGCCGCGGCTGCTCGACCTCGGGCGCGAGCTGTTCGAGGACTTCAGCCATCGCCCGCAGGTAGGGCGCTGTGGTGGCCGCGCTTCGAGCAGGTGGCGCCTGGGTGATCGCGGCGGAGCGCGCGCGCCGCCCGGGGATCGAGAGCCGATGGGCGAGGTCGAGGGCCGCCTCGAGATCGATGCCGGCGGCCGGCCTTCGGCCTCAAGGCGCGCGCCGATCGCCTCGAGCGCCACCCCGACGGGCGGATCGCGGTGGTCGACTACAAGACCGGGCAGCTGCCGGAGCGCGCCGAGGTGGTGGCGGGTCTCGCGCCGCAACTGCCGCTCGAGGCCGCGATGGTCGAGGCCGGGGCGTTCCAGGGCCTCGCGCCGGCCGCCGTCGCCGAGCTCCTGTTCTGGCGCCTCAAGGGCGACGAGAGCGGCGGCGAGGAGAAGGCGGCTGACGCTGCCGCCGGCCGAGCTCGCCGCCCAGGCGCTCGAGGGCCTGCGCCGGCTGGTCGCGCACTACGATCGCGCCGAGACCGCCTACCCGGCGCGGCCCAAGCCCCAGATCGCCTGGCGCGGCGACTACGACCACCTCGCGCGGCAGGGCGAATGGCCGATCTGAGCCGCGAGCGCAGCCGGCCCCGCGCCGCCGCCGACCGCCGAGCAGCGCCGCGCCGCGGCGCCGGACTGCTCGGTCTGGGTCACCGCCTCGGCCGGCACCGGCAAGACCTGGGTGCTCGCCGACCGGGTGATGCGCCTCCTGCTCGCGGGCATCGATCCGCGCCAGATCCTCTGCCTGACCTTCACCAAGGCGGCGGCCGCCGAGATGGTCAAGCGCGTCGAGGAGGACCTCTCGCGCTTCGCGATGCTGCCGCAGGCGGAGCTCGCGGCGGAGCTGGAGGCGCTGCTCGGCCAGGCTGCGAGCACCGAGGAGCGGGCGCGCGCGCGCACGCTCCTGGCCCTGGTGCTCGATCTCCCGGCCGGCCTGCCGATCATGACCATCCACGGCTTCTGCCAGTCGCTGCTCAAGCGCTTCCCCCTCGAGGCCGGCGTGGTGCCGCATTTCGACGTCCTCGACCCGCGCAGCGCCGCCGACCTGTTGCGCGAGGCGCAGGCCGAGGTCCTGGCGGATGCGCGCGGCGCGACCCGCCGGGCGCTCGAGCTTCTGGCCGTGCTGCTCGGCGAGACGACGCTCGCCGAAGGCCTCGCCACGCTGCGCGAGGCCCGGCTCCGGCTCGGCGCGCTGCTCGCGGAGCACGGCGGCGCGGTCGAGCGGCTGATCGGCGCGGTCTACGCCGCGCTCGGCCTGCCGGCCGGCGTCAGCGCGCTAGACGTGCGCCGCAGCGCCTGCGCCGATCCCGAGATCGATCGCCAGGCGCTGCTCGCCGCCGCCCGGGCGCTCTGCGCCGGCACCGACAAGGAGGCCGCGCGCGGGCAGGTGATCGCCGACTGGCTGAGCGCGGAGGAAGAGGCGCGGGCCGAGACCTGGCCCGCCTACGAGGCGGTCTTCCTGACCACCAAGCGCGAGCCGAGGCAGGCGAGCTCGATCATCACCAGGCCGTGCGCCGCGGCCGCGCCCGCGGCCGAGCCGGCGCTGCTCGCCGAGCAGGCGCGGCTGCGGGCTGGATCGAGCGCGAGAAGGCCGCGACCGTCGCCCTGCGCACGGCGGCGCTGCTGCGGGTCGGCGCGGCGGTGCTCGATGCCTACGCGCGGCGCAAGGACGAGCTCGCGGCCCTCGACTTCGACGACCTGATCGCCGCCAGCCGGCGCCTGCTCGAGCAGCCCGGCATCGGCTCCTGGGTGCAGTACAAGCTCGACCAGCAGATCGACCACCTGCTGGTCGACGAAGGCCAGGACACCAGCCCCGAGCAGTGGGCGATCCTCGATGCGCTGTGCGCCGAGTTCTTCAGCGGCGCCGGCGCGCGGCCGATCCGGCGCACCCTGTTCGTGGTCGGCGACGAGAAGCAGTCGATCATGAGCGTGCAGGGCGCCGACGTCGCGTGCTACCGCCGCTTCCGGCAGCTGTTCGCGGCGCGCGCCGAGGCCGGCCGCCAGCCCTGGCGGGAGGAGCCGCTCGGCCGCTCGTTCCGCTCGGCGAAGCCGATCCTCGAGGTGGTCGACGCGGTGTTCGCCGACCCTGCGGCGCGCGACGGCGTGGTCAGCGGCATCGACTGGCCGGGGCACGAATGCTTCTTGACCTCGGCGCGCGGCCAGGTCGAGGTCTGGCCGCTGATCGAGGCCGAGCCCGCCGGCAAGGCCGAGGGCTGGCAATTGCCCGACCGCCAGGAGCCGATCCTGCGCAGCGAGACGCGCCTCGCCCGCGCGATCGCCCGGCAGATCTTCGACTGGCGCCGCGACCAGGTGCCCCTGGCTTCGACCGGCCAGCCGATCCGCGCCGGCGACGTGATGGTCCTGCTGCCGCGGCGCGGCATCCTCCAGGACCTCCTGATCCGCGAGCTCAAGCACCTCCAGGTGCCGGTCGCCGGCGCCGACCGGCTGGCGCTGACCGACGAGATCGCGGTCATGGACCTGATCGCGCTCGGCGACGCCCTGCTCCTGCCCGAGGACGATCTGACGCTTGCGGCGGTCCTCAAGAGCCCGCTCTTCGGGCTCGACGAGGACGACCTGTTCGAGCTCGCCTACGGCCGGGGCGGCGCCACGCTGTACCAGCGTCTGCGCGAGCACCCGAGGTTCAGCGAAGCTCATGAGCGCTTCGCCCTGCTCCTGCGCCAGGCCGATTTCGCGCCGCCCTACGAGTTCTATGTCCGCCTGCTCGGCGAGGGCGGCGGCCGCGCCCGCCTGCTCGCGCGCCTGGGCCCCGCGGCGCTCGAGCCGATCGAGGCCTTCCTCGCCCAGGCGCTCGCCTTCGAGCGCGGCCACCCGCCGTCGCTGCAGGCGTTCCTGCACTGGCTGCGCGCCGATGCGACCGAGCTGATCCGCGACCCCGACCGGCCGCGCGACGAGGTCCGGGTCCTGACCTGCCACGGCGCCAAGGGGCTCGAGGCGCCGATCGTGTTCATCGCGGACGCCTGCTTCCTGCCGACCACCCGCGATCGCCTGCTGTGGACCGAGCCCGCGGGCCTGCCGCTCTGGCGGGTCAGGAGCGACCTGCGCGACGGCCAGAGCGAGGCGGCCGACCGGCGCGGGCTGTGCGCCCAGCTGCAGGAGCATCGCCGCCTGCTCTACGTCGCCCTGACCCGGGCGCGCGAGCGGCTGATCGTGGCCGGCTGGCAGCGCAAGGGCAGCGCCGCGGACGCGAGCTGGCACGAGCTGATCGTCGCCGGCATGGAGCGGCTCGGCGCCGAGCGCGTGCCGGCGGGGCTTGGACCGGAGCTCGCCGGCGAGACCCTGCGCTACGGCAACCTCGCGCCCGCCGGCCCGGCGCAGCTGCGCCTCCCGCTGCGCGCGCCGGCCGCGGACCGGCCCGCACCGCCGCCGCCCTGGCTGCGCCGTCCGGCGCCGGCCGAGGCGCCGACCCAGGCCCCGCTCAGCCCGTCGCGCGCCCTCGAGGAGGACCCGACCAGCGCCGCATCGCCCTTGCTCGTGGCGAGCTCCGGCCGCTACCGCCGCGGGCGCCTGATCCACCGCCTGCTGCAGAGCCTGCCGGCTCGACCGCCCTCGGAACGCGCCGCCGCGCTCGCCCGCTATCTGGCCGAGCCGTCGCTCGGGCTCGCCGCGAGCGAGCAGGCGGCGCTCGCGGCCGAGGTCCTGGCGGTGCTCGCGCTGCCGGATCTGGCGCCCTTGTTCGGGCCCGGGTCGCGCGCCGAGGTGGCGCTCGCCGGGGTGGTCGGCGGCCAGGTGATCTTCGGCCAGGTCGACCGCCTCGCGGTGACCGAGGACGCGGTGCTGCTGATCGACTACAAGACCAACCGGACGCCGCCGGAGACCGCCGCCCAAGTCCCGCCCGGCTACCTCCGTCAGATGGCGGCCTATCAGGCGCTGCTCGAGGCGATCTACCCCGGCCGTCCGGTGCGTTGCGCGCTGCTCTGGACGGAAGGACCGCGCCTGATGGCGCTCGACCGCGCCGCTCTCGCGCCGGCAAGGGCGAAGAAGCTGCCCGCGGGCAGGGCTCTGCCTTGCTCTGATCGGCGGTCTCTCCCATCCCGAGGCCGAACGTTCCCGAGATCACCGTGACGACCTCGTCGACCGGATGCGTGTGCGGCGGGACGCTGTAGCCCTCCGGCAGCTTGAGCCGGAGCGCGAACAGGCCTTCCTTGCTCGGATCGCCGAACAGGACCGCCGCCTCGGCTCCAGGCGGGAGCACGGCGGGCGCGGGGGCCCATTTGATCTCCTGGGGTGCGACGATCGTGTGCCCATCCATCGACTCGGCTAGAGCCGTGGAAGCGCCACCCGCGAGGGCGACGGCATCATCAGAGTTGGCAATGCGGTTTTCATGGGTACCTCCTGTGTGCCCGAGCCACCCCCTGGGGCCGAGCGCCTGGGGGCAACGCAAGGCTTGACGCTACACCCGCGCCCAGCGGCACACAACGTTGCGGGACCTGACCGAGCCGCGCCACGGCCGCGCTCGGGCCAGGCTTGACAAGCCCAGGGCCGCTTCCCAAGTCCGCTTGACGCTCCTGGCGCGATCCCCCTATCGTCGATCGGCCCCGGAGGCCAACCCGCTGCAGCAGGCAGCAAGCTGAGGTCTGACGATGACGATCATGAAGACCACCGATGCCTCCTTCGAGGCTGACGTGTTGCAGTCGGACGTGCCGGTGGTGGTCGACTTCTGGGCCGAATGGTGCGGTCCCTGCAAGATGATCGCGCCGTTCCTCGAGGAGCTCGCGACCGACAAGGCCGCAGAGGTCCGGATCGCCAAGGTCAACATCGACGACAATCCGCTGACCCCGACCAAGTACGGCGTGCGCGGGATTCCGACCCTGATGCTGTTCAAGAACGGCGAGATCACCGCGACCAAGGTCGGCGCCCTCCCGAAGACCAAGCTCTACGAGTGGGTCGAGGAGTCGATCTGAGCGCGCGGGCCCGCGCTCCCCGCCGGTCGCCCGCGCTCGGCCGGGCGACCTCTCCTGAGATGATAGCCAAGGATCCGGCGCCTGCCGCGGCCCGTGCGCGCCGCCCCGAGCCGGCGCGCAGCGAGGCGCAGCGGCTCGCGTGGCAGGCGTTCCGCACTCGCTTCCCCGACCTCCAGACGGTCGATCTCATCCTGCCCGATCTGGTCGGCATCGCGCGCGGCAAGCGCCTGGTGGTCGACGCCTTCGACGCTGCGCTGAGCGGCGGCCTCGCCTTCCCGAGCTCGGTCTACGGCATCGACGCGACCGGCGCCAACGTCGCTGCCTCCGGCCTGATCTGGGAGCAGGGCGACGCCGACCGGCCCTGCCGGATCGACCCCACGACGCTCGCGCCGGTGCCCTGGCGGGCGGGTGGAGCGCAGGTGCTGGGCGGGCTCGGCGAGCACGACGGCGGCCCGTTCTTCGCCGATCCGCGCGCCGTCCTGCAGGCCGTCGCGGCGCGCTTCGACGCGCTCGGGCTCGTCCCGGTCTGCGCGCTCGAGCTCGAGTTCTACCTGCTCGACGGCGGCCGCGACGAGGACGGCCCGCCGCGCGTCGCCCGCGCCCACGGCCGGGGCGAGGTGACCGACTGCGGCGCGGTCTACGGCCTCGATCCGCTCGACCTTCAGGACGCTTTCCTGACCCGGCTGGGGAGCTACTGCGAGCGCCAGGGCCTGCCCGCCAAGAGCGCCGTCTCGGAGTACGCGCCGGGTCAGTTCGAGGTCAACCTCGGCCATGTCGCGGATCCGCTGCGCGCGGCCGACCAGGCGTTCCTGCTCAAACGCGCGATCAAGGCGGCGGCGCGCGCCGACGGCCTGCAGGCGACCTTCATGGCGAAGCCGTTCGCCGACCGGTCCTCGAACGGCCTCCACGTCCACGTCAGCCTGCTCGACCGCGCGGGCGCCAACCGCTTGGCCGCCGACGAGCCGAGCCTGCGCCACGCGATCGGCGGCCTTCAGGCGACCATGGCCGAGGCGATGCTGCTGTTTGCGCCCAACGCCAACAGCTTCCGCCGGCTGCGGCCGCTGAGCTACGCGCCGACCGCGCCGACCTGGGGCTACAACAACCGTACGGTGGCGCTGCGCGTGCCCTCGGGCCCGGAGCCCGCCCGCCGGATCGAGCACCGGGTCGCCGGCGCCGACGCCAATCCGTACCTGGTGCTCGCCGCGGTGCTGGCCGGCATTCATCACGGCCTGGAGCGGCGCCTCGACCCCGGCCCGCCGGTCGCCGGCAACGCCTACGCCGAGGTTCCGCCCAGCCTGCCGCTGAGCTGGGACCGGGCGCTCGACGCGCTCGAGGGCGCCGCGGTCCTGCCGGGCTACCTCGGCGCCCCCTTCTGCCAGCTCTACCGGGTCTGCCGCGCCGCCGAGCGCGACCGCTTCGCCGACCTGATCACGCCGGCCGAGTACGCCTGGTATCTCGCTACCGTGTGACCGGCCGCGCTCACAGATCGACGCCGCGGCGGTCGAGCGCCCGCTGCCACTTGGAGTCGACCTTGTCGTCGAACAGCAGCCCCTCGTCGGGCTCGACGACCTCCCAGGCGCCGGCGGCGATCTCGGCCTCGAGCTGGCCCGGCGCCCAGCCCGCGTAGCCGAGCGCCAACAGGCTGCGCTTCGGCCCCTTGCCGGCCGCGATCGCGCGCAGCACGTCGAGCGAGCTGGTCAGCGCGACCAGGTCCGACAGGATGACGGTGTCCTCGCCGTCGTAGTCCGGGCTGTGCAGGACGAAGCCGCGGCCGCTCTCGACCGGGCCGCCGAAGTGGACCTCGATCTCGGCCGCCGGGTCGACCTTGCCGTCGTCGCCCAGGCCCTCGAGCAGCTCGGCGACCGGACCCTTGCCCAGCACCCGGTTGAGCACGAGGCCCATCGCGCCGCCGCCGTCGTGCTTCACCATGTACACGATCGTATGGTAGAAATTGGGATCCTCGAGCTCCGGGGTCGCGACCAGCAGGCGGCCGGCCACCAAATCGTGGTCCATCTGGTCTCGGGGCAGCAGGTCCCCGGGCGATCGCGCCGCCTCGGCGGCGGTCAGGGTCAGAAGGAACAGCGCGAGCGCGCCGCTGGTCGCGCTTCGCAACGCGGACTCCCTCATCGGCCGGCTCCCTCCACTACCCGCCCATGACGATAGCCACGACGTTACGCCATCGCCGCGGCGCCCGCCAATCCGATCCGTGCCGCGTGCGCCCGCGTCTCAGCCGTTGCTGCGCAGGACATGGCCGGCGAGATACAGGGAGCCGCAGATCAGCACCCGGGCCGGCCGCCGCTCGACGCCGGCGATGGCGCCGAGCGCGCTCTCGACGTCGCCCGCGGGCCGCGCCCGAAAGCCCAATTCGGCGACCAGCGCGGCCGCCTCGACCGGATCGCGGCTGGCGGGCTCGTGCGGCACCGGCACGGTCGTGATCGAGCGGGCGAGCGGCGCCAGCGGCTTGAGGAACCCGCTCTCGTCCTTGGTGCTCAGCATGCCGACGATCAGGTGCAGCGGGCGCGGGTCGGCGGCGGCGCCATTCAGGCTCGCGGCGAGCGCCTGGCCGGCGGCCGGGTTGTGCCCGCCGTCGAGCCAGAGCTGCGAGCCCGGCGGCAAGAGACGCGCGAGCGGCCCGCGGTCGAGCAGCTGCAGGCGCGCCGGCCAATGGACCTTGCGCAGGCCGGTCGCGATCGCTCCCTCGGCGGGCGCCAGCGCGCCCAGCGCCAGCGCGCAGGCGACCGCAAGGCCGCCGTTGTCGATCTGGTGGCAGCCCGGCAGCGCCGGCAGGGGCAGGTCGAGCCGGCGCCCGCCCTGCTCGACCTGGAGCCGCTCGCCCGCCCGCCAAGCCTGCCAGTCCCGACCGTGGACGACGAGCGGCGCACCGATCGCCGCGGCGCGCGCCTCGATCACCGCGAGCGCCACCGGGTCCTGTGGCCCGACGATGCAGGCCACGCCGGGCTTGAGGATGCCCGCCTTCTCGAACGCGATCTGCTCGAGCCGCTCGCCGAGGAAGGCCTGGTGGTCGAGCGCGATCGGGGCGAGCGCGGTCAGGCGCGGCCGCTCGATCACGTTGGTCGCATCGAGCCTGCCGCCGAGCCCGGTCTCGAGCAGGAGAACGTCGGCCGGGCGGCGCGCGAAGGCGACGAAGGCGGCGGCGGTGGTGATCTCGAAGAAGGTGATCGGGGCGCCGCCGTTGGCGCGCTCGCAGAGGTCGAGCACCAGGGCGAGCTCGGCCTCGGCGATCGGGCGGCCGTCGAACAGGATGCGCTCGTCGAAGCGCACCAGATGCGGCGAGATGTAGCGCTGGACCCGGTGCCCCTCGGCCTGCAGCATCGCGTCGAGCATCGCGAGCGTCGAGCCCTTGCCGTTGGTGCCGGCGATGTGCAGGGCGGGTGCCAGCTGCCGCTCCGGATGGCCGAGCAGCGCCAGCAGGCGCTCGATCCGGCCGAGCGAGAGGTCGATCGTCTTCGGATGCAGGCCCTGCAGGCGGGCCAGGATCAGGTCACTGCCGTAGCTCGTCACCGGCGTCGTTCCCGCCGCCATCCACGACCGGCGCCGGCTCCGCCGCGGCGTCGTCCTCGGCCACCTCGAGCAGCGCGAGCGGGACCTCCTCAGGCGCCTTGCGCCGCCGCTCGGCCGGCAGCTCGGCGCAGGGCTCGAGCTTGGGCTGGAGCAGCAGGCGGACGATCCGGGCCACGGTCGGCCGCAGCTCGAAGCGATGCACCACCATGTCGATCATGCCGTGCTCGAGCAGGTACTCCGCCTTCTGGAAACCCTCGGGCAGCTTCTCGCGGATGGTCTGCTCGATCACCCGCTGGCCGGCGAAGCCGATCTGGGCGCCGGGCTCGGCGATCGCGATGTCGCCGAGCATGGCGAAGGACGCGGTGACCCCGCCGGTGGTCGGATCGGTCAGGATCACGATGTAGGGCAGCCCGGCCTCCTTGACCTCCTGGATCGCGATCGTGGTGCGCGGCATCTGCATCAGGGACAAGGCACCCTCCTGCATGCGCGCGCCGCCGGACGCGGTGATCACGACGAAGACCGCTTCCTGCAGCACCGCGAGCCGCGCCGCCGCCAGCAGCCCCTCGCCCAGCGCGCAGCCCATCGACCCGGCCATGAAGTCGAAGTTCATCACCGAGATCACCGCCGGCAGGTCCTCGATCCTGCCGTGCGCGGCCTCGATCGCATCGGGATTGCCGGTCTTGCTCTGGGCCTCCTTGAGACGCTCGATGTAGCGCCGGCGGTCGCGGAACTTGAGCGGGTCGGTCGCGACCCGCGGCAGCTCGATCTTGGTCCAGCTGCCCTCGTCGAACAGGGTCTGGAAGCGATAGTCGGGGCCGACCCGGAAGTGATGGTTGCAGTGCGGGCAGACCCGCTGGTTCGATTCCAGGTCGCGGTGGAAGATCATGCGCTCGCAGGACGGGCAATTGACCCACAGGTTCTCGGGCACCTCCGGCCGGTTGCTGCGGACCAGCGCCTTGATCTTGGGGCGGACGTAGTCGGTGAGCCAGTTCATGCCGCAGCCCTCCGCGCGCCGCGCACGCCGTCAGCGAGCTGCCGGACCTCGTCGAGCACCGCCGCGGCGAGCCCGGGCGTGGCGCGACCCTGGGCGTCGAGCGAGCGCGCGATCCGGTCGACCAGGGCCGAGCCCACCACCACCGCGTCGGCGGCGCCGGCGATCGCGCGCGCCTGCTCGGGCGTGCGGATGCCGAAGCCGACCGCGATCGGCAGTCGGGTGTGGCGGCGCAGCCGTGCGGCCGCGGCCTGCACCTGCTCGACCACCGGCGCGCCGGAGCCGGTGATCCCGGCGATCGAGACGTAGTAGATGAAGCCCTTGGTGTTGGTCAGGACCTTGGGCAGGCGCCGCTCGTCGGTGGTGGGGGTCGCGAGGCGGATGAAGCACAAGTCGCGCGCCAGCGCCGGCAGGCAGAGCTCGTCGTCCTCCTCGGGCGGCAGGTCGACGATGATCAGCCCGTCCACGCCTGCCGCCTTGGCGTCGTCGAGGAAGCGCGCGCTGCCGTAGCTCCAGATCGGGTTGTAGTAGCCCATCAGGATCAGGGGCGTCGCGGCCTCGACCTTGCGGAACTCGCGCACCGCGGCGAGCGTGCCGGCGAGCGTCATGCCCGCCTTGAGCGCGCGCAGATTGCCGGCCTGGATCGCCGGACCGTCGGCCATCGGATCGCTGAACGGCATCCCCACCTCGATCAGGTCGGCGCCCGCGGCCGGCAGCTCGGCCAGGATCGCCTGGAAGGTCGCGGGGTCGGGGTCGCCGGCGCAGAGGAAGGTGATCAGCCCCGCCCTGCCCTGCTCTCTCAGCTCGGCGAAGCGGCGCTCGATCCGCCCGCTCATAAGGTCACGCCCATCGCGTCCGCCACGGTGAAGATGTCCTTGTCGCCGCGCCCGCAGAGATTCATCACGATCAGATGGGACGCCGGCAGCTCGGGCGCAATCTTGACCACCTGGGCCAGCGCATGGGCGGGCTCGAGCGCCGGCAGGATGCCCTCGAGCTCGCTGCACAGGCGGAACGCCGCCAGCGCCTCGTCGTCGCGGATCGGCACGTAGTCGACCCGGCCCTGGTCCTTGAGCCAGGAATGCTCCGGCCCGACGCCCGGATAGTCGAGCCCGGCCGAGATCGAGTGCGGCTCGATCACCTGGCCGTCGGCGTCCTGGAGCAGATACGAGCGCGAGCCGTGCAGCACGCCCGGGCGGCCCGCGGTCATCGACGCCGCATGACGGCCGGTCTCGATCCCCTCGCCCGCGGCCTCGACGCCGATCATCCGCACCTCGGGATCGTCGAGGAACGGGTGGAACAGCCCCATCGCGTTGGAGCCGCCGCCGACGCAGGCGACCAGCGTGTCCGGCAAACGGCCTTCCTTGGCCATGATCTGCTCGCGCACCTCCTGGCCGATCACCGCCTGGAAGTCGCGCACCATCGCCGGGTAGGGATGCGGGCCGGCGACGCTGCCGATGATGTAGAAGGTGTCCTCGACGTGGCCGACCCAGTCGCGCAGCGCCTCGTTCATCGCGTCCTTCAGGGTCGCCGAGCCCGAGGTGACGCTGCGCACCTCGGCGCCGAGCAGGCGCATCCGGAACACGTTCGGCTTCTGGCGCTCGATGTCGCAGGCGCCCATGTAGACCACGCACGGCAGGCCGAGGCGGGCGGCGACCGTCGCGGTCGCGACGCCGTGCTGGCCGGCGCCGGTCTCGGCGATGATGCGGCGCTTGCCCATCCGCCGCGCGAGCAGGATCTGGCCGATGGTGTTGTTGATCTTGTGCGCGCCGGTGTGGTTGAGCTCGTCGCGCTTGAAGTAGACCCTGGCGCCGCCGAGCTGCGCGGTCAGGCGCTCGGCGAGGTAGAGCGGGCTCGGCCGGCCGGCGTAGTCGGCGAGCCAGGCGTCGAGCTCGGCCCGGAAGGCGGGGTCGGCCTTGGCCGCCTCGTAGGCCTGCTTCGAGCTCGAGGATCAGCGGCATCAGGGTCTCGGCGACGAAGCGGCCGCCATAGATGCCGAAGCGGCCGCGCGCGTCGGGCCCGCCGCGGTAGGTGTTCGGAAGCGTCATGTCGGTCGGCTCACGCGAACGGCCAGGAACTCACGCCGGCACTCCGAGCGTGGCGGCGACCTCGAGGAAACGTCGAATTCTGGCCGGATCCTTGTGGCCCGGCCGGTCCTCGACGCCGGACGAGACGTCGACCGCGCGCGCGCCGCAAAGGCGCACCGCCGCCTCGAGGTTGGCGGCCGAGAGCCCGCCGGACAGCAGCCACGGCCGCTCGAGATCGAGCCCCTGCAGGAGCCGCCAGTCGAAGGAGAGGCCATTGCCGCCCGGCAGCATGCCCGGCACGGGCGGCGGCCTGGCGTCGAACAGCAGCATGTCGGCGACCGCGGCATGATCCGCGAGCGGTGCCAGGTCCTGCGCCTCGGCGATGCTCAGCGCCGCGATCACGCGCCGCCCGGTCGCGGCCTTGATCGCGGCGATCCGCGCCGGCGACACGGCGTGGAGCTGCAAGGCGTCGAGCGCGACCTCGCCCAGGATCTCATCCAGCAGCGCGTCGTCGGGGTCGACCAGGACGCCGACCGTGAGGCAGCCCGCCGGCGCCAGGGCGGCGAGCGCTGCTGCCTGTTGCGGGCTCAGCGCGCGCGGCGAGGGCGGATAGAAGACGAAGCCGAGGTAGCGCGCCCCGCCACCGGCCGCCGCGGCGACCGCGTCCGGGTCGGTCAGGCCGCAGATCTTGACCTCGATCATTGCCTTAGGATCATCGCTCTGGGCTCAGGCGGCGCGCGCCGCGCTGATCTCGGCGCCGATCGCGATCGCCGCGGCCCGGGGGTCCGGCGCCGCGGTGATCGGCCGCCCGATCACCAGCACATCGGCGCCGGCGGCGATCGCTTCGGCCGGCACCATGGTCCGCTTCTGATCGCGCGCGCCGAAGTCCGCGGGCCGGATGCCGGGGACGACGAGCTTGAACTCCGGGCCGAAGCGCTCGCGCAGCAGCATGACCTCGTGCGGCGAGCAGATCACGCCATCGAGGCCCGAATTCCAGGCCAGCTCGGCCAGGCGCAGGACTTGCCCCCTCACCTTGTCGGCCACGCCGACCGCGGCGAGATCGGCATCGTCCATGCTGGTCAGCACGGTCACGCCGAGCAGCTCAGGGCAGGGCTGCTTGAGGTGCGCGGCCTCGACCGCCGCGTACAGCATCGCCGGCCCGCCCGCGACGTGCAGGGTCAGCATGGCGACCCCGAGCGAGCCGGCGGCGCGCACCGCACCCGCGACCGTGTTGGGGATGTCGTGGAACTTGACGTCCAGGAACACCGGCAGACCGAGCGCTCACGATCGCGCGCACCCCGTCGGGACCATTGGCGGTGACGAACTCGAGGCCGAGCTTCAGGCCGCCGACCACGTCGCGCAGCGCGCGGGCGAGCTCGAGCGCGCCCGGCAAGGTCGGGCCGGTCGATGGCGCAGAAGATCGGCGACGGGCTGGTCATGCGGCGCATCCCTCGGTCGGGCTTATCCCGGATCGGCCAGCGACGTGCACGAGAATCGACTCACTGGTGGCTGTCCAGAGACTCGGACTGGTCACTCCTCGAACCTCTCGTCTGGCTGAAGCTTGCGGAAGCGAGCCGTCCATGCCCGTCTGATCTGGGGCTCCGTCGTCCCATCGTCATAGACAGGAGACGTGAGGGGCAGCGCCTTCGTCACCGTGATGGCCACGATGGCACGCATCCGCGGCGCGAGCGGGCCGCGGAAACGGCCATGGAGGGCATCGAAGGCGTCATGCCCGCGCTCCACGACAATGGCCGTGCCGGCGAAACGATAGCCCTTGCGCACGAACGGATCGACGAAGTTCACCTCGACGCGCGGATTGGCGCGCAGATTGCGGACGGTGCCGGGCGAGCGGATCTCGCCGAACCCGATCGTCTCGTCGTCCAGGACGACGAAGGTGCCCTTCGGCGAGACGTTGGGGGTCCCATCAGCGGCGGCCGTCGCGACGAATCCGAGGCGTTGCTCTTCGATGATCCGCTTCATGTCAGGGGTCAGCATCCTCGGCCTCGCGGGCTTAGTTGGGAGGACAACGCGGTCTCCCCAGATTCGAGCCATTCCTCAGCCGAGATGGATGCCTGTGCCGTGCCTCGATCGCAGGTCGTCACTTATATCAGAGCCGGCAGCCTGGCAACAGCGCCTCCGGCAGCGGTTCTCAAAGGCGGCCGGCGGCCCAGGCGGCCAGATCCTCTGCCGACCGATCGCCCGCCAGCGTGGCCGCGATCTGCTCGCCGATCACGGCGCCGAACTTGAAGCCGTGGCCGGAGAAGCCGGCGAGGATCCAGGCGCTCTCGCAGCGCTCGACGAGGAACCGCTGGTCTTCGGCTCACGGCGTAGAAGCAGGTCCTGGCGGCGCTGACCCGGTAGCGCTCGAAGTCTCTCAGCCGGGTCGCGGCGAGCGCCAGGATCGCGGCGACCTCGTCCGGCGTCGGCGTGCGCTCGCGGTCGGATCGCCGCGCAGCGAGAAGCCGTGGTCGCCGACCTTGAGCGCGGTGCCGTCGACCGGCGGCACGGCATAGAAGCCGCCCGCGGTCGCCTCGATCTGATCGAGCAGCATCGGCGCCGCCTGCCAGGCCGGCAGGAGCTCCGCCGGCGGCTCGAGATAGACCGCGACCTGGCGCGAGGGGATGACCCGGCCGGCGAGCGCCGGCAGCAGCTGCGGCGCCCAGGGTCCGGCCGCGATCACCAGGAGCGTCCGCCCGGTGCTCGCGGCCGTCCGCGGTCCGGATCAGCGCGCGGGCCGGATCGACCTCGCGCACCGGCGCGTGCTCGTGCAGCGCGACCCCGCGCGCGCTCAGCTGACCGCGCGAGATCGCGCAGGATGCGCTCCGCGAACAGCGCGCCGCCGCTCGGCGTGAACAGCGCGTAGCGGGCGCCCGCGAGGTCGAGGAACGGCAGGCGGCGGGCCAGGTCCGCGGCGCTCCAGCGCTCGAGCGCGACGCCCAAGTCCTCCAGGCAGCGGGCCGACTCCGCGACCCAGCCGTCCTGCGTCCCGGGCCACCGCCAGGGTCCCGGTCGGCCGATAGTGGCTGCGGCCGAGATCCGCGAACAGGCGCCGCCACGCGCCATAGGCCTCCGTGCACCATGCGGGCGTAGCCGGTCATCGCGCCGTAGGTGAAGCGGATCAGGCGGTGCTGATCGGTCGAGGACGCGAGCGGATTGGGCAGCGGACCCTGCTCGAAGAGCGCGGGCTCATGGCCGGCGCGGTGCAGCGCCCAGGCGGTGCACAGCCCCATGATCCCGCCGCCGACGATGATCACCCGCATGAACCTCCCCTCCGAGGACGCTTCGGGCTATATCCGGCTCACCGTCAGCGGCCGGCGCGTCCGCGGGCACGCCGCGGCCCCAGTGCAGCGCGATGATTCGGCAGCGCCCCGGCCGTGGCCGGCGCAGGCCCGCGACGAGTTGCGCTCGGGATGCGTGCGGGCGGGCTCAGTCGCCCGCGGCCTGCAGCGCCATGCGCCTTCTGGGCGGTGTAGCGCTCGGCGCGCGCCTTCTCCTCCTGCTGCTTCTGCAGGCGGAGCTGGTTCTCGAGCGCCCAGACCCTGCTGCGCAGCCGCTTCGCCCGATGCCGCTCGGCCAGGCCGCCGAGCCAGACCCCGATGCCGCCGACCAGGACGCCGATCGTCAGGCCGAGCAGGAAGACGCCGTAGAGCGGCAGCTCGACCAGCACCGGCAGCGGCGCGAAGCTGACGTCGACCGGCGTCCGGTTGGCGATCGCGAAGGCGACGATGACGATCAGCGCGACCAAGCCGAGCAGCAGGCGTAGAGTCCTGATCATTGACCTCCCCCGTCCGGCCGGCCGATCCGCGCCTGATCCGGCGGCCGATCCTAGCTATCGTTGAGGCGCACCCGCAGATCCTTGCCGGTCTTGAAGTAGGGCACGACCTTGTCCGGCACCCGGACCTCGGCGCCGGTGCGCGGGTTGCGGCCGACCCGCGAGCTGCGCTGGCGGACCGAGAAGGCGCCGAAGCCGCGCAGCTCGACCCGGTCGCCGCGCACCAGGGCCTCGGTCACCTCGTCGAACACCGTCGACACGATCCGCTCGATGTCGCGCAGGAAGAGATGCGGATTGGCGTCGGCGAGACGCTTGACCAGATCCGACTTCGTCATGATGAGACCTCGATCAAGCCGGTCACCTCGGCGGCAGCAGGCATCCGGCGGGACCCGAGCGGGACGTTCCGAACCTGCCAAAGCCTTGGGGCGGCGTCAAGTTTCGGCGCCGGCGGCGCGCAGCCGCCCGCCGTTCCTCCCGGCCGCCGCGCTCAGCTCGCGTCGGCGTCCTCGTTCTGGTCCTGCCGCTCCTGCTGGCGGCCCTTGATCGCCGGCCCGAGGATGTCGCCGAGGCTGGCGCCGCTGTCGGAGGAGCCGTAGTCCGCCATCGCCTGCTTCTCGTCCTCGATCTCGAGCGCCTTGATCGAGAGCGTGAGGCGTCGGTTGGCGGCGTCGATGTTGGTCACCTTGGCGTCGACCTTCTCGCCGACGGCGAAGCGGTCCGGACGCTGCTCGACCCGGTCGCGCGACAGCTCGGCCTTGCGGATGAACCCGGTGGCGCCGTCGGTCGTGGTCACCTCGATCCCGGACGACGTGACCTGGCTCACCATGCAGGTCACCCGCGCGCCGCGCTTGAGCCCGCTGACCGCGCCCTGGAACGGATCCTCGGTCAGCTGCTTGATGCCGAGCGAGATGCGCTCCTTGTCGACGTCGACGTCGAGCACCACCGCCTTGACCACGTCGCCCTTCTTGTACTTGGCGGCCGCCTCCTCCGGCGACAGCTCCCAGTCGAGGTCCGACAGGTGGACCATGCCGTCGATGTCGTTGTCGAGCCCGACGAACAGGCCGAACTCGGTGATGTTCTTGATCTCGCCCTCGACCGTGCTGCCGAGCGGGTGGCTCTCCTGGAAGCTCTCCCAGGGATTCGACAGGCACTGCTTGAGGCCGAGCGAGACGCGGCGCTTGTCGGGGTCGACCTCGAGCACCATGACCTCGACCTGCTGGCTGGTCGAGACGATCTTGCCGGGGTGCACGTTCTTCTTGGTCCAGCTCATCTCGGAGACGTGGACCAGGCCCTCGACGCCGGGCTCGAGCTCGACGAAGGCGCCGTAGTCGGTGATGTTGGTGACCCGGCCGGTGAACTTGGTCCCGACCGGATACTTGAGCTCGACGCCCTCCCAGGGATCGGCCTCGAGCTGCTTCATGCCGAGCGAGATGCGCTGGGTCTCGCGGTTGAAGCGGATCACCTGGACCTGGACGGTCTGGCCGACGCCCAGGACCTCGGTCGGATGGTTGACGCGGCGCCAGGAGATGTCGGTGACGTGGAGCAGGCCGTCGAGCCCGCCGAGGTCGACGAAGGCGCCGTAGTCGGTGATGTTCTTGACCACGCCGCTCAGCACCTGGCCTTCCTTGAGGGTGGCGAGCAGCTCGTTGCGCTGCTCGGCGCGCGACTCCTCGAGCACCGCCCGGCGCGAGACCACGATGTTGCCGCGCCGCCGGTCCATCTTGAGGATCTGGAAGGGCTCGTCCTTGTTGAGCAGCGGCGTGACGTCGCGCACCGGCCGGATGTCGACCTGGCTGCCGGGCAGGAACGCCACCGCGCCGCCGAGATCGACCGCGAAGCCGCCCTTGACCCGGCCGAAGATCGAGCCGGTCACCTTGGCGGTGTCCTTGAACGCCTGCTCGAGCTTGTTCCAGCTCTCCTCGCGGCGCGCCTTCTCGCGCGACAAGAGCGCCTCGCCGCTGCGGGTCTCGAAGCGCTCGACGTAGACCTCGACCGGGTCGCCGATCTGGACCTCGGCCGGGTGGCCCGGCGTCGAGAACTCCTTCAGCGGCACGCGGCCTTCGGACTTCAGCCCGACGTCGACCACCGCCTCGTCGTTCTCGATCGCGATCACGTGGCCGGTGATCACGGAGCCTTCGATCCGATCCCGGTCGAGGAACGATTCGTCCAGCATGGCGGCGAAGTCGTCGGTCGAGGGCATCGACGGGGCGGCGGCGGTCTCGGGTGCGGTCATAACCAGGTCCAGATGTCAGCGCCCGCAAGCGGGCTGTCAGCCGCGGCTCGGCCGACGGTTGGGGTTGACGGAGGGCGTCCGCAGGAAAAGCAGCGGCTCAGGCCGGTCGGCATGGGCTGCGCCGCGCCGCTCCCGCGACGTAGGCGCGGGCGATCGCGAACGCGGCCTCGATGTCCTTGTCGGTCGTGTCGATCACGAATGCATCACCCGCCGGCAGCAATGGCGCAACCGCACGCGATTGATCGCGCGCGTCGCGCTCCCGTAGGTCCTCCAGAACGCGCTCATATATAGACGCCACGCCGTTCGCCTGCAACTCCTTGCAGCGCCGTCGCGCGCGCTCTTCCGTCGAAGCGGTGACGAAGATCTTGCGGCGGGCGTCGGGCCGGACCACGGTGCCGATGTCGCGCCCGGCCAGGACCGCGCCGCGGCCGCCCTCGCCGAAGCGGCGCTGGAACGCCAGCAGCGCGCGCCGTACCGCCGGCAGCGCGGCGACCCGGGAAGCGCCCTGGCTGATCCGCTCGTCGCGCAGCGCGGCCGCGTCCAGGTCGCCCGCGCCGATCGTGGCGGCGATCGCCGCGGCCGCCGGCTCGTCCTCGAGCGCCCGGCCCTGGTCGAGCACGCGGCGCGCGACCGCGCGGTAGAGCAGCCCGGTGTCGAGGAAGTCGAGCCCGAAATGCGCGGCAAGACGCCTGGCGAGCGTGGTCTTGCCGGACGCGGCCGGACCGTCGACGGCGACGATGCAGGGCGGCGTTGCGCTCACGGCTCGAGGGTCTCGATGTTCGCGCCGAGGCGGTTCATCAGCGCTGCGAAGCCGGGGAAGCTGGTCTCGATCGTCTCGGCGCCCGCGACCGTGACCGGCGCCTTGGCGAGCGCGCCGAGCACGAGGAAACTCATCGCGATGCGGTGGTCGTGCTGCGCGTCGATCACGGCGCCGCCCGGCGGCGGCCCGCCCCGGCCATGCACGACCAGGCTGTCCGCGCCGATCTCGACCTCGACCCCGCAGGCGTCGAGCCCCTGCGCCATCGCGGCGAGCCGGTCGCTCTCCTTGACGCGCAGCTCGGCCAGCCCGGCGAGCCGGGTCGGGCCGCGGGCGCAGGCGGCGGCGACCGCGAGGATCGGATACTCGTCGATCATCCGCGGCGCCCGCTCGGCCGGCACCTCGATGCCGCTGAGCGCGCCGCCCGCGACCTCGAGCGCGGCGACCGGCTCGCCAGCGCCGTTGGCGTCGACCTGGCGCACCTCGGCGCCCATCTCGAGGAGGCATTCGAGCAGCCCGCTGCGCAGGGGATTGACCCCGACCCGGTCGAGGCGGAGCGAGGAGCCCTCCTGCGACGGCGGCCGCACCAGCGGAAAGGCGGCCGAGGAGATGTCGCCCGGGACCGCGAGCTCGGCGGGCTCGAGCTCGGGCTGACCGAGCACGCTGATCGCGCGCCGGCCGTCGTCCAGGGTGGCGATCTCGAGCTCGGCGCCGAGCTCGCCGAGCAGGCGCTCGGTATGGTCGCGCGAGGGCGCCGGCTCGACCACCGTCGTGCGCCCCGCGGCGTGCAGGCCGGCGAGCAGGACCGCCGACTTGACCTGGGCCGATGCGACCGGCTGCTCGTAGCGGATCGGCATCAGCTGGTTGGTGCCGGTGATCGCGAGCGGCAGCCGCTGGCCGCTGCGGGCGAGGACCGTGGCGCCCATCCGGCAGAGCGGCTCGATCACGCGACCCATCGGGCGGCTGCGCAGCGAGTCGTCGCCGGTCAGGAAGGTCGTGAAGGGGTGGCCGGCGAGCACGCCCAGCAGGAGGCGCGCCCCGGTGCCGGAGTTGCCGAGATCGAGCGGCCGGTCGGGCTCGGCGAGACCGCCGAGGCCGCGGCCGTGGACCTGCCAGCTGCCCGCCCCGCGGCGCTCCAGCTCGACCCCCAGCGCACGCAGCGCGGCCGCGGTCGCGAGCACGTCGGCGCCTTCGAGGAGGCCGCTGATCCGGCTCTCGCCGGCCGCGAGCGCGCCGAGCAGGAGCGCACGGTGCGAGAGCGACTTGTCGCCGGGCACGGTCGCCCGCCCGCCAAAGCCCGCCACGGGGTGGGCGCGCAGCCTCATCGCTCCCCCTCGGGCGGCGCGTTGTGCGCCGCCGTCGCTGTCGTTGCGCCGCTCGTCAAAGTCAGACCGATACTTGCCGTGGAGCGCGCCGGAATTTGCTTTTGACAGCTTGGATCGATCATGGCAATTGGCATCCCCGCAGCCAACCGCAGCTCCCGGAGTACAGCGCGTGGTCAAACCCGAGTGGGGCACCAAGCGGCTCTGCCCCCATTGCGGCGCCCGATTCTACGACATGAACCGCGATCCGCTCACCTGCCCGGCGTGCTCGACGGCGATCGATCCGGTGGCGCAGAACCGGCCGCGGCGCGCGCGGGCCGCGCCCAAGCTCGCGGTGGCCGCCGCGGTGGTCGATGCGGTGCGCCCGGCGGTCGTCGAGCCTGACGAGGAGGTCGAGATCGAGACCGAGGACGACGAGGAGGTCGTGGTCGCCGCCGACGACGAGGACGAGGAGGACGCCGAGGAGGAGGGCGAGAGCGCGATCGAGGACGTCTCCGAGCTCGGCGACGACGACATGGCCGACGTCATCGAGACCGACCTCGACGAGGACGAGGCGGAGCGCTGAGCGCGCTGCCCGACCTGCTTTAGACCTTGTCAAGCGCGCCGAGTTTGCCTACCTGGAAGCCGGCGCGCGGGCGAGCGCGTCGGTCGTGGGGCCGTAGCTCAGTTGGGAGAGCGCTTGAATGGCATTCAAGAGGTCGGCGGTTCGACTCCGCTCGGCTCCACCACCCGACCCAGGGCTTAGCCGGACCGGCTGAGCCTTTTTCTTTGCCGAGCCCCCGGGCGGCGCTCCTCGCGCAGCCGGCTAGCCGCCGGCGATGCGCGGGATGATGTGGACCTCGCTGCCGGGCGGGATCGGCTCGAGCCAGGCGTCCTGGAAGATCTCGCCGTCGATCGCGACCGCGAGGCCCTCGCCCAGATGCGGCTCGAGCGCCGGATAGCGCGCGCCCAGCAGGCGCAGCAGCTGCCGGATGTTGCCGGCGTCCAGCTCGAGCTCGCTCTCGCCGCCGGTGAACTGGGCGAGGTTGCGGGTCAGCACCACATGCGCCATGGCGTCAGCCTCCGGCGGCTCGCGGTCGATCAGCGGGTCGTGCCATCTCCGTCCTCCGCTGCCTTCACGTCAGGCCCCTTGCCAGCACCTCGACCAGGATCGCGACCAGCACGCCGACCAGAACCACCTGGATCCCGAACACGGTCAGCACGACGCGCCAGATCGTGCCGATCAGGTCGGCGCGCAGGTCTGGAGTCTCCGTGCGCAGCGTCTGCATCTCGGCGCGCAGGAAGTCGCGGCTGACCAGGCCGGTGTCGGGATGGTCGATCTCGTCGACCAGCGCTTCCGCCATCGCCACGCGGTCCTCGCCGGCCTCCTGCCAGCGCCTCGCCAGTCGCGCTGCGTTCACCGCTGCTTCCGCCGCTCGCTCAGCCCGCGCCGTTGGCCTCCTCGATCGCCTTCAGCACCTTGGGCGGCGACATCGGCAGCTCGGTGAAGCGGATGCCGGTCGCCTGCTCGATCGCGTTGGCGATCGCCGCCATCGGCGGCACGATCGGGGTCTCGCCGACGCCGCGCACGCCGAACGGATGGCGCGGGTTGGCGACCTCGACGATCACCGTGTCGATCATCGGCACGTCCGAGGCGACCGGCATCCGGTAGTCGAGGAAGCCCGGGTTCTGCAGGCGCCCGTCGGGGCCGTAGATGTACTCCTCGTTGAGCGCCCAGCCGATGCCCTGCACGGCACCGCCCTGGTACTGGCCCTCGACATAGGCCGGGTGGACCGCCTTGCCGGCGTCCTGGACCACGGTGTAGCGCAGGATCGTGACCCGCCCGGTCTCCTTGTCGACCTCGAGGTCGACCAGGTGGGTCCCGAAGCTCGGCGCCGCGCCCTGGGCGTTGAGATGGGCATGGCCGGCGATCGGCCCGCCGGTCTTGCCCGCCATCTTCGGCGATCTCGGCGAACGACAGCGGCTCGAACTCGCCGGCGTTCGGCGCCGGCGGGCTTGGCGCAGCCGTCCTCCCAGGTGACCGCGTCCTCGGGGATCTCCCAGACCTTGGCGGCCCGGGCGCACATCTCCTTGATCACCGCGCGCGCCGCCTCGCCGATCGCGACCCCGTTCGAGAAGGTCGCGCGCGAGCCGCCGGTGAGGAAGGTGTAGCCGAGCGAGCTGGTGTCGGCGATGATCGGGCGCACCTTGTCGTAGTCGATGCCGAGCGCTTCCGCCGCCATCAGGCAGGACGACGCGCGCGAGCCGCCGATGTCGGGGGTGCCGGCCATCAGCGTCACGCGTGCCGTCCTCGTTGACGTTGATCGAGGCCGAGGTCTCGCCGCCGATGTTGAACCAGAAGCCCGACGCGACGCCGCGGCCCTGGTTGGGCCCGAGCGGCGCCTTGTAGTGCGCGCTGCTCCTTGACCGTCTTCAGCGTGTCGATCAGCCCGATCGGCCCGAACTTCGGCCCGTAGGCCGCGCGCGTGCCCTCCTTGGCGGCGTTCTTGAGGCGGAAGCTCGATCGGGTCGATGCCGAGCTTCTTGGCGATCTCGTCGATCACGCACTCGACCGCGAACTCGGAGATCGGCGCGCCCGGCGCGCGGTAGGCCGCGACCTTCGGCCGGTTGGTCACGACGTCGTAGCCGACGACCTTGACGTTCGCGAGGTCGTAGGGCGCGAAGGCCGCCATGCAGCCCGGCTGCATCGGCCCGCCCTGGAACGCGCCGGCCTGGTACTTGAGCACCGCCTCGGCGGCGGTGATCCGGCCGTCCCTGGTGGCGCCGACCTTGACCCAGACGTTGGCGCCCGAGGTCGGGCCGGTCGCCCGGAACACCTCCTCGCGGCTCATCACCATCTTGACCGGCGCGATGCGCCTTCCTCGACAGCGCCAGCGCCAGCGGCTCGAGATAGACCACCGTCTTGCCGCCGAAGCCGCCGCCGATCTCGGACGCGGTGACGCGCAGCTTCGAGATGTCCATGCCGAGCAGCTTGGCGCAGTGGCGCGCGCACGATGTAGTGGCCCTGGGTCGAGCAGAAGAGCTCCGCCTGGCCGTCCTCGGAGACGCTCGCGACGCAGGCGTGCGGCTCGATGTAGCCCTGGTGCACGGGCTTGGTGTCGAACTCGCGCTCGACGACGAGGTCGGCCTCGGCGAAGCCCGCCGCGATGTCGCCGATCGCGAACTCGACCCGCTTGGCGACGTTCGAGGGCTTGTCCGGCGCCGGCTCGACGCCTGCGGTGAACAGGTCCTCGTGCAGCAGCGGCGCGTCGTCCTCCATCGCCTCGACGACGTCGATCACGTGCGGCAGCGGCTCGTACTCGACCTCGATCAGCTTCAGCGCCTGCGCTGGCGATCTGGGCGCTGGTCGCCGCGACCGCCGCGACCGGCGTGGCCTTCGTAGAGCACCTTCTCGCGCGCCATCACGTTGCGCACCATGTCGCGGTAGTTGACCAGCATCTCGCCGGCCGGCACGAACTCCGACGGGCAGGTCCTGGAAGTCGTCGCGGGTGACCACCGCCTTGACGCCCGGGCAGCGCCTCGGCCTTCGCGGTGTCGATCGACTTGATCCGGGCGTGCGGCAGCGGGCTGCGCAGCACCCTGCCGACCAGCATGCCGGGCAGGATCAGGTCGGCGCCGAACTTGGCGCGCCCGGTGACCTTGTCGACGCCGTCGGGGCGGATCGGCCGCGTGCCGACCCACTTCAGCTCGCCGGCGCGGCCGCCGGGGCCGCGGTCTCGCTCTTGAGCACGGTTGCCATGGTCAGCTTCCTCTCATCTCGGCGGCCGTGTCGAGCACGGCGCGGACGATCTTGTCGTAGCCGGTGCAGCGGCAGAGGTTGCCCGCGAGCCAGTAGCGCACCTCGGTCTCGCTCGGGTCCGGGCTTGCGGTCCAGCAGCGCCTTGGCGGCGACCAGGAAGCCCGGCGTGCAGACGCCGCACTGCAGCGCCGCGTGCTCGAGGAACTTCTGCTGCAAGGGATGCAGCTCGGTCGCCCTCGGCCATGCCCTCGATGGTCTCGACCGCGCGGCCCTCGGCCTCGGCGCCGAGCACCAGGCAGGCGCAGACCAGCCGGCCCGTCCAGCATCACGCTGCAGGCGCCGCAGTCGCCCGACGCGCAGCCCTCCTTGCTGCCGGTCAGCTCGAGCTCGTCGCGCAGCACGTCGAGCAGGGTCTGCTCGGGATCGCACAGGAACTCGACCGCGTCGCCGTTGACGGTGGTGGTGACGTGGATCTTCGCCATCAGCTCTGCCCTCGCGCGCGCGAGCGCGATCTCCGCCGCGCGGCGCGCCAGCACGCCCGCGACCTTGATCCGGTATTCCTTGGTGCCGCGCTTGTCGTCGATCGGGCGGCAGGCGGCCGAGGCCGCCTGCGGCCAGACCGCTCGAGCGCGGCCTCATCGACCGGCGTGCCGATCAGCGCCGCGCCGGCCTCGGTCACCAGCAGCGGGCGCGCCGCGACCGCGCCGAGGCCGACGCCGCGCCGCGGTGCAGCGTGCCGCTCCCGATCGAGGGTCAGGCAGACGCCGGCGCCGACCACCGCGATGTCCATCTCGGTGCGCGGGATGAAGCGCAGATAGGCGTCGCCCGATGCGCGCCGGCGCGCGCCGGCAGGAACACCGAGGCGACGATCTCGCCCTTGGCGAGCGAGGTCCTGCCGGGCGCGATGCAGATCTCCTCGACCGGCACCTCGCGCCGGCCGCCCGGGCCGACGACGCGTCGCGATCGCGCCGGCGGCGATCAGCGCCGGCACGCTGTCGGCGGCGGGCGAGGCGTTGCACAGGTTGCCGACCATCGTGGCGCGGCCCTGGATCTGGGTCGAGCCGATCAGCTCGACCGCCTCGACCACCCCCGGCCACAGCCGCTTGACCTCGGGATGCTCGCCGAGCTCGGCGCCGGTGACCGCGGCGCCGATCCGAAACCCGCCGTTCTCGGCGGTGATCTCATGCATTTCCGGGATTTTCTTGATGTCGACGACGAGCTCGGGCTCGATCAGGCCGGCGCGCAGCTGCACCAGAAGATCGGTGCCGCCGGCCAGCAGCCGCGCCTGGCCAGGCGCGCCGGCGAGCAGGCTCACCGCCGCGTCGAGTGACTCTGGGGCTTCATAGCGCATGTCGTCGGATGCTTCCCCTCGTGCGGTTCGCTTGCCGCGGATCGTCCCGCGGCCGGCAACCTAGCCCGGTCACAGCCCTGGCCTCAAGAGCCTTGCGCCGCGCTCGCCCGGACGAGACGCGCCGGCGCGCGCAGAAAAGAGAGCTTCGGCCCTTGCGGGCCGAAGCAAGTTCACCAGGGAGATCCGGGAGAGTGAGCCGCCGCTCGATGCGCGGCTCGCTCAACTGAGAGGCAGCCTCAACATGCGCCGGTCCGCTCAGCCCGGTCTGTGAACCAGCTCACAGGCGCCAAATTTTTTTGGCGCCCCGATGCTCGTGCGAGACGGCCGCTCAGCGCGGCGCACGATCCGACGCAGGCGACACAACGGTACTCCGCGGCCGCGGCAAAGGGCTGGCACGGGCGCGGCTCGGGATGCTATCCTTAGCAGAACGTTAACGACACACCAGTGCGAGCACTGGGAGGGATGTGATGTCGCCTGGCGGTTTCGTGCGCCTGCTGGTCGGCGCGGTCCTGGCCGCCGGCCTGGGCGCCTGCAGCACGTCGCCCGACCTCGCCGCTCGACCCCCTGCACCAGGCGACGGTGCTGATCGAGCACGCCAAGGGCCACGGCACCGGGACGATCGTCGGTCCCCATGCGGTGCTGACCGCCTATCACGTCGTCCAGGAGGCGCCGCTCGACGGTCACCTTCTTCAACGGGCCGGCGGCCAGCGGCCGGCTCACCTGGTTCGACGAGAAGCTCGATCTGGCCCTGATCGAGGTCGCCGTGCCGGCGCGGCTACCCGATGATCGAGCTCGCCTGCGACGATCTCCAGGTCGGCCAGCATCTGGTCTCGATCGGCCACCCGACCCAGTCGCGCTGGGTCGCGGTCGGCGGCCATCTGCCGACCACCTCCGGCATCGGCGCCGGCCAGCTGGTGCCGCTCGGCTTCCCGATCGGGCTCGGCACCTCGGGCGGCCCGGTGTTCGACGAGAACGGCCAGGTGGTCGGGATCACGCTCGCGATCCTGGCCGAGCGCAATCGCGCCGAGCGCCGCCTACGACCGCTACAAGGACACCGGGATCGGGCTGATGCTGCCGGCGCGCGACTTCTGCGAGGCGCTCGGCGCCACTCACTGATCCGGGACGGCGATCGCCGGCGACCGCCGCCGGGCCGACCTCGCGATGCTCGCGGTGCGCGGCCTCCGGGGTCCGGGCGTCGCCCTCGAGCGTTCGACCTGGCCGCCGGCGCCTGCGATCACCGTGCGCGGGCCTTCGGGCGCGCGCAAGACGCTCTTTCTGCGGGCGATCTCGCCGATCTCGGCCCGATCCAGGGCCATGAGCGCTCCGACGGCAGCGACAGCGCGATCGCCAGCCTCGCCACGCTGGCGGCGCGCTCGTGACCTATGTCGCGGCCGAGCGGCCTGCGGGCCGATCGATCGGCGAGCACTTCGCCGTCTGGGCGGCCGCGGCGCCGGTCGCGGCGCTCGGCCTGCCAATCGAGAGCCTGCCCGAGATGGCCGGTCGCGCACGCCTTCGACCGGCGAGCGGCAGCGTCCTCGATGATTCCTGACCTGCGATTTCGCGCATCGGACCAGCGCAGTGGCGCTGCTCGACGAGCCGACCTCGGGCCTCGACGACGAGGCCAGGCGGCGCGCCGAGTCTGCTCCTGGAGCATTCGGAGGGCCTCAGCGCCTTTGGTCACCCATGACGACTCCCTGGCGCGCCGCTGCAGCGCTCCGTCATGAGCGTCTACCAGGTGGCGGCGACCGCTGCCGGGAGCCACGTCCTCCTGCGCGATCTGATCCGGGACGGCGAGCCGCTCCGCGGTCGAGGACAAGCGGGCGGGCACTTTCGTCGCGCCGGCGGATCACGTCTCGGCGCGGCTGCTGCCGATCAACGGCAAGATCTACCAGCTCGAGCGGCGCGCTCTGCTTACCCCGCGGGCCGCGCGTGCGAGCTGCTCAAGGACATCAAGAGCCTGCTGCCGAAGCTGCGACGAGTGATCACTCCGCCGAGGCGGAGTCAGAGGCCCGGCATCGCGATCGCGGAGCTAGCCGGCCTGGTCCCGCTCGACAACGTCATTCTCGCCGCGAGCCTGTGACCTTCGCGCCGACCTTCACTCATTCCGCCTGGTTCACCGCGGCGCTCGCGGCGCTGCTCGGCATGGTCCTCGCACGCATGACGGGATCGCCTCTGGCGTGCACGCGCTGACCAGCGGCCTGGGCGCGAGGCGCCGCGGTCGAGGCCCGCCTGGCGCTCGGCGCGACCCGCCACGAGGCGGTGCTGCCGGTGACCCGGGCGGCGTTGCGCAGCGCGCTGATGCCGATCGTCACAGAGCGGCGACCGGCTGGTGGCGCTGCCGGGCATGATGACCGGCCAGATCCTGGCCGGCGCCGAGCCGCGCAGGCGGTGCGCTATCAGCTGCTATCATGTTACCTGAGCGCCGGAGGCACCGGCTCGGCGCGACCGCCGCGAGCTGCCGGCGCGCTGCGCCTGACCGACCATCGCGACCGCCTGCGATCGATCGGCAGGCGCTCCGAATCGTCGAGCCCCGGTGAGGATGAGCGCCACGTGCAGTCTCGGCAGGGGCTGCGCCGATGCGGAGCCGAAGCGAGGAGAGAAGGCTACGATCGCGGCCAGGAGAGCGCCTGCTCGCGGACGAGGGCGGCGCGCTCGCGCTCGCCGCCCCCGCCGGGTTCACGAGGCCGGCGCCGGCGCCGGTTGCGGGTGAGCACCATTGGTTCCGCTGCGCCGGCCGCGCTGGCTCGCCTTCCCAGCGCTGCCCGCCCGCGCGCCGGCTGGCGGCGGCGCGCCCGCCACGCTCGGGTGCGCGCCGGGCGCAGGCGCCTCGGGCTCGGTCGAGAAGGCCGCGACGATCCGATCGAGCACCGCGAACAAGAGATCGCTGCCATAGCCGGCGACGAAGGCGAGCGCCAGCGGCGACAGGTTGGCGACCACGCTCGCGTCCTGGTCCGGGCTGATGAACCAGCCGACCGCCAGCCCGGCGAGCAGGCCGATGTTGAGCCGGAGCGTGTAGCGCACCCGGAGATCGTGGGCGAAGCGGAGCTGCCCGATGTCGGCCGACAGCTGGCGCAGGACGAAGGCGCAGGCTCCGAGCAGGCCGTAGAGAGCCGGCAGGACATAGGTCGCCAGGAACTCGAGCACGATCTCGAGTGTCGCGAGCGACACCTCGAGCTGCTCCGAGGACAGCCACACCAGCATCGAGGCAAGCCCGGCGTAGGCCGAGCGATCGAGCTGGTTCTGCCGGATCCGCTGCTCGATGACCTCCTTGGATTCGAGCGTGGCGGCCTCCGCCACGGGCGACGTAAGCGGCAGCTGGATCGCCTGCAGCTGGCCATTGAGCACGTAGGACTGCTCGCGCAGCATGGTGAGCTGCTTGTGCACGGCACCACCGAACAGGAAGTAGAACTGGCAGAGCAGCATCAGCGCGAGGCTGGCGTAGAAGGCGCAGCGGTAGAGGCGGCGGGCGCGGGTCGCCGGCTCGATCGTGCTGCGCAGGATCCCGTAGGCGTTCCAGAACCGGGTCTCGAGCTCGAGCGGGATCGTGCCCTCGGCGGCGCAGATCCGATCGGCCTCGATGACCGCGGCGAGCACGTCGTCCGGAATCCGCACGCCCCTGCGGTTGGCCAGGCAGAGCAGCTTGCGGGCCTCGCGCAGGTGATCGTGCATCTGGGCGTCGCAGTCGCCGGCGATGCGATGCTGCGGATTGGGCTTCGGATTGGGGCTCGCGCCATCACCCTGCATGATCTCACCTCTTCGACCAGGAACGGCTCGACCTTGGCGACCTCGAGCCTTCGCGGAGCCTATTCGGGATAAACCTGGCCGTTGGTGAGCGGGGCCACACACCCGCCGAAAAGTTGCGCCGCACCGGCGTCGGCGCCGGCCGCGCAGCGCTGGATCAGCGCGAGGGCCGAGCCGAAGGCAGGCTCCCCACGATCGCGGCCTACGGACGCCAGCCCTGCTCGTCGAGATCGATGCCCTCGTACAGCGCCATGAGGTGGAGACAGATGCCGAAGCCGGCGAGCTCGACCAGACGGGTCAGATCCTCGCAATAGCGCCGGTAGGTGCACTCGTCGGCGGTGCAGCGACTGAAGATCTCGACGCAGTACTGGCCGCTGCTGACGAGCACGTAGTGCTGCAGGTCGGGGATCTGGAAGTAGGCCAGGCGCTTGGCGCCGTGGTCGCGGACCGCGGTGGTCGGCGACATCACCTCGACCACGATCGCGGGCTCGCCGATCGCGTCCGCGGCCGCGCCGGGCGCGCGGAACGCCACCATCACGTCGGGGCGGAGCACGTGCGCGTCGCCGACCCGCACCACGGCGTTGCGCAGGACCTGCCAGGGCCGGCCGGACAGCTGGCGGCGCAACAGCTCGGCGGCGCGCAGGGCGAGCCGCTCGTGGTTCGCCGAGGGGGTCTCGATCCGGACCACCCGGCTGCCGATCAGCTCGTGCCGGGCAAGCTCGTCGTCGAGCAGCTGGCGCAGGTGCACCTTCGGCGGACGTTCGGATCTCATTGTCGGAGGGCGCTCCTTCGCGATCGGAGAGGGCTGAGGAAGCGACGCCAGATCATAATGGGCTCAAGCCCGGCCTTGGCAAGCCCCTGCCCGCGCGCGGCGGGTCCGTTGCCGGTGCGACCGGCACGACGGGTCAGCGGCCCGTCACCTCGAACGGCCGAGCCAGGCGGGCGGCGCCGCCCAGCGCCTCCTCGATCCGCAGCGCCTCGTTCCACTTCGCCATGCGCTCGGAGCGCGCGAAGGAGCCGACCTTGAGCTGCGGCGCGCCCCAGCCGACCGCGAGGTGCACGATGGTCGTGTCCTCGGTCTCGCCCGAGCGCGCCGAGACGATCGTCCGCCAGCCCGCGGCCTGCGCGGCATCGAACGCCGCCCTGGTCTCGGTCAGCGTGCCGCGCTGGTTGGGCTTGACCAGGAGCGTGTTGGCGGCGCCGCGCGCGGCCGCCTCCTGCACGCGCGCGGCATCGGTCACCGTCAGATCGTCCGCGACCACCTGGACCCGGTCGCCGACCGCGCGGGTGAACGCCGCGAAGCCGTCGAGGTCGTCCTCGGCGAGCGGGTCCTCGATCGAGACGATCGGGTAGCGCTCGAGCCAGCCCATGAGCAGGACGATCATGCCCTCGCTGTCGAGCTCGCGGCCCTCGAGCCCGAGCCGGTAGCGGCCGTTCCGGCCGAGCTCCGAGGCGGCGACGTCGAGCGCGATCGCGACCTGCTCGCCGGGCGTGAAGCCGGCGCGCTCGATCGCCCGCAGCAGCATCTCGAGCGCCTCCTCGTTGGTCCTGAAGTCCGGCCAGTAGCCGCCCTCGTCGGCGACCCCCTTGAGCTTGCCCGCCTCCGCCATCAGCCGGCCGGCGGCGAGATAGACCTCGGCGGTCCAGTCCAGCGCCTCGGCGAAGCTCGAGGCGCCCGGGCAGACCACCATGAAGTCCTGGACGTCGACCCGCCGCCCGGCATGCGCCCCGCCGCCGAAGATCTGGATCTCGGGCAGCGGCAACGCGGGGCGTTGACCCCGCAGAAGATGGCGCCAGAGCGGCTCCCGAGCCGCCGCAGCGGCCGCCTGCGCCACCGCCATCGAGACCGCGATCGTGGCGTTGCCGCCGAGCCGCGCCTTGTCCGGCGTGCCATCGAGCTCGATCAGCCTCGCATCAACCTCGGTCTGAGAGATCGCATCCAATCCACTGATTGCAGGCGCAATCTCATCATTTACCGACGCCACCGCCTGACGCACGTCGTAGCCGCCGAGCGCCGCGCCGCCGTCCCGCTTGTCCAGCGCCTCGCCGGAGCCGGTGGAGGCGCCGGCCGGCGCGATCGCCCGGCCCACGGCGCCGCCGGCGAGCCTCACCTCGGCCTCGACCGTGGGCCGGCCGCGGGAATCCCAGACCCGCCGGCCATGCACGTCCGCGATCTCGGTCCTGCTCACGAGCCCAACTCCGCGGCCCAGGCCGCACGCACCTCACCGAGCCGGTCGACCGGTCTTGCCAGCAGCTCTCGCGCCACCCGGCGCACCCGGCTCTTGTCCCGCTCCTCGGTCAGGTACTCGACCGGCGACTTGCCGTCGACCCGGCCGAGGAACAGCCCGGGCAGCAGGCGGGCGACCCGGCCCTCGAGCGCCGCCGGCGCCTCCCAGGCGACGCCCGCGAGGTAGGTCGCGGCGAGCACGTCGAAGCATCGCAGAAATCCAAGAGTGGCGCGCGGGGTCCAGAGGCACTTCAGCAGCAGGTGGTTCAGGCAGAACGCGAGATCGAACGCCGGGTCGCCGTACCAGGCGCATTCGGCGTCGAGGAACACCGGCCCGCCCGGCCCGACCAGGATATTCTTGGGGCTCACATCGCCATGCACCAGGCAGCGCCGGGTCGCCGCCGTGGTCCGGACGAGCTCCTGCAGCGCCGCCGCGCGGTCCGGATGCCGGCCGGCGGTCGCGACCAGATAGGGCTCGAGGCGGATGTCGTAGAAGATCCGATCGGTCGCGAACTCCGCGGCGACGGCGGGATCGTCGGCGGTCGCGGCATGGATCCGCACGAGGCGCTCCCCGACCGCGGCCGCCACCTCCGGCTCCGCGCGGCCGGCGCGCAGCTCCGCCTTCCACGAGGCATGGCGCGCCGGATCGAGATAGGCCATGACCAGCACGCCCGCCGCGGCGTCCTGCCCGAGCAGCTCCGGCACCGCCTCGGGCACGACCGCCGCCGCGCGCCGCATCCACCCCGCCTCGTAGGCATTGCGCTCGACCGGCGCGAACCAGTCCTGCTCGACCCTGAGCTTGGCGAGCGCCCGCTTGACGCACACCGCCCCGCGCTCCAGCTCGACCCGCCAGATGTCCGAGCTCACCCCGCCGGTCAGGCGCGTAAAGCGCGGCGCGCTCGCCCGGCCGCGCCAGCCCCAGCCGCTCCAGCGCCGCCCGGACCTCGGCTTCGGCGTCCACCTCGATTATCCGTCTCCCCCGACGCGACATCGCCATCATGGCTGTTTCCCGGCGCATCGATCAACGGCCGGCGAACGCCGGGGCTATGCCGGCGTGCGCGGACGCGATGGACTGGTGCTCGCCCCTTACTCCCTCGGCTGGTGGGTAGGTCTATCGCCCGGTCGCGGCCTTCCTGGTGGCATCTCCGCTTCGCGGTCGATGCTAGACCAAAGCTGGTTTAGCATCGCCTCTTGATCCGCTAGCATCTTGGCTGCGCTGTCAAGAATACCGAACTCAGCGAAGACACGATCCTTAACTGTATCGAATATAAGGAACTGGTAGCTTCCGTAACCTCGATTCCGAAAGCCTTCCCGGAAGAAATAAAGTCCCGTAGATAGAGTTTCTTCAGACAAGATCGGATTATTAGTTGCCCAGACATGCATTACGTAATCACGCCGATCCATAGCGAACACCGCTTCCGGCTCCGGCGGACACTAAGCCCCGAGTTGCCCAGTTTTTGAATTACCTTCTCTGGGCGAGAGCGTGGGACCAACCGCCTGCGGCTAACCCATTCAGCAGATTTATTAACGCGTGCTCATTGTATTTTCTTTGATGGCCCCTGGCCATTTGAGCCACTTGCACTTGAATTTCGCTTAGGTCGAGTTTTCCGCGGACCACTTCTGGCGCCACGACTTGTAGCGGCCTCCAATATCTGAAACCTCCGCCCCGCTTGAAGCCTCTGAGGGTCGCAGCCTTTTGCGGCTCCGGCAGCTCTAAAAGCTTTAGGAACGTTGAAAACGCAAGCTCACGAACCGGCATGTTGTGGGGTTCCATCGTAGCGATTCGCCCATATGACTTCTACCAACTTATTGATCTCTAGCGGGGCAAGAGGTTCATATTCATCGTTCGAAGAGGTCGCTCGGGACTCGCTGTCAACCTCATGAGGTGGTCAGATGGCAAAGGGCAAGGGTAAGGGCACGACGGTCAAAATCGGCCGCGACGCCGCAACCGGACACTTCATTCCGGTGAGTGAGGCGAAACGTCGTCCTAGCGAGACTGTCGTCGAAACCATCAGAAAACCTCCGAAGTCGAAGAGGTGACCCCACTGGGGCGCTGTCATGGAGTGGAGATGGGCACATCGCGGAATCGGCAACGCTGGCCCCCCGTAGAAACGGTCACGCCGCCGCCGGGCCGGCCTTAGTCCAGTGGGATGAACTAAATCGCTACCTCAAGCGACCTTTGCTGCTCTGGCCAACCACGCTTTGACACGGACCATCCCCACCTAAGGGTCCTAGTCGACGCGGAACGCCAACACGACACGCCCGACACCTCGACAGATCGACGAGCTTTCCGGTAAAAAGGTAAGGAAGCGGGCGGCGGCCCCTGAACATCCTTGCGGAGATGGAAGCGCGTGGCGAGGGTGCGCGCTCGTAGAAACGGTGATAGAGATCGGCGCGCGCTGGACCGATTTTTCACCTGCACGAGCGCGAGATGGAGGCCCGAGCCACAGTCGAAAAGGCCGAAGCCTTCCTCGTTCAGCTAGAGGGGTTCGAAGCGCGGGAGCGGGCCCGGCAGGAGAGACTGCAGCATGAGGAGAGACGCAGACACCGACGGGAGCGGGCAGACCAATTCCGGCGCGAGCGTGACCTACTCAAGATGCAGTTGGACGCGCTGCATCGGCTCTCCAATGCGCAGGAGAGAGGCCGCCAGCTTGAAGATTTTTCTCAACGGGTTCTTTGCTCTCTTCCGTATTCGGTCCGTGGGCAGGTTCCACCGCAACGAGGGGGGTGAGCAGATCGATGGAGCGTTTAAGTGGGGCGGGTGCCCTACGTAGTGGAATGTAAGTGGCAGAAAAGGCTCTCGGAATTGTCAGCTCGACAGCCTCACCGGAAAAATCCGGCGGAGCGGCGATGGAACCATGGGGGTATTCCTATCTATAACCGGCTGGTCTGACCATGTTCCAGAGTTTGTAAAACAAGAACGAGAGAAAAAGATTATCCTGACGGACGGCTACGACCTGCGTTTACCTCTCGACACCGACTTCAACTTTCGCCAGCTTCTGGACAAGAAGATCGAGGCTTTACGGTTGTATGCCGAACCGTTCTTCTCGGCTGCGAACCTTCAACGATAGGAGTACACGCCTACGCTCGGCAACCCAAAATCAGCCGCCCCAAATTGAGAGCGTTGGGAGCCGTCGCGCTTTGTGTTAAGCAATACCTGCGGGGACGTGGCGGAACCGGTAGACGCAGCGGACTTAAAATCCGCTGGCCTGCGGGCCGTGCGGGTTCAAGTTCCCGCCGTCCCTACCAGACCGCGAGCGGGGGCTCGGGCATCATGGCCGAGACCGCAGGCGTCGAGACCGTCGCCGAAGCCTATCTGACGCTGCTCAAGGCGCGCGGCATCGACTGGCTGTTCGCCAATGCCGGCACCGACTTCGCGCCGATCATCGAGGCGCTCTGCCGCGGCGCCGCCGCCGGGCTCGCGATGCCCGAGGCGCTCGCCGCGCCGCACGAGACCGTCGCGGTCGGCATGGCGCATGGCTACTACCTGGCCTCCGGCCGGCCGCAGGCGGTCATGGTCCACGTCAACGTCGGCATGGCGAACGCGCTGATGGGCCTGCTCAACGCCGCCCGCGATGCCGTGCCGATCCTGTTCACCTCCGGCCGCACGCCGGTCACCGAGGCGGGCCGGCTCGGGGTCGCGCGACCTGCCGATCCACTGGGGCCAGGAGATGCGCGACCAGGGCGGCATGCTGCGCGAGTACGTCAAGTGGGACTATGAATTGCGCTACGGCGAGCAGCTCGAGCCGATCGTCGACCGGGCGCTCGCGATCGCGCATGACCCCACCCGCCGGCCCGGTCTATCTCAGCCTGCCGCGCGAGGCGTTGGCAGCGCCGATGGCCGATTTTGACTACTCGCCAAGTCCGCGCCTCAGGGCGCCCGCGGCGCCCGGCGCCGGCGCCCCAGGCGATCGCCGAGGCGGCCGCGATCCTGGCGCGCGCCGAGCGGCCGCTGATCATCGCCGGCCGCGGCGACGGCACCGCGCGCGGCTTCGAGGCGCTCGCCCGCTTCGCCCTGCGCTTCGCGATCCCGGTGGTCGAGTTCTGGCCGTCGCGCCTGTCGCTCGCGACCGACCACCCGATGCATGTCGGCTTCGACGTCATGCCCTGGCTTTCGGAGTCCGATGCGGTCCTGGTGCTCGACGCGATGGTGCCGTGGCTGCCGCAGCGCCATCCGCTGCCGGAGAGCTGCCCGGTGATCCAGGTCGGCCCCGATCCCTTGTTCTCGGACCTGCCGATGCGCAGCTTCCCGGCCACGGTCGCGATCACCGCCGCGACCGGCGATGCGATCACGGCGCTCGCAGACGCGCTCGCGGCCGAGCGTCCCGGTGCCTGGCTCGACGACGCGCCGGCGGCGGATCGAGGCGCGCAATCGCGAGCGCCGGCAGGCGCTCGCGGCCGAGGCGGAGGCCGGCCGCGGCGAGCCGATGAGCCCGGCCTGGATCAGCCGCTGCGTCGAGCGCGCCAAGGACGCGGACGCGATGCTGTTCAACGAGCTCGCCTGCCTGCCCGCGCATCTGACCTTCACCCGGCCCGACGGCTACTTCAGCCATTCGCTCGCGGGCGGGCTCGGCTGGGGGCTGCCGGCGGCGCTCGGCGCCAAGCTCGCCTGCCCCGAGCGCCTGGTGATCGCCGCCGTGGGCGACGGCTCCTACATGTTCGCGAACCCGGTCGCCTGCCACCAGCTGGCCGCGGCGCAAGCGCCTGCCGGTGCTGACGCTCGTGTTCAACAACGGCGTCTGGAACGCGGTCCGCAAGTCGACCGCATCGGTCTACCCCGACGGCCACGCGGTGCGCAGCAACCGCATGCCGCTCTCCTCGCTCGAGCCCTCGCCGCGCTACGAGATGATCGCCCAGGCGAGCGGCGGCTACGGCGAGCGGGTCGAGGCGCGCCGCCGACCTGCCGGCCGCGCTCGAGCGCGCGCTGCACGCGGTCAAGGTCGAGAAGCGCCAGGCGCTCCTCAACGTGATCTGCCAGTAGCCGCCGCCGGCGTGCGCACCGCCCGGGTCCTGCTCGATCGGGACGCCGCGATCGGCACGACCGACCGCCGCCTGTTCGGCGCCTTCGTCGAGCACCTCGGCCGCTGCGTCTACGGCGGCATCTTCGAGCCCGGCCACCCGTCCGCCGACGCGCAGGGGTTCCGCCAGGACGTGCTGGCGCTGGTGCGCGAGCTCGGCCCCACGGTGATGCGCTATCCCGGCGGCAACTTCGTCTCCGGCTACGACTGGGAGGACGGCGTCGGCCCGCTCGAGCAGCGGCCCCGGCGCCTCGACCTCGCCTGGCTGTCGACCGAGACCAACGCCTTCGGCACCAACGAGTTCATCGCCTGGTGCCGCGCGGCCGGGGTCGAGCCGATGCTCGCGGTCAACCTCGGCACCCGCGGGCCGGATGCCGCGCGCAGGCTGCTCGAGTACTGCAACCACCCGGGCGGCAGCGCGCTCTCCGACCTGCGCCGCGCCCATGGCTTCGAGGAGCCGCACGGCGTGAAGCTCTGGTGCCTCGGCAACGAGATGGACGGGCCCTGGCAGATCGCGGCCAAGACGGCCGCCGAGTACGGCCGGATCGCGGCCGAGACCGCGAAAGTGATGAAGTGGCTCGATCCCAGCGTCGAGCTCGCCGCCTGCGGCTCCTCGGGCCGCAACATGCCGACCTTCGGGGCCTGGGAGGACACCGTGCTGGAGCACTGCTTCGACCAGGTCGAGCTGATCTCGCTGCACGGCTACTTCAACAACTACGCCGGGGATACCGCCGCGTTCCTCGCCAGCCCCGATCTCTTCGACCGCTTCATCGAGGAGGTCGTGGGGATCGCGGATGCGGTCGCCGCGCGGCGCCGCTCGCGCGAGGCGCATCATGCTGAGCTTCGACGAGTGGAACGTCTGGTACCGCACGCGGCGCACGCCCGAGGTGCGCACCCGGCCCGGCTGGCCGGTGGCGCCGCCGCTGCTCGAGGAGGTCTACGACGTGGCCGACGCGCTGGTCGTCGGCGGCGCCTGCATCGCGCTCCTCAACCACGCCGACCGGGTCAAGGTCGCCTGCCTCGCCCAGCTGGTCAACGTGATCGCGCCGATCATGACCGAGCCCGGCGGTCCGGCCTGGCGCCAGACGATCTTCTTCCCGTTCGCGCAGACCAGCCGCTTCGGCCGCGGCCGGGTGCTGCGCGCGCAGATCGATGCGCCGAGCTACGCGGCCAGCTACGACGACCCGCGCGGCGCCGAGGAGCACCGCTTCGCGCTGCCGGACGTGCCCTACCTCAAGCTCGCCGCGGTCCACGACCCCGAAGCAGCCAAGCTCACCCTGCTCGCGCTCAACCGCAGCCTCGACCAGCCGCTGCCGCTCGAGGTCACGGACCATGGGCTTCGCCCGCCTCGCGCTCGAGCAGGCCCAGGAGCTCCGCGACGACGACCTCACGGCCGTGAACACCAAGGACGATCCGGAGCGGATCCGGCCCGCGCCGCTCGCCGATGTCGCCATCCAGGGTGCCAGTCTGAAGGCGATGCTCGCACCCGCCTCGTGGAACGTCATCCGCCTCGACGTGATCGGTTGACGCGCCCATTCGCGCAGCGATAGAGCAGGTCTTTCGTCGCTCTCGCTCTAAGTGATCTCAGCGAATTTGTCCGGAAATCGTCAATATTACGGCGCGAAATCAATAATCCACAATAATCGTCCAATCATGAGGCGTTTTGGCTTTCACCAGCATGCTACCACTCGTATGTTTCTTATCCGTCGTCAATAACAATGCAATGGTGTCATAGGGGCGGGCAGCCGATGTTTGCGGTGCCGAGCAGGAACGCGTGTGCAGGACGGTTCGGGTCGCGTTGTCGCACCGCCATCGCCGCCCTGCTGCTGGCGGCGGGGTCGCGGGAGCGGCCGCAGACGTCCTGGCCGGGGCGGCGCCCGAGCCGGTCTGTCAGGACCAGGACCCGAGCTGCAAGGCCCTGGCGCTCGATCAGCTGTCGGGCACGATCGACGGCCTCAAGGCGAGCCTCAGCGCGATCCGCCAGGACCTCGAGACCAGGCGCGGCGAGGCGGATCAGCCCGCCCGCGCGATCGAGGAGCTGTGCGCGGCGCCGCTCGCCGAGGCCCATGCCGCCCGGGATGCCGCGATGAGCGCGCTCGAGCAGTTCCGCGCCACCTTCGAGAGCGAGCGCGCCGCAGCGCGGGACGCTGCAGCCGCGACCGGCGACGAGCTGTCGGCGGTGCGCGAGCGGCTGGCGGCCGCCGAGGCGCAGGCGGCGCAGCTCAGGGACGAGCGCGCCGCGCTGACGAGCCGCATCGACGAGCTCGACGCCGCGGTCGAGAAGGCGCGCACCAGCGAGGTGGTCGCGGCCCTGGTCGAGCCCCGGCGGGGCGCGCCGATCGACGGTGCCCAGGCGGCGGAGATCGAGGCGGCGCCGGAGCGCCAGCTGATGCTGCCGGTCGCGGCGCAGCCTGGCCCCCCGTCGTTCGCACCCGCTCGGAGCGCGACCGGCGCGGATGGCCTGCGACCTGCGCCGCCGGTCGACCGCCTGCAGCTCCAGGCCGAGCTCGCGCTCGCTCAACTGAAAATTGCGGAGCTCACCACGGCGCTGCAATCGGCGCGCCTCCACCAGGAGCAGGTCGAGGCCGAGGTCAGCACCCTGCGCTCGCTCACCGATGCCAAGATCCGGCAGCTGATGGGTTGGCAATGAGCGCACGCGCGAGCGGCGCGCGCCGGCGGACCGACGTGAAAGGGATTGCCGTCGATCACTACTCGAAGTAGAAATGGAAAAGCCTCGCGGAGGGGAGATCGTGCGGATCCTTCTGATAGCTCTCTCGCTGCTGGCGGCGTGCCTGCCCGGTACGGTCGCCGGCCAGCAGGCGGACCTCCCGCAGCAGCGGGATCTGGTCAATCAGGCGACGGTCGGCATCATCTCGGGCGGCGTGACCGGCACCTACGTCCGCATCGCCGCCGACCTCGCGGACGCCTTCGACCAGGGCTACGACCTGCGGGTCCTGCCGGTGATCGGCAAGGGCTCGGTGCGCAACATCGAGGACCTGCTGCTGCTGCGCGGCATCGACATCGCGATCGTGCAGTCGGACGTCCTCGACTTCTACAAGCGGACCGACCTCTACCCCGGGATCGAGCAGAAGATCGCCTACATCACCAAGCTGTACAACGAGGAGGTCCACCTGCTGGCGCGCGCCGAGTTCGACTTGGTCGAGGCCTTGCGCGGCCAGCGGGTCAACTTCGGCAACGAAGGCAGCGGCACCTTCATGACCGCCGGCATCATCTTCGACGAGCTGGCGATCGAGGTCGAGGCGACCACGCTGCCGGAGCCCGAGGCGCTCGCGGCGCTGCGCGCCGGCGACATCGCCGCGCTGGTGTTCGTCGGCGGCCAGCCGCTGACGCTGGTGAGCCAGATCGAGGCCGATGCGGGCCTCCGCCTGCTGCCGATCCCGCGCGAGCGGGTCCAGGCGGCCTATCTGCCGGCGGCGCTGACCGCGACCTCCTACCCCAACCTGATCGCCCCGGGCGAGTCCGTGGCGACGCTCGCGGTCGGCGCGGTGATGGCGGCCTACAACTGGCCCGCCGAGCATCCGCGCAACAGCAAGGTCCGGCGCTTCGTCGATCACCTGTTCGCCGACTTCGACCGGCTGAAGCAGGCGCCCTATCATCCCAAGTGGCAGCAGGTCGACCTGAGCGAGCCGGTGCCGGGCTGGCAGCGCCTGGCGGCGGCCCGCGCCAGGCTCGGGACGCCCTAGGAGCGAACAGCATGCGCGCGCTCGGTCTCGCCGCTGCGCTGGCCCTCGCCGGCTGGCTCTCGCCTGCGCCGGCCGTGGCGGCGACCTTCCTGCTCGCGACCGGCGAGACCGTCGAGGGCGCGATCATCGACGCCACGCGCAATACCGTCACGGTCCGCCGCGCGCATGGCGGCATGCGCCAGATCCCGATCGGGCGGCTGGCAGCAGGTCCAGACCGCGGACCGCCGACGGCCAGACGCTGCGCGGCCGCTACCACGGCTGGGTCGACGGGCGCTACGGGGTCGAGGTCGGCACGGAGCTGCTCTGGCTCGAGGGCGAGCGCGTGGTCGCGCGCACGCCGCTCGCGGGGCCCAGGGTGGCCGCAGCCCCGGAGCCGGCGCTCCCCGTCAGCGGCGACAGCCCGCCGCCCGAGCCGGCGCCCGCGAGCGCGCCGGTCGTCGCCGCGAGCGGGCAGCGGGCGCCCCGGCCGCGCCGCCCGCGTTGGTCCGCCGAGACGTCCGAGCCGCGGGACTTCGCCATGGCCTCGGGATGGGGTCGTTGCCGCCGGGCAAGCCGTCCCGCGCCCGAGGCAGGTCCCCGGGCGTGGCGCTGCCCCCGGGCGACCTGCCGGTCCTCAGCGTCACGGCCGCGCCCGAGGAGGTCGGCGAGCGGTCCGGCGAGATCGTGTTCACGATCGAGCTCTCGCGGCCGCTCGACGACCTGCTGGTGGTGATCTACTCGAGCGTCGACGGCGCCGCCCGCTCCGGCGCCGACTACGAGCCCTGCAGGGCATCCTGACGCCTGCCGGCGGGCGTCACCAGCCAAGCGGTCCGGACCAGCGTGATCGACGATGCGGAGGGCGAGGGCGACGAGGACTTCCAGCTGTTCCTGGCGACCAACCCCGATCTCACCAGGGTCGCCGAGCAGTGGACCCGGGTGACCATCCGCGACGACGACTGAGCGCCTCCGACGCGGCGCAGCTCGCTCAGCGCGAGTAGTACTCGATCACCAGGTTCGGCTCCATCTGCACCGGATAGGGCACGTCGGCGAGCTTGGGCTGGCGCACCAGCGTGCCCTTCAGCGCCTTGAAGTCGACCGAGAGGTAGTCCGGCACGTCGCGCTCGGGCTGCTGGACGGAGCCCAGCACCAGCGCCAGGGTCTTGGAGCGCTCGCGCACCTCGAGCACGTCGCCTTCGCGCACCAGGTAGCTCGGGATCGTCACCCGCCGGCCGTTGACCGTGACGTGGCCGTGGTTGACGAACTGGCGCGCGGCGAACACGGTCGGCACGAAGTTCATGCCGGTAGACCACCATGTCGAGGCGCCGCTCGAGCAGGCCGACCATGTGCTCGGCGGTGTCGCCGCGCCGCCTTACCGCCTCCTGGTAGACCCTTTGGAACTGCCGCTCGGTGATGTTGCCGTAGTAGCCCTTGAGCTTCTGCTTGGCGGCCAGCTGCTGGCCGTAGCCCGAGATCTTGCGCCGCTTCGAGCCATGCTCGCCCGGCGGATAGTCGCGCTTGACGATCGGGTTCTTCGCCCGCCCCCAGAGGTTGACCCCGAGACGGCGGCAGATCTTGTTCTTCGCTTCGACGCGCTTGGTCATGACGGCTCGTGCTGGCGGTGTCGACGAGGAGGGTCCGGGCGGTCTTCGGACCGCGCCGGTTATAGCGATCGGCCGCCGGTTGTCAAAGGCTATGGAGCCCCCGGGCCTGCGAGAGCGCCGGCCGGGCGCGCCTCGAGATCAGAGTTGATCCGGAGCTCCGGCCGCGATCGAGCGAGGAGCTCGTGGCGGGATCCGGCCGAACCTCGCGCCTGCGCCCGGCAGCCGGGCGGCGCTGCGGCCGCCTACGCCGGCGAGTGCTGGCCGCGCACCTGGCGGCGCCAGCGCTCGATGGTCTCCGTGATCAGGCCGTCGTCGGCGAGCTCGCTCTGCCAGGCGGTGGCGAACGGCGGCGTGGTGCTGGCCGGGCGATCGGCGGGCGGCAGGTCCTGGAAGCGGATGTGGAGCGGCACCGGCACGCCGTCGCCCAGCACCAGCGCCTCCTGGGTGTTGAGCGCCGGCAGCGCGTCGGCGAGCCAGCGCGAGCTGTCGGGCACGGCGTGGCGCACGAACTCGAGGTCGTGCTCGTTGCCGAGGCGCAGCGCGAAGATCGTGTTGCACTGGGACAGGCTGCTGACCGACAGCTCGGCCGGGCGCTGGGTCACCAGGCAGAGGGAGAGGCCGTACTTGCGGCCCTCCTTGGCGATCCGCGAGATCGAGCGCCGGGTCGGCGCGAAGCCCGCCTGGTCGTCGCGCGGCACGTAGCGATGCGCCTCCTCGCACACCAGGAGGATCGGCGGCGCGCGGTCGCGATCGCTCCACAGCGCGAACTCGAAGATCAGCCGGCACAGCACCGAGACCACGACGTCGACGATCTCCGAGGGCACGCCCGAGATGTCGATGATCGTGATCGGCTTGCCCTCGACCGGGATGCGCAGCATGCGCGAGAGGATCTGGCGCATGTTGTCGCGCACGCTGAAGCTCGAGAACATGAAGTCGTAGCGCTTGTCGGCGCTCACGCTCTCGATCCGGTTGACCAGGTGCTGGTAGAAGACCGCGCTGTCGGCCTTGTTGAAGGCGCCCATCTCGTCCTTGAGCACCTGGACCAGCTCGGACAGGCGGTAGGGCACCGGGGTGTCGACGGTGACGTGGTCGGTGGCCTCCTCCTCGCCGCAGAAGCTGCGCCGCGCCCGCAGGATCGCGCGCCGGAGGATCGCGCCCTCGGCGTAGGCGCTCTCGGGCGATTCCTGGTTGACCAGGATCGCGGCGGTCTCCTCGAAGTTCAGCAGCCAGTAGGGCAGCTTGAGGTTGCTCGGGTTGAGCAGCTCGGCCCGGCTCCCGAACGCCGCCGCGTACTCGTTGTGCGGATCGAGCATGATCACGTGGCCGAACGGATGCGCATCCAGGATCGCCCGCAGGATCACCGTCACCGCGCAGGACTTGCCGGCGCCGGTCGTGCCGAGCACGGCGAAGTGCTTGCCGAGCAGGTTGTCGGTGATCGCGAACGCCGGCAGGTCGGCGGCGTTGCGCAAGGTGCCGAGACGGATCGTCGAGACCTCCGGCCGGGCGTAGATCGCGCACAGCTCCTCGCGGCTGGCGGCGTGGATCGGGCTGTCGAGCGGCGGATAGCTGGAGACCCCGCGCTGGAAGCGCCAGCGGTTGGCGTCCTTGTTCAGGATCTCGCCGATCAGCCGGATCTCGGCCACCTTGCGGTCGTCGTCGCCGAGGCGCCGACCCTCGCTCCGCAGCGTGGTGATGATGCCGAAGCTGCGGCCGACGGCGCCCTGGAGCCGGACCACCTGGCCGATCTCGGCGGTGCTGGCGGCGTCCGGCTCGAGCCGGCCCCAGATGATCGCGCCCGCCACCGACATCACGTGCCCGAGGTGGGCGCCGCTCGCCGGTGCCGGCGCTCCCTTCGGCCGGTCGGCCCGGCCCGCGCCCGAGCGCGCCGCCGGGTCCGCGCCGTTGGCCAGCGGATCCGGCCGCGGCTGCCGTGCGAGGCCGCCTGCCTCGTTCAAATTCGCGCTCCCGAGCATCGGCCGGACGACCCGGTGTCGCCGCAGCAGGGCAGAGTTTGGCAGAGGCGTCGTTGCGGAACCGTTAAGCGGTCCAGGTGACCTCTTCACGGGTCGCCCGGCCGAAGCCCAGATCGAGCGCGAGGTGGTGGCGCGGCGGTTCGAGCTCGACTGGTGCCCCAGGCCTCGGGCACCGATCAGCGGCTGGCCCGGCTCACGGGGTCTGTCACAGGCAGTTGCCGTTGTGACCCATCCCCGGCGTGCAGCACTGGCCGGTCGACCTCTGGCACATCTGAACGAAGTTGCCGCCGGCCGGGGTGGCGGTGCAATCCTGGACGGTGCGAAAGACCTTCTGGCCGCTCACGGCCTGGCACGTCTGCGCGAGATTGCCGAGGCAGCGCTTCTCGACGTTCGGCGAGATGCAGGGCGTGCTGCTCAACATCTCCGCCGGAGCGCCGCGCTCGTCGAAGGGCGACAGATAGGTGTAGCTCGGCGGGAAGAACTGGGCAGAGTTCGGATCGAGCGCGCCGGAAGGGTTCGAGTAATTCGCCACGAACACGTTGACCATGCCGCAGATTCCCATGTGGTTGATCGACGAGTACGGCGGCATTGGATTGCTCGTCTGGGCGATGTCGCCCTCCCAGCCCGGCATCGGCGCCACGGCGGTCATCAGATGAGTCACCATGAACGCTTTGAGCTCGAACCATCGACGCCCTTGCCCATCGCTGAACGCCTGCTCGCAATCCATGTCGACGTCGAGCATCCAGTAGTGCATGCCGAAGTCGTTCTCGTCGGCGATGCCATAGCCGGCCGTCCAGACGTACGGCTGACCTTGCCCCTGCGCGAGGCTCGTCGTCCAATCGAGGGGAGACCCGCCACCGAGGTCGGGTGATGGGCGCGCCTGGCCAAGCTCGCCATCGGACCAGTCGAGGTAGGCATCACCCCAACGATACTCATTGGTGTTCGGGTTCAACCAGTTACGGTGGCGAATGCGGACCGGGTCCCCGCCTCTGCTGCCGCCCCGTGCGAACAGGTCCTGACCCGGACGCGCCTCGGCGTAGATGAAGACCACCGTCCGGCGGATGTCGCGATTGGGGGTGGGCGACGGAGCGCCGAGGCCATAGACGACGACCTGGTTGTCGTAGGTTGCCTGATAGACCTTGCCGTCGGCGATGAGCGGCGGTGCGAACTTGGTCGCGGCGCCGACGCGATCGTTCGGCTCCGCCTCGCTGTCCCAGATCAGCTGCAGCGTACCCGTTCCCAGCGGTCGAGACGTCGTAGGCGCGCAGCACGTTCGGGGTCGGGGCGATGTTGGCGGCAGGGTCGCTCGGCAGGTTTCCGAAAGCCTGGTTGGCCCAGAGGATGGCGTTCGACGTTCCGTTCGCCGACAGCGAGAGGATCCCGCCGGGCATGCCACCGGGCGACGCTGTCCCGAACGATGCGGTTGCCGTTCCGCGCGCCACCGGACCGGCGCTGAAATGCCCGTTGCTGCTCGAGAAGACGTGAACCGCATTGTTCTCGCCGTTCACGAACAGCGTCTTGTTGAAGTACACGCCGGTTCCGTGGATGTGCGGCGTACGACCGTGGTCGACGTGGCCGATGGTGAACGGGTCGGTCGACGTGACCTGATTGAGATCGTCGAACAACGACGTGTGGCCGTTCCACGGCTGGTAGCCGAAGGTCGCGACGAAGGGGTCATCGACCAGTTTGCTGAAGTCGCGCTTACCCATGTCGGCGCGGTTCACGTGATAGAACACGCCGTCCTTGCCGCCGACGATCAGGCCGGTTCCGTCCGGCATCGCGACCACGCCACCGGCGGCCAGATCCTGGTCCTTGTGAGCGCCGTCGCGGTCGGCGTCGAGGAACGGCGTGAACCAGTCGCTCACGAGCAGCGAACCTGGGCTGCCCGGGTTCCACGTCAGGCGCACGACGCTCTCGCCGAGTTGGTCCGCGCCGAACTCCGGATTGTAAGGTCCGTTGCCGGTCACGACGTAGATGTCGCCGTTGCCGTCGACCGCGGGCGCCGCATTGGACATCCACACGCCGCCGCCGCCGCCGGGGCCCTTGCTGTTGTTCGGGTTGCTGCACCACACGTCGGCCTGAGCGCTGCCGTTGGCGAGCTTGGCGGTATCGAACGCGACCACCCAACCCGAGGGACTGCCCTGCCCCTCGCCGCCGCCGAACGCGACGACCACTGCCTTCGCCCCGCCGGGTTTGGTGGCCAACGCGAGACCGGCGCGCTGCATCTGCCGGTACCGGTCGAAGCCCTTGCCGCCGACGTTGTAGCCGTCGATCAGGACCGAGCCGAACTTGTCATGGCTCAGGTCCGTCATATCGAGGCCGAAGAGGCGGAACGTCGGCCCGCTGATACCGTTCTCGTAGCCCCAACGCACCACGTAGAGGGTTCCGGTCGCGAGGTCGATCACCGGGGTGCCCGCGATCCCCCACTCGTGGTGGATCGTAACGGGCTTCAGCGTGTGAAGATCGTTCCCGGTAACCGGGTCGCCGAGCCATCGCGCGGACAGTTGCGTGCCGGTATCCGCATCGAAGGCGTAGACCGTGTTGTGCATCGTGGCGACGTACACGACGTCATGCGTCGCGCCGGCGATGTTGACGGCGGAAGCGTAGAGTGGCGAGCCCTCGATCTTGCCGTCGACCGGCAGCACGAAGCGTCGATGGAACTGGTTGGCGCTGGAGCTGACGTTTGCCGGGGTAAGGACGGTCTCAGCGGTATTCGCGCCCGTGCGAAACCCGTCGTAGCTCCGCTCGGGCACGTTGGCCGCCCCGAGCGCCGCGCTTGACCAGGCTGCTGCCGCGCCGAGCAGTATCATGGCTGTAGGCAATGCGCCGTAACGGGATGTCGATTGCATCATCGCGCCGCCCTCGTATAGATCTCGGCCGGGCTATTCCAGATCTCGGCCCTGATATACCTCAGGGTGCGTCGTCGCCCTTTTCTGGTCAACCCGGAATGCGCACTGAAGAGCGGATGGCGCGAACAAACCTGCTGGAACCGGTGCAAGGCCTCTCCGGGGCTCCTCCGCTGCCGGCATCGCCTCCCTTCCTTCGCTCTGCCTGGCGCGTCGCTCCCGCCTTGCCAGCGATCATCAAGAGCCAGACCGCGCGCCCCGATGTCGGTTGAGGACGGGCCGGCGGCGCTCCCGCCTTCGCCCGCGCAGGGCGGCCTGCTGAGCGATCCCAGCTTTCTGCGCCTGTGGCTGAGCGGCAGCCTCGCCGGCGTGCTGCGCTGGCTTGAGCTGCTCGCGATCAGCATCTTCGTCCTCGAGCGCACCGGCTCGCCGTTCCTGGTCGCGCTCCTCACCTTCCTGCGCATGGCGCCCCTGTTCCTCTGCGGGATCCCCGCGGGCGCGATCGCCGACCGCTACGACCGGCGCGTCCTCTTGATCATCGGGCTGGTCGTGCTCGCGCTGGCCTCGGCAGCGCTCGCCGCCCTGGCCGCGCTCGGGCGGATCGAGATCTGGCAGGTCGCGCTCGGCACGGTCCTCAATGGCGTGTTCTGGTCGACCGAGCTCCCGGTGCGCCGGACCATGCTCGGCGAGATCGCCGGCCCGGCGCGGCTGAGCCGCGCGATGGCGCTGGAGTCGGCGACCAGCAACGCGACCCGGATGGTCGGCCCGGTGCTCGGCGGCGTCCTGATCGGCACCGTCGGGCTGTACGGGGTCTATCTGGCCGGCGCGCTGCTCTATGCGATCGGCGCGCTCCTGATCCTGCGGCTGGCCTATCCGTCGGGGGGCGCCCGGGGCCCGGCCGCGTCCTTCGCCGCGATGCTGCGCGAGGGCTGGCGGTTCACCCGCTCGCGGCGGGTGATCGTGGGCGCGCTCGCGGTCACCGTGATCGTCAACCTCTGGGGCTTCGCCTACATCACCATGGTGCCGGTGATCGGGGAGCGCGCGCTCGGCCTGTCGCCGCCGCTGATCGGCGTCCTGATGGCGACCGAGGGCCTGGGCGCGCTCCTCGGCGCGCTGCTGGTGGCGCGCTTCGACCGGCCCGGGCGCTACGCCCAGATCTATCTCGGCTCGTCGCTGGTCTTCCTGCTCGGCGTCTTCGCCTTCGCGCTGTCGCGCTCCTTCGCGCTCTCGCTCGCGCTGATCTTCCTGAGCGGCGTCGGGATCGCCGGCTTTGCGGTGATGCAGAGCACGATCTTCTTCCTCGCCGCGCCGGCCGCGCTGCGCTCGCGGGTGATGGGCCTCGTGACCGTCAGCATCGGCGCCGGCCCGATCGGCATGCTCCACGTCGGCCTGCTCGCCGACTGGCTGGGCGCGCCCCATGCGGTCGCTCTGATCGCCGCCGAGGGCCTGGTGGCCCTCGGGCTGGTGGCGCTGGTCTGGCCGGAGCTGCGCCGCCCGGTCGACCTGCTCGCGGGCGCGGCTCAGCCGCCCGCCGGCGCCACGTCGAGCCGCACCGCGATCCCCTCGAGCTCCGGCGACGGCGCGGGGTAGCGCTCCATCACCAGCGGATCGTGGCCCGGCACGATGTGCTGCGCGCTCGCGGCCAGCCGCCGGCACTTGCGGTGGCCCTCCAGCATCTCGCCGACGTGGAGCACGATCGGGAACGGGTTGCCGCTCTCCAGATGGCGGTAGAAATGGGCGGCGTCCGAGGCGACCACGACCCAGCCGCGCGCGGTGTGCACGCGCACGAGCTGCAGGCCGTGGCTGTGGCCGCCGACCAGGTGCAGGCTGAGGCCGGAGGCGAGCTCCTCGTCGCCGTCGTGGAACGCGACCCGGCCGCGGTAGAGCTCGCGCACCATGCCGGTGACGTTCTCGACGTCGAACGGCCCGCGCAGCCGCTGGTGGCACATGTAGCGCCCGGTGGCGTAGGCCATCTCGCGATCCTGCAGGTGGAAGGTCGCGCGCCTGAAGACCTCGAAGTTGCCGACGTGGTCGTAGTGCAGGTGGGTGACGATCACGTCCAGGACCTCCCCGGCGTCGATGCCCAGCGCGGCGAGCCCGTCCCTCGGGTCGCGGATGATCGTCCGCTCGCGCCGCCGCCCGGTCGCCTCGGAGAAGCCGGTGTCGATGACGAAGGTGCGCTCCGCCGAGCGCGCCACCCAGACGAAGAAGTCGAGCGGCCCCGGGCCGTCGTGGACGTCGTCGCGGAACACGAAGTTGTCCGCCGCGGGCCGCTTGTGATGGGCATACTTCACGGCGAACAGCTCGTAGATGTCCGGTGACGACATGCCGCCCTCCCTCGAGTTGCGCGCGCTGCCGGCGCGGTGATGGCCGCGAAGTATGGCGAGCGCGCGCCGCCGGCCAAGCATCCGTCCCGGCGCGCCCCTTGACATGCGAACCGCATGCTCGCATGTTCCGCGCATGTCCAAGATGATCCAGATCCGCAACGTGCCCGACGACGTGCACCAGGCGCTCAAGATCCGCGCGACCAAGGCCGGCATGAGCCTGTCGGAGTACCTGCTGCGCGAGGTCACCAAGGTCGCCGCCACACCCACGCTCGAGGACGTCCTCGAACGGATCCGGCGGCAAGAGCCAGTCGAGCTGGACGAGGATCCGGCCGTAACCATCCGAAGGCTCCGCGGCCCACTGCCTTGATTCTCGTGGTCGACGCTTCGGTTATTGGTCATTGGCTACTGACCACCCGCGTGCCGACGCGCGAGCTCGCGGAGCAGTTCGCGCGCAGAGCCTTGCTCGCTGCTCCTCATCTCCTCGACGCCGAGGTCGGACATCTGCTTCGACGTCACGTATTGATCGGCGTGGCTTCCCTCGCACGTGCGCGGGTTGCGCTCGAAACCTTTCTGGCCTTGCCGATCGAACGCTATCCACATGCGACGCTGCTGCCGCGCGCATTCGATCTGCGCGACAACGCCACTCTCTACGATGCGCTGTACCTAGCTCTTGCCGAAGCTTTGGACGCCCCCTTGTTGACGCGCGACAAGCGGCTCGCCCGGATTCCGGGCGTCGCGGCTCAGGTTCGCGTGGTTGCCAACGGCGCCTGATTCGGACCGAGGGGCGAGCCGAGGACCTGCGCCTCGATTAGGCGCCCGATCTCGTCCTCGCCACAGCCGAGGTCGCGCAGGATGTCCCGGTTGTGCTCGCCAAGCGCCGGCGCGGGGCGGCGGAGCGCGCCCGGCGTAGCCGACAGCCGCGGCACGATGTTGTGCATCGGAAGGCTGCCGGCCGCGGCATCCGGCACCTCCACCAGGACCTCGCGCTCGGCGACATAGGGATGCAGGGCCAGATCGGCCTCGTCGCAGACCGGGCCCACCGTGACCTCGGCGGCGTCGAAGAAGGCGAGCGCCTCGGCCTGGGTGCGCGCGGCGATGAACTCGCCGACCAGCGCCTCGACCGCCGCGCGGTTGCGCAGGCGCGCGGCGTTGCTGCGAAAGCGCGGATCGGCGCCGAGCTCGGGCCGGCCGAGCGCGCGGAACAGGCGCTCCGCCATGGCCTGGGTCCCGGTCGAGAGGGCGACGTACTTGCCGTCGCGAGCGCGATAGACGTCGCGCGGCGCCTGGATGTTGCAGCGGCTGCCCAGCCGTGGCGTGGTCTGCCCGGTCAGCCGGTGCTCCGCGGCCTTGGGCCCGAGCATCGCGAGGATCGGCTCGATCAGCGACAGATCGATCGTCTGGCCCCGGCCCCCGCTCTCGGCCGCGCGCAGCGCGGTCAGCGCGGCGACCGCGCCATAGAGGCCGGCGAAGGCGTCGGCCATCGCGAACGCCGGCAGCACCGGCTCGCGGTCGGCAAAGCCGTTCATCGCGGCGAAGCCCGAGAACGCCTCGACCAGGGTGCCGAAGCCGGGCTTCTGGCGCCACGGCCCGGTCTGGCCCCAGCCCGAGACCCGCACGACCACGAGCCTCGGGTTGCGCCCGAGCAGCACCTCGGGTGCCAGGCCCATCCGCTCGAGCGTGCCTGGGCGGTAGTTTTCGACCAGGATCTGCGCGCCCTCGACCAGCCGCAGCAGGAGCGCGCGCCCGGCCTCCTGGCGCAGGTCCAGGCACAGGCTCTTCTTGTTGCGCGCGTAGACCTGCCACCAGAGCGCCACGCCCTCGGTCTGCCAGTTCCTGAGGTCGTCGCCCCTGCCCGGCTTCTCGACCTTGATCACCTCGGCGCCGAGGTCGGCCAGCACATGGGTCAGGACGTTGCCGGCGACCAGGCGCGACAGGTCCAGCACCCGCACGTCGTCGAGCGGGCAGACGGCATCGGGAGCGAAGTCGTGCGCCTTCATCGGTGATGCGACTGTCCTTGACGCGGCTGTTCAGTCTACGTCGATCCGACCAGCTTGATCGACGTAGATAACGTGGAGATTGAGGGCGCGTCGGACCTGGAGCGTCACCTTGTCTGCCTGGCGCCGAAATGCCGGGATGTCCGGAACCGCAATAGCGTAAGTGGAGGCATCGTCCTGCATGGCTACGACGATCTGACCGAGACCAGTACGGAAATCGAGGCCCACCGCTGACGTTGCACCCTTGGCCTCGATGACCCAACGTTCGCCAGGTCGCTCACAAATCAGATCGACAGTATCCGACCTTAAGATCCGATATCCCGCCCCGCGGAAATGATTCTCCAATGCCGTCTGAACAAAGGCCTCGTAGGGAAACTCAGACGGGTTCTTATACCCCTTCACTTAAACCCCCGGCCTGGCCCGCCATCCATTTCCAAGCAGTGGCATGAAAGCTGCCCGCCGCGTGCTCTCATCGGATGAGCTGAACCTTCGCGGTCAGGTTTAGGGTCGACCAGCGCCGGTCGGCCGTGACGGCGGGCGCCTTGCGCGCCTCGGCGAGGCCGAGACACGCCCGATCTCCGAACGACAATCCGGCGCTCCGGGTCACCGCCCGGAGCGCGCCTGCGGCGAGCGCTTGGGGCTGGTCGAAGGCAATGACCGCCAGCCCAAGCGCGCTAATCCTGGTGCTGGCGCGTTCGGCCACGAATCCCGCATCGACCAGCACCGCGATCACCTCGGACCAGTTCACGGCGCTGATGGTCGCATGGCCGAGCAGCGCGTCCACCTTCTCACCGCCCGGCTCCTCGTTGATCAAGGCGAGCACGGCCGAGGCGTCGAGGACGACCTCACTCATCGCCCGTTTCGGCGCGCCGCATGTTGAATAACCGCTCGGTCAGGAGCTCGCCCTTCGGCACGCGCTCGCGGATCATGCGTTGCGCCGCGCGCACCGCAGCCCGCCGGCTCTCGATCCTGAGGCCATCCTCGTCGAGCCGCACGACCAACGGATCGCCGACCTTGAGGCCCAGTAATTTGCGGAACTCAGCCGGAATCACGACGCGCCCGTTCTCACCCAATCGGGTTCGCACTTCATGCATCTGCCAACTCACCGCCATCATGCCAGGGATTGTGCATGCTGCCACAGACGAAGATGCCTGTCCACTCGAACCTGGCAGCGCGGGTTGCCTGGGGGCGGTCCGAGATGGACAATCGGATCAACACCGCGGGAGGGGCGGAGCATGGCAGGACGGGCGGCGGCGGCGAAGCGCGCCGCGGCGGCGGTGGATCCGGAGCGGCTCTGGCAGCGCCACATGGCGATGGCCGAGATCGGCGCGATCGCGGGCAACGGGGTCAACCGCCAGGCCCTGTCGGCGGAGGACGTGCGGGCGCGCGCGCTGCTGCTGAGGTGGGCAGCGGCGCGCGGCTACCGGCCCGCGGTCGACGACATCGCCAACCTCTTCGTGCGCCGCCCCGGGCGCAACGGGACGGCCGCGCCGGTGCTCGCCGGCTCGCACATGGACAGCCAGCCGGCGGGCGGCCGCTTCGATGGCATCTTCGGCGTGCTCGCCGCCCTCGAGGCGCTCGAGGCCCTGGACGACGCCGGGATCGCGACCGCGCACCCGATCGATCTCGTCGCCTGGACCAACGAGGAGGGCGGCCGCTTCGCCCCGGGTGCGATGGGCTCGGCGATCTTCGCGGGCCAGCTGAGCCTCGAGGATTGCCTCGATCTCACCGACGCGCAGGGGATCCGGCTCGGCGCCGCGCTGGCCGAGACCCTCGCCGCGACCCCCGATCTGCCGCGCCGCCCGTTCGGCTTTCCGATCGAGGCCTACCTCGAGCCGCACATCGAGCAGGGACCGCAGCTCGAGGCGAGCGGCAAGCCGATCGGCGTGGTCAGCGGCATCCAGGGCGCGCGCTGGTACCAGGTCGAGGTGGTGGGCGAGCCCGGGCATGCCGGCACCGCGCCGCTCGCCGGGCGCAAGGATGCGGTGCGCGCCGCGGTCGCGATGATCGCCGCCCTGCAGGAGCTCATGCACGACCCGGCCGACCAGCTGCGCTTCACGGTGGGGCGCATCGAGGTCCTGCCCAACTCGCCCAATACCGTGCCGGCCAAGGTCACCTTCACGATCGACTTCCGCCACCCCGACGCGGCGCTGCTCGAGGCGCGCGGCGGCCAGATCGAGCGGGTCTGCCGGGGCCGCGCCGGCCCTTGCGCGGTGCAGGTCAGCCAGACCTTCGAACGCCCGCCCTGCGCGTTCCCCGAGCGGATCGTGGCTGCGATCGAGAGGGCCGCGCGCGGGCTCCGCCTCGGCCACATGCGCCTGACCTCGGGCGCGTTCCACGACGCCAACTTCATCGCCGACCTCGCGCCCACCGGGATGATCTTCGTGCCCTGCGAGAAGGGCATCAGCCACAGCCCGGCCGAGAGCGCCAAGCCCGAGGACCTCGCCGCCGGCACGCGCGTGCTGGCCGCGACCCTGGTCGAGCTGGCGGGCGGCTCCTAACGGCTTGCCTCGATCGCGCTCTGTCCATCCGCTACTGAACAGGCGTCGCTCCACGCCGATGCGCGATGCAACTAATAGTTACGATCAACCGGACGTAAGCGCCAAAACAGACAATGAATTGCCGGACCGACTACTATAACGTGACTTCACCCGGCATTTGAGAGAAGGAAGCCGGTAAGCAAGTGTTCATCTAAATTCCGCTGGAGCCGGAAGTCGAGAATCACGTTGCAATCCTGCATGAGAGTAGTCTCACACGTGTTAGAGGTCGAAATGATTGGAGCAAATAGATGCCTCTTCAGACCGTCCCGTCGCGCACCCCGTTTCAACTTCTCATGGAGTGGTGTACGTCCCCGCGACCGAAGCTGCTCCAGATGGTGCCGACCCATCGAGGCGATCGTCGCGCCGTCGCCATCTGGCTTCCCGATCAATTCTTTCCGCGTCGAAGCTGCAGCCAGACTGTTCGTGAACAACAACGGCAACGTGACCATCGACGGCCCCATGGCCGAGTTCAGCCATTCGGCCTCATCGAAGAGGGCGAACTGAGCTACGATCAGATCGCCGACGAGCGCCCGGCGGCGCTTCAGTGGTGCGCTTTGGCACCTCCCGGGCAGGCCGGATTTGTTCGTCGTCAACTGGTTCAGGTCGCCTACTAAAATCAGCACGACGACAAGCTCAATAACGTGCAGCTGATCCTCGGCACCTCAGCCATTCGGTTGAGGTGGTACGCCTCAATTAATGGATCGGATGAGCCCGGATAAGACCCGACCACGTCAAGGCAGCAGGTCGGCGACTGCATTACGTCATGGCCCACCTGCTGGCGGAGGGCTTGACGTCGAGATCGCAAAGTCTTACGACAGGGCTCGATCGCGCTCTGTCCATCCGCTACTGAACGGCGGTGCGTCGATCGCCGATGAGCGATGCAACTAGTGGTTACAATCAACCGGACATAAGCGCCAAAACAGACGATGAATTGCCGGACCGACTATTATGACGTGACTTCACCTGCATTGCGAGGAAGAAAGGTCCGGAAAGCGAGGTTCCTCGGTGAGAGACTCGAGTCCATGCGCCAGCTGTCGAGAACCTCACGATCTCGGGAGATCCCGATGGGGCGGAGGCAGGTGATGAAAGGTCAGTCTGGCGATTGGCGTTGTCTTAGGTCCGTGGTCATCGCGCTCCTCTTTTCGTTCGCCTGGTGGGCGCTGCCGCGGCCGCCGCGATCCAGTCGTTCGCTTTACCGGACGCGCTGCCGGCGAACGACGACAACTCCTCCGCGGCGGTCGCCATCGGCTTCCCGATCAACTTCTTCGGCGGCACGCGGGCGCAGCTCTTTCTCGACGGCAGCAGGCAGCCGGGGAACTACTTTGTCTGCCGGGCTCGGGGGAGAGCGAGCTTCCTCGACGGCGTACCCCGAGCCTCGTTCTCAACCAGATCCCACCCGACGATCGGTCCCTGCCCCTGGGACGCTACCAGTTCGTGGTGCGGAATGGCGCGGTTGCCCAGGCCGATCTCGCCATTGCGGCTGAAATTATTGACGATGGCGACGATACCGGTTTCGATCTCGTGGTCCGCAACTTCGGCCCGTCCGACGCCAACCGGGTCCAAGTCGATTTCGAGCTGACGGACGATAGTGGAGCTCGAGTAAGGTCCATTCAACCCCACCAGCTCTGTGAGGAGGAGGACAGCTTCACAGACGGGACCACGAGGACGCTGCGACTTTCGTAGTGTTATTAGCGGACGAATTCGGGAGGATACGGGTTTTTACCAGTGAGCCGCTCAGTGGAGAGGCCAGGGTCGGGAGCTCCGTTATCGACTCTGATCTCTCCAATAACTTCGTTCGGGCGAGCTCGAGCTGCAGGGGAGAGATCCTGAGCCGATCGGCCCCGAGTCCGTGCGGTACGAGCCAACGGCCACATTGACGGCCAGGCAGACGCTTCGGCTCGCCCTCATCAATACCGCCGACGATCAGAGCGTCGAGATCCGTCGCATCCGGTTGCGGGACGTCTACTCTGATCCCATTTCCAGTTCACCCCTGCGTCAGCATCATCGCGCCGCCGCTTCCGATGACGATCGAGCCTGGCGGCCGACAGCTGTCGCGTCGACACTTTCGTGCCCGCGGGGATGACCGCCACAGAGGCGTTCCGGCCCTATTTCCTGTTTCGGGTCCGATGCCCGCCCTGAGTCTCGGGGCCTGTCGACTTGTCCACACCGTTTTCCGATCTGCCCGCGTCCGCCATTCCGCTCGTCGGGCTCAGACCTGCGCTTTGGGGTCGAACCTCGGGGCCCGCTTCTCCTTGAGCGAGGCGAGCCCCTCGCGGATGTCGGGACCGGTGAAGCCCAGGAACCGAGAGCGAGGAGTTGTCGAAGGTCGGGCCGAGCATGCGGAGCCAGTTGTTGAGCGCGGCTTGGTCCAGCGATCGCGCTCGGCGAGCCGGCGGCCAGCCGCTTGGCGACCTGAGGCCCGGTCGACAGCTTGTCCTCGTCTACCGCGAGTGACACCGGCCCGATCCGTTCCGCCTCCGCGCCGGAGACCGGCTCGCACAGCAGAAGGTGATACTTGGCCTTCGCCATGCCGCACTGCAGCGGCCGATGATCGCCGCTGGTCGCCGGCCGCGACCCCGAGGCGCGTGTGGCCGTCGATGATCCGCGCCGTCTTGCCGCGATCCAGACGTCCGCCAGGATGCCGCAGACCAGCCCCGCGCCGACCGCGGGGCCGTGCATCGCCGCGACCAGGGCTTGGAGCAGTTGAAGATGTTGTAGACCATCTCGCGCGCCTCGCGCCAGACGCGGCGTGCGCGTCGCGAAGTCCTTGGCCATCTCCACGACCAGCTCGAGGTCGCCGCCGGCCGAGAAGGCTCGCCGGCGCCGCGGATCATCGCCACCGAGACCTCCGGATCGGCGTCGATGTCGCGCCAGACATAGGCCAGCTCCGCGTGCATCTTGGCGTCGGTCGCGTTCAGCCGGCCCGGGCGTGTCGAGCACGATCTCGCAGGATCCGCTCCGCCGGCCGCTCGAACTTCAACCTCGTGTATTTCGCGTAAGCGTCGGGCATCCCTTTGTCTCGCGGTCTTTGCCGGGGCAAAGCAGCGGCATGGCTTCGACCGGCGATCGGGTCGTGCCGAGCAGCCCGGCCGCAAGATCGCATGGAGCGACACGATAGCTGGAGGACATGCGGTGACCGAGACGGAGCCCGTGCTGATCGAGCGGCCGGAGGACGGCGTGGCTGTTGGTCCGGATCAACCGGCCTGAAGCCAGAAACGCGCTCAACATGGCGACGCGCAAGGCGCTCGCCGCCGTCGTTCGAAGGCCTGCACGACGATCCGTCGGTGCGCGCGATCGTGCTGACCGGCAACGAGCAGGCGTTCGCCGCCGGCGCCGATCTGAAGGAGTTCGTCGATGCCGGCGCGATCGAGATCCTGCGGCGGCGCGCCGAGCGCTACTGGAACACGGTCGCGCGACGCCGCAGCCGGTGATCGCGGCGATCAACGGCTATGCGCTCGGCGGCGGCCCGAGCTCGCGATGTGCTGCGACGTCATCATCGCCGGCGAGAGCGCGCAAGCTCGGTCAGCCGGAGGTGCGGGTCGGCATCATGCCGGGCGCCGGTGGCACGCAGCGTCTGACGCGCGCCGTCGGCAAGTTCCACGCGATGCGGCTCTGCCTCACCGGCCGGCCGATCTCCGCCGACCGAGGCCTGGCAGATCGGTCTCGTGAGCCAGGTCGTGCCCGATGCCGAGGTCGTGGCTGCCGCGCTCGAGATGGCGCGCGATCTCGCGCGCCTGCCGCCGCTCGCGCTGATGCAGATCAAGGAGGCGATCCTCGCCGGGCAGGACGCGGGTCTGGACGCCGGGCTATGCTCGAGCGCAAGGCCTTCCAGCTCCTGTTCGCGAGCGCCGACAAGCGCGAGGGCATGCAGGCCTTCCTCGAGAAGCGGCCGCCCGATTTCAAGGGCGCGTGAGCGGAGCACATCCAACCGGTGGCATCGCACCGACCACGGGCAGGCGGGAGGCCAACGTCTCTCCCTGCGCCGACGGCAAACCCTCACCGTAGCAGGTCGAGCAGGATGCCGATCGTCACCACGGCGAGCCAGCCGAGCAGCCAGCGGAACTGCATGGTGAGCTTGTCCGACAGCTCCACCCTCAGGTTTGATCTGCTGGATCATCTCGACCCGCAGCGCCCTGAACCTCGCGTGTGACCACGCTGTCCACATGGTCCTTGGTCGCGACGCTGTGCTCGATCTCGTCGGTCAGATGCTCCGCCAGCGACCGCGCGAGATTTGGCTCGAACCCGTCTTCCGTCAGATGTCGCGCCAAGCGCGCGGCATTCACATCGCTCTCCCCCGGATGTGACGATCCATCCGACACTATAGCATTTTCCAGAGCAGGTCGATGAATTCGCTGCGCGCCGCCTGCAGCCGGCCAGAGCGGTGGTTGCCGGAGGCGGGGCGCGGCTAAGATCAGCCGAGAACGGGGAGGATGGACATGAGGATCACGGTGGTCGGGGCGGGCGCGATGGGCGGCAGCTATGGCGGGCTGCTGGCGCTGGCCGGGCACGAGGTGCAGCTGATCGATGCCTGGCAGGCGCATGTCGACGCGATCAACCGGGACGGCCTGCTGATCGACGGCGCGCGCGGCGCGCAGCGGGTGCGCCTTCCCGGCCGCGATCGCGCCCGCCTCGGGCGATTCGGCCGAGGTCGCGATCCTGTTCGTCGACGCCAACAACACGCGCGCCGCCGCGGCGACCGTGGCGAAGGTCCTGACCCCGGACGGCTGCGCGATCACCTTCCAGAACGGCATCGGCAACGTCGAGACGCTGCAGGCCGCGCTCGGCCGGGAGCGCGTGCTCGGCGGCTCGAGCATGTGCAGTGCTATGACCCGCGGGCCCGGCCACGTCTGTCTCACCCATCTCGGCAGGACCTCGCTCGGCGAGACCGACGGCGCATTGCGGCCGCGCACCGAGCGCGCTCGCCGCAGCGCTCAACGGGGCCGGCTTCGAGACCGAGGTCGTGCCGGACGTCATGGCGGTGATCTGGGAGAAGTTCGCGCTCAACTGCTGCATCAACGCGATCGCCGCGACCACCGGCCTGCGCGCCGGCGAGATCGCCCGCCTGCCCGAGCTCGACGCCTTCCAGGACAAGATCATCGCCGAGGTCATGGCGGTGACCGGCGCCAAGGGCATCCGCCTGCCGACCCCCGACCTGCCGGCCAAGATCAAGGCGCAGTGCCGGAAGAAGTTCAACCAGCCCTCGATGCTCCAGCACGTCGAGGCCGGGCGCCGCACCGAGATCGACGCGCTCAACGGCGCGCTGCTGCGCGAGGCGGCGGCGCAGGGCGTCGCGACGCCCTACAACGAGGCGCTGGTGGCGCTGCTCAAGGGCCGCGAGCTGCACCAGCAGCGCGTGACCCACGAGCCCGATCTCGACTTCGACGCCTGGGAAGCGCGCGTCGCGCGCGGCGAGGCGTGAGCCATGCTCGACCGGCGGGACCGCGAGGCGGCCGAGGACCACGGGCCCCTTGGCCTGGATCGGCGGCTGCGTCATCGGCGGCCTGCTGATGGCGCTGATGTTCGGCCTGGCGGCGGGCCGGCTCTGAGCGCTAGGCTTCCGGCGCCTCGCGGACGAGCGCCGCGCGGCGCCGGCCGAGCCGGGCGCGGAGCGCCGCGCGTAGCGCCCCGGTGTGACGCTCGAACGCGAGATAGAAGAGCCAGCCGACCGCGAGCGCCGCGAGGCATTCGCCCAGCATGATCGCGAGCGCCGGGACGCTCACCGCTGCGGATCGGCAGCGCCATCCCGTAGGCCTCCTCGAGCACGGTCCGGGTCAGGTAGATCACCGGGGCGTGGGTCAGGTAGAGCGAGTAGGAGAAGCCGGCGAGCCGGCGCCCGAGGCCGGCGAGGCCCCGTGCCCGCCACCACGCCGGCAGCCGACCGTCGCGCAGCGCAAGCAGGAGCGCCAGGAGCGCGAGCCCGACCAGGTAGTCCTTGAGCAGGAAGGGCCACCCGGTCGCGGCGCGCGCGACCAGGAGCGCCATCAGCAGGAGCGCGCCGCAGAGCGCGGGCGGCAGGCGGCAGCGCCAGCCGGTCGCGACCAGGGCGCCCGCGAGCCAGATCGGGAGGTAGGCGAGCGTGCTGTAGGGCCCAAAGGGCTCGCGCAGCAGCAGGATGCTCGCGGCCGCGAGCAGCGCGGCGAGCGCCACGCACCGCAGCCAGGCCGCGCCCGCGGTCACGCTCAACCAGATCGCCGGCAGCGCGAGATAGTACCAGACCTCGTTCTGGATGCTCCAGTAGGGGCCGTTGCTGCACAGGGTCGGCACGAAGACCTTGTGCAGGAACAGAAGGTTGGCGAGCAGGTCGGCGGGACCGGGGGCGCAGCGGTCGCCCATGCCGGTGTGGAAGCCGCCGAGCAGGCGCTGCGCGAGCAGGGCGACCACCGCCGAGAGCAGCAGCGCCGGCAATGCTACGACCCAGATCCGGGTCAGCCGGTCGAGCAGATAGGCGCCGTAGTCGGCGGCCGTGGCCGGCGGCCGCGCGACCAGCCGGCCGGCGACCAGCACGCCGCTCAGCACGAAGAAGCCGATCACCGCCTCGTGCCCCAGGCCGGTGACCAGGAAGAAGGCGCGCACCAGGACGCTGTCCGCGCTCGCGACGTCGCCGCCATAGGAGCCGATCGTGTGCAGGCGGGCGTGGTGCAGCAGGACCAGCAGCGCGGCGAGCCAGCGGACGTGATCGAGAACCGTGGAGAGGTCCGGATCGAGCCACGAGGACCGGGCCGGCGGTTCACTCACGCCACGGCGATCCCGACCGCTCAGGCCGACGACACGTCACGATCCCGCTCCTGCGCCACTGGGGCAAGCGGGCACTATGTCCCAATCATAGGTTGCATTTCAAGCGCCGGGTCCGAGCTTGCGGGTCGCGCCAAGGAGCAGCCGGAGCTCGATCTCGGCCGCGATTACCGGCTGCCGGTCCTGCTGCCGCGCGCGCGGTCGCTCCACGGCCGCACGCCCGGCGGGGTCGAGCGCCTCCACCCGAACGACGCGGCCTCGCGGATCGCGCGCTCGACGACGCCTGCCTCGCGACCGGTACGCTGCCGCAGGGCAGCCATGCGAATCCCGCGATGGTAGAGCTGGTCGGCAAGGCTTTATTCAGGCGTAGTGCCCTAGTAAGCGCGCCGATGGCGCATCGTGAGCGCCGCGATGGCGCGGGATCTTCGCATGTCTGCCGTATCCGCCCAACCGATGATCGCCGTGCCGGGCGCGCCCGCCGTCCCCCTGGTCGGCGTCGGCATCGGGCTCGGCGCCCTCGCCTTCGCGCTGTTCACCGTGATGGACACGCTGATCAAGTGGCTGAGCGGCGGCTACCCCGTCCATCAGCTGGTGTTCACCAACGCCCTGTTCGCGCTGGTGCCGGTCGCGGTCGTGAGCCTGCGGCGCGGCGGTCTCGCGCGCCTGCGCACGCGGCGCCTGCCGCTGCACGTGCTGCGCGGCCTGTTCGGCCTCTGCGGCGGCTTTCTCGCCTTCTACGCCTACGGCCGGCTGCCGCTGGCGGATGCCTATTCGATCATCTTCGCGACCCCGCTGCTGATCACGGCGCTCGCGGTGCCGGTGCTCGGCGAGCGGGTCGGCTGGCGGCGCTGGTCGGCGGTCGCGGTCGGCTTCGTCGGCGTGCTGATCATGCTCCAGCCCGGCGTGGCGCCGATCGGTCCGGGCTCGCTCGCCGCGCTCGGCGCCGCCTGCGCCTCGGCGATCGCGATCCTCCTGGTGCGCAAGCTCAGCGCGACCGAGAGCACGGCGAGCATCGCCCTCTACAGCAACCTCACGGGCGTGCTCGCGATGGCGGCCCTGCTGCCCTTCGGCGGCGTCGTCCCGAGCGCCCTCGACTTCCTCCTGATGGCCGCCTCCGGGCTGATCGGCGGGACCGCTCTCCTGGTCCTGATCGGGGCCTACCGACGCGCGCCGGCCGCCCTGGTCGCGCCGTTCCAGTACAGCCAGATGGTCTGGGCGATCCTGCTGGGCTTCCTGATCTGGGGCGACGTGCCCCAACCGGCGAAGCTCTTCGGCGCCGCGATCGTCGCCGCGAGCGGCCTGTTCATCCTCTACCGCGAGACCACCCTCGGCCGGCGCCCGACCGCCTCGCTCCACCCCAGCGCCGCGGCCCGGCCGGCAGGCGAGATCGCCGCACCGGTGTGAAGGGGGCGGCGATCGCCTGCCCCGCGAGGGAGGGATTTGCTATGGCAGAAGTGTGGCTGCTATGGCTCGCTCGGTCATGCCTATCCTGCAGAACGCTGCCTTGGCTGTGATCGACGCCCGGAAGTTTACGGGCTACTGCCTCGACCCTCACAGTCGCCAGGGTCGACATAAGGCGCGGGTGTTCAAGACAGCCCTGGGCTATGATCTGGGAAACTACGGCGATTTGATTGCCTCCATTCGAAAGGGGGTATCCTGAACCAGGAGGCCGAATACCAGGGCGAGACTGCCCATGGCGAGCGGTGGCGGGTGGATCTGACGATCACCGGCCCGAGTGCTCGTGCGACCGTCAGAACGAGTTGGCTGTATGAGAAAGGCAACGATGTCCCACGGCTCACGACCGCGTACGTCGTCGGCAGGCGATAGCGGCCAGCGACCGCGCCGCTATCGCGAGCTCGATTCCGTCAAGCTTCGCCGGGACCTGCCCGAGTACGGCCTGAAGCGCGGCGAGGAGGGCACGATCGTGCACACCTTCGAGACCGCCGAAGCGTATCTGGTCGAATTCGTCAACCCGGAGGACGGCAGCACGCGCGCGGAATTGGAAGTGAGGCCGGACGATATCGCGCCGGCCTCGGGCAGGCGTGCCGCTCCTGGTGGCACGTGATGCTCACGCTGTTCTGGTCAGTCCTAGGATCGCGCGCGCCTCGGCGGGGGTGGCGACGCTGCGCCCGAGGAGCTCGACGATGGTGACCGCGCGCTCGACCAGCGCCGCGTTGGAGGGCGCGAGCACGCCCTTGCCGAGGTAGAGGTTGTCCTCGAGCCCGACCCGCACGTGGCCGCCGAGCAGACACGCCTGGGCCACGATCGGGAACTCCATCCGGCCGATGCCCATCGCCGCCCACAGCGCGTCCGCGGGCAGGAGCGACCTCGCGTAGAGCAGGGTCTCCGGGGTCGCCGGAAAGCCGTTCCTGATCCCGAGCACGATCTGGAACAAGGGCGGCCGGGCCAGCACGCCGTCCGCGAGCAGCTGATGGGCGAGCTGGAGGTCGCCGGAGTCGAACACCTCCAGCTCCGGCATGACGCCCGCCTCGCGGATCGCCCGGGCCATGATCGCGGCGTTGCGCGGCGTGTTGATCACCACCGCGCTGCCGAACCACATGGTGTTGAGGTCGAGCGAGCAGATCTCGGGCCGCAGCGCCACCACGTGCTCGACGCGCCGCTCCGGCCGGACCAGGGTCGAGCCCGGCGCCGCCACCTTGGGGTCGTCCTCGCTCGGCACGAAGCGTCCGCCGGGGCCGGTCGTGAGGTTGATGATCAGGTCGGTCGCGCTCGCGCGGATCCGCTCGACCACCTCGCGGTAGTGCGCGAGCTCCATCGAGGGCGCGCCGGTCTTGGGGTCGCGCACGTGGATGTGGGCGATCGCAGCGCCGGCCTTGGCGGCATCGATCGCCGCCTCTGCGATCTGCGCCGGCGTGACCGGCAGGTCCGGGTGCTGCTCGGGCTTGGTGATGTTGCCGGTCACCGCGCAGGTGATGATCGTCTTGTCCGCCATGGGCTCGCCCCTCGCTCCCTTGCCGTCCCCAGCATGCCCGGGGACCGGGCGCCTTGGCAATCGCCCGGGACCGGCCCCGGACCCTCAGACGGCGAGGCGCGCGGTCGCCGGCGCGGCCCCGCTCCCCGCCTGGCGCTGGAGGAGCACGAAGCGGCCGATCATCAGCAGCGCCGCCACGGCGAGCGCCAGCGCGAGCCCCATCCAGATGCCGAGACCGCCGAGCCCGGCGCCGAACCCGAGGCCGAGCGCCATGCTGATCCCGACCACCCAGTAGGCGAAGGCGGCGAAGACCATCGGCCAGCGCGTGTCCTTGAGGCCGCGCAGCGCGCCGGCGCCGATCACCTGGCCGCCATCGACGATCTGGAACAGCGCGGCGATGCCGAGAAAGGTGACGGCGATCTGCAGCACCCCCGCGTTGGCCGGATTGGCGGCATCGATGAACAGGCCGATGATCGCCGCCGGCCAGGTCCACATCACGATCGCCATCAGGCCCATGAAGATGCCGCCCATCACCAGCGCCGCGATCCCGGCGCGCCGCACGCCCGCGGCATCGCCGGCACCCGCCGCGAGCCCGACCCGCACGGTCGCCGCCTGGCCGAGCCCGAGCGGCACCATGAAGGTCACCGAGGCGCATTGCAGCGCGATCTGGTGCGCGGCGAGCTCGGCCGTGCCGATCCAGCCCATCAGGTAGCCCGAGGTGGCGAACAGGCCGACCTCCATGATCAAGGTCATGCCGATCGGCAGGCCGAGGCGGAAGATCTCGCGAAAGCGCACCCAGTCCGGCCGCCAGAGCCGGCCGAGGACCTGGTAGCGCCGGAACTGGCGATCGAGCAGGACGTAGGCGAGCAGGCCCGCGAACATCAGGAGGTTGGTCAGCGTGGCCGCGATCCCGGCGCCTTGCAACCCGAGCGCCGGCAGGCCGAAGGCGCCGAAGATCAGGCCGTAGGCGGCGAGCGCGTTGAAACCGACTCCGAGGAAGGTCACGACCATCCCGGCGCGCGGCCGCTCGAGCGCGGCGATGAAGTTGCGCAGCACGACGAACCAGAGCGCCGGCACGAGGCCCCACATGGCGGTCCGGACGTAGGGCTCGGCCGCCGCGATCAGCGCCGGGTCCTGGCGCAAGAGGTGCAGGATGTCCGCGATGTGCCAGAGCAGCAGCCAGGACGGCAGGCCGAGCGCGAGCGCGACCCAGAAGCCCTGCCGGACGGTCCGCCTGGGCTCGCGCACCGCATGCCGGTTGCGGCCGAGGTCCTGCGCCATCATCGGCGCGGTCGCGATCACCACGCCGATCGCGAACAGCAGCAGGACGAAGTTGAGGTTGACCCCGAGCACGCTCGCCGCCAGCGCCTCGGGCCCGAGCCAGCCGATCATCACGACGTCGGTGGTCTGGATCGCGACCTGGCCGAGGTTGGTCAGGACGATCGGCACGCTCAACGCGCCGAGCGCGCGCGCCTCCCGCCGCCAGGCGCGGGCGCCCTGGCCGATGCGGTCGTTCGCGGCGATCATCACGTGTGCTCCAGCGGCAGCTCGAAACGGAGGATGGCGCGACGCACGGCGGTCGTGCGGCGTCGGGCCACGAAGCAACCGACCCCGTGTTTCAGGACGACGTCAGGAGACCCGCCTCGTCTACTCGATCCTGCCGCGGCGCGCCAGACCGCCTCGAGCGCGCCTCTCGTCATTCCGGCAGGCGGCGCAGCCTCAGCCGGATGTGCGTGATGAAGTAGGTCGTCCGGCCCTCGAAGCCGGAAGTCGGTACCGATCAGGACCCAGAGGTTGCCGTCCCGGTCGGTCTCGGCGGCGAGTGCCCCGCGGGGCGTCGTGAACCGCTTGGGCACGAAGACGGTGCCGGCGCAGTTCGCGCCGGCGGCGGCGAGGTCGCCGATGACGATCGCGTCGGCGCCACCCGCGACTGATTGCCTTTGTCGAGGTTCATCGCCAGGCCGCCGTCCTCGCCCTCGACGGCGTCCGGCTCGACGGCCACGCCTCGCCGGCCTTGACATAGACGCTCTCGCCGGGCGCGCCGCCGATCCCGGCGCAGCCCTCGCCGGCGTTGGTGTACAGAGTGAAGCGCAGCTGGATCGCGTAGACGGCATGGGGCCCGAGCCCGGTGATCTGCCGCTTGACGTACATGAACAGGTCATCGCTGCGGTTGTCGCCGGCGAGCCGCAGGCCATGGACCCGGTGGCCGGATGACGCCTGCGGCACCTTGGCGCGCCGGAACGACAGGCCGTAGAGGTCGCCGTCGCGCTCCGCGGCGGGCAGGTCCGCGAACCCGCCGACCCAACCGCCCGAAATCCGCGCAGAAGCGGAAGTCGAGCCGGTCGGGATCGCTGCGCCGGCAGGACTGGCGCCGCCTGGACCTCAGGCGCCGGCGCGAGCGCGAGCAGAACCGCAGGGCGGCAGCCCCATCACGAGCGCAAGTGCGACGGCTCGGCCCATGATCGGTCTCCTCTCGAGCGGTGCGGGCCCGCGGCGACCCGCCCGCCTCAGCGCACCAGGTACTTCTCGATGATCGCCGGGTCGGGCTCGACGCCGAGGCCGGGCTCCTCGGGCACGCTCGCGTGGCCGTCCTCGACCGGGATCGGGTTCCGCGCCAGCGACCGGCTGATCTCCGAGGGCTCGACGCAGTACTCCATGATGAAGGCGTTGGGCACGCTCGCGAGGAAGTGCAGGGACGCCGCGACGTTGATGTCGGTCGTGAAGTTGTGGTTGATCACCGGCAGGCCGCGCTGCGCGGCCGCGGCGGCGATCTTCATCGCCTGGGTGAGGCCGCAGCGGGTGAGGTCGACCTGGGCGATGTCGATCCGGCCCTGGTCCATCAGCCGCGTGAAGCCCGCGAGCGTGCACTCCTCCTCGCCGGCCGCGATCCTGGTGTCGGTGCCGGCGGCGACCTTGGCGTAGCCCGCGAGGTCGTCCGGGTGCAGGGGCTCCTCGATCCAGGCCAGGCGATAGGGCTCGAACAGGCGCGCGCGCTGCAGCGTGGTCTTGGCGTCCCAGATCAGCCCGACGTCGAGCATGATGTCCATCTCGTCGCCGATCGCGCGCCGGATCGCCTCGAGGTAGGCGCAGTCGGTCGCCGGGTCCTGGCCGAACGGCTCCCAGCCGAACTTGACCGCGGTGAAGCCCGCGTCCTGGGCCTGCTTCGCCCGCTCCGCGGTCGCCTCGGCGCCGAACTGGAACATGTTGGAGGAGTAGACCCGGACCCGCTTGCGGAAGCCGCCGCCCAGCAGCTTGTAGACCGGCTGCTGGAGCGCCTTGCCCTTGATGTCCCAGAGCGCGAGGTCGATCCCGGCCATCGCCTGGATCACCGCACCCTCGCGCCCGTAGTAGAGCGTGCGCTCGTACATCTTCTGCCACAGCCGAAGGGTCTCGAGCGGGTCCTCGCCGAGCAGCAGCGCGCGCAGGCCGGTCACCAGGGTGTGCGACATCGGCGCCTCGATGATCGCCTTGGTGACGTAGGGGCAGCCGTCGACCTCGCCCCAGCCGGTGATCCCGGCATCGGTCGAGACCTTGACGATCAGCGCGTCCTGCGAGCTGTCGGTGCGCGCCTGGATCGCGGGCAGACGCAGATAGAGCGCTTCGACCTCGGTGATCTTCACGGGCGTCCTCCTGGCGGGCTGGCGTGGCGCGGTGATATGCTGAGCACGCAAGAGAGAGAAAGAGGCGAGCGATGCTGAAGGTCAAGCCGAACCAGCCCCAGGCCACCGAGCCTGCGACAAGTACCGCGCGCTACGTCGACGAGGCGCACGTCGCCGGTCGCTCGATCGAGCTGCGGATCGACGGCCGCCCGCCGCTGACGGTCGACGACCCGCGCGCCCGCCGGCTGCTGTGGCAGCTGGTCGAGCGCCTTGAGACCCTGGAGGCGGTACGGGAGGGACTAGAGCAGGTGCGCCAGGGCAGGACGGCATGCCGCTCGATGAGGTCGATCGGAACCTCAGAAAGAAGCATGGCATACCGGGTTGAGGTTACCGAGATCGCCGCGGCCGAAATCGACGACAGTTACAGCTGGTTGAAGGAACGCTCGCCAGCAGCCGCCGAGCGCTGGTACGACGGTCTGACGGAGCTTGAAGACTTGCGTCAGCACCCGCGAGGTGCGCCGGGTCTTCGACGAAGGATCGGCGGGCGCGGAGATCAGGCAGCTGATCCATGGGCGGCGCCATGGCCGCTATCGGATTCTGTTCACGATCTCCGGCAATCAGGTCCAGGTGGTCCGCGTCCTGCACGGCGCTCGCGCGCTCGGCCACCCCGACACTTGAGTGATGCGTCGTCCCGACGCTAGAGTGCCGCGCGTCGTTCGCCTCACCCAATCCAGCGCATCGCAGTCGGCCATGGACCACGCTCGCTTTCTCCCCCTGATCGAGTGGATCGCCGCGGCCGGTCTGTCGGGCCGGCGCGAGCGGGAGCTGCTGCAAGGCTTCTGCGAGCGCGCGCTGGCGCTCGGTCTGCCGCTCAGCCGCGCGGTCATCGGCGTCGACACGCTGCACCCGATTCTCGAGGGCCGCGTGTTCGAATGGCAGCGCGACCGCGAGGGCGCGACCCAGTCCGACTACGGCCGCCTGGACCTCGAGAGCAGCGACGACAAGTGGCTGCAGAGCCCGTTCCACCGGCTCTACGAAAGCGGTGCGACCGACCTTCCGCCAGCGCCTCGGCAAGCAAGCCCTGGACTTCCCAGTCCTCCGCGATCTGCAGCAGCGCGGCATGACCGACTATCTCGCCATCGTGAACCGCTTCGGCGCGGACGGCGCGATCGGCGCGATGGACTGCACCTACTCCTCCTGGGCCAGCGACCGCGCCGAGGGCTTCGGCGCCGCCGATCTCGCCGCGCTCGAGTTCCTGGTGCCGTGCCTGGCGCTCGCGATCAAGAGCGCCTCGACCGCGGGGATCGCCGAGACCCTGGTCGAGACCTACCTCGGCCGCGATGCCGGGCACCGGGTGCTGCGCGGCCACATCGAGCGCGGGATCGCCCTGAAGATCAGCGCGGTGCTGTGGTTCAGCGACCTGCAGGGCTTCACCCGCATCACCGAGAGCGCGCCGCCCGAGCAGATCATTCCGCTGCTCAACGACTACGCCGACGCGCTCGTGACCGCGATCGACGGCCAGGGCGGCGAGGTGCTGAAGTTCATGGGCGACGGCATCCTCGCGATCTTCGATGCGGCCGTCGCCGCCGACGCCTGCGCCTGCGCTCTCGACGCCGCGGCGGATGCGCACCGCGGCGTGGCCGTGCTGAACCAGCGGCGCGAGGCCGCGGGCCTGCCGGTGACCCGCTTCTATCTCGGGCTGCACGTGGGCGAGGTGTTCTACGGCAACATCGGCAGCGTCGACCGGCTCGACTTCACCGTGGTCGGTCCCGTCGGTCAACGAGACCAGCCGGATCGCCGCCATGTGCCGCTCGCTCGATCAGGACGTGCTCCTGTCCTCCGGCTTCGCCGAAGCGGCCGGCACCCGCCGCGGGCGGCTGGTCTCGGTCGGTCGCTACGCGCTGCGCGGCGTGCAGCGTCCGCAGGAGCTCTATACCCTCGACCCGGAAGCGGCGTCTTGAGCCGCCGCGCGCCGCGTTTCCCAGGCTGAGCGCGACGCCTTGCGGACAGGGCACCCAGGTGGCGGCCGATCACTGGGCCGAGCTCCTGCACGAGGGCGTGCTGCCCGGCGCTCCGCCGGCGCCGGCGTGACCGCCGCGTGAGCACGCCCTCGACCGCGCTCGACCTGGAGCGCCAGACCGCCACCTCGACCGGGCGCGGGATCGCCTGTGCGCTCGCCGCCTGGCTGCTGTTCGCCGGCATGGACGCCGGCAGCAAGCTGCTCGCCGAGCACTACGCGATCATCCAGATCCTCTGGGTGCGCTTTCTGTCGCTGCTCGCGGTCTCGGGCTGGCTCGCGGCGCGCCACGGCAGGGCCGGCCTGACCACCCGCCGCTTCGGGCTGCAGAGCCTGCGCTCGCTGATGCTGATGGTCGAGATCGGCCTGTTCATCTGGACCATCACCGTGCTGCCGCTCGCCGACGCCCACGCGATCCTGGCGATCTCGCCGCTGATCGTCACCGCGCTTTCGGTGCCGCTGCTCGGCGAGCGGGTCGGGATCCGGCGCTGGAGCGCGATCGGCGTCGCCTCGATCGGGATGCTGGTCATCCTGCGGCCGGGCTTCGGCGTGATGCATCCGATGGCGCTGGTGGCGCTCCTGTGCGCCGCCATGTGGTCGCTCTACCAGATCCTCACCCGGATCGTGAGCCGCACCGATCCGCCGCTGACCACGCTGTTCTACACCGCGCTGATCGGCGCGCTCGCGCTCACCGTGGTCGGTCCGTTCTACTGGCGCGCCCCCGATGCCCGGGGCTGGGCCCTGTTCGCCCTGGTCGCCGTGCTCGGCGCGAGCGGCCACTACCTCCTGATCAAGGCGCTGCAGCTGGCACCGGCCTCGCTGCTGCAGCCGTTCGCCTACACCGTCCTGGTGTGGGCGACGGTGGTCGGCTTCACCGTGTTCGGCACCGTGCCGGACCTCCCCACGGTCCTCGGCGCGGCGATCATCGTCGGAAGCGGCCTCTACACCTTCGCGCGCGAACGGCGGCTCCGAGCGGGCGCCTGAGACGCGGCGGCGCAGAGCGCCGCTCTCGATCTGCGCTCGCATCGACCGCTTGCCGGCGTCGCTGGAAGGGCGGCGACCGCGAGGTCGGGCGATCAAGAGCAGACGCCAATCGCATCGGCCGGCCGCTCTGCCGCGCCCCTCTGTCCACCGTCGGCGCGGCGTCTCGAGGCCGTCATAGCCCTGCCGCTCCGGTCGGCTATGCTGGCCGCGGTTCATTCGGGGATCGGGCTCAGCCTTGACGATCCTGCGCATCGTGGCCGACGACCTCACCGGCGCGCTGGACAGCGCGGCGCCGCTGGCCCGGCGCACGGGCGCGTTGCCCGTGCTCTGGGACCAGGCCGCGACCCCCGCGCGCACCGGCAGCTTCGCCCTCGATACCGACTCGCGCGACGCGCCCCGAGCGACCACGGAGTGGCTCGCCGCGCTGCAGGGCGCCGATCTCGCCTACAAGAAAATCGATTCGCTGCTGCGCGGCAACACCGCCCGCGAGATCGGCGCCTGCCTCGCGAGCGGCTGGTTCCGGAGCGCCGTGATCGCGCCCGCCTTTCCGGCCCAGCAGCGGATCACCCGCGCCGGGCGCCAGTACTGGCGCGCCGGCCCTGCCGATTCATGGCAGCTCGTGGCCTGCGATCTCGCCGCCGCGCTTCGTTCCCAAGGCCTCGAGCTTCGCCTGGCCCCGTCCGCGACAGCTGTGGTCGACGGCGGCTTCTTCCTGTGCGATGCCGAGAGCGAGGCCGACCTCGGCGAGCTGGTCGGGGCGGGCGCGCGCCTCGACCCGCCGGTGCTCTGGTGCGGCAGCGCGGGGTTGGCCAGAGCGCTCGCCGGCGCGCCGCCGGTCAGCGCCCTCCCGCCGCTCGCGCCGCCGCTCCTGCTGGTGGTCGGCAGCCACCACCCGGTCACGCTGGCCCAGACCCAGGCGCTTGCCCACCATGCGCCCGAGGTGGTGACCAGGGTTCGGCCGACCGCGCCGGCGACGATCGCGCCCGCGGTGCGGCAGGTGGAGCAGGCGCTCGGCGCGCCGCGGCGCCGCGGCCCTGGTCATCGAGGTGGCCGACGGCACCGGCGCCGAGCTCGCGGCGCCCCTGTTCGACCGCGTGCTGGCCGCGGCGGCCGCGCGCCTCGAGCGGCCGCGCTCGCTGGTCGTGACCGGCGGCGCCACGCTCCATCGCCTGGTCGAGGTGCTGGGCGCGCGCTCGCTGCTGGTCAGGGCGAGCCGCTGCCGGGCGTCCCGCGCTCGGAGCTCCAGGGCGGTCTCTGGGACGGCGCGGTCGTGGTCTCCAAGTCCGGCGCGTTCGGCGATCCCTTGCTCTTGATCCGACTGGTCGAATCCGCCATGGGTGGCAACCATGAATGAAGCATCCGCCAAGGCTCGGCCTGACCATGGGCGATCCCGCCGGGATCGGGCCCGAGATCATCCTGAAGTCGCTCGAGCTGCTGCGCGCGCGCGCGCCGCGGGCGAGCTCGCCCCGCTGGTCGTCGGCACCGCGAGCTGCATCGCGGACAGCGCGGCCCGTCTCGGTCTCGCGATCGAGCTCACCAGCGCGGCCGGACCTGCGCCCTGGCCCAAGGTCCGGTGATCGAGGCGGCCGCGGCAGAGGCGCCGATCGAGCCCGGCCAGCTCAGCGCCGAGGGCGGCCGGCTCGCCTTCGCCGCGATCGAGCGCGCCGTGCGGCTGGCGCTCTCGGGCGAGATCGACGCGATCGTCACCGCGCCGATCAACAAGGAGGCGCTCAACGCCGCGGGCTACGCCTACGCCGGCCATACCGAGATCCTGGCCGAGCTGACCGGCAGCACGGGCAGCTGCATGCTGCTCGCCCACGACCGGCTCAGGGTCAGCCACGTCACGACCCATGTGGCGCTCGCCGAGGTGCCCAGGCGGATCACGCCCGAGCGGCTGCGCCGGGTGTTCGAGCTGACCCATCAGGCCATGCTCGACCTCGGCATCGAGCGGCCGCGGATCGGCGTCTGCGCGCTCAATCCCCATGCCGGCGAAGGCGGCCTGTTCGGGCGCGAGGACGTCGACGTGATCCTGCCGGTGATCGAGGAGTTCCGCGCCCGCGGCCTGGCGTTCGAGGGCCCGGTGCCGGGCGATACGGTGTTCGTCAAGGCGCTGGGGGGCCAGTTCGACGCGGTGGTCGCGATGTTCCACGACCAGGGCCACGTCGCGGTCAAGACGCTGGGCTTCGCCATGGACCCGGCGACCGGCCGGATGAGCGCGCTCTCCGGGGTCAACGTCACGCTCGGCCTGCCGATCGTGCGCACCTCGGTCGACCACGGCACCGCGTTCGACATCGCCGGCCGCGGCATCGCCAACCCGCAGAGCATGCTCGAGGCGATCGACTTCGCGCTCCGTCTGGTCGGCGCGCGGCGCGGCCGGAGATAACCGAACCCGCCACCGGGAGGACGTCATGGGCACCGCTGCGGAGCCGCTGCAAGCCTTGGTCGTCGGCATCTTCGAGCATGCCGGCTCCGCGCCCGCCGAGGCCGCGACGATCGCGGAGCACCTGGTCGAGGCCAACCTCGCCGGGCACGATTCCCACGGCGTGATCCGGGTGGCACCCTACCTGAAGCTCCTGGCGGAGGGCGGCGTAGTCGCCAACCGCCAGGCGCGGATCATGCAGGACGGCGGCGCGCTGATCACGGTCGATGGCCAGCAGGGCTATGGCCAGGTGATCGCGCGGCAGGCGATCGCGCTCGGGATCGAGCGGGCGCGGACCCACGGCGTCGCCGTCGTCGGCATCCGCAACGCCGCGCACGTCGGCCGGGTCGGCGCCTGGGCCGAGCAGGCCGCCGCCGCCGGGCTGATCTCGCTGCACTTCGTCAACACCTCGGGCGCCGGCATCCTGGTGGCCCCCTTCGGCGGCAGCGACCGGCGGCTCTCGGTCAACCCGATGGCGATGGGCGTGCCGCGGCCGGGGGCGGAGCCGATCATCCACGACATGTCGACCGGGATCATCGCCGCCGGCAAGGTGCGGGTCGCGCAGAACAAGGGCGAGCTCGTGCCCGAGGGCTGCCTGATCGACGGCCGCGGCGAGCCGACCCGCGACCCCGCGGCGCTGTTCGCCGACCCGCCGGGCGCGCTGCTCACCGTGGGCGGCCACAAGGGCTACGGCCTCTCGATCTTCTGCGAGGTGCTGGCCGGCGCGCTCACCGGCGGCGGCAGCAGCCATCCCGACAACCCGGACGCCGACCGCGTGGTCAACAACATGCTCTCGATCCTGATCGATCCGGAGCGCATGGCCGGCAGCGCGGCGCTCGCCAGCGACCTCGATCGCCTGACCGCCTGGGTCAAGGCCTCGCCCCCGGCGAGCGCGGGCGGCGAGATCCTGCTGCCGGGCGAGCCCGAGCGCCGCACCCGCGCGCGCCGCCTCGCCGAAGGCCTGCCGCTCGACGCCAACACCCTCCGGCAGCTCGCCGACGCCGCCCGCTCGGTCGGCGTCCCCGAAGCGGACATCGAGCACGGCCTGGTCGCGGCCGCCTGACGAGCCGGTTTTTTTTTTTTTTTTTTTTTTTTTTTTTTTTTTTTTTTTTTTTTTTTTTTTTTTTTTTTTTTTTTTTTTTTTTTTTTTTTTTTTTTTTTTTTTTTTTTTTTTTTTTTTTTTTTTTTTTTTTTTTTTTTTTTTTTTTTTTTTTTTTTTTTTTTTTTTTTTTTTTTTTTTAAAAAAAAAAAAAAAAAAAAAAAAAAAACGATACCGAGCAGGCGCACATCCATGTCGAGACCGTCGCCGACGGGCTGAGCCATCCTTGGGGTTTCGCGTTCCTTCCGGACGGCGCGCCGCTGGTGACCGAGCGGCGCGGGCGGCTTCGCCACGTTGCTCGCCGACGGACGAATTGTCCGAGCCGCTGGAGGGGCGTTCCGGAGGTCGCCTGCCGGCGGGCAGGGCGGCCTGCTCGACGTGGCTCTCGACCCGGATTTCGACCGAACCGGCTCGTCTATCTGAGCTTCTCCGAGCCGGGCGAGGGCGGCACGAACTCCACCGCCGTGGCGCGCGGCCAGCTCAGCGACGGCGACGCGCCGGCGCTGACCGACGTCGAAGTCATCTTCTCGCAGCAGCCGAAGGTCGACGAGCAACAAGCATTTCGGCTCGCGGCTGGTCTTCGACGGAAGGCGCATCTCTTCGTCGACGCTCGGCGAGCGCTCCGAGGAGCAGTTCCGCGGCCAGGCGCAGGAGCTCGACTCGCATCTCGGCAAGATCGTCCGCATCCGTCCGGACGGCGCGGTGCCGGAGGACAACCCGTTCGTCGGCCAGGACGGCGCGCTGCCGGAGATCTGGTCCTACGGCCACCGCAACATCCAGGCCGCGGCGATGAATCCCGCAGACCGGCGAGCTCTGGGAGATCGAGCACGGCCCGCGCGGCGGCGACGAGCTGAACATCCCCGAGGCCGGCAAGAACTACGGCTGGCCGATCGTCTCGTTCGGCGTGAACTATAGCGGCACGCCGGTCGGCAGCGGCGAATCCGACGCGCCGGGCTTCGAGGACCCGATCTACCAATGGACGCCGGTGATCGCGCCTTCCGGCATGGCCTTCTATGAGGCGATGCGTTCCCCGAATGGAAGGGCGACCTCTTCGTCGGCGGCCTGGCGTCGAACGGCGCTCGTGCGCCTGGAGCTCGACGGCGAGCAGGTCACCCACGAGGAGCGCATGCTCGAGGACGCCGGGCCTGCGCATCCGCGACGTCGTGGAAGGGCCCGGGCGGCGCGCTCTACCTGCTCACCGACGAGGATAACGGCGAGATCCTGAGGATCACGCCGGCCGACGGCACAAAAAAAAAAAAAAAAAAAAAAAAAAAAAAAAAAAAAAAAAAAAAAAAAAAAAAAAAAAAAAAAAAAAAAAAAAAAAAAAAAAAAAAAAAAAAAAAAAAAAAAAAAAAAAAAAAAAAAAAAAAAAAAAAAAAAAAAAAAAAAAAAAAAAAAAAAAAAAAAAAAAAAAAAAAAAAAAAAAAAAAAAAAAAAAAAAAAAAAAAAAAAAAAAAAAAAAAAAAAAAAAAAAAAAAAAAAAAAAAAAAAAAAAAAAAAAAAAAAAAAAAAAAAAAAAAAATAGCGCGGCCTGGTCGCGGCCGCCTGACGAGCCGTCACGGGCGAGGTCGGGCGCAAGCGACGGCACGGCATCGAGCCCGCTAAGAAGGCCTGCCTCGACGCACGAAATCGACGATCAGTTCCGCGCAATACGCGGCGTGGGTCTCGAGGAGAAAATGCGGGCCGTCGAGAACGTGCGCTTCCATTCGCGGCAGATCCTGCAGCCAGGAGAGGATTTCAGCGCAGTCGAAGAAGCTGTCGTGCCTTCCCCACAGCATGAGCGCGGGCGGCTGATGTTCGCGCAGGTATCGAGCGATGTCCTCGAATCGGGCGGCGTAACGGCCGTAGTCGGCTATCAAGGCGCGTTGCAGGTCCAGACGGCCGGGCTGACTCATCGTGCGCCAGTCCTCGATCCAGTTGTCGGCGGGGATGCGCGAGGCGATGTCGTCCGGTATGCCGCCGACATACTGGTCGCGCGTCCCTTCGAAGGTGAGATGGGCAGTGGCGCCTTGTTCGTTCTCCTTCGACGGCGCATTCCAATAGTCGATCGTGTCCCGCCATTGCGGTCCGAAGCCGGTACGATGCGCGTTTGCGTTCTGGACGATCAGGCCCAGCACGCGGCGCGGATCGCGCATCGCCAGATCGAGCGCAACGGGCGCTCCAAAGTCGTGCACATAAAGATAGGCGCCGACGACGCCAAGCTTTTCCAGCAGGCCTTCGATCAAGTCGCCGAAGCGGGCGAAGGTCGGATCGGGAATGAGATCGGATTGGCCGAAACCTGGAAGATCCGGCGCGATCGCGAAACATGCTTCCGACAAGCGCGGGATGATGTTCCTGAAGGTACGCGATGAGCTCGGAAAACCGTGCAGGAGCAAGACCGCTGGGTTGTTCCGGTTTCCGGCCACTACGGCGGAAATCCTGCAACCCGCAATATCGAAGCTCTCGCGACGCGCTAGACTGGCCTCCATTCCGGTTCTCCCCTTCTAGCGGTCGAAATCTCACGGACGGTACCCGGCCCGACATCCCCGCTACCGGACAGAGCAAGCGGATTATCGTCATGAGGTTGTATAACTCGGAAGTGCGAGTGGCGCTTCCGTCGCCGATGCCGCACTTGGTAAATCATCCTCGATGCCGCCGAAACCGCTAGTGCAGCGACACATTCGTTTGATTCACCTGTCGTTGCCGGGCTTGACCCGGCAATCCAGCGTTTCTGGGTGCCCGGCTCAAGGCCGGGCATGACATGATGAATCCTCTGTCGGCGCCAGTGCACTAGGAACCATATCGAGTTTGATGTCGGCAAGCGCTGACGTGCCATCATATTTGCGATCGAAACGCGCGATTGGATGATTGAGATAATGCTGGTCGAACATCTCGGCGAAACCGGGCGATTGCAGCTTGCCGATCGCTTGGCGCACTTCGCGCCCCGACTTCCAGCCGATCTTGTAACGCTTGGTCGCCACGCTCGCCGCCTCCAGCACCGAAATAGCCTCAGGCGTAAACCCGCCGCTGGTCCAGAACTCGAAATGCACCTCGACCGAACCAAATCGCTGTTCCGCCCGCGTGGCCCGGTAAAGGCCGGGCACGCGATTCTTGAGCCACGCCTCCACCTCGTCAGCGCCGATCGAATGGTCTGGCTGATAGCCCTTGCACTCGTACAGCCAAACCGCGCCGCCGATCACACGCCGGACGTCGATCTCGGCCTGGAAGCCATTGTGGGTGATGAGAACGCCGACGTCGATCGAGCCACCACTGGTCGCATGGGTGACATGACCCACTACCAGTTCGAAAAGGGAGCCGCGCAAATTGCGGTCAGCACCCTCAATCGCGCCAAGCTTATCGAAGACCTCGCTGATGACCTCGGGCTTCGCGACGGCGACTGCTGCGGCCTTGCTCATTGTCTCCAGCAAGGTGGCAAGGCCAATGGCAATGTCACGGCCGAAGAGGTTCTTCGGCGTGGCGAGCACAGCCCGTGCGAACGGCCAAGCCTGAACGCTTCGCGGGTGTAGCCATCGGCCAGGAGGATCGGCAGCACGGGAGGCAGATTGCGTAGGCACGCGGAAAGCTTGAACTTGCGAATGTAGGCAGCGACCGCATGTTCGTCGACCGAGGCGCCCGCGATCACATCGCAGACGAGAAAGCCGGGCTTGGGCGTGCCGTTCTTTTCGCGGCGGACGATCGGCACCATGTACGATGGGCCGCACAGGTCCCAATTGAACGTGCCATAGGTCGGCACCTCGCCCTCGCCCCTGATTGCGATCTTGTCGTGGCTTGCGACACCTAGTGGATAAGATCTAACGGAAGATTCCCATTGTGCCAAGGCCGTGGTAGCCTCATGGCATCGCAAGGGGGTCGAGATCGAAGTGAGCGCCGCCGATCGTGCTCGGCTCGAGGCGATCGTGGCGGACCGCAACAGCCCGCAAAAGCACGTCTGGCGGGCGCGGATCATTCTGGCGACCGCCGACGGCTGCGGCACCGCCGCGGTGATGCGCGGGGCGGGCGTGTCGAAGCCGTGCGTGTGGCGCTGGCAGGAGCGGTTCATGACCGCGGGCGTCGCCGGTCTGCTGCGCGACCAGACCCGGCCGGCGCGCATCGCGCCGTTGCCCAGGGCCGCGGTCGAGGGGGTCGTGACGCGCACGCTGGAAGCGGCGCCGCCGGAGGGCGTGACCCACTGGACGGCGCCGGCGATGGCCGCGGTCAGCGGGCTCAGCGTCAGCTCGGTGCAGCGGATCTGGCGGGCGCACGGCCTGCGCCCCCATCAGGTCCGCAGCTTCAAGCTCTCGACCGATCCCAACTTCGCCGCCAAGGTCGAGGACATCGTCGGGCTGTATGTCGATCCGCCGGCCCATGCCGTGGTGCTCTCGATCGACGAGAAGAGCCAGATCCAGGCGCTCGACCGCACCCAGCCGGGCCTGCCCAGGAAGCCGGGGCGCCTTGGCACCATGACCCATGACTACAAGCGCAACGGCACGACCACCCTGTTCGCATCGTTCAACGTGCTCGACGGCACGGTCATCGGCCGCTGCATGCAACGCCACCGCCATCAGGAGTTCATCCGCTTCCTCAACGCGGTCGAGCGCGCCGTGCCGGCCGCCAAGGTGATCCACGTGATCCTCGACAACTATGCCGCCCACAAGCACGCCAACGTGCGCCGCTGGCTGACCCGGCACCCGCGCTGGATCTTCCCCTTCACCCCGACCTCATGCTCCTGGCTCAACGCCGTCGAGACCGTGTTCGCCAAGCTCGCCAAACGCCAGCTCAAACGCGGCGTGTTCCCCTCGGTCGTCGCTCTGCAGGAAGCCATCAACCACTTCCTCGCGGCCCACAACCGTGACCCCAAGCCGTTCGTCTGGCAAGCCGACCCCGAGGCGATCATCGCCGCCGCCAAAAGAGGGTACCAAGCGTTAATTCGATCCACTAAAATCCGCTCCTGTTCCCGGAGCAACGAGGGGCGGATTTTGGAGATCGGGAAATGCTCTTGTCGGTCGCTCTGATCGTGGTGCTTGTCGCGACCACGGCATCCGCGCTACCCGTAAAATGCATGAGTGGTACGCGGGGCTACGGTCCCCGAGCGGCATGCCTTGCTGCAACGAGCGCGACTGCCACCCCGTGGCGTCCCGCGTCAACCACGACACGGGGCGCGAAGAGATCCAGGCGAACGGGGCGTGGTACCCGGTCGAGTACGGCAAGGTGCTGCCCTTCTCCTCTCCCGACGGCGGCTACCATGCCTGCTGGGGTAACGCGTCCGGACGACCTAACTTTCGCTGCATCATCCTTCCCCGCGTGGCCTCCCTCACACCCTCAGAGGGTTCAGCTCGAATCAAATTCTAATTTTCTGTTCAGCTCGAGAGAGAAGCCTGCGGCGCCCTCGTAGGTCGTCCGG
>CAVWCE010000004.1:0-104072 GCA_963753275.1 uncultured Alphaproteobacteria bacterium | reverse complement strand
TCGCAGCAGATGGCCGAGCTCTCCCTCCTGCCGGCCGTGCGCGCGGCCGCCCCCGACACGGTCGTGGTTGCGAACGGCACCAGCTGCCCGCCACCAGATCCGGGACGGCAGCGGCCGCCAGGCGCTCCACGCCGCCGAGCTCCTCCAGGCGGCGCTCGCCTGAGCGACATCTCGGGCCCGGGGCCCCTCTTTCTCGCCCGGGGAAAGCGTGTAGGCACGGGGCGACGGCGGGCGAGCGCGCGGCGACTTGCCTACGGTGCGGTGCGACCCCAGCTAAGGCGTTCCCTGCGTTGAGCCGCGAGCCAGCATGAGCACGGAAGCGATCCGGCCCGAGCCGACCCCAAGCGACCCGATCCGGACCGACCCCATCCAAACCGAGCCGATCCGGACCGACATGGTGATCGTCGGGGCCGGGCCGGTCGGCCTGTTCGCGGTGTTCGAGGCCGGCCTGCTCAACATGCAGTGCCAGCTGGTCGACAATCTCGACAAGATCGGCGGCCAGTGCGCCGAGCTCTACCCGGACAAGCCGATCTACGACATCCCGGCGGTGCCGCGCTGCACCGGCGAGCAGCTGACCGAGCTGCTGCTCGAGCAGATCAGGCCGTTCGAGCCGCGCTTTCATCTCAAGCCAGCAGGCCGAGCGCCTGGAGCGGCTCGAGGACGGCCGCTGGCGGCTGACCACCAGCGAGGGGCTGGTGCTCGAGGCGCCGGTCGTGGTGATCGCGGCCGGCGCCGGCAGCTTCGTGCCGCGCCGCCTGCCGCTCGCCGGCGCCGAGGAGCGCGAGGGCCACTCGCTGTTCTATGCCGTGCGCCGGATGGAGGAGTTCCGCGGCAAGGACATCCTGGTCGCGGGCGGCGGCGATTCGGCGCTCGACTGGACCCTCAATCTGCAGCCGATCGCGAGCAGCATGGCGCTGGTGCACCGGCGGCGCGACTTCCGCGCCGCGCCGGATTCGGTCGCGCGCATGGAGGAGCTGGTGGCCGAGCGGCCTGATCGATCTGCACATCGGCCAGATCGCCGAGCTGCACGGGCCCGGCCGGCGGCTCGACGGGGTCACCGTCAGGAGCCCCGAGGGCGAGGCGCTGGTGCCCTGCGACACGCTGCTCGCCTTCTACGGGCTCAAGATGGAGCTCGGGCCGCTCGCCGGCTGGGGGCTCGAGCTCGAGGACAACCTGATCAAGGTCGATACCGCGACCTTCGAGACCAACCTCGCGGGCGTGTTCGCGATCGGCGACATCATCACCTATCCGGGCAAGCTCAAGCTGATCCTTTCGGGCTTCCACGAATCGGCGCTGATGTGCCAGAAAGCCTTCAAGTACTGCTTCCCGGAGAAGAAGCTGATCTTCCGCTACACCACCTCGAGCACGGATCTGCAGAAGAAGCTGGGCGTCGCCTGATGGCGAGCATCGTCGTGACCGACCGCGAGGGCGAGGAGCATGTGATCGAGGGCACGCCCGGCTGGTCGGTGATGGAGATCATCCGCGAGAACGACCTGCCGGTCGAGGCCGCCTGCGGCGGCTGCTGCGCCTGCGCGACCTGCCACGTCTACGTCGATGCGGCGTGGCTCGCCAGGCTCGAGGCCGGCCTCCGACGAGGAGGACCGCATGCTCGACGAGGCCTACCAGGTGCAGGAGAACTCGCGCCTGTCCTGCCAGATCCCGTTCGCCGAGGCGCTCGACGGGCTCAAGGTCACGCTCGCGCCCGAGTTCTGAGGCCGGCGCTCGGCTCGGCGCGCGCCGCGCCGCCCGGAGCACGCGCGAGCTCGTCGGCGGCGCGCTGCTCGCGCTGCGCGCGCCTCGGTCCGCCGGCGCTCCTGCTGGCGCGCCCGCAGCAGCTCCAGCCGCTTGAGCTCCAGCCGTTGCTCGGCCAGCCGCGCGAGCTGCGCGGCGCGCGCCTGCCCTCGAGCCGCTCGAGCTCGGCTCGGCCAGCCGCCGCGCTGCCGGCTGCGCCGCGAGCCAGGCGCGAGCAGCCGCGCGCGCCTCGAGCTCGCCGCGGCGCGCCGCTTCGCGCTCGACCTCGGCCTGCTCGCGCGCGATCGCCGGCGCCGCGCGTCGAGCTGCGCGTCGAGCGCGGCCAGCGCCCGGCGCTCGCGCTCGACCTCCCGGCCGGCGAGCCGGGCGAGCAGCGCCGAGGGATCCATCGCCTCAGCCCGCGGCCGTCGGCCGCGCGCCGCCGAGCGCGGCGGCGAGCCGGGCGAAATCGTCCGCGAGCGTGCTCCGCTCGTCGATCGCCTGGGCGAGCACGGCCTCGAGCGCCGGCGCGCCGCGATCGCCTCGTCGATCAGCGGATCGCTGCCGCGCCGGTAGGCGCCGAGCTGGATCAGCTCGGCGGTGTCGGCATGGGCGCGCATCAGCCGCCGGGCGCGCGCGACCAGCGGGCCGCTCCGCCGCGTCGTAGGCGGCCGGGCGCGCTGCGCGACAGCGAGCGCAGCACGTCGAGCGCGGGAAAGCGCCCGCCCTCGGCGATCCGGCGGTCGAGCACGATGTGGCCGTCGAGGATCGCGCGCACCGCATCGGCGATCGGGTCGGTCAGGTCGTCGCCCTCGACCAGGACCGTGAACAGGCCGGTGATGCTGCCCGCCCCCGGTTCCCGGCCCGGCGCGCTCCAGCAGCCGCGGCAGCTCGGCGAACACGCCCGGCGGATAGCCCTTGCTGGCCGGCGGCTCGCCGGCGGCGAGATAGATCTCGCGCAGCGCCATGGCGAAGCGGGTCACGCTGTCGATCAGGCAGAGCACGGACAGGCCCTGATCGCGCAGCGCCTCGGCCACGGTCAGCGTCAGGTAGGCGGCGCGGCGCCGCAGCATCGCCGGCATGTCCGAGGTCGCGACCACGACCACGCTGCGGGCGCAGGCCGGCCGCGGCCGAGGCCGTGCTGGAGCAGCGCGTTGACCTCGCGGCCGCGCTCGCCGATCAGCCCGAGGACCAGGGCATCGGCGTCGCTGTGCCGGGCCAGCATCGAGAGCAGCGTCGACTTGCCGACGCCCGGAGCCGGCGAAGATCCCCATCCGCTGGCCGCGACAGCAGGGCGTGAACAGATTGAGCGCGCGCACGCCGAGATCGAGCCGCGGTCCGAAGTCCCGGCGCCGGTGGGCCGGCGCCGGACGGGCCTGAAGCGGATACGCGGCGGCGCCCGGCCGCGGCGGCGGCCGGTCGTCGAGCGGACGGCCAGCGGATCGAGCATCCGACCGATCCAGCCCGCGGTCCGGCCGGACCGATCGTAGCCGCGCGCGAGGGTCACCCGGGCGCCGAGGCCGACGCCCTCGAGCTCGCTGAACGGCAGCAGATGGACGCCCGCCTCGTCGAGGGCGACGACCTCGCCGAGCAGCGGCTCGCGCGCCGCGGCGGCGCTGGGACACTCGTCTAGGTTGTGTCGAGCGCGCTCGATCAGGCAGGTGTCGCCCAGCCCGACCATGCCGGCCAGACCACCACAGACCAGCAGCGTGCCGCGGCAGCGCCGGATCCGGCCCGCGACCCGATACGGCGTCGAGCTCACTAAGTCCTTGCAGAAGCGGATCTATAACAGATCTCCAGGCGCGTGCGAGCAGCGGCCCGCTGGCGGCGTGACATGACCATCGCTCGCGTGCGCGCCCGGGTGCCCGCGCGCTTTAGCGAGCACTCGCGTGAACTTTTTTGTTGCACAGTTCTAAAACCTATGATTGTATTTGGCCGGTGATCAGGACGCGCATCGGCGCGAGCCGGTTGCCAGGCCGTTCTGTGGAGGAAACACAACCTATCTTAACGCAGTCTTAAGGAACCAGCCTCTTAGGGTTACATTTGTGCAACGAATGTTCCTGAGAGCGGGCAAGAAGGAGCGAGTGATGCGAGCTCTGGTTGTTGAGGACGATCCCGTCTCCGCGCAAGCTGATCGATGCCGCTCTGAAGAGCGAAGGCATCATCTGCGAGCCGGCGGAATCCGGTGAGGACGCCATTGACCTCGCCAAGCACTACGACTTCGACATCATGGTGCTCGACCTGCGCCTGCCCGACATGGAGGGTTTCGAGGTGGTGCGGCGGCTGCGCACGGCCAAGGTGCGCACGCCGGTGTTGATCCTGTCCGGCATGAACGAGACCGACGACAAGGTCCGGGGGCTCACGACCGGCGCCGACGACTATCTCACCAAGCCGTTCCACAAGAGCGAGCTGATCGCGCGCATCCACGCGATCGTCCGCCGCTCCAAGGGCCACTCGGAATCGGTCATCAAGACCGGCAAGCTGGTGGTCAATCTCGATACCCGGTCGGTCGACGTCGACAGCCGCCGCCTGCACGTGACCGGCAAGGAATACAGCATCCTCGAGCTCCTGTCGCTGCGCAAGGGCACGACGCTGACCAAGGAGATGTTCCTCGATCACCTCTACGGCGGCATCGACGAGCCGGAGCTCAAGATCATCGACGTCTTCATCTGCAAGTTGCGCAAGAAGATCGCGGCGGCGACCGGCGGCTCGCACTACATCGAGACCGTGTGGGGCCGCGGCTACGTTCTGAAGGACCCGGAGGGCCAGGGCGAGCGAACCCCTGCGGGCGAGGGTGTTCCGGTTCAGATCAGCAGCGACTCCGAGATCGCGGTTGCCTGAGACCCTCACCGGTCGCCGCTGAGCGGGCTCGCCGAGCCGGCTCGGCGCCGAACACCACGGGCGGGCCCCCGCGCGAATCAGCGCCCCTCTTGGCGAGCCCTGGCACGCCGTCCAGGAGCATCTGCCCCGCGGCAGCGCTGCGTGGTGCCACGCGAAGTTGGCTGGCGGCAGCGCCGCGCTCGGCGGCTCGCGGGTCGAAGGCCATCGCGGCCATCGCGGTCCGGTCCCCCTCTGCCCCCGTTTGCAACCTCGTCGGGCGCAACTCGAGTGGTTGCTATTCCGCAAACAAGGCTGCCGTTGCCAGCTTCTCGAAGTAACCGGCACCAGCACCTGCCGCGCGGAGAACGGGCCGGCGGGTGGCGTGGTCCCCCCGCGCCGTCCGTGCTCAAGCCGGCGCTGGGGTCGGGCGGTTGCGGTCAGCCGGCGGGTTGCCGGCCCGCGTCAGCACGAAACCGACGTTGCGGCGCTCGCCCAGCCGCTTCACGCTGGCAGCGAGGGCCGGCTCCGCGGTCCGCCCGGCCGCCGCGACCAGGACGACCTGTCCCGCGAACATCGCCAAAGCCGCGCCTGCGGCGCCGCTCAGCAACGGCGGGCCATCGACGACCGCTAGGCCGTGAGGCTCTTGCGCCAGCAGGTCGCGCACGAGCTGCGCCGTGCGTCGGCTGGCGAGCATTCGGGTCAGCGCCGCGTGGGGTCGGCCCGGCGCCATGAACCACAGATGGTCGAGCCCGGTGGGGTGGACGAGCCCGTCGAGAGCGGCGCCCGCGAGCGCATCGGTCAGGCCGGGCTCCGGCACCAGGCCGAGCGCGCGGGTCGAGCCGGCGGTGCGCGGATCGCCATCGATCAGCAGCACGGCACGGTCGCCGTGAGCGAGGGCGAGGGCGAGGTTGACGGCCGTGAACGACTTGCCTTCGCCGGAGTTGGGGCTGGTGACCAGGATCACACGGTCGCGGCGGCCGGCTCCGGGCGCGGAGGCCTGCGCGAGCAGCGCGCCGGCGACCGGGCGCAGCTGCTCGAACAGGGCCGGCATGCCGGTGTCCCGGTCGAGATAGCCGCCGGCGATGAGCTGCGCGCGATCGACCGTCGTCGGGGCTGGCGCGCACTCGATATCGGCCGGGGCTTCCGCTGGAAGCGCCGTCTCGTCCTCGCCCGCAGCGCTGGCGGCCTGGGGCGGCACGCGCCAGGCGCCGGGGTCGGTTTCGCGGAACCCCAGGCGTCGGACGGCCCGTTCGGGCAGCGAGGCCCCCGGGCCGCGGCGCGCCGGGCTGCGGCTGTAGTGGATGCCAATGATCAGGCCGGCCGCGCCCTGCAGCTCCGGGGCGCGCAGCGGCGCGCCGAGCGGACCGAGAAGATCGCACGCGCCGGCGATCACGAGACCGCCGAACAGCCCGAGCAGCGCGCCGCAGGCGAGGCAGACCTGGCCCCAGGCGATCCATTGCCGGCGCCGCTGCTCGGCGCTGTTCGGCCGCGAGATGACGCCCAGGACCGGAAGTCGGAAGCGCTCCTGCAGCTGCCAGGCATCGGTGACGAGCCGGTCGAGCCGCCCTCGCCAGACCGCAACCGCAGCGCCGGCCGCAGCGCCGAGCGCGAGCACGCCGGCAAGCAGCGCCGTGCGCCGCACGCCGGCGGGCGTGGTCGGCCGCGTCAACGCCACGAGGGCTCCAACGGCGGGTTGATCGCTGTCGCCTGCGACCGCCGATGCGGCGGCCAGAGCCGGACGCGTCAAGGCATGCGGGACGTCGACCGGGCGCAGCGCGCGTTCGGGTGCCAGGTCCTCCGGAACGCGCGCAGCCTCGAAGGGGCGGCCCTCGAGCGCGAGGATGCGGGCCTGCTCCGCCGCGATCTGGCGCTGCAAGGCGGCGATCAGGGCCGCCTGCTGGCCGAGCTGGATGGCGGCACGGTCGTGGAGCGGATTGCGCTGCCGTCCACCATCGAGCGCAGGCGGCAGGCTGGCCAGACGACGCGCCTGCAGGCCGCGCAACAGCAGCGCAGCGGCGAGGTCGCTCTGCAGGGTCGCGAGCTTCTGCCGAGCCTCCTGCGATGGCCGCGCAGCGTTGCCCGGCGCGCCCCCGCCGCCGGCTTCGATCGCGATCACGGCGCTTGCGGCCGCCGCCCGGCCGGACCCCTGCGGCGCGGCGGTCGCGGGGGGATCCCCCTGCAGCAGGTTCGAGGAGGCAGGATCGCCGGTCAGCAGCAGGGTAGCGCTCCAGCCGATCAGGCAGACGAGCCAGGCGGTGGCGACGCCGAGCCAGCGCCGTCGCCAGGCGCCCAGGCCATAGCCGATCAGCCGCTCACGCATGGGCGTTCTCGACCAGCGCGGGCGAGCATCGGCGGTGGCCGTGGCGAGGCCCGATCCGGGCGGAGCACAGCGGGTCCGCAGCAATTCTCTCTCCCGGCGAGCGACGGCGCTCGACCAGGATCTCAGAGCGGAGTTAACAACGGCTGGAGGCGTCGCTCGGCATCGGGCAGGAGGGCGAGGCGGGGCGATCCGGCCCGGCGATCCCGCCGCGGCGTGCGCTCAAGGCTCCGCCAGGAACTGGCGGTAGTCCTCGGCCAAGCCGTCGACCGCCAGCCGGAACAGGCGCGCGCCGTGCTCCGGACTGGCGAGCGATGGATCCGAACCGATCCGGCCGTCGGCGTAGCGCCGGCGGAAATCGGCGGCATCGGTGAAGCCCGAGCCCGCCGGCGCGAGCGGCGGGTCGAGTTCGGCGCGCTTGATGCTGGCGGGCAGCGCGTACTGAGTGACGGAGATCTCGCTCGCGGTGGCGTGCGAGCCGTCACGCTCGCCGAAGAGCTCCTTTTGCGCCTGCATCACCGCCGGCGGGCTCCACCAGTTGCGCAGGCGGCAGCGCGGGCTCGGCGAGCGGGCTGTCGCGGCCAGGCTGGCGCGGGCGTGCAACTCGGAGAACGCCGCCATGATCGTCGCCATGTTGCCGCCGTGCCCGTTGATCACCAGGCAGCGCTCGAAGCCGTGCCGCGCGAGCGAGCCCAGCAGATCGACCAGGACCGCGAGCAGGGTCTGCGGTCGCAAGGTCATGGTGCCGCAAAAGCCCATGTGGTGCTGGGCCATGCCGAAGTTCAGGGTCGGCGCCACCAGCGCGCCGGTGGCCTCGCCGACCCCGCGCGCGATGAGCTCGGCGCACAGGGCATCCGTCCCGATCAGGCCGGTCGGCCCATGCTGCTCGGTCGAGCCGACCGGCAGGATGATGCCGCGAGCGTGCTCGAGATAGCGCTCGACCTCCTGCCACGTGCAGCGTTCCAACAGCATTGCGGCCGTCCCGGGACTGAATTCGCGGATCATAGCCAGGCGATGGCGCGTAGCTCAACCCTGAGCCGGACCGGATGCGCCGACCGGAGCCACGGCCGGTGGCGACCCGCATCGTTCCGGTGGGCGGCGATCGGACCGGGCGTGCCAGGAAGCGCCGAACTCATAGATCAGCGTTGCGCGGGGCTGATGACGAGCGCATCCCGACGGGTCCGCCGCGGCCGCACGGCCCGCCCCACGTCACCGCGCGCTTCCTAACGTGGCCGGGCCCGCTCCCCGCCGGACGCACCCGAATGCCAGGGAAGCGGCACCCGCCGCAGAGAAAGGCGGAGCGGGGTTCCATGACGGCGCCGCGGTGCCGTATTCGGCGAGAACCACACGGCCCAGGATGGCGCTTGCGGCGAGCGCTCGGGCAAACCACCGGAGTCGGCGAACCCAGCGTCTCGCCCACCGACAGGCTGGTCGCGAGCAGAGGGCCGCTAGGTCAGCGCATGGTACAGGCTGGTGATGATGATGCTCCAGAGCACCAACGACGAGAGTACGCTGAACAATACCCCGTCGGCCACCTGCCACGCGCCGATTTCGGCGAGCGCCGGTGGCCGGGCGTGGTCTTCAGTCGCCGAAGACGAGGAGGATGGGCGGGCGCGCGACACTTATGGTCTCCCTTGCCAGAGATGCCGGTGCGCAGCCCGAAACTACCACCTCGTCACGAAGATGCCAGACAATTCTCGTCACCGCCCGAGGATTTGGGGACCGCCGCTCCGGCGCGGCGATCGGCGCCGCGCCGGCATCGGGCCGTTCCCGCGCTCAGGCGTCGTTCTGGGCCTGGCGGTCGTGGAACTGCGGCAAAGCCCGGTCGAGCTCCTTGGGCGGCAGCTGGGGCTGCGGCATGGCGTAGAACTTGGGCTCCTGGTCGTCCAAGGAGTGCTCGAACGGCAGGCGCATCTGTACCTGGCTCTGAGTCTCGCTGGCCTCGCGCTGCGCCGCCTGGAGCTGCTCGGCGAGGTCCCGGCTCCACGGCAGGCTGTAGGCGCGCGGCTCGGCGAGGCCGCGCAACTGCAGCCAGAGATAGATCGCCTCGTCCTCGCGGAAGCTGGATGCCAGCACGGTCGCTTCCTCGGCATTGGCCTGCCACCATTCGAGGGCGACCGGCTTGGGGAGCGCAAGCAGCTGAGCGAAGCCGGCGTAGGCAGCCGGCAAGAAAAGCGCGACCCCGGCCACGGCGAGCATCTTCACCGCCAGGCGGCGCGGCGCCCAGATACTGATGCTGGCCAGACCGCCGGCGAGCAACGCCACGGCGCCGAAGAGGTAGGTAAGCTCGGTCATGACGATCTCCAGGCCCGGAGGTTGCGTTGCAGGCTGTGCACGCTGCCCGGCACCAGATCACCGTCCTCGTTGAGCCTGAAGCGGAACACGGTGAGCTCCTCGCCCTCGCGCGCCAGCTCGAGGTTGCTGGCGAGGAGCTGCCGCGCCGAATTCCTTGGGCGTTTTCTTGACGCTGGTGACCACCGTGACCGGGACCGGAAAGGTGCCCGCATTGTTGCGATAGAGGTGGACGTTGACGGTGTACTCGCCGGCCACGATGCCGCGCGAGTACGACACCTCATAGTTCATACCGGTGGCATCGGCGCGCCTGCCGAGATCGTCGCGCAGCAGATTGAAGATCACCCCGCCCTTGTTCGAGTAGCCGACCGGGATGTCTCCCGGAGCCTCGACCCAGAGATCGACGTCGGAGTCCAGCTCATCTGGCCAGCGGAGCTCGACGATCACGTTGCCGGGCGGTTGGGTGTTCTCCGCGGCGGCTTTGCCTGGCGGATTGAGGTGCGGCAGCAGCAAGATGACCATGGCCACGAAACCGGCCAGGGCGAGCATGATCACATCGCGGAAAACCGTGCCGGTCTCGTCCTCGTCCTGCTCAAGACCGAACATGACGCTCTCCAAGGTCCACGATCGCCGTGAGCAGCGTGATCGTGCCGCCCTCCAGAAGGCGGTAATTGACCATGAGCCAGATGTTGAGCACGGCGCCGACCAGGGTCGTGTAGAGAGCGACCGACATGCCGTCGATCAACGTCGTGACCATCGGCCCGATGGCCTCTACGTCACCGGCGGTCTCCGCATCCACGCCCGAGAGGGCCATGATGAATCCGATCACGGTGCCGAGCAGGCCCAGGAACACGAGGCTGTTGCCGATGTGCCGGATCGATCCGATCCGCGACATAAGCTTCATCTTGAGCGCCGAGGCGCTGATCGCCCGCGACTGGGCGTCGTGCCCCTTGATGCTCTCGAGATATCTCTGCACCCGCGATGGGCGTCCCAGAGGCAGTTCCCTGGTCTGATTGAGCTCAGCGCTGGTGATGAAGATCTTGCCGCCGCAGCGGACGAGGCCGTACGCAAACACCGCGGCGATCAGCACGACCTGGTGCGTGCTGTCGCCGGCCAGAATCATGGCGACCCAGCCTTTGAGCCAGGCGGCGCAGAACAGGGCAGTAGCGACCAGGTTGATCACCACGAAACGAAGCACCAGGAGATAGCGCCAGCCGACCGCGTCCGACTCCGAGAGCGCCGCGAACCAAGTCGCCGGCGCGAAGCGCTGCGGCGAGGGTACCCATGGGTCGCTCGAGGCAGGAAAGTCGCCAGCGGTGGGGGCAAGAGCATCGGTCATGACCGCCTCACGAAACGGGGGTGGGCCGATTGCCGACCGGCTCAGTCCCTCGCCTCTGGAGGCAACCGGCCCGCGATCGGGGGCAATGCGCACCTTCGTGCGACTGAGTTAAGAAATGCTTACCGTTCGTCGTACATCCGAAGCTGTGGAGGTTCCCCTCCTGGCCGGGATATAGGACAATATTCTCATTATCTCCCGCCTGTCAAGACTTCATCTGCATCGACTTTCGATGGTCGAGTCCAGCGGCGGCAGCGCCCAGATCAACGCTCTTTGGCTCGTTCTGTGGCAAGAGCCAGCACGAGGAGCGTCCGTCCGAGATCGATGGCCCCTCGCGAGCCTCATCGGCGAGCCGATGCGCCACGTTCGACGCGTAGCTCGCGGCCGTTCCAGAGGCGCCGAACCTATTCCACCGTGACCGACTTCGCCAGGTTGCGCGGCTGGTCGACGTCGGTGCCCTTGAGCACGGCGGTGTGGTAGGCGAGCAGCTGGATCGGGATCGCGTAGAGGATCGGCGCCAGCACGGCGTCGACCTCGGGCAGCGCCACCGCGGTGGCGACGTAGTCGGCGAGCCGCTCGCAGCCGCGCCGGTCGCTCAAGAGGATCACCTTGCCGCCGCGCGCCACCACCTCCTGCAGGTTGCTCGCGGTCTTGTCGAACAGCCGGTCGGGCGGCGCCACCACGATCACCGGCACGTCCTCGTCGATCAGCGCGATGGGCCCGTGCTTGAGCTCGCCGGCGGCGTAGCCCTCGGCGTGGATGTAGCTGATCTCCTTCAGCTTGAGCGCGCCCTCGAGCGCGATCGCGAAGCTCGTGCCGCGGCCGATGTAGAGCACGTCGCGCGCGGGCACCAGGCCGTGCGCGATGCGCTCGTAGGTGGCGTCCTGCATCAGCACCTCGGCGGCGCGCGCCGGAACCTCGTCGAGCGCCTGGGTCAGCTCGGCCTCGCGCTCCGGGCTCAGGCGGCCACGGGCGCGGGCCGCGCCGATCGCGAGGCAGGCGAGCGTCGCGAGCTGGGTCGTGAACGCCTTGGTCGAGGCGACCCCGATCTCGGGGCCGGCGAGCGTGCGCAGGTGGCAGTCGGCCTCGCGCGCGAGCGTGCTGTCGGGCACGTTGACGAGCGCCATCGTCGTGAGCGCCTGGGCCTTGACGCAGCGCATCGCCTCGAGCGTGTCCATGGTCTCGCCGGACTGGGAGACGAACAGGGCCGCGCTGCCCGGGGCCAGGGGCGTGCCGCGGTAGCGGAACTCCGAGCCGATGTCGAGATCGACCGGCAGCCCGGCGAGCTGCTCGAACCAGTAGCGTCCGACCATGCAGGCGTAGGAGGCGGTGCCGCAGGCGACCATCGCGAGCCGCGGCAGGGTCGCGAAGTCGACCGGCAGATCGGGCAGGGTGATGCGATGGTCGAGCGGGCTCGCGAACGAGCGCAGCGTATCGCCCAGCACCGCCGGCTGCTCGTGGATCTCCTTGTGCATGAAGTGGCGGTAGTTGCCGCGCCCGATCAGCGCGCCCGAGAAGGCGGTCTGCCTGATCTCGCGGGCGACCTCCTGGCCGTCGGCGGCGTAGATCGTGGCGCCGCGCGGCGTCAGCACCGCCCAGTCGCCCTCCTCGAGGTACTGGATCCGGTTGCTCAAGGGCGCGAGCGCCAGCGCATCGGAGCCGACGTACATCGCGTCCTCGCCATAGCCGATCGCGAGCGGGCTGCCGCGGCGCGCGCAGATCAGCAGGTCGTCATGGCCGGCGAACAGCATCGCGAGCGCGAACGCGCCGTCGAGGCGCTTGAGCGCCGCTTCGGCGGCGGCGACCGGACCGAGGCCGCTCGCCAGATAGTGGCTGACGAGGTGCGGCACCACCTCGGTATCGGTCTGGGTGGCGAAGCGGTGGCCCTGCGCGGTCAGCTCCTCGCGCAGGCTCTGGAAATTCTCGACGATGCCGTTGTGGACCACCGCCACGCCGCCCGCCTCGTGCGGATGGGCGTTGTCCTGGGTGGGCGCGCCGTGGGTCGCCCAGCGGGTATGGCCGATGCCGGCGACGCCGTCGAGCGGCTCGGCCGCAAGCGCCTGCTCGAGGTTGGCGAGCTTGCCGCCGGCGCGGCGGCGCTCGATCCGCCCGCCGACCAGGGTCGCGATGCCGGCGCTATCGTAGCCGCGGTACTCCAGGCGCTTGAGCGCGTCGAGCAGCAAGGGCGCGGCCGGCTGGCGGCCGAGAATGCCGACGATCCCGCACATCCTGCTCGAGCTCCCGTTCGACCGAAGTTACGCGCCGGGCCGGCGCCGGGCGCGGACTCGCGCCGCGCCGTCCGGGATGTCGCTCTGGCGCTCGCGCGCGATGCTGAGGCTGCCTGCCGGCACGTCGCGGTTGATGGTGCTGCCGGCCGCGACGAAGGCTCCGTCGCCGATCGTGAGCGGGGCCACGAGCGCCGTGTTGGAGCCGATGAACACGCCGCTGCCGATCTCGGTCCGATACTTGCCGACGCCGTCGTAGTTGCAGGTGATGGTGCCGGCGCCGACGTTGGTCCTGGCGCCGACCCGCGCATCGCCGATGTAGCTCAGATGATTGGCCTTGGCGCCGGGCTCGATGCGGGCGTTCTTGAGCTCGACGAAGTTGCCGATGTGGGCGTTCTCGCCGACCTCGCTGCCCGGCCGGATGCGCGCGAACGGGCCGATCCGCGCGCCGGCGGCGACCGTGACGCCGACCAGATGCGAGAACGGCAGGATCTGCGCGCCGGGCCCGACCCGCACGCCGGGTCCGAACACCACGTAGGGGCCGACCTCGGCGCCGGCCGCCAGCACGCTGTCGGCGGCGAGAAAGATCGTCTCCGGGCCGATCAGGGTGGCGCCCCCCGCCATCGCCGCGCGGCGCAGGCGGCCTTGCAGGAGCGCCTCGGCGTCGGCGAGCTGTCCTTGTGAGTTGACGCCGAGACCGGCCTCGTAGGGCCCCTCGATCGCGGTGCAGGCCCAGCCGCGGGCGCGGGCGTGCGCGACCACGTCGGTCAGATAGTACTCGGCCTTGGGCTGCTTGATCTCGAGCGCGTCGAGCAGCGCGCCGAGCCGGGCCGCATCGAACGCCATGATGCCGGCGTTGCAGGCGCCCGCGCGCTTGAGCGCCTCGTCCGCATGCCGCTCCTCGACGATCGCGGCCAGGCCCTGCGCGTCCCAGGCGAGGCGGCCGTAGCCGGTCGTATCGGGCGGGCGAAAGCCGAGCACCGCGACCGCGGCCCCGGCGGCGCGCCGCGCGTCCAGCAGCTGCTGCAGCGTGTCGACCGCCACCAGGGGCGTGTCGCCGTACAGCACCAGCACCTCGCCCTGGGGCGGCAGGTGCTGGCGCGCGACCATCACCGCGTGCCCGGTGCCGAGCTGCGGCTCCTGATGGGCGATCACCGCCGCGAGCGGACCGCGGTCGACCTCCGCCGCCACCGCACCCATGTCGGGCGCCAGGACCACGACCGCCCGTTCGGGCGCGAGCGCCGCCGCGGTGGTCAGCACGTGATGGATCATGCTGCGCCCGGCCAGCGGATGCAGCACCTTGGGCCGCTCGGACTTCATGCGCGTGCCCTTGCCGGCGGCAAGCACGAGGACAGTGAGCGGGACAGGCATGCGGTTCGGACCTCGAAGCCGTCGCAACGCGGTGCGGCGTTCAGTTTAAAGACAGGCGATTGCTGCACATTTAAGGCTGCCTATTTAACCGATCGTAGCGTGGTGGGAAAGCAAGGAGGAACCAGCTTGGCGTCAGCATCCGATGCGCCGCCGCCGTTCCAGGTCGTGGTGTTCGACCTTGACGGTACTCTGGTCGACACCGCACCGGATCTGCACGCGCATCTCAACGAGATGCTGGCCGAGCTCGGGCGCGCGGGCCTCGAGCTCGCCGAGATCCGGCCGCTGATCGGCGACGGCGCGAGGGCCCTGTTGAAGCGCGGCCTCGAGGCGAGCGGCGGGATGCCGGCGAGCGCCGATCTCGACGCCCTGTTCCTCGAGTTCCTGACCCGCTACACGGCGCGGCCGCTCCGCTTCGGCGCGCTCTACGACGGCGTGGCCGAGGTGCTCGAGGAGCTGCACGCGGCGGGCGTGCGGCTGGGCGTGTGCACCAACAAGGCCCAGGCCCCGAGCGAGCGCCTGCTGGCCGAGCTCGGCCTCGAGCGCTACCTCCCGGTGGTCATCGGCGGCGACAGCCTGACCTTCAAGAAGCCTCACGCCGGCCATGTGCAGGCCGTGCTCGAGCGCCTCGGCAGCCAGGGCGGCGCGCGCGGTGATGGTCGGCGACAGCGAGAACGACCTGCTCGCCGCCCGCGCCGCCGGCCTGCCCTGCGTCCTGGTCAGCTTCGGCTACACCCCGATTCCGGCGCGCGAGCTCGGCGCGGACCTGGTCATCGACCGCATGGGCGAGCTGCCGGCCGCGCTGGCCGGGCTCGCGGCCACCCCGGCGGCCCGCGCCGACCGGACCGGGTGTCGGCTTGACACCCGCCAAGCGGCGCTCCTATAGCGGTGGGTCGCCGGCGGGCGGTTAGCTCAGCGGGAGAGCACTCGCTTCACACGCGAGGGGTCGCTGGTTCAATCCCAGCACCGCCCACCACCGCGGCGCCGGCGCGCATCCCTGACAACCTGGCCCGGTCGCCGGCCGCTCGCCCCCGTTGCCGCCGCTCCGGCAGGTATCCGCCGTCGTGCTGACCATCATCGATCGCTATCTGCTGCGCCAGATCGTCACCACCTGCCTGGTCATGGTCGGGCTCGGGCTCACCATCCTCCTGCTCGAGCGCGTGCTGCGCCTGTTCGGCCTGGTCGCGGACCCCAACCGGGCCTTCAGCTACGTCGGGCAGATGCTGGTCCTGCTGCTGCCGCACTATCTCAGCATCGCGCTGCCGGCGGCGTTCTTCTTCGGCGTGCTGCTGACCTTCCGGCGGCTCAAGCGCGACAGCGAGTTCGTGGTCCTGGCGGCGACCGGCCGCAGTCTCGGCCGGCTGCTCGCGCCGGTGCTGGGCCTGGCCGTCGTGATGACGGCGATCACGCTGGTGGTCGTCGGCTATCTCAGCCCGCACGCGCGCTACGGCTACCGCGCGATCAAGCAGCAGGTCGCCGAGGCCTCGCTGACCGCCGCGGTGCTCGGCGGCACCTTCATCCATGCCGGCGGCCTGACCTTCTTCGCCGAGCGCGCCGAGCCCGGCCCCGACGGCCTGCGGCTCGCCAAGGTGTTCGTGCACCAGGACGAGCCCGACGGCGGCTCGATCGTGGTGACCGGCGAGAACGGCCTGCTCGGCCAGGCCGACGACGACAGCCCGGTGCTGATCCTGCTGCAGGGCCTGCGCGCCGAGATCCCGGCCGCGGGACCGCCCCGGACCCTGACCTTCGACCATCTCAGCTGGCCGGTGGTGACCGACGCCGAGGCGAGCTTCCGGCCGCGCGGGCGCGACCAGCGCGAGCTCACGCTCGCCGGAGCTCTGGACCTTCCCGGCGACCGCGACCAGCAAGCCCGATCGCGCCGAGGTCGCGGCCGAGCTCCACGCCCGGCTCGTGCTGATCGCGACGGTGCCGCTGCTGCCGCTGCTCGCGGCGCCGCTCGCGCTCGCCGGCGGGCAGCGCAACCAGCGCAGCGGCATCGTGATCGGTCTCCTGGTCCTGGTGCTCTACTACGAGGCGCTGAGCTTCGGCGAGGCGCTCGCCAAGCGCGAGCTGCTGGCACCCTGGATCGGGCTCTGGCTGCCGTTCCTGGCACTCGCCGGCGGCACCGGGTGGCTGTTCCTGCGCACCCTGACCGGCGCCCGGCCGTCGCCGCGGCGCGGCTGAGCCGGGGCAAGAGGACGAGATGGCGGCGACGGCGGTCCGATGTCGGTTCTGAGCCGCTACCTCGCCCGCATGCTGCTGGCGCGGACCGCGGTCCTGCTGGCAGGGCTCTCGGCCTTGATGGTGATCCTGGCCTTCCTCGCCGACGGCGATCAGGTGATCGCGGCGAGCGAGGGGGTGGTGCTGGCGATGCTGCGCTACACCGCTGCTGCGCCTGCCGGAGATCCTGGCGCAGCTGATCCCGATCACCGCGGTGCTCGCCAGCCTGTTGACCTTCGCCGAGCTGGTCCGTCACAGCGAGCTCACGGCGATGCACGCGGCCGGCGTCTCGAAGCCGCGCCTCGCGGCCGCCGTGCTGCCGGTGGCGCTGCTGATCGCGCTCGCGCAGTTCCTGATCGAGGACCAGGCGGCGCCGCGCGCGATCGGCGCGCTCCGGGCCTGGGGCATCGGCGACTACGGCGGCTCGGGCGAGGAGGAGCCTGCGGCCTCGTGGCTGCGCCATGGCGACGACATCGTCCGGCTGGCGCGGTTCGATGCCCTGGCCGGCGAGCTGAGCGGCGTCACCCTGTTCCGGCGCGACCCGCAAGGCAACCTGATCGCGGAGGTCGAGGCGGCCGGCGCCGCCGTCGAGGACGGCGCCTGGGTGCTGCACGACGTGACCCGGTCCTGGGTCGGCACCGGCGTGGTCGAGCACCAGGAGCGCCTGGTCTGGACCAACGACCTCGATCCGGCCCTGCTCGCCGCGGCGATCGCCCATCCGCGCGAGACCCCGCTGCGCCAGCTCCTCCAGGTGATCCGGACGCCCGGCCTTGGAACCCAGCCGGGCTATCGCTATAGGCTGTGGCTGCAGGAGCGGCTCGCCGCGCCGGCGACGACGGTCGCGATGATGCTGGTGATCGTGGCTCTGGTGCGGCCGTCGGCCGGGCGCGCGGCCCAGGGCTGGTTGATCGCGATGGGCGTGGCGGTCGGTTTCGTCTGCTGGACGTTCGATGGCCTGGTGCTGGCGATCGGCGATCTCGGCCTGGTGCCGCCGGCGCTCGCGGCCTGGATCCCGCTCCTGGTCTTCGCCACCGCCGCGGCGTCGATCATGCTGCACGAGGAACGGCGCCGGGTGACGCGCGCCCGGCGCGGCGTCCGCGCGGCGCTGCTGCCCAAGACCAGCAGCGGCTGAGGCGATGCGTCGGATCCTCCGCGTCTTCATGAGCGTGCCGGGCCCGTCCAAGTGGACGATCCTCGCCGGCCTGGTGCTCGCCACGCTGGCCGAAGGCTTCGGTCTTGCGAGCCTGCTGCCGGCGCTCACGATCCTGCTCGGCGACGGCGGCGAGCCGACCCTCGTCCACCAGATGGTCTACGGCGCGCTCGACGCGCTGGGTCTGCCGGTCAACCTCGAGGTGCTGCTGCTGCTGGTGCTGGTCGGGGTGCTCGCCAAGGCGGCGCTGGTGGCGCTCGCGCTGATCCGGGTCGGCTACGCGGTGGCCGAGGTCGCGACCGATCTGCGCACCACCGTGGTGGGACGCCTGCTCGCGGTCAAATGGGGCTACTTCACCCGCCAGCCGCTCGGCCGCTTCGCCAATGCGATGAGCCAGGACGCGACCCGCGCCGGGCGCGCCTACATGCTGGCCCAGATGTACGTCGCCTCGCTGCTCGAGACCGTGGTCAGCGTGACGCTCGCGTTCCTGGTCTCCTGGAAGCTCGCGCTGCTCGGGATCGCGCTCGGCGGCACGATCCTGATGATCCTGGGGCCGTTCGTGAAGATCTCGAAGAAGGCCGGCCGCCGCCAGCAGAGCAGCACCCAGGGCTTCGTCAGCCTGCTGACCGACATGCTGATCGGCATCAAGCCGCTCAAGGCGATGGCGCGCCAGGAGCATTTCCTGCCGCTGTTCCGGCGCGAGACCGCGGCCTTGCGCCGGGCGCTGCGGCGCCAGGCGATCGGCGAGAACATGGTCAGCGAGATGCGCGAGCCGATCTTCATGCTGTTCGCGGTGATCGGGATCTATCTCGCCCAGGCGCGCTTCACGGTGCCGATGTCCGAATTGCTCGTGATGGCGATGCTGCTCTATCGCACGGTCGGCTCCCTCGGCCGGGTCCAGCGCCAGCAGCAGCGGGCGATCGTGCTCGAGGCCTCGCACCGCGCGATCCACCGCCTGATCGACGAGGTCGGCGCCGAGCGCGAGGAGTTCGCCGGCCGGCGGCGGCCGACGCTCGAGCGCGGCTGCGTCTTCGAGCGGGTCTCGTTCGCCTTCGGGACGAAGCCGGTGCTCGACGAGGTCTCGCTCGCCATCCCGGCCAACCGGCTGACGGTGCTGATGGGGCCATCCGGCGTCGGCAAGACCACGATCGCCGACCTCTTGCTCGGCCTCTACCAGCCGCAGCGCGGGCGCATCCTGGTGGACGGCGTGCCGCTCGACGAGATCGACCTGCGGGCCTGGCGCGGCATGGTCGGCTACGTGCCGCAGGAGCTGGTGCTGTTCCACGACAGCGTGCTCGCCAACCTGACGCTGGGCGATCCCGCGCTCGGCGAGGCGGAGGCGCTGGAGGCGCTGGAGACCGCGGGGGCGGCCGCCTTCGTCGCCTCGCTCAAGGACGGGCTCGCGACCACCGTCGGCGAGCGCGGCATGCAGCTCTCGGGCGGCCAGCGGCAGCGGATCGCGCTCGCCCGGGCGCTGATGATCAAGCCGCGCCTGCTGATCCTGGACGAGGTCACCAGCGCCCTCGATCCGGCGACCGAGGCCGAGATCTGCACCAAGGTTCGAACCCTGGACGGTGCCATGACCATCCTCGCCATCACCCACCGACCCGCCTGGGTGGACGTCGCGGACCGGGTCTACGAGGTCGCGCCGGACAGCCTGCGGCTGGCCAAGGATGACAGCCGTGAGCTGGCGACTGCTGGCGTCACGCGAGATCGGCTGACGGTCCGCTCGGATCGGGGCGACCCAACAGCAGGTCGAGATAGGCGTCGACCGCACGGTCGACCGTGAAGAGGGCGCCACGAGCGCGCAGAGCGTCCCGATCCGGCGGGCTCTTCAGGGTCGCCAGCAATCGCCTCCGCCATGGCGGAATCGTCGCCTACCGGCACCAGCCTGCCGTACCGACCGTGGTCCAGGATTTCCGCGGGTCCGCTCGGGCAGTCGGTGCTGACGACCGGGCAGCCGCAGGCCAGAGCCTCCACCAGCACGTTACCGAAGCCCTCCCATAGCGACGAGAGAACGAAGACCGCAGCCCGCGCCATGTACGGCAAAGGGTTCGGCACGAAGCCCGGCAGGTCGACGTCTTCAGAGACGCCAAGCTCCGCAGCGAGCTCGATCAGCTCGGCGCGCCGCCGCGCGGTCTCCTCGTCGTTCTTGCCGGAGCCGAGGATCAGCAGCCTCGCCTCGCGCACCTGCCGCAGTCGTGCGAACGACCTGATCAGCGTGGGATAGTCCTTGGTGGGATGGAGCCGGCCCGCGCTCAGCACCACCGGAGGGGCGCCGGATGCGAGCCACGGGTGGTCGATCGGCGCCGCGGCCTTCTCCTTCAGGCTGCCGGAAACGACGGGGTTGTGAACGACGGTGATGCGGTCGCGAGGGATGCCGAAATGCGCCGCGAGATCGTCGGCCACCCCTTCGGATACGGCGACTACCGCATCCGCCGCCAGGTAGTTGCGGCGGATCAGAGCCGGAAAGACCCGGCGCTTCCATGTCCAGGTACTCATCACGGACGACATGGTATTGCGCTGACTCGCGACCACGCGTGCGTCGCTCCGGGCAAGCGCACGGGCCCAAGTGGCAAGGAGGTTCGCGCTCAGACCTGCCGCGAACACGGCTCTGGGACGTTCCTCTCGGAAGTATCTGACGAGGCTCGGAAGATAAGGCAGCCGGTTGGGCAGCTTCAGCGCCAGCAAGAGGGGCGCGAGCGGGCTCTCGAGCGTCGGCGATTCCGCCTGCAGGATACGGGCGCGGGCCAGCCAGATCGGTCCGCGTTGCAGCTCGACCAGGCGGACCCCTGCGGGGATAAGGCCGGCGAGAGGACCCTGCGCATCCGCGACGACGACATCGACCTCGTAACCTCGCTCGCTCAGTGCGCCCGCGGTCGCGAGCATCATCCTTTCGAGCCCGCCGCCCGCGAGAGTCGGAAAGAACACTCCGATCCTTCGATCAGGAGTTGCGCTGCCCGCTCGGGCAGAGGTGTCTGGCGGCCAGTGCTTCCGCCGAAGGTCCGTGCCACGCATCGACCGCTCGTTCGTAAGAGCTAGAAGAGCGCCGCAAGGTATTTCTCCACCGCCCGATCGACGGAAAACATCGCCGCACGGCTGCGCAGGACGTCAGGGTCGAGCGGCGCTCGCAGCGTAGCCAGGATCGCCTCGGCCATGGCGCCATGGTCGCCGACGGGGACCAAGCCGGCCGTACCGACCGCGATCGAGGATCTCACCCGGGCCGTCCGGACACTCGGTGCTGACGACCGGGCAGCCGCAGGCCAGCGCCTCAACGAGGACGTTGCCGAAACCCTCCCACAACGACGAGAGGACGAAGACGGACGCCCGCGCCATGTAGGCGAACGGATTGTCGACGAAACCAGGCATGGAAACGTCTTCCGCAACCCCGAGTTCGGTCAGCGAGCGCCATCAGCTCGAGCCGGCGTTCCGCGCTCTCCTCCGTGCTTTTCCCTCGCCGACGAATCATCAGCCTCGCGCTCAGCACTCTCGGACCTGCGCGAAGGCGCGCAGCAGCGTCGGGAAGTCCTTGGTCGGCGTGAAGCGTCCGACGGCGAGCACCACGGGCGCTGCCCCCGGCATGAGCCAGGGGTGATCGACGCGTTCGCGCGCCCTTTCCGGCAGGTCTGAAGGCACGACCGGATTGTAGATCGTCGCGATCGACTCGCGCGGCAGACCCGTTGTGGATGCCAGATCGTCACCGACCGCGTCGGAAACGGCGGTGATGACATCGGCCATCGCGTAGGTGCGCCCGAGCAGAGGCGGCAGGGAACGCTGCTGCGGCTTGTTCTCGATCCTGAAGGACAGATTGTTGCGTTCGCTCACCAGGACCCGAGCACGCGCGTGGGCCAAGCGCTTGGCCCAGACGGCGATCAAGTTCAGATAGGGCGTAGCGGCCAGCAGGGCATCGGGCTGTTCACGCCTCAGATAGGCCGCCAGATCGGGCAAGTAGGGAAGATCTCGCGGGATCTTCCAGCGCAGCAGGATCGGCCGCACCAACTGGGCGACGCCAGCAGGATCGGCCGCCAGCGCCAAGAGTTCGAGCCCGCCATCGGCTGTCAGGCTGCAACTCGACGACGCGGACTTCCCGCGGCGCACTATGTCGCAGCGGACCCTCGGCGTGGCAGACGACCAGATCCACTCGATGCCCGCGCTTGGCCAGAGCACCGGCAAGAGTGAGACTCGTCCTTTGCACCCCGCCGGCGCCGAAATCCCTGATGAAGAGCGCCAGACTGCGCTGCTCGAACTCACCGGTCTGGGTCGGGTCGAGCGCGAGGTGGGCCATGCTCGAGGGTGGCGAATCGGACGATCGATCACGAGCAGCTATGTCGATGGCCGTCACGCCTTCCCTGCGCCTCCGCCGGTGGCCGCGCTGCGCTCAATCCGACCGAGACTGCCGAGCATGATGTGGTCTGCCTCCTGACGCAGGCGCTGTGGCGGGACACTATCTAAGCGAGGTAAGGAGGACCCGGGAAGCGGCATGCTGTCCCACGGGGCTGGGGAGCATGGCGATGGGGCCAGTGCCGAGATTCAGCCGGTTCCGACGAGGTGACGGTACTGCTCCTCCATCGTCCGGCCTTGTTTATCGCCTGGATAGAACAGGATGCGGGCGTTCGGCGGCAGGTCCTGACCGGCCTTCCGGAGCTTCTGCAGCTTGAACACGCCTTGGCGGGGTCCGAACACCGGCATGCCCCGGCCAAGCCGATACTCGATCCAGGCTTGATCCGTTCCCACCAGTCCCGAGCGCCTCTTGATCGCCCGCGCTGCTTCGAGGTCGAACTCGCGCCAGACGAAGGAGAGGGCACCGGTCCGCATGTAGATCACGCTGCTGTTGTAGATGTTGCGTCGACGCCAGCTCAGCCGGAACGCGTCATAGATCATCTGCTCCAGAGATGACCGAAAGAGGCCTAGTATCCGAAACTTCTCATGTCCGGCGACAAGAGGTGCGATGTCGCCCACGATCGTAATATCGAGATCAAGAAACAACGCGCGCGGTCCTGCGATCTCCGCCATGTCCTCGGAAAATGCGAAAAGTTTGGCAAAATTGTAGCCCCAATCTATGTATCGTTGCGGCAAAATCGCGCTCTCGATACTTCCATCGAGGTCTTCCGGTGCATTCGTCATGCAGAGGAACCGATGCGGGGCGGAACAATGCCGCGCGACCATCTCGCTCAGACGAAGGACGTCGGCGGGCCGATAGTGCCGCGAGTCTTCGACCTGCTTCTTCCACCACCAGCAGACGATCGTGACGGGATCGCGGAGCATTTCAGCATCTGTCCCTTCCGCACACTCGCCAAGATGAGTGCGCCGTTCCCGAGCGCCAGGCAAGGCTCCGAGGGCCCGAACCAGCGCCGACGCGGCCGCCATTCGCCGCTTGCGGCCCGATGGCGTTGCGGCCGTCGAATTGCTGTGGTATCAGCGCCGCTCTCACGCGGGCAGCTCTAGGGAAACGCCGGGATGAGGCCTTGCGTCTTTATCCATACCAATCACCGCCAGTACGTCGGCGCGCTGGTGTCGGCTTACTCGATGCAGCGCTTCTCCAACCACCGCGACCAGCTCGACGTCAAGATCATCGAGCACAAGGACTATCCATTCTTCCAGCAGTACGAAGGCAGGGAGTACCTGCGGGACGGCGTCAAGCGCCACTGGCGCAACGACGACTTGCAGTCGTTCACGCCGCTGCGCTTCATGCCGCCCGAGCTGATGGGCTATCAGGGCCGGGCGGTGGTGGTCGACCCCGACGTGTTCGCGGTCGGCGGACGTCTACGAGCTCCTGACCCGCGACATGGCCGGCAAGGCGATCATGTGCCGGACCCGGAGCGGCACGACCCGCCTCAATGCCGGCAACTATGCGAGCTCCGTCATGCTGCTGGACTGCGCCAGGCTGACCCATTGGCGGGTCGCGGAGCAGTTCGCCGAGCTGTTCACCTTCGCGCGCGACTACCGCAACTGGATCAACCTGCTGGATGAGGACCCCGCGACGATCGGGCTGTTCGAGCCGGAGTGGAACGACTTCGACCGGCTGAGCGAGCGCACCAGGATGGTCCACAACACCAAGCGCAAGACCCAGCCCTGGAAGAGCGGCCTGCCGGTCGACTTCATCCCGGCGGAGCGCTTCCGGCTGTTCCCCCCGATCGGCTGGCTGATGCGCGCGCGGCGCCAGCTGTTCGGCGACTACGGGCTGCTCGGCCGCTACCGGCGCCATCCCGACAGCAAGCAGGAGAACCTGTTCTTCGGCCTGCTGCGCGAGTGCGTCGACCGGGGCATCGTCAGCGAGGATCTGCTGCGCCAGGAGATGCGGCGCAACCACGTCCGCCACGACGCCTTCGAGGTGATCGAGCGCACCCCGCCGCTCGCCGCCTGAACGGCCTGGCGCTCACCCGCCGGTCGCCGGCGCGCGACCCGTTTTTTCCAACCAGAGGCTGCTGGCGAGCCCGTCGAGGCCGTGGGGCAGCCGCGCGAGCACGCTTGCGGCGAGCCGCTCGGGCCGGCGCGTGGCGACGTAGTGGCTGGCGAAGCGGAGCGCGTAGCCGCCGCCCTGGAGGAGCGCTCCGATCGCCTGCTGCTCGTTGTAGCCGCGCCAGGCCCAGCTCTCGGGGTAGGGGTCGGGCAGGAAGACGTCGTGGAGGTGGACGAGCACGCCCGGCGCGAGGCCCGGCAGGATCCGGTTCAGGAGCCAGTCGACGTCGCTGCCCGGCATCAGGACGTGGCTCGAATTGACGACCAGCAGGTCGCCCGCCTGGAGATCGGCAAAGCAGCTCGCCGGCGCCCGCTGCAGCGTGGTCTCCAGCCAGCGCAGCGGCAGCCCGTGCAGGCTCGCGCGCGGCGCGGGGTCGATGCAGAGCAGGGACGTGGCGAGCTGCCGGTCGGTGACCGCGCGGGCGAGGAAGCGGGTCGAATGGCCCGCGCCGACCTCGACGATCCGCTGCGGCCGCAGGCTGCACACCATGGCGTAGGCCGCCGCGCCGTCGAGCCCCGGAAACCAGTCCTGGTCGAAGCGCGGCGCCGGCGCCGGCCCGCCGAGGCGGTGGAGCGCCGGCGCGAGCTCGTCGATCTGGGCCAGCACCCGCTCGAACGCCGGCCAGCAGGCCGCGAACAGCGGGTCGAGCGCAGGGTAGGCGCCGGGCCGGGCATCGGCGGCGTAGCGATGGGGGATGAAGAAGCCGCGCGCCCGGCCGCCGAGCAGCGTGGCGAGGCCCATGAGCAGGCGCCGGCCCCGGCCGCGGAGGCCGTCCCGCCATGCCGCTCCGGCAGCCTTCACTCGCCGCGTCAGCAGCTCAGGGATGGAGGACGAGGCCCTCCTTGGCCACCTGGGAGCCGGGCAAGGCGCGGCGGAGCTGCTGATCGATCCGGTCGAGGAAGGCGTCGTCGTGGTCGGGGTCGTGGTGGAACGCGATCAGGCGCTCCACGCCGGCCGCCTTGCAGAGCCGCACGCCCTCGGTCCAGGTCGAGTGTCCCCAGCCGCGGTAGCTCGGGTACTCCGCCTCGGTGTAGGTCGCGTCGTAGATCACGATCTGGCTGCCGCGGATCAACTCGAGGATGGTCGCGTCGAGCTCGCCCTCGCGCTGCTCGGTATCGGTGACGTAGCAGATCGCCCGGCCGTCATACTCGACCCGATAGCCGGTCGCGCCATTGGGGTGGTTGAGCGGAGCGGTGCGCAGCACCACGCCCGGGGCCGCCTCGATGGTCACCCCGGCCGCGAAGTCGTGGAACGCGATGCAGGCGTGCATGATGTCGAGCGGCACCGGGAAGATCGGCGCCTTCATCAGGTCGGCCAGGGTCGCCTGCAGGGCGCCGGTGTGGCCGCCCAGGTGGCCGGCCCAGAGCTGGAAGCGATTCTCCGGGCTGTAGGCGGGGCGGAAGAAAGGAAAGCCGTTGATGTGATCGATATGGGTGTGGGTCAGGAAGATGTGGGCGTTCAGGCCGCGCTGGCCGTTCAAGGTGACGCCGAGCGCGCGCAGGCCGGTGCCGGCATCGAGGATCAGCCGTTGATCCCCACACATGACCTCGACGCAGGCCGTGTTGCCGCCGTAGCGCAGCGTGTCCGGGCCAGGGCAGGGCACGCTCCCGCGGACCCCCCAGAAGCGGACCCAGAATTCCTTCTTCACCGCCATCGTCGCCTGCCCTTGCCCGCTCAGCAAACAGGAATTCCGCGCCGAGGACAAGGGCCGGGCGCGACGTCACGCGCCGGCCCGTGCATACCGCAGGTTATATCACGATCGTTGCTATACGTCATGTGAGTAGAGGAAGTAGCGCTCCGGCGCGATCCCCTGTGGCGGCGGGCGAGGCGCCAGAGAGCCGCTGTGGAGCGGCTGATCGGCGATCACCCAGGCGCCCGCCGCGAGCAGCTCCGGCAGGGCCTGCGCGAGCCACGCGGCGAGCGCCCGGTTGCGGTCGGGATCGCCGGTCCCGAGATCACTGTGCGCCAGGGCCGCGGGCTTCGGGAGTCGCGTGCGGGACGCCGCGAGCGTGCTGCGGATGTCGCCCAGGATCAGGTGAGCCGGGTCGGGCAGGGAGCCGGGGTGCGCCGCCAGCTCGCGCTCGAACACGAAGATCTCGCGCTCGGGCAGCAGCTCGCGCAGATGGTCGTAGGTGCGGCCGTTGCCGAGACCGAGCTCGAGCACCGGCCCGGGCAGGTCCCGGATCGCCTGCGCGGCGGCGTTCAGGCAGGCGCGCTGCGCCTCGAGGCGGCGAATGAAGCTGTCGAGGCGGCTCAAGGGCGGCGCGCTCCGTCAAGGGCAGGGCGCAGTCTCGCCAGCCGCGCGCCCGCGGTCAACCGGACGCCATGGCGCTTGCACGGCGGATTCACCTTCACGTAACCATGGCCCTGCGAGGCTCGGGCTCATCGTCCCGGAGGAGCGCATGCGCTGGTCGGTCGCACCGATCCTGCTGCTCGGCGCCGCGGCCGCCGCGGCGCCGCCACCCTGCAGCTCGAGGGCAGCTTCGTCCAGGGCGGGCTGGTGCGCGGCCAGGCGGTGGCCGGCAGCGAGGTGCGCTACGCCGGCCGCCAGCTGCGCGTCGACCGGGATGGCCGGTTCCTGTTCGGTTTCGACCGCGACGAGCCGAGCGGTCAGGAGCTGACGGTGCGCTTTCCCGACGGCAGCCGGGCGGTCCGGCGTCTGGAGATCGCGCCGCGCGCCTACCCGATGGAGCGCATCGAAGGCCTGCCGCCCCGCCAGGTCACGCCGAGCGAGGAGGATCTGGTGAGGATCCGCGCCGATGCCCGGCTGATCGAGGCGGCAAAGGCGCGCGAATTCGGCCGGCCGAAGCGGTGGCCGACGGGTTCGTATGGCCGGTGACCGGGCGGATCAGCGGGACCTTCGGCAGCCAGCGGATCCTGAACGGTGAGCCGCGCCGACCCCATCGCGGGGTCGACGTCGCGGCGCCGCCGGGTACCCCGGTCGGGGCGATGGCCGACGGCGCGGTCTCGCTCGCCGCGCCCGACCTGTACTTCACCGGCGGCACCGTGATGATCGACCACGGCTACGGCCTGCACAGCATCTACGCGCATCTGAGCGAGGTCCGGGTCGCGGTCGGCCAGGCGGTCGGGCAGGGCGAGCCGATCGGCCGGGTGGGCGCGACCGGACGCGTCACCGGTCCCCATCTCCACTGGGGCGTGTTCTGGTTCGAGCGCGCGCTCGACCCGGCGCTGCTGGTCGAGCCCATGCCGCAGGGCGAGCGCGCGCCAGCGTTGGTTAAGTGATCGTTATGATTCGCCGTCTATGCTGGGTTGGTCCAGCCCGGCTGACACGGATCCTAGAAGGACGCTCGAGGCGACCATGCAGGCATCGTCGGAACGCGGCCAGTCGAAACCCAGCTGCTCGCCTACGTGAGGCGCCTGGAGCGCAACTACTTCGACTGGCGGGCCGTCCATCTCCACCTGTCGCAGCTGAAGGCGCAGAACCGGCGCGACTACCAGCTGCGGGTCGCGGCGAGCGAGTTCGACGGGCTGCTGCGGCGCTTCAACAGCGAGCTGTTCCTGTTGCGCAACGGCGACATCGTCTATCCTGTGGCACGGCGGCAGCCTGAGCGACGTCGATCCGGTGGTCCTGCGCCTGCGCTACCTGTTCAGCGATGATCCGCTCGCCAATGCCACCAACAGCACCAGCGACGACCACGAGGAGGCGCTGCTCGAGCCGCGCGGCCGTGAGGCGCAGGCCGGGCAAGTTCTGCAGCTGGTTCGAGCTCGAGCGCGAGTACGACTCGTTCTGCTTCCGTCTCGACGAGCTCCTGGAATCCCTGCAGGCCGGAGCCGGCCAAGAGCGGCGCCGTGGTCGAGGCCCCGCTCGACCCGGGCCGGCTCGCCCATCTCGAGGCCAGCCTCACGACCCTCGACCTGTCCGGCCTCACCCGCCGCCAGTCGGTCTGCGCGGTGCTGGCGCAGGCCGGTCCGCAGCCGCTGTTCAGCGAGATCTACGTGGCGCTGCGCGAGCTCGCCGGCACCGCTGGCGCCGGGCATCGATCTGACCGCCGATACCTGGCTGTTCCAGCGCCTCGCGCAGTCGCTCGACCGCCGTCTTCTGACCTGCCTGGCGCGCCACGAGCTCACCGTCCCGCCGGGGGCGATCAGTCTCAATCTACGCCTCGCCACCCTGCTCTCGCCGGAGTTCCTGACCTTCGACGCCGAGTTCCGGCGCCAGGCGGACGCGCCGGTGATCATCGAGCTGCAGCTGATCGACATCTTCGCCGAGCTCGGGGCCTACCTGTTCATTCGCGAGTTCGTGCGCGACCGGCGCTACCTGGTGTGCATCGACGGCCTGCACCACCTGCATCTGCCGCTGATCGACCGCAAGCGCCTGGGCGCCGACCTCGTCAAGGTGATCTGGAGCCCGGATCTGCTCGACGGGATCAACGAGGAGCGGCGCGAGGAGCTCAAGGTCGCGATCAAGCGGGCCGGCGTCGACCGGGTCGTCCTGTGTCGCTGCGATACCGCCGACGCGATCCGCTGGGGCCAGTCGTTCGGCATCCGGCTGTTCCAGGGCCACTACGTCGACTCCCGCCTGCGCGCGGCGCGCCCGCCGGCGATCGCAGCGGCGCGTCAGGCAATGCGCCGCGCCTGAGGCCGGCGGGCCGGCGCTCGGCGGCAGCGATCCGCGCGATCCGCACCCGGCCCCCCGTGCCCGCTCCGGCCGCGGCGCGCGCCCACCGGACCTGACCCGCTGCCCCTCATGCGGTGATCTGCTGGCCGGCCGCAGCGCGCGCCTCGGGCAGAGGGAGCAGCTCGGCCGACGCGGAACTCGACCACCCCCGCCCAGCCGGCAAGCTCGCTCGCCGCCGCACCAGGCGCCGGATGTCGTCCTCAAGCCCGCGGCGAGCGGCTCGGCGCTGCGCACCACCAGATCGAACCGCGTCGCCTGACAGAGCACGTCGAGCTGGCAGCGACCGAGCTGGCTGAGCTCGACCTCGAAGATCGCCCGGCGCGTCGAGACCTGCCGGTCGCGCGACGGACCGCGGGTCGCGCTCGGGGTCGACCGGCGGGCTCGCGCAGGTAGAGCTTGAGGGGAATGCGGGTCCTCGCCCCCGAGCGGCATCAGGAGCACCCGCCAGCCGTCCGCCTGGGGCTCGCGGGCCTGCCGAGCGAGGTCGGTGAGCGCACTGCGCAGCGCTGCACCGGGCTCGCTATCGCGCGCGAGCGGGTCATTGGTCTCGCCCTCGGCGGCGGTCGCGCTCGCGCCGAGCGCCTCGACCCAGCGCAGGAGGCGCGCGGCGAGAGCATGATCCGGCGCCGGCAGGCGAAGCCGGTCGCTTCCGGCGTGCGTCCCTGGCAGCCGCCGGCCGCAGCAGCAGGGCTTCGATCACGCGGCGCCAGGGGCCGTCGCCGCGGCGCCGGCGTGACTCCGCCTGAGGGCGGCCACGCAAGCCCCTGCGGCAAGGCCAGCTGCAGCCGGGCGCCGGCCGGCAGGTCGAGCGCGGCCTCGAGCCGGAGGCGCAGCCCGGCCGCCTGCAGCAGCGGCCGCCCCGCCCCATCGCGCCCGACGACCTCCGCCGCAAGAGCGCCGCCCGTGATCTGCCCTGACGGTTGCCCTGCAACACCGGCATGCTTCTGCCCGGGCCTTGCAGCGTCGGCCGCCGCAGCGCTGCCGTCCGTTGTCGCGAGCCCGGCGACGAACAGCCGGACCGGGGTCGGGGGTCCGACGGGGTCGCCGCTCGGACCGATCGGACGGGCATCGACCTGGACGCCGGCCGCGAGGCGTGGCGCGTCCGCGACCGCCGGCCGTGCGGTCGGCGCGGCGGGCGCCCGCTGCAGGCGCACGGCGAGCGGCGGCTCGAGCACGCGCTCGGCGCCCGCTTCCGGTCGGATGGCGAGGAGGCGACCGGACCCGTCCTGACGGCCCGCGGCGCCGAGCTCCAGGCTGACGGTCGCGCCCGGGGGCAAGGGCGGTGCGCCGCGCACCAGCCATCGATTGGCGCCGGCCTCGATCAGCGCGCCACGACGGGTCTGCGCCAGCACCAGCGCGGCGGTCGACCCGTGACCGCCGGCGCGGCCCCGGCGCGCCGCGGCCGCGCCCTCGGTCGACGGCTGGCTGCCGGGCGTAGGCGGGGCTACGGGCGGAGGAACCGCGCTGGTCATGCGGCGAGCAGGTGGCCGGCGAGCGCCTCGACGTCGCGCGCCGCGGGGCTGGTCGGGTGACGGAGCAGGAGGGGCGTCTGGTGCCGGACCGCGTCGACGACCCGCGGGTCGCGCCGCAGGACGCCGGCCAGCGGCGGGCGCAGCTGGAGGAACTGCGCGCACACCCGCTGCAAGCCGGCGTGAGTCTCGCGGCCGGCCTCGTGGCTCTCGGCGAGATTGACCGCGAGCGCCAGCCCGGCGGCAGCGCCACCGTCGCGCTGATGGACCTTGATCAGGGCGTAGGCGTCGGTCAGGGCGGTCGGCTCGTCGATGGTGACGACCAGGCGGAGACGCGCGGCGAGCAGCAGGCGGCGGACGGCATGATCGATGCCGGCGGGCAGGTCGAGCAGCGTGACGTCGTAGGCGCGCGCCAGGGCCAGGAGCTCGGCGAGCGCGCCGTCGAGCAGCGCGGGATCGACCGCTCCGAGCCGGCCCGAGCCGGAGCGGCCTGGCAGGACGTCGAAGCCGCAGGTCTCGACCGCGCGCACCGCCGCGGCCATGGCGCAGCGGCCGCTCAGGACGGTCGCGAGGTCGGCGCCCGGGCCGAGGCCGAGCTGGACGTCGACGTTGGCGAGCCCGAGATCGCCGTCGAACAGCAGGACGCGCCGGCCTTGCCGGGCGAGGGCGTGGCTCAGGCTGATCGCCAGCCAGGTCTTGCCGACCCCGCCCTTGCCGGAGGCGATGGCGAGGATCCGGCTCACGCCCGGCGGCCCCCGGCAGCTGCGGCGAGCGCTGGCGAAGTTCCCGCACCGCGCGCCCCGGCAAGCTCCTGATGGCGCAGCAGCAGACGCGCGAGGCCGCCGGCGCTCAGCGGGCTGAGCCCCTGCCCGATCGTCGGGCCGATCCCGGCCTCGGCGAACGCCAGCCCGGCGTCCGCGGCCGCGAGCAGCCCGCCCAGGCGCCGCGCCGCGTCGAGCTTGGTGGCCAGCAGGCGGCGCGCCCCCAGGGCGACGTAGGTATGGGCGATCTCGGCGCTGTCGGCGACCCCGAGACCGGCCGGCAGGACCAGCACCGGCTCGGCGCGACTCGCCTCCAGAAGACTCGACAGCACCCCCAGATCCGCCGGTCGGAACGGGTTCAGCCCGGGGCTGTCGATCAGCAGCGTGTCGCTCGCGGCGTGCTGGACGATGCGGCGCAGACTCGCCGGTTCCGCGGCCGGCACGGGCCGCAGCTCGAGCGGCGCGAGCAGGGCGCCGAGCTGCTCGATCCCGCCCGCCCGCGCGGTGTCGGCGGTCACCACGCTGACCGAGCGGCCGTCGAGCACGGCGGCCGCGGCGAGCTTGGCGACCGCGGCGCTCTTGCCGGCGCCGGGCGGCCCGGACAGGAGCAGCGAGCCGGTGGGCGCCGCCGCGATGGGCGCGAACGCGAACGCCTCCGCCAGGGCCTGGGCGAGCGCCACCGCCGGGTTGCCGGAACCCGCCCGCTGCGCCGCCTCGAGCAGCCGCCGGCCGAGCGGCTCGGGCAGCTCGTGATGGGTCGCGACGGCGCGCAGGCGCTCGGCACAGGGCGACAGCTCGCCCGGCGCCAGCAGCTCGGCGAGGTCGAGGTCCTGGCTCTCGATCGCGCCGGTGATGCGGACGCCGCCGTCGGGCAGCTCGCGGGTCGCGACGATGATCGCGTTGTCGCCCAGCTCGGCGCGCAGCAGGGCCATGCCTTGCCGCGTGTCGGGCGCCAGGAAGGTCTTGAGCCGCATCCCGAGGTGTCCGGCTCACACCTGGCCCAGGGTCCGAATCCGCGCCTTGGCGTGGATCTCGTTCTGCGACAGGACCACGGTCGCCGGCCGGAAGCGCTCGACCACCGAGCGCACGTAGGGCCGCGCCACGGGGCTCGTGATCAGCACCGGCAGCTCGCCACGCATGGCGTGCTGCTCGAACGCCTCGCGCAGGCGCGCGATGAACGCCTGCAGCCTCGAGGGCGCCATCGCCAGCTGGCGGTCGTCGCCCTGGCCGATCAGGGCCTCGGCGAAGGCCTGCTCCCAGTCCGGCGACAGGGTGAGGAGCGGGATGTAGCCGGCTTCGGCGGTGTTGGCGTTGCTGATCTGCCGGGCGAGGCGGGCGCGCACGTGCTCGGTGATCACGACCACGTTCTGGCTGGAGGCGACCGCCTCGCCGATCGCCTCGACGATCAGCGCGAGGTCGCGGATCGAGATCCGCTCGGCCAGGAGGGTCTGCAGCACCCGCTGGATGCCGCGCGACGCTGATCCGGCCGGGGACCAGGTCGTCGATCAGCTTCTGATAGTCCTTGGACAGCTCGTCGAGCAGCTTCTGGGTCTCGGCGATAGGTCAGCAGCTCGGCCAGATTGTCCTTGATGATCTCGGTCAGATGGGTGGTCAGCACGGTCGCCGGATCGACCACCGTGTAGCCGCGGAAGCTCGCCTCCTCGCGCAGGTTCTCGGCGAGCCACATCGCCGGCAGGCCGAAGGTCGGCTCGGTGGTCTCCTCGCCGGGCAGGCCGATCCGGTCGCCCTTGGGGTCCATCACCAGGAGCAGGTTGGGCCGCAGCTCGCCGCGCCCGGTCTCGATCTCCTTGAGCTTGACCACGTAGGTAGTTGGCCGGCAGCTGGATGTTGTCCTGGATCCGCACCGGCGGCATGACGAAGCCGAGCTCGCCGGCGAGCTGGCGGCGCAGCGCCTTGATCTGATCGGTGAGCCTGGGGCCGCCGGCCTCGCCGATCAGCGGCAGCAGGCCGTAGCCGAGCTCCAGCCGGAGCGGATCCATCGCGAGCGCGGCGCTGATCGGCTCCTCGGCGGGCGCCGTCACCGCGGCGGCCGCGTCCTCGGCCGCGCCTGCCCGCGCGTCCGACCGCCGGCCGAGATGCCAGGCGAGGCCGCCGCTCGCGGCCGACAGCAGAAGGAACGGCAGCAGCGGCAGGCCCGGCAGGACCGCCAGCACGGCCAGCAGGCCGCTGGTGGTGGCGAGCGCGCGCGGATGGGCGCTGAGCTGGCCGAACAGCGCGCGATCGGTGCGCTCGGCGACCCCCGCCTTGGCCACCAGGAGGCCGGCCGCGGTCGAGACCACGAGCGCCGGGATCTGCGACACCAGGCCGTCGCCGACGGTGAGCAGCGTGTAGCTGTGGACCGCCTCGGCGAAGCTCACGCCCATCTGGCCGACGCCGATGATCAGCCCGCCGACCAGGTTGATGACGGTGATCAGCAGCCCGGCGATGGCATCGCCGCGGACGAACTTGGCGGCGCCGTCCATGGCGCCGTAGAAGCTGCTCTCCTCCTCGAGCTGGCGGCGCCGGAGCTTGCGCTTCCTGCTCGTCGATCAGCCCGGCCGAGAGGTCGGCGTCGATCGCCATCTGCTTGCCCGGCATCGCGTCGAGCGAGAAGCGCGCCGCGACCTCGGCGATGCGGCCGGAGCCCTTGGTGATGACCACGAAGTTCACGATCACCAGGATCGCGAACACGATCAGGCCGATGACGAAGTTGCCCTGCATGATGAAGCCGCCGAAGGCTTCGATGACGTGCCCGGCGGCGGCCGGCCCGGCATGGCCTTCGGCCAGGATCAGCCGGGTCGAGGCGAGGTTGAGCGCGAGCCGCAGCATGGTCGCGATCAGCAGCACCGCCGGGAAGGAGCTGAACTCCAGCGGGCGCACGATGAACAAGGAGGTCAGCAGCACCAGCACCGAGAAGGTGATCGACAGCGCCAGCAGCAGATCGAGCAGCAGGCGCGGCACCGGCAGGATCAGCACCACCAGGATGCCGATCATGCCGAGCGCCAGCGCGATGTCGCCGCGGCGCAGGTTGTCACCGAGGCGGCCGAGCAGGACCGCGGGCGCGAGGCTCAGATGGGGTGCCATCGGCGAAGCCGGGCTGCGCCTAGGCCCGTTGGGCGATCGCATTGCGGCCAGGCCGCCGCGCCGGCGGCGGCACCGGCACCCCCTCGCCGCCATATTGGCGCAGCTTGTTGCGCAGCGTGCGGATCGAGATGCCGAGGATGGTCGCGGCGTAGGTGCGGTTGCCGAGCGTATGCTGCAGGGTCTCGAGGATCAGGTCGCGCTCGACGTCGGCGACCGTCCGCCCGACCAGCGCGACCGCCCCGGCCGGGTCGCGCGGCCGCCCGGGCGCACCTCCCTGCGGCCGGATCGCTTCGGGTCCGATCTCGTCGCCGCTCGCCAGCAGCACGGCGCGATGGACGCAGTTCTCGAGCTCGCGCACGTTGCCCTTCCAGGGCTGCTGCCGCAGCCGCGCGAGCGCCGCCTGGCTGATCGGCCGCAGCGGCGCGCCATTGGCCTTGGCGTACTTGGGGGCGAAATGGGCGCACAGCGGGCCGATGTCGGCCGGGCGCTCGCGCAGCGGCGGCAGATGCAGATTGACGACGTTGAGGCGGAACAGCAGGTCCTCGCGGAAGCGGCCGGCGGCGACCTCGGCCTCCAGATCGCGGTTGCTGGTCGCGATCAGGCGGATGTCGATCTTGATCGGACGGCCGCCGCCGACGCGGTCGATCTCGCGCTCCTGGATCGCGCGCAGCAGCTTGGCCTGCAGGCGCGGGTCCATCTCGCTGATCTCGTCGAGCAGCAGCGTGCCGCCGCTCGCCTCCTCGAACTTGCCGATGCGCGCGCGCGCCGGCGCCGGTGAAGGCGCCCTTCTCGTGGCCGAACAGCTCGGATTCGAGCAGGTTTTCGGGGATCGCGGCACAGTTGACCGAGACGAAGGCGCGCTCGGCGCGGCGGCTGTGCCGATGCAGGTAGCGCGCGACCATCTCCTTGCCGGTGCCGCTCTCGCCGGTGATCAGCACGCTCGCCTCGGACGGCGCGATCTGGCGCGCCACCGCCAGCACCTCGTGCATCGCCGGGTCCTCGAAGACCAGCTCGCGCCGGTCGTCGCCGACCGCCGCCAGGATCGCCGCGATCAGCTCCGGGTCCGGCGGCAGGGGCAGGAACTCGCGCGCCCCGGCCCTACCGCGGCCACCGCCGCCCGTGCGTCGGTGCGCACGCCGTAGGCGACCACCGGCAGGAAGATGCGCTCCGCGGCGAGCGCCCGGATCAGGCGGCCGATCTCGGCGGCGACGTCGATCAGGATCAGATCGGCGCCGCGACCGGCGCGCAGCTCGTCGAGCGCGGCCTCGGGCGACGGCAGGTGGCGCAGGGTCGCGCCCCGCCGCACGGCCATCTCGGTCGCGCTCGCGATCTCGGTCGTTGTGCGTGCCGACGATCAGCACCCGCATGGACGCTTCCCCCAACTTCGGCCCGGGCTGAGCGGACGGAGAGCTCGCTCGGGCATCAGGTTTCGGTCTTGATGATCTCGGTCATCGTGATGCCCAGCCGGTCGTCGACGATCACCACCTCGCCGCGGGCGACCAGGCGGTTGTTGACCAGGATGTCGATCGACTCGCCGACCTTGCGGTCGAGCTCGACCACCGCGCCGCGGCCGAGGCGCAGCAGCTGGCTGACCGGCATGGTCGCCTTGCCGAGCACCGCCGAGAGCTGCACCGGGATATCGTAGACCGCGCCGAGGTCGTCGCTGCGCCCGCCCGGCGAGCGAGCGGGCGCTTCCGCCGGCAGGCTCGGCGCCGGATCCGAGCGCCGCGCGGCTCGTGGGCGCCTTGGGCGACGTGCCGGTCGCGGCGAGATCGTTCAGATCGAGCTTGTCGGTCTCGTCGCTCATGCCTCGGATTCCATCCTCGCCAGCCTCGTCCGGCGCCACCGCCTGCGGCTCGCCGGTCAACGCTCCGCTGCGGCCGGCAGCCATGCATCGACCAGCGCCATCGCCTCCGCCTCGATCCGGGCAAGGTCGCGCTCGGCCATACCCTCGTGCCAGGGAGCGCGCGCGTCACCCGGGCCGAGCCCGCCATCCGCAAGCACCCGGAGGTCGCCCTGAAAGCCGACCTCCGCGGCGATCCGGGCCAGCGCCGCCTCACCGGCTGGCGCGACCTCGGGCGGCAGGCGGACCTCGAGCCAGGGCTCGCCCTCGAGCCGGACCACCAGCTCCCGGAACATCGCCTCGACATCGGCCAGCGGTTGCGCGCGAGCGCTCGCGCGACCAGGGCCCGCGCGACCGCCAGCGCCAGATCGCGGCTGGCGCCGGCGCGCGTCGCCAGCATCGCGCTCCAGCGCGTCCCGGCTGGCGGCGAGCTGCCTGGCTGAGCGCTGCCAGCGCATCGGCCTCGCGCTGCTCGCGGCTCGCGGTCAGCTCGGCTTGCAGCTCGCTGGCAGCCTCGGCATAGGCTTCGCGGCGCGCGGCCTCGACCGCGCTCGCCAGCTCGGCCGCGCTGAAGGTCGGCGCCGGCGGCCTCGGGCGCGGTAAGGGGCGGGCTCGCCGAGGCCGGCTCGAGGCGTGGGAAGCTGAAGGGTACGGCCGCGCCGCTCGCTGCCGGACCGGTCCAGCGGCGCGCGCCGGCGGCGACCGGGCGGCGCCGTCGTCGAAACGCCGGCGAACAGGAACGCGGGGCGGCATGGCTCAGCTCACCAGCTCGTCGTCTTTGCCGTCGGCGATGAAGACCTCGCCCGCCGCCGCGAGCTCCTTGGCGGTATTGACGAGCATCATCTGCGCTTCCTCGACCTCGCGCAGGCGCACCGGGCCCATGGTCTCCATGTCGTCGCGCAGGATCCTCGCGGCGCGCTCCGACATGTTGGCGAAGAACAGCTCGCGCAGCTTCTCGCTCGCCCCCTTGAGCGCGATGCCGAGCTTGGCGTTGTCGACGTTGCGCAGCAGGGTCTGGATGCCCGGACCGTCGAGCTTGGCCAGATCCTCGAAGGTGAACATCAGCGCGCGGATCCGGTCGGCGGCCTCCTTGTTGCGCTCCTCGATCAGCTCGAGCAGTCGGGTCTCGGTCGCCCGGTCGAGGAAGTTGAAGATCTCGGCCATGATCTCGTGATTGTCGCGGCGGTGGGTGCGCGCCAGGTTGGACATGAACTCGGCGCGCAGGGTCTGCTCGACATCGTTAAGGATGTCCTTCTGCACCACCTCCATGCGCAGCATCCGCATCAGCGTCTCGACCGCGGCCTCTTCCGGCAGGCTCGCCAGGACCCGGGCGGCGTGCTCGGAGCGGATCTTGGACAGCACGACCGCGATCGTCTGCGGGTACTCGTTCTTGAGGTACGAGGCGAGCACGTCCTCGTCGACGTTGCCGAGCTTGTCCCAGACCGTACGCCCGGCCGGACCGCGGATGTCCTCCATGATCGCGGTCACCTTGGCGGGCTCGAGGAGCTGGCCGAGCAGGCGCTCGGTGGTGTCGTAGCTGCCGACGAGCCCGCCGGCGCTGCCGAGGCGCTCGACGAAGTCGCGGAACAGGGCCTCGACCACCTCGCCCGAGACGACGCCGAGCCGCGACATGGCCTGGGTGATCTCCTTGACCTCTTCCATCTGCAGCTTGGGGAACAGCTTGCGCGCGTGCTCCTCGCCGCTGGCGAGGAGGAACATCGCCGCCTTCTCGGAACCGCTGAGCGCGGTCAGGGCGCTGCGCTCGGCCATGCGGTCTAGGTCTCGTGCAGCCAGGAGCGGATGATCGCGACCGCCTCGTCCGGCGCGTCCTCGATCACGCCGCGCGCCCGCTTGAGCAGCTCGGCCCGAATGCGCGCCTCGGGCGATCGTAGCTGGACGCCGTCGCTGGTCCCGCTCGGGCGGCGTGGGCCGCTGGCCGTCGGGCGCGGCCAGCGCCGCGGGCGCGAGATTGCCGGGCAGGGCAGCGCCGGCCGCGCTCGCCGCCGCCGGCGGCGCCGGCAGGGGCCGGTAGCGGCGCCAGGCGCTGCAGCATCGGGCGCACCACCCCGCAGGATCAGCATCAGCGCGACCAGGGCGAGCGCGGCGAGCTCGGCGAGACGCATCAGGTCGTACTTGGTCAGCTGCAGCCAGGAGTCCTCCTCGCTCGACCGGCGGCGGCGCGCTGAACGGCATGTTCTTGACCTCGACGACGTCGCCGCGCGTCGCGTCGAAGCCGATCGCCGAGCGCACCAGGCTCTCGATCTGGGCGAGCTCGTCGGCGTCGCGCGGGCTGTAGACCGGCTCGCCGGCCTCGTTCGGGGCCGACGTGCCGTCGACCAGAACCGCGACCGAAAGCCTGCGCACCCGCCCGCCGACCTGGGTCTGGTTGCGCACCTTGCGCGAGATCTCGTAGTTGATCGTCTCCTCGGTACGGGTCGCGTTCTCGCTGGCGGCGCGGCCGCTCGCCGGGGTCTCGGCGGCGGCGTTGGGCAGGTTGTTGCCGACCGTGACCGCGTCGTCGTCGTCGCGCTCCGCGCTCTGGCTCTCCTCCTCGACGGTCTGCGTGCTGCGCACCACCTGGCCTTCCGGATCGAAGGTCTCCTCGGTCGTCGTGATCTGGTCGAGGTCGAGCTCGGCGCTGACCTCGGCCTGCACCCGGCCCGGGCCGAGGGAGCGCTCGAGAAGCTGCTCGATGGTGCGCTTGAGGCGCTCCTCGTAGAGCGTGCGATAGCTCCTCCGCCTGCGACGGGCAGCGCGCCTTCGATGGCGCCGTCGCCGCCGCGGGCGAGCAAGGTTCCCTGGTCGTCGACCAGCGTGATGCGCTCGGGCACCAGGCCCGGCACCGCGGCCGCGACCAGGTGCTGCACCGCCATGACCTGGCGGCGGCTGAGCCGGCGGCCGCCGAGCATGCGCAGCGTGACCGAGGCGCTGGGCTCGATCTGGTCGCGCCGGAACAGCTCGCGCTGGGGCAGGACCAGGTGCACGCGCGCCGAGCGGACGTCGGCCAGCGCGGCGATGGTGCGGGCGAGCTCGCCCTCCAGCGCCCGCCGCAGGTTGACGTTGGCGAGGAAGTTGGTGGTGCCGAGCGCGCTGGTCTGATCGAAGATCTCGTTGCCGACGCTGCCGCCGCGCGGCAGGCCTTCCTCGGCGAGCATCATGCGCAGGCGCAGCGCCTGATCGGCGGGCACCAGCACGGCCTCGCCGTCGCCCTGCAGGCGGAAGGGCACGCCCATCGCCTCGAGCCGGCCGACGATCTGGGCGCTGTCGTCGAGCTCCAGGGCGCCGTAGAGCAGGGAGTAGGAGGGTTCGATCGCGCGCAGAACCAGATAGGCGAAGAAGGCCAGCAGGGCGAGCGCGGTCGCGCTGAGGACCAACAGACGTCCCGGGCCGAGCGCGCGCAGCACGCTCAGCGCCCGCGCCGCCGGCGGGGCGGCATCGCGATCGACGTTGGCTTGGTGGTCGCGCGCCGGAAGCGCGCTCAGCGGCTGATTCATGGGCTCGTCGCGCTGGCGTGATGCCTTACGGATCGAGCCGGTAACTAGGCAAATACGCTGAAGAACTCGTTAAACCAGGCAACTCCTGCCTAGCAGCCGATGGTCAGGTGCGCTGGCCGGTCCGCGCCGGGCGCTGTCGAAGTCGGCAGCCGCGATCGCGTCAGCGAAAGTCCTGGATCCGCGTGACCCGCAGGCCGCCGAGCCCGTGCTTGTCGATCGCCGCCTCCCAGCCGAGGAACTCCTCGGTCGACAGGCTGTAGCGTCGGCAGGCGTCTTCGAGGGACAGCAGCCCCGCGCGCACCGCGGTCACGACCTCGGCCTTGCGGCGGGCGACCCAGCGCTGCGTATTGGGCGGCGGCAGATCGCTCAGGGTCAGCATCTTGCCATCGGGGCCGATGACGCTCTTCGGCTTCTGAGCGGCCAGATGAGAATTGAGGTCCGACATCAGCGTTTCTCCAACTCCCTCGGCGAGGGGGCATTGCACGCAGTATCGCAACCCGCTTTTAAGAAAGAACTAAGCTAGATAGTAAAAAAGTTCGTGGACTCCAAGTGAATCCACGAATGGCTTAGCCGAGTTGTTGGTATTCCAATTTACCTGCTGATGCGAATCAGCTCATCGAGCATTTCATCGGCCGTTGTGATGATACGCGCATTGGCTGAGTAGGCGCGCTGAGTAACGATCATTTTGGTGAACTCGTCGGCCAGATCGACATTGGCGGCCTCGAGAGCCGAGGGCGAAACGACGCCGGCCCCGCCCTCGCCCGCGCTGCGCAGGTTGAACTCGCCCGAGGCCGCAGTCTGAACGAAGACGTTGCCGGTGCGCGGGTCGAGCGCCAACGGGTTGGCGAAGGTCGCGAGCGGCAGCTTGTAGATCTTCTGGGTCGCGCCATTGGTGAAGGTGGCGATGACGAAACCCTCGTCGTCGATGGTGACGCCGTTCAGGTCGCCCACCTCGGCGCCGTTCTGGGTCACGAAGGCGACGTTGTAGTCGCTGGCGAACTGGCTGAGGCCGCTGGCGCTGTCGATCGTGCCGAGGTCGAGGGTGATCGAGCTGTCGGACGGCCCGCTGGTGTCGAGCCAGTTGACCCCGATCGGTGCGCCGAGCGTCGCGGCAGGGTAGTTGGGGGTGATCGCCGTGCTCGCGAGCGTGCCGTCGCCGTTGAAGGTGATCGTGCCGCTGGCGAGCAGGCCGGCCGGATGATCGCCGACCTCGACCTCGGCGCTGTCCGCATAGATCTCGACGCTCCAGGTGTTGGCGGCGGCGTCCTTGAGGAACGCGATCTCGACATTGTGCGCCGCGCCCAGCGAGTCGAACACCTGAACCGAGCGCACCATGTGCGGCTGGACCCCGCTGACCCCGCCGGAGTTGGCGTAGTCCGCGAGATCGCCGGCCGCATAGACCCCGGCGAACGGCGTCTGGGTGGCGTTCAGATTGGCGCCGAGCTCGACGTCGGTGGTGGCGGCGGCGAGGCCGTTGATCACCTGAACGTTGACCGTGCCGACCTGGTTGATGTTGACGATCTGCTCGTTGGCGTCGAGCGCCCAGCCCTGCAGGTAGAAGCCGCCGTCGTTGACCAGATTGCCGAGAAAGTCCTGCTCGAAGCTGCCGGCGCGGGTGTAGAGCTGCTCGCCGCTGCCGTCGGCGCGGCTGTTCACCACGAAGAACCCGCTGCCGTCGATCGCCACGTCGGTCGGCGAGCTGCTCGCCTGGATCAGACCCTGCTGGTTGATCCGGTAGAGCGTGCTCGCCTGGACGCCGCCCGGGCTGTAGGTGGCGCTCGCGGCGGAACGCGTCACCAAAGTCGAGAACTGCGCCACCGCGGCCTTGTAGGATACGGTGTTCACGTTGGACACGTTGTCCGAGATCATGCCCATGGCCTGGCTCTGCGCGCTCAGGCCGGAGACGGCGGAAAACAAGGATCCGAACAGGCTCATGGCGAATTCCTCTCCAAAGGGGCGGGCGTTGGCGCCGCGTTGCTCTTGCGGTGACGGTGCGCGGGCGCTCAGGCGCTCGCCTGCGGGCGGTGGATCGAGGTGATCGAGTCCAGCGGCATCAGCACGCCGTCGATCGACAGCATGAGGCGGTCGCCATCGATCTCGACGCCGTCGACCACGCCGCGGATCGTGGTCGTGACCGGCACCGCCTGGCCCGCGGCATCGCTCGCGACGACCTCGACCCGGTAGAGGCCGGCGGGCAGCGGCGCGCCGCTCTGGCTCTGGCCGTTCCAGTCCAGGCTGTGGCTGCCGGCGCCGGTTTCGCCCTGCCGCGTCGCGACCAGCCGGCCGGCGCCGTCGTAGATCTCGATCCGGACCTGAGCGGCGCTCTGCTCGAGGCGATAGCGCACTCGGGCGGGGCCGCCCTCGCCGAGACGGATGGTCTGGCCCTCGGCCTCGACCTCGGCGCCGAGATAGTCGACGCTCCGGGCGATCTGGTCGCCGCGCATCGTGGCGAGCAGTCGGCCGAGCGCGTCGTTGGTCTTGATCGCCTGCTCGACCGCGCTGAACTGGACCAGCTGCTGGGTGAACTGGTTCGCATCCAGCGGCGCGAGCGGGTCCTGGTTCTTGAGCTGGGTGGTCAAGAGCTGGAGAAAGCTGTCGAAGTCGTCGGCGAGGCCGATCCGGTCCTTGGCGGCGCTCGAGGCTGCAGCCGTGCCTGCGGTGCTCGAAGGGATCTCCATGGGTGGGCCCACCTCCTGGGCGACGCTCAGATGCGGATGTCGAGGACGCGATGCGCGCCGATCCAGTAGGCGGGGCGGGCATCGTCGGGCCGGTCGGCGCCGCTGCCCGAGCCGGGGCGCGCCTCGAAGGCGGGCCACGTGCCCGGCGTGCCGGCGCCGCGTTCCTGGCCGCGCTGCTCCTGGCGGAGCGAGAAGCTCAGCGCATTCTGGTCGAGGCGGAGACCGGCGTCCTGCAGGCCGCGCTCGAGCGCGCGGCTGTCGCGTTGCAGCACCTCGAGGGTCTCGGGCCGCTCGGCGGCGATCACGGCGGTCACGCGATTGTCGTGGGTGAAGTCGAGGCGGACCTCGACCCGACCCAGCGCCGCCGGCTCGAGCTGGACGACCAAGCGCTCGACGCGTCGGGATGCGGCGGCCGCGATGTGGATGCCGAGCTGCACGACCGGTGCCGGCGGTAGCGGTCGGCCGGCGGGGACGGGCGTCTCGCCGGCCACGCGCTCGGTCCGGCCGGGCGCGGCATCGCCGATCTCGACCGAGGGGTCGATGCGAGCGTCGCCTGCTGCGATGCTGGGCGGGGTCGGCGCCGCCGCCGGCCGAAGCTTCGGCGCCGGGCCGTCGGCCGCCGGGGCGGGCTCGGGTGCGCTTGCGATCGACCGCCGATCTGGCTCCGCTGTATCCGTGGTAGCGCGGGGCAAGCTCTCGGGCGAGGCGCTCCCAGGACGATCGGAAGGGTTCTCGCCCACGGCTCTGGCGAGGTTCCCGGCAGCGGCCCGCGGCGGTGTGGCCAGAGCCGCCCGGGGGTCGATCGCGCCGGTGCTGGTCAGCCGCGCTTCGCGAGTGCGCGATCCGCCACCTCGGCGTCCGCGGCCCACTCGACCAATCCGCCCGACGCAGCCTGGCTGGCGGGCTCGGCGGCGCCCGACGACAGGTTCGCGAGACCGGAGCGATCGGTGGAGGTCTGCTGGACCGCCGCGACTTGGCCCTGGTCGAGCGGCGACGCCGGCGGGCGGTCCGGACCGATGATCGAGGGCAGCGTGGGTCGGAACGGCCGCTCAGGCATCGGGTCGACGCCTGTCGGCGCGGGCGTGTGCTCTGCCCCGGCGGGAACCTGCAGTGCTGAGCCCTGGCCTGCGGCCGGCAGCGCGGGCGGGCCGGCCGGGGCTCCCGGTTGAGAGGTTGCGCCCCGCAGCCCCGCCGCGGCGGCCGGCGGTGCGGGGTCGGCGTCGGGCCGAGCTGCGTGGTTGCCGAGCGGGGTCTGTCACCGGCGCTGCGGCCAGCAGCGGGATCGGCAGCACGCCCGCGAGCAGCAGGGCGAACGCGCTTGCCGCCTCGCTCGCGCCTGCGGCGCCCGCGCCATTCCGGGCGGGGGCTGGGGCGATGGGTGACGGGGCTGGCGACGGCGTCATGGCGAGGACCTCGGGAGCAAGCGCCATGCCAAGCCGCAATCCGGCTCCAAACCAATGACGATGCGAGGAAAGCGGGGTCAGGGCGGAACCGGGCTCGGCAACTTCTGCCGCGGCCGGGCGGGTCATGCCCGGTCCGTTTGGCTTTATCCGGGGGTGCTTTTGGCGGCCTCACCAGGCTGCGCCCGCGGCCGCGCTCCGGCGCACGCGCCAGCAATCGGCGGCGCCGCGCCGGCTTAGCCTGCGTTCACCGACGCCGTCGAAGCGGCGACATCACACCAAGGGTCGGGGGGGCGACAAACCGCCGGGCCGGCGGACCGGCGGACGACCGGCGACGTCACTCGTCGCGATAGACCTTCTCGCGCCGCTCGTGACGCTCCTGGGCTTCGATGCTGAGGGTCGCGATCGGGCGCGCCTCGAGGCGTCTCAGGCCGATCGGCTCCTGGGTCTCCTCGCAGTAGCCGTAGGTGCCTTCCTCGATCCGGCGCAGCGCCTCGTCGATCTTGGACAAGAGCTTGCGCTCGCGATCGCGCGCCCGGAGCTGGAAGTTGCGCTCGGTCTCGTAGGATGCCCAATCGCTCATGTCGGCGACGCGGTTGTCCTCTTCCTTGAGCTGCCGCAGGGTCTCGTTCGAGCCGCGCAGGATCTCCTCGCGCCAGCTCATAAGCTTGCGGCGGAAATACTCCCGCTGGGTCTCGTTCATGTAGGGCTCGTCCTCGGAGGGACGGTAGCTATGGTTGACGACGTCCGGCATGCGTCCTCCGACCACCAACGCTCACTAGCGGACACGGGTGCGGCTCGACACGGCCCCGGTCTGCGGCCTCCTCCTCCGGGAAAACGGCCCCGCTCCGAAAGCGGAACCTCCCCTAGCTCAGCCGCGCCCCTGGCGCAAGTTGATCCTGCATAGGTGGAAATGGTGAAGATCTGGTGGCAGGCCGCGGGCTCGCAGCCGGCTAGAGGACGATGATCTGACCCTCGCGCGCGAGCAGGGTGGCCAGGCCCGCACGCTGAATTGACAGGTCTGCGCGCAGCCGGTCGGCGCTGAGACCTTCCGCCTTCAGGCCCATCTCGCAGACGATGAGCTCGACGCCGAGTCCTACGCAGGCCTGCAGGAGCTCCTCGAGCCCGGCCACGCCGCGGGCACGGTTGCGGGCATCCAGCGCCGCGCCGTCGGCGAGATCGGGCGCCCTCAGCTCCGGCGACAGCGGCTGGGCGGCCCAGCCGGGCCGCCCGTCCGCGCCCGCGGCGAGGAACGCGCGCGTCGCCGCAAGCGTCGCGAACAGGGTCACCGGCCGATCGAGCGCGGCGGCGGCGCTGGCGATCGCGAGCCCATAGTGGATGCGGTCGTAGCAGCCGCTCAGCAGGATGACGCTGAGCCGCTCGGCCTCAGCCAAGGCCGGCTCCCGCGGAGCGGGCAGAGTCCTGCGGATTCCAGCCGTCGGGCCGGCGTGCGCGGCCGGCGGCGCCGCTCTCGCTCCGAACGCTCCGGCGCGCCAGGTGCAGCAGCCTGCGCCCGGTCAGGACCATATCCAGCTCCGCGTTCCCGCCGCCGTCGAACCGAACAGCCGGCTCCTCGGTCGGCGAGGGTAAGGAATCATTAAGGTTACCACGATATCGCGAAGCAACCATGCCTGCAGCGTCCCCTCTCAGAGCCAGAGGACCGGACCCATCCAATGGAGCACCGCGATCTCGCCGTCGCGCTCAGCTACGACCCCGACCGGGCGGAGGTTCCCCGGCTGGTCGCCAAGGGGCGGGGCGCGCTCGCCGCGCAGATCGTCGCGATCGCCCGCGACCACGGGGTCGCGGTCCGGCAGGATCGCGACCTCGCCGCGCTGTTGAGCACGCTCGAGATCGACTGCCCGATTCCGATCGCCGCCTTCGCGGCCGTCGCCGAGATTCTGGCGCATCTCTACCGTGCCAATCGTGCGCTGCAGGAGGTCGGGCGATGAGCTCCGGGGGGACCGGAGCGGCGCGCGAGCTGGAACGGGGCACGGCCGCCGCGCTCGATCTGCTGGGACGCGCGCGCAGGGCCCTCGCGCAGGGCGAGCTGCCCGAGCTCGGCCGCCTGACGGCGCTGCTGGAGAGCCTGCGCGACCAGCTCGATGAGTTGCCTTCAGCCGCTGACCGGCGCCTGCGGCAAAGCCTCCTGGCGCTGCTCGACGAAGCGGGCGTGCTGGCCCAGAGCCTGCGCGAGGAGCAGGCGCGCCTCGCCCGTCAGCTGCGCGACGTCGGCGTTCATCGGCGTGCCGGCGCCGCCTATCGTCGCGCCGGCAGTCTGTAGCGGGGCGCGCCCTTGGACGTCGTCGACTATCTGCGTTTCCTCGCGGCGCTGGCCTTCGTTCTCGGGCTGATCGCGCTCCTGGCGTGGGCCGCGCGGCGCTTTCGCCTCGTCACTGCGCCGTCCGGGACCGCCAGACGGCTGGCCGTGATCGAGGTCCTGCCGATCGACCCGCGGCGCAAGCTCGTGTTGGCGCGCTGCGACGCCGGCGAATACCTGCTGCTGCTCGGCCAGGACGGCAATCGGCTGATCGAGCGTCGTTCGCTCTCGGGCTCCGCGCCGGCGGCGACGGCGGGGCGAGGCGGCGTGACGCGCTGGCCGGTCGCGCTCGTCGCCGCGGTCCTGCTGCCGGCGGCCGGCCCCGCGATGGCCCAGAGCCTGAGCGTCGATCTTGGCGACGGCGGCTCCGTCACCGGCCAAATCGTCCGCCTGGTCCTGCTGATCACGGTGCTGAGCCTGGCGCCGTCGATCCTGGTCATGGTGACGTCGTTCACGCGCATCGTGGTGGTGCTCGCCTTCCTGCGCTCGGCGCTCGGCCTGCAACAGACGCCGCCGAACGCGGTGCTGATCTCGCTCGCGCTGTTCGTCACCGCCTACGTCATGGCGCCGACCTTGGAAAGCGCCTGGCAGGAGGGGCTCTCACCGCTCCTCGAGGAGGAGATCGGCGAGCTCGAGGCGTTCGAGCGGGCGAGCGCGCCGCTGCGCGAGTTCATGCTGGTTCAGGTGCGGCCCAAGGACCTCGAGCTGTTCCTCGACATCAGCCGCCTGCCCGCCATCGAGCGGCCGGAGGACACGCCGCTGCGCGCCCTGATCCCGGCGTTCATGATCAGCGAGCTGCGGCGCGCCTTCGAGATCGGCTTCCTGATCTTCGTGCCGTTCCTGGTGATCGACATGGTGGTCGCCTCGATCCTGATGTCGATGGGCATGATGATGCTGCCGCCGGTCCTGATCTCGCTGCCCTTCAAGCTGATCTTCTTCGTCCTGGTGGACGGCTGGTACCTCGTGGTCGGCAGCCTGGTCGAGAGCTTCGCGAGCTGATCGCAGGACCAGCCGGTGCGGCCGAGCGCTCCCGATCGGCGCTTCCGGCCGGCGCTGCGGACGGGTATCGCCGCAGCGCCTCGCTGGCAGTGCGCAGGCGTGCGCGCCGGCCCAGCCGCGCATGATCTGCCGAAGGCGGACGTGCAACCCGCCGAGCGCCGCCTCCTGCAGCGCTCGCGCCCTCATCCCGGTCGCGCAGGCATGGCGTTCAGCGGGCGGGGCGGCATGCGCCGCCGGCCGCTCGGGCTCGATCCCCGGCGCGACTCGCCCGTCTGGCCGTGCATGACTTCGCCGCCGCGGAACCACCGGCGCGCCGACCGCCCCGTTTGGCCGATGGCTCGGCTCACGCTGGGGCGTGCGGCCGGCCTTCCCAGCTCGTCGCGGCCCGGCGAGGTACTCCGCGTCCAACGGCGAGCGTCGGTTTCGAACTCGACCGACCCAGGCGATCGCCGGCGGGGCCGCGCGTGACCTTGCCGATGCCGGCGTGCGATCGGAAGGATTTCGAGCTCCTTTCGCCGGCGCGCGTGCCGCGGGCGGTGGAACGCGTTCGGATCGTCATGGGCGAGCAGGGTGCTCTGTCCCAACCCGGGCGCCGCTTGCTCCCGAGCGACGCAGAGCGCTCGCTGGCGCGGCTGCGGATCGCGCGGCGGAACCGCGGCCGAGAGCGGGGAGTGCCGCGTCCACGGTCTCGCCGCCGATCAGGGAGAGGTCAGCTCGCTCGCCAGGTAAGCGCGCACCCGGGCGAGATGCTCAGCCGCTTCCGCCAGCAGCACTTGCCGCTCCGCCGGACGCTCGCTGCCGGCCATCCCAGGTGCCGCCGTTGCCATCAGAAAGGCGGCCTCGGCCGCTTGGCCGCGCATGGCGGGGCCGAAGCGCGCCCGCAGATCCGCGAGGGCGCCGTGCTCTTCCCGCCGGGCGTGAGCGATCGCGAGCCTGACCACCAGCTCCTGGTCGGCTCCGGACAAGGGAGCTGCGGGGTCGCGCGCCTTGAGCAGCGCCTCGACGCCGCCAACGAGGCGCGCCCAGTCGCGTTGCTGCCAGAGGATCTCGGTCCGCAGCCGTTGCTCGCTGAGGCCGCGCCGCACCTCCAGCAGCGCCAGCGCCGCGTCCCGCTGGTCCGCTGCCGCCAGGGCGCGCGCGCGCAGCAGCCGCCGCCGCTCGCCCAGGCGCGGCGGCAGCTCCTCCGCGACCTGGCTGTGGCCGAGCGCATCCAACGCCGCCGCGGGATCCGGCGCCCGCAGCCAGAGCTCGGCCAGCTCGGCCCCGGCTGCCGCCCTGGCGGGACCGTCCAGGCTCCGCCCGACCAGCTCGTCGAGCAGGCCGGCAGCCGGCTCGATCAGGTCGAGGCCGGCCAGCGCGGCCGCCAGCCGGTGGCGAATGCCGTCGCCGAGCGCACCCTCGAAGCGCAGCAGCGTCGGGAAGTCCTGGTAGAGTGCATAGGCCTGGACGGCGCCGATGGTCATGCCGTCCTCGCCGAGCAGCGCGCCGACGAACCCGTCGCGCAGCTTGGTCGCGATCCGCTCGGCGCCGGCAGCGTCCGCGAAGCGCACCAGAAGCTCCTGCCAGATGCGCATCGCCGCCGCGGGGTCGCGCTGGCGCAGATGGAGCTCCGCCAGCCCGTCCAGCATCTCGAACTCCAAGGGATGGCCGCGCCACAGCGCGCGCGCCGCGGCCAGCTTGGCGAGGGCGTGGTCGAGATCGAGACGGCCGGCGTCGAGCAGGGCTGCCGTGCGGGCGTGGTCGGCGGCGATCCGCGCTCCGTAGTCGGGTGCCTGCGCCAGGGCGCGCCAGATCTCGTCGGCCCGGTCGAGCGCGCCGCGCCGGGCCTGCGCCAGCCCCTCGACGAAGGCGAGCCGCGCGCGATCGCCCGGATGCAGATCGAGCGCCGCGAGCCGGTCCAGCACGAGCCTGGCCCGATCGTCGTCGCCGACCTCGATCGCGATCCTGGCCGCCGGGAGTCCCAGGCGAAGCTGCAACGCCGGCGGGTAGCTACCGATGGTGCTGCCCGAGCGCTCGAGTTCGGCGGCGGCGCGCGGCCAGTCGTCCTGGGCGGCGGCCAGCGCCGCTCGCCACAGCGCGGCTTCCGGGTCGGCGTCGAGGGCGGGCGCCGCGAGACCCGCCGCAGCCGCCGTGAGCCGCCCCATCAGCAGCTCGGCGGCGCCCGTCAGGCTGGCGCGCGCGAGGCGGTCGGGATGCCTGGCGTCCGGCTCCGGCATCCGAGCGAGCACGGCGAGCGCCTCGGCGGCCATCGCCTGCGCCAGAAACCCGCGGGCGAGGTCGAGCCTGGCCGCGGAACGTTCCGGTTCGGGCACCCTCGCGATCCGACCCTGCAAGGCCATGCGCTGCTCCCGCAGCGTGCGCCCCTCGGCGCCGGCGAAACGGGTCAGCGCGAGCGGTCCGAAGCGTTCCGGGCGAGCCGGACCTTCGGCCCTCAGGGCAACGCCAGGAATCGCATCGGCCATGGGAGCATCGCCCGGCGGCGGAGCCGGACCCGGCGCCGCCAGAGCCTCAGCGGGTGACGCGCCATCTCGGGCCGGCGCTCCCTCGTGCGACGCGGTCGGCCCGTCCTCCTCCGGCCCGTGGGTCTCGGGCGCTCGCGGATCGGGCGGATGGCTGATGGCTGCCGTGGGCGGCGCGCTCCGGTGGTGCGCGGCGCGGGCCGCCAGCGCAGGCGGGACCGAAAGGTGCAGCCCTTCGGGCGCGGACAGCTCGACCGCGCCCTCGACGATCCGTGCCTGCACGCCGTCGCTCAGCGCCCGCCAGGCGAGCCCCTGGGCCGTGGCCAGCAGCTCGACGTCGACCAGCCGCTGCGTGCGGGGCTGGCCCTGACCCGGCGCCAGCAAGGGCCAGAACTCGAGCCGGTCGCCGACCTCGGGGTCGATGAGGCTGACCAGCCGCGCCGCCTCCTCCGCGGCGAGCCGCAGCCGCGGCGGGTCCTGCCGGCGCTCGAGCCGCGCCGGGTGGGGCGGCGCCGCCGCCGCATCGAGGACCACGCGCCAGCGGCCGCCCGCGCGCTCCACGGTCGCGGCGAGCGGGCGCCGCAGCGGGAAGCGGATCGCCGCGATCCCGCCCGTGGCCTCGACCAGCTCGCCCGGGCCGAGATGGCCCGGCACGGGCGACGCGAGCGAGGGCAGCACGGGGGGGTCCGCCGGACCCGCGGCAGGCGCGAACACGCTCCACAGATGACCGGCCCGCAGCAGGAACGCGGCGGCGACCGGCTGGCTCCAGGCGAAGTCGAGCGCGACGCCGCGCGCGACCTCGGCGGTGCCGATGCGCAGCGTGAGCGGCACTGGCAGCATCACCTTGCCTCCTGGTGGCGCGCCAGTCAGCGCCGCTGCCGCCGGCGCCAGCGTCGTCGCCTCGCCTCGCGCCGGCGCGACCTCCGGCGCCGCAGCGGGTTGCGACAGCTCGGCATGCGCCGGCGCCGCCGGGTCCGGAGCGGCCGGCGCCGCGGCGGTCGCGGGCTTGGCCGCTCCGCTCGGCCGCGCGGCGCCCGGCAGATGGAGGTCGACCACCACGCGCTCGCCCGCGACCTCGAAGACGTCCGCCCGCACGCCGGGCCTGAGCGCCAGCACGAGCTCGCTCCGGCCATCGCTCCGCGTCGCGCTCACCTCGTCCAGGAGGTCGGGGAAACGACGAGCGATCGCGGCCGCGTCGATCTCCCCTTCGCGATCGAAGAGGATCCGCCAGCGCGCGATCGGCGCCGGCCGTCGCGAAGCCGATCGGCCCCGCCCAGTCGAGGACGATCCGGACGAAGCCGTCGTGCACGCCCGTGCGCAGCTCGACCGCGGCGCTCGCCGCCGGCGCGGCGGCGGTCAGATCGAGCACCACGATGCGCTCCTGGTACACCTCGAGGTCGGCCGTGACCCCGGGCAACAGCCGAAGGACCAGCTCGCGCTCGCCGGCGCCGCGGGTGAGCTCGATCAGGTAGTCGCGTAGGCGGCCGGCGGCGGCGTTGAGATCGGCCGCGAAAGGCCGGGCAAAGCGCAGGGTCAGCCGATCGGCGCTCCGCCTGCTCTCGACCTCGATCGGCGAGGGCCATTCGAAGACCAGCCGACCGTAGCCGGGATGAACGGCCGCCCGGACCGCGATCGGCTCGGCTGCGGCGGCGGCCGCGAGGAGCACCGCGAGGACCAGGACGGCAAACGCGGGCGCCAGCACGGCACGCGCGTACGCCGACAGGCGTCGCCGGGGGCGGCTGCCGCCCGGCGGCGTGGCGGAAAGGGGGCCGCTTGGACGCGCCGCGCTGCGCTGCGGCCGGGCCGGCGAGCGCGGACCCGGCAGCGTCATGGGCTCAGCCGCCCATCACGCTCGCGATCTGATCCCCCAGGGTGGCGGCGTTGAAGGGCTTGACGATGTAGCCGCTGACGCCTGCCTTGCGCGCGACCGCGACGCGCTCGTGGCGGCTCTCGGCACTGACCATGATGAACGGCAGATGCGCGAGCGCCGGGTCGGCGCGGACCTGCTGCAACAGCTCGAGGCCGCTTATCGGCGCCATGTTCCAGTCGGAGATCACCAGGCCGAAGGGACGTTGGCGGAGCTTGGCGAGCGCCGCCGCGCCGTCCGCGGCATCGTCGATCTGCTGGAAGCCGAGCTGCTGGAGCAGGTTGCGGATGATCCGGACCATCGTCCTGTAGTCGTCGACGATCAGGATCGGCGTGGTCTTGTCCATGGCCATCGCTGGACGTGCTCCTTGCAGCCAAAGCCCGGCCGGCGGCTGCCGGGTGCCATCGGGTTCCGGCCATGGTCCGCACCGGCATGCCGGTCGGACGACGCCCCATGGCCACCTCCGCCCACGCTAGCCGGCCATGGTTAACGAACGGTTAGCGCCGGTCAGCCGTCACCCAAAGGTGGCTCGGCCCCGGGCGCGGCTGCGGCGGCGCGCTCGGCCTCGAGGAGCCGTGTCCGCCGCGCGAGCTCGGCCGTGACCTGCCTGGCCTTGGCCGGGTCCATGCGGGCGAGCACGTCCGCGGACTTCGCCTCGCGCATGCGCTCCACCACCCGGATCAGGACCGGCATCTCCAGCCGGTCGAAGATCTCGGCCGCGGCCTTGGGCTTCATGGTCTCGTAGATCTTGACCAGGCTCGTGAGCTTGGCCTCCTCGGCCGCGTCGTGCCGCTCGACCATGGCCCTGATCTCGGCCTGCAGCTCTTCGAGGCGCGCGGCCTGCTGCTCGAGGCCGGCCGCGGCGGTCGCGAGCAGCGCCTCGCGCTGGTCGAGCCCGCGGGCGCGCTCCTCGAGCGCGGCGCGACGGGCGGCGAGCCGATGCAGGAGCTCGATCTCGCTGGCGGTGAGCCGGACCGGGTCGGCCGGCAGGCGCGAGGCTTGCGGCGCTGCCGAGCGCGGCATGTCGTCCGGCGGCGCCTCGGGGCCTGCGGCCGGCTCGGGCAGCGCTGGCCAGGGTGGCTCCGGTGGGACCGGGGTCGCGCGCTCGGCCATGGGCGACGGAGCGGCAGGTCGGCGGGTCGGCCAGGCCGTGCACCGCCAGACCCAGCCGGGCCACGGCCAGCGCGCCGCCGGCGATCACCAGCACAATGACGAGCGCCCGCACGCGCCGGCCATCGGGCGCCGGGCTCTCCCCGGCGCGCGAGAGCCGCGAGCGGGTCATCGCAGAGTGCTCAGAGTGCGCTCGAGAGCCGCCGCCTGGCCGGCACTGTCCGGCGTCAGGCGCGGCCTCGAGAGCGCTGCCGCGATCGGTGGATCGGAGCGTGGCGCCGGCCGCCCATGCCGAACCTGCTCTTCCAGGAGGTCCGCCAGCTGCTCGCCACGGCTGGTCAGGAAGCGCAGGTCGTCGAGCAGGCGCTCCACGCCGGCGAGGCGCGCGTCCGCGGCGGCAGCGGCACTCTTGAGGCCCTGGAGCGCGGCCTCGGAGCGCAGGGTCGCACGGTCGAGGGCGGCGATCAGGCGCTCGAGCTCGCCGTCGCCGCCGCGCAGCAGGCGGAGATTGCGCTGGAGCCGCAGGCCGAGCCCGAGCGCCACCAGGATCAGGATCGCGAGCGTGGCGTCCAGGGCCAGCTCCAGCATCAGTCGTGCGCCTTGTCACGTCCGACCCGGTCCTCGATCCGGATCGCGACGTTGTCGCCCACCCGACCGATCCGGCCGCGCAGCAGCGGCACGTGGCCGCAGCGCAGCATCACCGGGGTGTCGGGAGTGGCGGTCAGCGGGAGCGTGGTCCCGACCTTCAGCTCCATCGCCTCGCCGAGCGGGATCGTCTGCTCCTCCAGCAAGGCCTCGAGCTCGACCGTGGTCACCAGGATCTGCCGGGCGAGGTGCGACTCCCAGATCGAATCGCGGCCGAACTTCTCGCCCATGAACATCTGCAGCAGGAGATCGCGCACCGGCTCGAGCGTGGCGTAGGGGATCAGGATCTCGAGCGGGCCGCCGCGCTCCTCCATCTCGATGCGCAGCTTGAAGCGCACGGCGGCGTTGGTCGGCCGCGCGATCGCCGCGAAGCGGGGATTGGTCTCGAGCCGCTCGTAGCGGAACTCGACGGTGCTGAGCGGCGCGAAGGCGCTCCCCATCTCGCTCAGCACGAGGCGGATCAGACGTTCTACGAGGGCGCGCTCGATGCTGGTGAACGGCCGGCCGTCGAGCCGGATCGGCGCGCCGCTGCGCCGCCCGCCGAGGAGCACGTCGACGATCGAGTAGATGAGCGGGCTGCTGACCGTGAGCAGGCCGTAGTTGTCCCACTCGACCGCCCGGAACACCGCGATCATCGCCGGCAGCGGCACCGTGTCGAGGTACTCGCCGAAGCGCAGCGAGGTGATGCTCTCGAGCGTGAGCTCGACGTTCTCGGAGGTGAAGTTGCGCAGGCTCGTGGTCATGATCCGGACCAGGCGGTCGAACACCACCTCGAGCATCGGCAGGCGCTCGTAGCTGATGGTGTTGTTGTCGACCAGCACGCGCAGACCGGAGCGCCCTCCGTCGCGATGCGTCGCGCCCAGCAGGCTCTCGATCTCGTCCTGCCCGAGCAGCGCCGGCTCGGCGTCCGCCGCGGCCGCCTCGCCGCCAGCGGCGGCGGCCCACTCGAGGGTCTCGTCTCCTGGAGCGGCGGCGGGCAGGTTGCTGGGATCGGGCATGCTTGTGGGGTGGGCGGCGCCGGCGGCCGGCTATTGCACCAGCATCTCGCGCACCAGCACGTCGCGCACCTCTGCGGGGCGGATCGCGTCATTGGTCCGGGCGAGCAGCTCTTCCTTGATCCGGTACACTCCTTCGGAACCCTGCAGCTCCTCCGGCCGCATCGCGCGCAGGTACATGTGGTAGCTGTCGAGGATGCGCGGCACGAGCCGGCGCACGGTCTCGGCCTGATCCTCGCCCTGGACCTCGAGCGCCGTGGCGATCTTGAGGAACCGCAGCCGGGCGCCGGTGGCGTTGAGATTGATCAGCAGATCCGGCAGCTCGACGAACACGACATTCGCGGGATCGTCGGGCCGGACGGGCCGATCCGCCGCGTCCTGTGCGGCGTGGAGGCCCGGCGGCACCATGCCCATCACGTAGGCCGCGCCTCCGCCGCCGCCGAGGCACAGCAGAAGGAGCGGCAGCCCGATCAGCAGGATCTTGCGCGATCGGCCACCCGCCTTCGAAGTCGCTTGGGGTTCGCTCTCTGGTTCTTTGCTCATGCCCCGCCGCCGGTTTCGGAGTTGATCGAGCCGTGGTACCGCGACCGGGTCCTGCCGAGCGGAGTGTTCCGCCCCGCCCAGCGTCGGCACCGGTCGGCTGGCCGGCGCTGAAGCTAGGTACGGCGCGGTTAAGAACCTGTTGATCGAGCGGAGGTTAGCTCCCGAGCGGCAGATGTTGCCCGGCAAGGTCTGCCCGGCGCGCCGCGTGGCGGCTCGGCGCCGGGGAATGTCTTGGCTTCGACGAGCTGGCACGAAAGCTGCAGCGTGCCCTGCCAGCGCCCGGCCGGGAGCATCGGTCGTGCGCTCCCCAGTTCCGAGGTCCGCCAGGTCCGAAACCGATGGAATCGACCGCCTACATCGCGCTCTCCCGCCAGACGGTGCTCGCTCGCCAGATGGAGGTCATCGCGCACAACGTCGCCAACATGACGGCGACCGGACTTCAAGGCGGAGGCCCTGCTGCTCGAGCCGGTTCCGGTCGCGGCGGGGAGCGGTCAACGGCTGGCCTATGTCCAGGACCTCGGCATGGTCCGCGACCTCGGCCCCGGTCCGATCACGACCACGGGCAATCCGCTCGACCTGTCGATCGAGGGACCCGGCTACTTCACCATCGAGACGGCCGAGGGGGTGCGCTACGGCCGGAGCGGCCAGTTCCGGCTGAACGAGCTGGGCGAGCTCGCGACCGCCGAGGGCGATCCGGTGCTCGACGACGGCGGCGCGCCGCTCACGGTGCCGCTCGACGGCGGCGCGCCGACGATTGCCGCGGACGGCACGCTCTCGACCGCCGGCGGCGTGGTCGGGAGGATCGAGCTGGTGACCTTCGCCGACGAGCAGCGCCTGACCAAGGTCGGCGGCGGGCTGTACCGGACCGATCAGCCGCCGCTGCCGGCCGCGGACGCCCGCCTGGTGCAGGGCGCGCTCGAGGGCTCGAACGTGCGCCCGATCGTCGAGATGACCCAGATGATGTCGACCTTACGCGCCTATCAGGGGACACAGCGTCTGCTCGACACCCATCACGAGCTGCAGCGGCGCGCGATCGAGCGCATGCTCGAAGCGACCGGCTGAACCGGGCCGGCCGCGAGACCACGCCGCAGCGCGGGAGCAATGGCATGAGATCCTTGAGCATCGCGGCCACCGGCATGATGGCCCAGCAGCTCCACGTCGAGGTGATCTCGAACAACATCGCCAACCTCACGACCTCCGGCTTCAAGCGTCGGCGGCCGGAGTTCCAGGACCTGCTCTATCAGAACCAGCGTCGGATCGGCGCGGCGAGCTCGGACGCCGGCACCGTCGTCCCGGCGGGCGTCCAGATCGGGCTCGGCGTCAAGCCGGCCGCGGTCTACCGGGTCCACGCCCAGGGCAACATGACGGCGACCGAGGGCGCGCTCGATCTGGCGGTCCAGGGCGAAGGCCACTTCATCGTCGAACGGCCGAGCGGCGAGCTCGCCTACACCCGCGACGGCAGCTTTCAATTGAGCGCCGAGGGTCTCCTGGTCACCGCCGACGGCTTTACCGTGAGCCCCGGCATCACCGTGCCGGAGGATGCGCTGCAGGTCACCATCAACGCCAGCGGCGAGGTCCAGGCCAAGCTGCAGTCGCAGATCGAGCCGGTCGACCTCGGCCAGCTCGAGCTGGCGATCTTCGCCAACGAGGCGGGGCTCGAGGCGATCGGCAACAACTTCCTGATCGAGACCCCGGCGTCCGGTCCGGCGACCATCAACACCCCCGGCAGCGCCGGCTTCGGCGAGCTGCAGCAGGGCTTCCTCGAGAGCTCGAACGTCAACCCGGTGCAGGAGATGACCGCGCTGATCACGGCGCAGCGGGCCTACGACCTGAACTCCAAGGTGATCACGGCGAGCGACGAGATGATGGCCACCGTGACCCAGCTGCGCTGAGGCCGCGATGCGCATCATTCGGAGGCTTGCCGCCCTGCTGCTCGTGGCATGCACGAGCGCGGCCGCAGCCGCCGGCCCGGCCGCGACCCTGCCGGGCGGGGTGCCGCTCACCCAGGGTTTCACGCAGGACCTCCTGAGCGCGGCCCTGGCGGCGGTCGCGCCGGGCGAGGACTTCGATCTGCAGCTCGAGCAGCCCCGGCTGCCGCTCGCCAATCCGCTCTCGAGCGCGACCGCCATCGCCGTCGAAGAGCTCCACTTCGATACCGGCAGCGGCCGCTTCAGCGCGCTCCTGGTCGGCACCGTCGGCGACCAGATCCGCTTTCGCCTGCCGGCACAGGGCCGGGCGCAGAGCATGATCGAGCTGCCGGTGCTGAGCTCGCCCGATCGCCGCCGGCGAGCGCATCGCCGCGGCCGATCTGGACTGGATCAGCGTCGCGCCAAGCCGGCTGCGCCCGACCAGCGTCACCGAGGCCGGGCAGCTGATCGGGAGCGAGGCGCGGCGCGCGCTCCAGCCCGGCCGGATGCTGAGCGAGCGCGACCTCCAGCCGTCCCGGCTGGTGGCGCGCGGGCGGGCGGTGCAGCTGGTCTACCACCGCCCAGGGCTGGAGCTTCAGGCGCTCGGCATCGCGCAGGGCGACGGCGCGCTCGGCGAGCCGGTGCGGGTGGTCAACCTCGACAGTCGTCAGCAGCTCCAGGGCGTGGTCATCGGCCCCGACCGGGTCGCGCTCGGCGGCCTGCCGGGGGTGGGCGGGAGCGCCTCGCGATGACGCCTGCCCGCCGCGTCCTCCCGCTGCTGCTCGGCGCCCTCGCGCTCGGTGGCTGCGCCAATACCTTCGAGCGCCTCGCGCAGGTCGGGCAGGCGCCGGATCTCAGCCCGATCGAGAACCCGGTCGCGGAGGCGGGCTACCGCCCGGTGACCCTGCCCATGCCGGCCGCCGAGCCCGAGGTCTACCCGGCGAACTCGCTCTGGCGCCAGGGCGCGCGCTCGTTCTTCAAGGACCAGCGCGCCCGCACCGTCGGCGACGTGGTCACGGTGCAGGTGACGATCGCCGACGAGGCCACGCTGCGCAACGAGACCAGGCGTACGCGGGAGAACTCCGACGACCTCTCGGCGAGCGCCTTCTTCGGCTTCGAGAGCAAGCTGTCGGAGGTCCTCCCCGATGCGGTCGACCCGGACAACCTCGTCGACCTCAACAGCGAGCTCGAGCATGGCGGCCGCGGCAACACGGCGCGCACCGAGGAGATCAAGCTCAACGTCGCCGCGGTGGTGACCCAGGTCCTGCCCAACGGCAACTTCGTGATCCAGGGCCGCCAGGAGGTCCGGGTCAACTTCGAGGTGCGCGAGCTCTACGTCGCCGGGGTCGCGCGGCCGGTGGACATCACGCCCGACAACCAGATTCGCCACGACCAGATCGCCGAGCTGCGGGTCGCCTATGGCGGCCGCGGCCAGATCACCGACGTGCAGCAGCCGCGCTACGGCGCCCAGGTGCTCGACATCATTCTGCCGTACTAGACCGACCGCGATCTCAGCGGCGCGCGGCCAGGGGATTGAGCCGGCCTAGCGCTTGGACCGCGTCCTCGAAACGGGCGCGCAGCCGGCCGATCTGCATCACGTTCTCGATCCGCCGATCGAGGAAGGCCCATGTCGCCGTGAGGCCTTCGGAGCGGTCGTCGAGCCAGAACAGGAAGGTGCCGCTCCAGACCGCCGCCAGCAGCGAGCGCTTGGTGTAGAAGCTGACGTCGTTCGCGCGATCGCCCGCGAGCGCCCACATCAGGTCGACGGTGTGCCAGAGGCTCGCGGTCGCGGCGAGCGCGTTGCTTGGCAGGAGACGCGCGGCGGTCGCCCGACGCAACGCCTCGCGATGCGGGGTCAGGACCTCGAGCCGCGCGCGCACCAGCCTCGCGATGCGCTCGCGCATCGGCAGATCCTGGAGCGCGTCGCCCTCGACCCGCGCCATCATCTGGCGGTCGGCCCAGCGCTCGAGGTGCACCAGGAGATCGTCGCCGCCCCGCGGGAACAGGCGCCGGGCGAGGCCGGGGTCGATGCCGAGGTCGCGGGCGCCGGCGAACAGCGAGCGGCGGCTCCAGCCGTCGAACGGGACGTGCGCGAGCGCCGCCTCGAGCAGCTGATCGCGCTGCGCCTCGCGGCTCGGCCGGGCGCTCATGCGCCGTCCTCCCCGCTCGCCTCGGCGGAGCGGAGGTGGTGCTTGAGCTCGCTCTCGAAGGCGAGGTGGCGCAGGTCGGGCATGCGCATCGGATAGAGAATGCCGTTCAGATGGTCGACCTCGTGCTGGATGACGCGGGCATGCAGCCCGCTCGCCTCGCGCTCGACGGTGCGCCCGTCGGGGGCGAGGCCGCGGTAGCCGATCCGGGCGATGGCGGGGCACGACGCCGCGCAGGCCGGGGATCGACAGGCAGCCCTCCCAGCCCGGCTCGAGCGCGTCGCCCTGCGGCTCGATCTCGGGGTTGATCAGAGCGGTCGGCGCGCGGCCTCGCGCCTCGTCGCGCTCCTCGGCGTCCAGGAACAGGATCAGCCGCAGCGATTGATGGACCTGCGGTGCGGCGAGGCCGATGCCCTCGGCATCGGCCATGGTCTCGGCCATGTGGCCGATCAGGCGCCGCACCCGCTCGGCGGTCGGATCGTCGATCGCGTCCGCCCGCCGGAGCAGCAGCGGATGGCCCATGCGGGCAATCTTGAGAATCGCCATGGCTACGATCTAGCCCGGTTCGGCAGCCCGGGAAAGACGCGATCCGCCGGCCGGCCCGGAGGAGCGCTTAAGTCTTCCCTAACCGCGGCCAGTCATGGTAGGAACCGCAGGTGGTCGGTCCCGGTGGGGCGCGACCTGTTTTGCGTTGACCAGAACGAAAGGAGACCCTGTGGAAGTTCAGGTTCGCGACAACAACGTCGATCAGGCGTTGCGCGCGCTCAAGAAGAAGATGCAGCGCGAGGGCCTGTATCGCGAGATGAGGATGCGCCGCCACTACGAAAAGCCCTCCGAGAAAAGGGCGCGCGAAAAGGCCGAGGCGATCCGGCGGTTCCGCAAGCTGCAGCGCAAGCGGCGCGAGCGCGACGAGATCTGAACTCCCCCGCTTGGCCGTGTCATTCCCGATGAGCGGCGGCTAGCTCCAGCCAGCGGGCGCCGCTCCCCGCGCCGATTTCGATCGCGAACTCTCGCAGACCTCCATCATCGTGCCGGTCGAAGGCCATCGCGATGGGCCGGCCGCCGCGGCACGACCACGTCAGCCGGTCGGTCGCCGGCGACCTCCAGGACGAGATCGCATTTCTGCCCATCGAGCTCGCCCGCCCTCGTTGTTGGGGCGGAGAGCGATGCCCCTGTGCTCGGGGACGAACCATCTCTGGCGGGACGCTTCGACGATCAGAAACGCTCCGGTTGACTTCCGGCGTCTGGCAACAAGTTCAATAGTCAGGCGCCATGGCTCCAGTCGGCCCGTGACAGACAAGCCGGCATGTGGCACCGCAAGGAGCGGCCGCATGAGATGGGGTGCAAGCGACGTATCTCACGACCGGGGATCGCCTCAACCATCGTGCCCGTGTTGCCAAGTGATCCCGCGGCCGTGGTCTGGCGCAAGCTCTGGCTGGGTCGAATGTGACCGATGCGGGCTCGTGTTCCGCTACCCCATGCCGAGCCAGGAGGAGCTTGACGAGGCGCATGGCCGGGTCTACGCCGCGGGCGGCAGCGCGCTCCGCGCCGTAGACATGGTCTCGACATCGGCCGCGCTGGTCGGGCTGGCTGGATTGGCCACGAGGCTGGCACCGCCTGGCGCGCGAGTTCTGGATTTCGGGGCCGGCGTCGGCGAGCTCGCCAGCCTGCTCCGGGCGCGCGGCTTCGACGTCGTCGGGCTTGAGCGCTGCCCCAGCGCCCGGGCAGCGGCGGCCGCGTCCGGGTTCAGGTTTCATCCGGACCTGATTCGCGTCGAGCGGGGTGCCTTCGACCTCGTGATCGCGATCGAGGTGGTCGAGCATCTCAGAAGACCGCTCCCAGTCCTGCGCGCTCTCCACGACCGGCTTGCTCCGGGCGGTCTGCTGTTGCTGACCACACCCAACCGCAAGGGCTTGCACGCCCGGCTGCGCAAGGGCCAATGGCGCGAGGCGCGAGATCCATGCCATGTGGTCCTGTTCGATCGCCGCTCCCTCGGTGGGCTGCTGCGCGAGGCGGGGTTCACGTCGAATTCGCCTCGTTCGCTTCTCGCCGATGACGACCGGGCAACCTGGCCGCATCCTGTTGCATCGCATCCTGCAGGCTCTCGGCCTGTATGGCGGGCTCAGGGTCACGGCCGAAAAGCCGGCGCCGCGATCGGGCGCCGCCGATGATCGGTCTGCCGGCAATGTTGCGGCCGTTCAGGAGCGCACCACTGTCGCCATGTTGAGCACCGGGAAGTTGACCGAGTTGGCGATGAAGCAGGCGGCATGCGCCTTCTCGTGCAGAGCCTTCGCCTTCTCGAGGTCGCCGGCGGCGATCGCGACGCGCGGGGCGAGCGTCACCTCGGTGAAGCGCATCCGGCCGTCCTTGATCGCCATCAGCCCGCTCGCCTGGTCCTCGTAGCTCACGACCTCGATGCCGGCGCGCGCGCACTCGGCGAGATAGCTCAGCATGTGGCAGGCCGACAGCGCGGCCACGAGCAGGTCCTCCGGGTTGTGCTTCGTCCCGTCGCCGCGGAACTTCGGATCGGACGACCCCTCGAGCGGCGGCTTGCCCTCGACCTCGACCCGGTAGTCGCGCCCGTAGCTGTCGTACGATCTGGTGGTGCCGCGCGCGGCCCCGGTCCAGACCAGGTGGGCGGCGAAGTGATGCTCCTTGGCCATGCGACGATCACTCCCTGGCGCCGCCTCGGCGGCGGCTGGCAGTCGTGATATGGTCGCGCCGACCCGCGAGGTGAACCGACGATCCGCCCATGCGCTCGAACTCTGCCAAGGGATCTCGACCGGCGCGAGCTGATCCTGGAGCTCGCCCGCCGTCTTGCCCGCCATCCGGCGGTCGAGCGGGTCTGGCTGTTCGGCTCGCGCGCCCGCGGCGATCACTTCGAGCGCTCCGATATCGACCTCGCGATCGAGGCGCCGGGGATAGACCGGGGAGAATGGGCGATGCTGCACCTCGACCTCGAAGAGGAAGCTGATACGCTGCTGCTCATCGATCTCGTGCTGATGGACGATCTGCCGGAACGCTTCAGGCGCCGCGTGCATCGCGAGGGAAGGCTGCTCTATGAACGAGGACACCCTGCGGGAACTCCCTGGAGAGCCTGGGCAACGCCCTCGACCGTTTCGGTGAGGCGCTCGAGTATGTCGATCCCGACGAGATCGTGATGGACGGTACGATCCAGCGCTTCGAGTTCACGTTCGAGCTGTTCTGGAAAGCCTTGCGGCAGATTCCTCCAGCGAGAAGGGCATCGACACGGCGAGCCCCAAGAATACGCTCAGGCACGCCTACCGCCGCGGGCTGCTCGACAGGGAACAGCTCTGGCTGGATATGCTCGAGGACCGCAACCGGAGCTCGCATGTTTACGATGCGGCGATGGCTCGAGCGATCTTTGCGCGGCTGCCTTCGCACTATCGCGAGCTGCGCGATCGATTCGAGCACCTCAAACGCCGGATCGCCGAAGGCTGATCGACATCGCGCGCCTGACCGCCTGATGCGCAAGGCACATGTGATAGAGTGAATTGAGATACGACGCGAAGCTTTCAGTCTGCTCGCGAAACCCGCCTGCTTCGATCGATAGCTCAACCGGGATGCTGCGAGCTGCGCTTGTCACCCCATCGCGCGGACGATCTCCTCGGTCATCTTCTTGGCGTCGCCGAACAGCATCATCGTGTTGCCCTTGTAGAACAGCGTGTTGTCGATGCCGGCGTAGCCCGAGGCGAGCGAGCGCTTGACGAAGAACACCGCCTTGGCCTTGTCGACGTCGAGCACCGGCATGCCGTAGATCGGCGACGAGGGGTCGTCCTTGGCGGCCGGGTTGGTGATGTCGTTGGCACCGATCACGTAGGCGACGTCGGCCGCCTGGAAGTCGTTGTTGACCTCCTCCATCTCGTGGACGACGTCGTAGGGCACGTTGGCCTCGGCGAGCAGCACGTTCATGTGGCCGGGCATGCGCCCGGCGACCGGGTGGATCGCGAACTTCACGTCGACGCCCTCGTCGGTCAGCGTGTCCATCAGCTCGCGCACCGCGTGCTGGGCCTGGGCGACCGCCATGCCGTAGCCCGGCACGATGATCACCGAGCGCGCGTTCTTCATGATGAAGGCGGCATCCTCGGCCGAGCCCGGCTTGACGCTGCGATCGACGAGCTCGGCCGCGGCGCCGCCGGCCTCGCCGAAGCCGCCGAGGATCACGCTGACGAAGGAGCGGTTCATCGCCCGGCACATGATGTAGGACAGGATCGCGCCCGAGGAGCCGACGAGCGCGCCGGTGATGATCAGCGCCGGGTTCTGCAGCGTGAAGCCGATGCCGGCGGCCGCCCAGCCGGAATACGAGTTGAGCATCGAGACCACGACCGGCATGTCGGCGCCGCCGATCGGGATGATCAAGAGGAAGCCGATCGCGAACGCGAGCAGCGTCATCAGCCAGAACACGAAGGTGCTCCCGGTCGCGATGAAGACCACCAGGAGGAGCAGGATCGCGGCGCCGATCGCGCCGTTGATCAGGTGGCGCTGCGGCAGCATGATCGGCGCGCTGCGCATCACCGCCTGCAGCTTGGCGAACGCGATCACCGAGCCCGAGAAGGTGATCGCGCCGATGATCACGCCGAGCCCCATCTCGAACAGGCTGGCACCCTTGATCGCGCCGGTCGGCGTGGTGATGTGGAACTCGGCCGGGTTGTAGAGCGCGGCGGCGGCGACGAACACCGCCGCCATGCCGACCAGGCTGTGGAACGCCGCCACCAGCTGCGGCATCGCCGTCATCGGGATCCGCCGCGCGATCACCACGCCGATCGCGCCGCCGATCGCGACCCCGATCAGGATCATCAAGTAGCTGCCGAAGCTGGCGTGCGGCAGGGTGAAGAGCGTGAACAGCACCGCCACCGCCATGCCGGCGATGCCGGTCAGGTTGCCCCGGCGGGCGGTCGCGGGCGAGCTCAGGCCGCGCAGGGCCAGGATGAAGCAGACCGCGGCCGCGAGGTAGCCGAGCGCGACGAGATTGCTCATGCCGGATCCCCTACTCGCGCTTCCTGTACATGCCGAGCATGCGCTGGGTGACCGTGAAGCCGCCGAAGATGTTGACCGCCGCCAGGATGACCGCGAGGAAGCCGAACCAGGACGCCGCCTTGTGTCCCTCGGCCCCGGTCGCGATCAGGGCGCCGACGATGATCACGCTCGAGATCGCGTTGGTCACCGACATCAGGGGCGTGTGCAGCGCCGGCGTCACGCTCCAGACCACGTAGTAGCCGACGAAGATCGCGAGCACGAAGATGATCAGGTTGAAGACGGTGGGGTCGACGGCTTCCATGATGGCTCCCCGCGTGGCGATCAGGCGGCCTGGTGCTGGCTCAAGGACGGATGCACCACCTTGCCGTCCCTGGTGATCAGGCTGCCCTTGATCAGCTCGTCGTCTCCGTTGACCACCAGCTCCTTGGACCCCGGATCGATCAGCAGGTCGACGAAGTTGAGCAGGTTGCGGGCGTAGAGCGCGCTGGTCGCCGGCGCGAGGCGCGAGGGCACGTTGCTGTGGCCGACGATCTTGACCCCGCCCGCCTCGACCACCTGGCCGGGTTGGCTGCCCTCGACGTTGCCGCCGCTCTCGACCGCGAGGTCGACCAGGACCGAGCCCGGCTTCATGCTCTCGACCATCGCGCGGCTGACCAGCCGCGGCGCCGGCCGGCCCGGGATCTGCGCGGTCGTGATCACCAGGTCCTGCCCCTTGATGTGCTGGGCGACCATCTCGGCCTGCTGCTTCTTGTCCTCCTCGGAGAGCTCCCTGGCGTAGCCGCCGGCGGTCGCCGCGCTCTCCTTGACGACGCCCACGAACTTGGCGCCGAGGCTCTCGATCTCCTCCTTGGCGGCCGGGCGGATGTCGGTCGCCGAGACCACCGCGCCGAGCCGCCGCGCGGTCGCGATCGCCTGCAGGCCGGCGACGCCCGCGCCGATCACGAACACCTTGGCCGGCGGCACGGTGCCGGCTGCGGTCATCAGCATCGGCATCACGCGGTCGAACTCGGCGAGGCCGTCGATCAGCGCGCGGTAGCCCGCGAGGTTGGCCTGGCTCGAGAGCACGTCCATCGACTGGGCGCGGGTCGTCCGCGGCAGCAACTCGAGCGCGAAGGCGGTCACGCCGGCTTTGGCGTAGGCCGCGACCTGGTCGCGGTTCTGGTAGGGGTTGAGCATGCCGATCAGGACCTGGCCCGGGCGCAGCAGCGTCATCTCGTCGATCGCGCCCTCGCCCGCGCCGAGCGGGCGGCGCACCTTGAGCACGACGTCGGCCTCGCGGTACAGGGCCGTGGGTCTCCTCGATCAGCCGCGCGCCGGCGTCGGCGAAGGCCTGGTCGGCGAACCTCGCCCGCGCGCCGGCGCCCCTCTCGACCAGCACCTCGACTCCCTTGGCGATCAGCCGCTTCACGGTGTCGGGCGAGGCCGCGACCCGATGCTCGCCGGGGCGCTGCTCCCTGGGGACCCCTATCCTCATCGCTCGCGCCCTTCCTTTTGCGTAGTCGAGCGGTACAACAGGCCGCAGGCGCGAACCTAGCGGTTCGCCGAGGCTGCGCCTAGGGGGATGGCGTCCGCCGCGCTGCCCGATCGGTCCGCCCGGGTGATCGGCTCGACGGTTTCAGACCGACTTGGCCAAACCGCCTCGGCAAGGTCCGAGGCAGCTGCTTGACCGGGGTCCTCCGGTCGCGTAAACAGCGAAACTCTAAGCATATCCGATAAACTGCTAGTGTAGTTTCTCGGGTTTGTCGACGGGCGACTGGCATGGTGCGAGGGCACCGGCCCTCGGTCTCGCGAGGTTGGCTATGGCAAGCTTGGAGCGCGCTCCGCCGCCGATCGTCGGGGTGCCGGGCGGAGTGGCCGTCGCGCCCAGGTCCGCTCGCCGATCCCTGGCCATGCTCGCGCTCGCCGCCCTCGTCCTCGCCCTTCCGCTCCCGGCGCGGGCCGGCGAACCGAGCGATGGCTATCGCTTCGGCGTGTTCCCGTATCTGCCGGTCCTCACCATCGACAAACTGTTCGGGCCGATGGCCGTGAGCTTCGCTCGCGTGCTCGACCGGCCCGTCTATCTCAAGACCAAGTCGAGCTTCGAGAAATTCGCCGCAGAGTTGGCCAATCAGACCTACGACATCGTCCTCCTCCACCCCTTCTTCTACGTCGAGGCGGCCGACAACTATCACTACCGGCCGCTGGCGCGAGTCGATCAGAAGCTGACCGCGGTGGCCCTGGTCGCCGCCGAGCGGCCGTGGCACGGCTGGCACGATCTGGCCGGCCGGATCCTCGCCCTGCCGCCCGAGATGTCGGCGGTCAGTCAGCTGGTCAAGGCGGCGCTGATCGAGGCCGGTCTGTGGCCGGACATCGATCTCACGCTGCGCCACTACGGCACCAAGATGTCCTGCCTGCAGGCGGTCGTGATCGGCACGGCGGACGCCTGCGCCGTGCCGAACTTCGTTCTGTCACAGATCGAGTCCGGAGCGGAAATGAAGCTGCGGACGCTCGCCGAGACCGCGCCGATCAACCACCTGGTCATCGCGGCGCACGAGCGCCTGCCGGCGGCGGATCGGGCCAAGCTGTTGGCCAACATCCTCTCCTGGCCGGGCACCGCGAAGGGACGGGCCATCCTCGCCGCCGGGACCTGGCCCGGGTTCGTCGCCGCCAAGGACTCCGAATACCACCAGATCCGACGCTACCGCTCGCGTCTGCGGACCCTGGCGCAGAGGTAGAGCCGCTCGAGACCGCCGGCATGTCGCTCAAGTACCGCATCGCCGCCACCATCTTCGGACTCGAGATCGTTCTGATCGGGGCGGTGCTGTGGATGACGCTCGGCCACTCGATGGCCACTATCCACGAGCAGATCGCGCGGACCGAGGCGGTGACCCTGCAACTGCTCGGCGATCTCAGCCGGGCGGCGCTGCTGACCGACGAGTACACCAACCTTCAGACCTTCATCGAAGGCACCAAGCGGGATCCCCGCGTTCAGGCGGTGATCATCGGCGACGCCAGCGGGCGGGTGGTCGCCGCTACCGATCTCGGCCTGATCGGCTTGCCCCTTCCGGTCCTGGTCGCCGACGAGCATCGCTACTGGCGCCGGGCCGCGATCCGCGGTCATGGCAGCGCGCTCGGCGCCCTGGCCATCAAGTTCTCCGATTTTCCGCTGGTGCTCGCCTACCGCGAGACCCGCAATCTGGGCATCACGATCGCGATCACCGGCATGGCGGCGATCGCCGTGGTCGGCCTCGCGATGGGCTTCTTCTTGACCCGCCGGCTGGCGAAGCTGGCCACCGCGGCGGATCGGGTCGCCGGCGGCGAGCTCTCGGTCCGGGTCGACGTCGACGGGGCGGGACGAGGTCGCCCGGGTCGGCCGCGCCTTCAACAGCATGGTCGAGCGGCTGGCCGTCAACCTCGACGAGCTGCGGGCCGCGCGCGACCGCCTGGTGCAGCCGACCGAGGCGATGTCGGAAGGCTTCGCGATCTGGGACGCCGCCGACCGTCTGGTGCTGTACAACAGCAAGCTGCGGGAGTTCTTCCGTCAGCTGGGCAACCGACCTCGCGCTCGGCGTCCACGTCGAGGACCTCAGCCGCACCCTGTACCAGCACCTGCTCGCGCAGGACCCCGACCTGGCGCCGTTCGAGACCTGGCTCGCGGACCGGCTCGCGCATCGGCGCATGCTCGCTCGGGCCGTGGGAGATGCATCTGCGCGACGGCCGCTGGCTCGCGGTGAGCGAGTTCGGCACCCTCGACGGCGGCACGATCGGCATCTACAGCGACATCACCGAGGGCAAGCGGCGGCAGCAGGCCCTGGAGCAGGGCGAGCAGCGTCTGCGCGCGATCATGGATGCGGTGATCGACGGCATCGTCACGGTGGCGGGCGACGGCACGGTCGAGTCCGCCAACCCTGCCGCGGCGCGGATCTTCGGCTGCAGCGCCGACGAGCTGGTCGGTCGCGCGATCCACGAGCTGCTGGTCGACCCCGGGGTGCGCGACGGCGAAGCGGGGCTCGGGGCGGCGCTCGGTCGATCTCGCCGCGCTGCCTCGCCACGCTCTGCTCGAGATGGTCGGGCGGCGCGCGCGATGGCGAGAGCTTTTCAATCGAGCTCTCGGTGACCGAGCTCGACCTGCACGGCCGCCGCACCTGCATCCTGACCGTGCGCGACATCACCGCGCGCAAGGCCGCCGAGGAGCTGGTCCGCTATCATGCGACCCACGACGCGCTCACCGGTCTGCCCAACCGCGTCCTGTTCGACGACCGCCTGGCCGGCGCGCTCAAGCACACCGCCCGCAAGGGCGACATGCTGGCGGTCCTGTTCCTCGACCTCGACCGCTTCAAGATCATCAACGACACCCTCGGCCATTCGATCGGCGATGCGCTTCTGATCGCGCTCACGCCGTCGTCTGCGCGCCTGCGTCCGCGACGAGGACACCGTCGCCCGGATGGGCGGCGACGAGTTCATCTTCATCCTGCGCGGCCTGCGAGGCGCCGAGGATGCGGTCAAGCCGGCGCAGAAGCTCCTCGAGGCGATCCGCCCGCCCTTCCACGTCCACGGCCACGAGCTGTACGTCACCGCGAGCATCGGCATCAGCCTCTATCCCGGCGACGGCGTGGGCTCGGATCAGCTGCTGAAGTGCGCCGACATGGCGCTCTACCGCGCCAAGGAGCGTGGCCGCAACCGGCTGCAGCTGTACAACCCGACGCTGAACGTGCGGGTGTTCGAGCAGATGGTGCGCGAGAAGCATCTGCGGCGCGCGCTCGAGCAGGACCAGTTCCAGCTGGTCTATCAGCCGCAGGTCGCGCTCCACAGCGGGCAGGTCGTGGGGTTCGAGGCGCTGATCCGCTGGCGCCATCCCGAGCTCGGCCTCGTCCTGCCCGACGACTTCGTGCCGCTCGCCGAGGAGAACGGCCTGATCGAGCCGCTCGGCCTGTGGGTGCTGCGTACCGCCTGCCTGCAGCACCGCGCGTGGCGCGAGGCGCGTCTGCCGGACCTCCGGCTCGCGGTCAACATGTCGGCGCGCCAGTTCCAGCGCAGCGGCCTCGAGGGCCGGATCCGCGAGGTGCTGGGAGAGACCGGGATGGAGGCCCGCTGGCTCGAGCTCGAGCTGACCGAGAGCGTCCTGATGCAGGAGGGCGACAGCACAGCGAGCCTGCTGGAAAGCCTGAGCGCCCTCGGGATCAGCTTCGCGCTCGACGACTTCGGCACCGGGTACTCGTCGCTCAGCTATCTCAAGCGCTTCCCGATCAAGCGGGTCAAGATCGACCGCTCCTTCGTGCGCGACATCAACTCCAGCGAGGGCGACGCGGCGCTCGCCCGGGCGGTGATCGCGATGGCGCACGGCCTCGGCGTCGACGTCGTGGCCGAGGGCGTGGAGAACCTGGAGCAGCTGGCGAAGCTGCGCCGCTACGGCTGCGACGAGGGTCAGGGCTTCTTCCTCGGCCGGCCCGTGGTGCCCTCCGAGGTCGCGCAGGTGGTCCGCCGCAACGGCTGGCCACGGATCCGCAGCGTCGCCTCCGCCTGACCGCGCACGCCTGATCGCCGGGACCGGAGAACCCCCGGCGCGCGTCCCTCGCCGGCCTTCAGCCTTGGTTAACCAGGCGGCGCCATATCGGAGCGCGGATCCGATGGAGAGCGAACGCGATGGTCGCGGCTGCCGAGGTTCTTCAGCACGTCAAGGGTGAGGTCGAGTTCAATCTGCCGCGCAGCCTGCGGATCGCCGCGAGCGAGCATGGCAAGAGCCCATGGGCGCAGGTCAGGGAGATCTGGCGGCTGCGCTTCGGCCCCGGCAAGCTGCGGCCGGACGAGTACTACTACTACTACTACGGTCTGTACGAGCGGCGCTTCGCCTTCGAGGACCAGCTGCGGTTCCTCGGCCGGGCCACCCAGGACGGCATCTATCGCGCCTGCAACGCGCTCGAATGGTGGCTGATCGCGCATGACAAGCTGGTCTTCTACGCGCTCCTTCGGGGCCAGGGCCTGCCGGTGCCGGAGACCCGCGCGATCTACCACCGCGGCCGCCGCTTCGACGGCGCGACGACACTGGCGAGCCCGGAGGCGCTCGCGGCCCATCTCCGCGGCGGCCTGAGCTATCCCTGCTTCGCCAAGCCCGTGACCGGCATCCGGAGCGTCGGCGTCGCGGCGTGCGAGGCCTACGATGCGGCGAGCGACCGCCTGGTCTTCAAGGGCGGACGGACGCTGGGCGTCGCGGACTTCGTCGGCGAGCTCGAGCCCTATCGCAGGGACGGCTACCTGTTCCAGGAGATGCTGGCGCCGCATCCCGAGCTCGAGGCGCTGTGCGGCCGGCGCCTGTCGACGGTCCGCCTGATCGTCCTGCTCGAGGACGCAGCGCCCGCCATCCTGCACGCGCTCTGGAAGATCCCGGTCGGCGACCAGCCGGCCGACAACTTCTGGCGGCCGGGCAACCTTTTGGCCGGGCTCGAGGCGAGCAGCGGGCGGGTGACCCGGTTGATGCAGGGGGTCGGCCCCGACCGCCGCGAGCTCGAGCGCCATCCCGACACCGGCTGCCGGCTCAGCGACGTGGTCCTGCCCGAGTGGCCAGCGCTCACCGCGCTCGGCCTGGAGGCCGCGAGCACGCTGCCGGGCCTGCGCATGCAGGCCTGGGACATCGCGCTCACCGACCGCGGCCCGGTGCTGGTCGAGGTCAACATCGGCGGCGACTTCAACCTGCCGCAGCTGGCCTACGGGCGCGGGCTGATGGACGAGCGGTTCGGCGCGTTTCTCGCCGCGTGCGCCAAGGGCAGGGTGTGAGCGGCTGGGTGGGGGCGAAGCGAGCCGGCGGGCGGCGTTGATCGGAATAAATCTGCAGGTCAATTGTTAAAAATACTTCGTACCTTGCAAAATCTGCCGGGGCTGTCAGTCTGGAGAGAACCGCATCGAATGTTGCCTCACCCGAGGCCGCAGAAGAAACCCTTGGAGGCTCCGAATGTCCGAAAAGCCGAGCTTGAGGCAGCGCTGGGACGAGTTCCGGCCGAGCAAGACGACGTTGTTCTGGAGCGTCGCCGCCGGTGCGGTCGCCACGATGGTGATCGGCTTTTCCTGGGGCGGCTGGGTGACCGGCGGCACCGCCCAGGCGATCGCCGAGAAGTCGGCGCAGCAGGCGCATCAGGACCTCGCGGCGGCGATCTGCACCGAGCGCTTCACCGGGGCGCCGGAGGCGCGCGCCCAGCTCGCCGAGCTCAAGGAGATCACCAGCGCCTACCAACGGGGCAAGTTCGTCGAGGACCGCGGCTGGGCGCTGATGCCTGGCGCCAGCAGCGCCGACCGCAAGACGGCCGTCGCCTGCGCCGAGGGCCTGATCACCCTCGAGCTGCCGCCGCTCGAGGAGGCCTCCGAGATCAGCGACGACGCGACCGTCGCGCGCTGACCGAAAGCCGGTCGGCGGCGGGCCGGGCGGCGCGACCGACTGTCGGCCCCGGCGACCGCGGGCTGCCTCCCCTGGGCCGTGCGGTCCGGGCGATGGCGCTGCGAATCCTGGACCGCTGGCAGTGCCCCGGCAGTGGGTGGCGCCGTCACGCCGGCAACGGCAGACCTTGCGCCGCGAGCGCCGCGGTCTGACGGCGTTCCAGGGCCTCGACGTCGAAGTCCTTGATCAGCTCCATGAACAGCTGGTGCCAGTTGACCTCGGCCTGGAGGTGCATGAAGACCGAGCCCAGCCCGATCGCGGCGCGGTCCATCAGCACGAACTCGCGCGGCGGCGTGACCCCGCCGATCTCGCGCAGCCGCCGCTGCACGTTGAAGGCGACCGTGCGGCCCTGGGCGCCCGAGTTGGTCTCCTCGATCAGCCGCGGCCGGTCCTCCATCAGGGGCGCGTAGACGAAGGCCGCCCAGAGGTTGAGGGTGTCGATGACCTCCTTCCTGAGGTCGGCGAAGCCCCAGGTCTCGTAGGCGTGCACGGCGAGGTCCATGTCCCCCCTGACCAGCGCCCAGTAGAGGTCGATCACGCCCTGGACGAGCGTCGGCCGAAACACCCGGATGCAGCCGAAGTCGATCAGGTTGATGGTCAGGTCGGGCCGCGCGGTGTAGTTGCCGAGGTGCGGATCGCCGTGGATCACGGCGTAGTCGTAGAACGGCACGTACCAGGCGCGGAACATGTTGTAGGCGAGCCGGTTGCGCTCCTCCTGCGGCGCGCCGACCAGCTCGAGCAGAGGCCGCCCGTCGAGCCAGGTCATGGTCAGCAGGCGTCCGCTCGACAGCTCCGGCAGGACGTCCGGCACCCGCACGCCGGTCTCGTCGCGCAGCATCTGCCGGTAGAGCGCCATGTGCTTGGCCTCGCGCCGGTAGTCGAGCTCCTCGCGCAGCCGCTCGGCGAGCTCGTCGTAGATCTGCTCGGGGTTGATCGAGCCGTCGTAGCGCCGGTAGACGCCGAAGACCAGGCGCAGCTGCGCGAGGTCGGCCTCGACCGCGCTCTCGATGCTCGGGTACTGCAGCTTGCAGGCGAGCCGGCGGCCGTCCAGCGCGGTCGCGCGGTGGACCTGGCCGAGCGAGGCGGCCGCGGCGGCGTCGAGCTCGAAGTCCGCGAACCTGTCCCGCCAGCCCGGCCCCAGCTCGGCGGCCATGCGCCGGCGCACGAACGGCCGGCCCATCGGCGGCGCCTGCGACTGCAGCTGGGCGAGCTCGGCGGCGTACTCCTTGGGCAGCGCCTCCGGGATCGTCGCGAGCAGCTGGGCGACCTTCATCAGCGGGCCCTTGAGGCCGCCGAGCGCCGCCCGCAGCTCTTCGGCGTGGGAGGCGCGGTCGATGCTGATGCCGAGGAAGCGCGCGCCGGCGAGCCGCGCCGCGAGCCCGCCCATCGTGCCTGAGACCTGGGCGTAGCGGCGGACCCGCCCGCCCAGCGTGTTCTCTGCCCGGCTGTCCGGGCCCTCGGCCATGCTCAGGCCGCCATGGCGTGATCGAGCTGGTCGATCAGCTGCTCGATCATGCCGAGCCCCTTGCTCCAGAAACCGGGATCCGAGGCATCCAGGCCGAACGGCGCCAGCAGCTCCTGGTGACGCAGCGTGCCGCCCGCGCGCAGCATCTCGAGATAGCGCTCCTGAAAGCCCTCGGGCGCGGCCTGGTAGACCGCATAGAGCGAGTTCACCAGGCAATCGCCGAAGGCGTAGGCATAGACGTAGAACGGCACGTGGACGAAGTGCGGGATGTAGCTCCAGAACACCCGGTAGGACCTCGTCGAAATGGAACGCCGGGCCGAGGCTCGCGGTCTGGACCTCGAGCCAGATCCGGCCAAGCTCGTCGGCGGTCAGCTCGGCCTCCTTGCGGGCGTCATGGACGCGGCGCTCGAACTCGACGAAGGCGATCTGCCGGACCACCGTGTTGAGCGCATCCTCGATCTTGCCGGCGAGCATGACCCGGCGCTGGACCGGGTCGTCGGTGGCATCGAGCAGCGCGCGGAAGGTCAGCTGCTCGCCGAAGACCGACGCGGTCTCGGCGAGCGTGAGCGGGGTGCCGGCCATCAGCGGGCCCTGGCGCGCGGCGAGCACCTGGTGCACGCCGTGGCCGAGCTCATGGGCAAGCGTCATCACGTCGCGCGCCCGGCCCTGGTAGTTCATCAGCACGTAGGGATGCGCGCTCGGCACGGTCGGATGGCAGAACGCGCCCGCATCCTTGCCCGGGCGCAAGGCGGCGTCGATCCAGTTGCGGTCGAAGAAGCGCTCGACGATCGCGGCCAGGGGGGGCGCGAAGCGGCGGTAGGCATCGAGCACGATGACCTTGGCTTCGGGCCAGGCGACCCGCCGGTCGGCGTCCTCGGGCAGGGGCGCGTTGCGGTCCCAGAACTCCAGCCGCTCGAGGCCGAGCCAGCGCGCCTTGATCGCGTAGTAGCGGTGCGACAGGCGCGGGTAGGCCTCCTGGACCGCGCCGATCAGCGCGTCCACGACCTCGTCCTCGACCTGGTTGGCGAGGTTGCGGCTCGAGATCGGGCGCGCGAACCGCCGCCAGCCGTCCTCGAGCTGCTTGTCCTTGGCGAGCGTGTTGGTGATCAACGCGAACAGGCGGGTGTGGCGCGCCAGCACGCCGGCGATCGAGTTCCCGGCGGCCGCGCGCCGGGCCCGGTCCTTGTCCGAGAGCAAATCGAAGATCTCGGCGCTGGTCAGCTCCCTGCCGTCGAGCGGGAAGCGCAGCCCGGCCATGCTCTCGTCGAACAGGCGCACCCAGGCGCTGCGCCCGGTGACCGACTTCTCGTGCAGGACGCGCTCGATCTCGTCGTCGAGCTGATGCGGGCGGAAGCTGCGCACGTCGCGCAGCCAGGGCTGGTAGTGGGCGAGCCGCGGCGCCTGCGCGACCTTGGCGGCGAGCGCGTCCTCCTCGATCCGGTTGATCTCGAGCGTGATGAACAGGAGCCTCGTGCCGGCCTCGTTGACCCGTTCCTGCACAGTCTGGAAGAAGCGTCCGATCTCCGGGTCGTCGGTCCGGGCGGCATGCAGCAGCTGGGCGTAGCTCGCGACCCGGCCGAGCTGGTCCTCGATCCGCTCGAAGCGCTCGATCACCTCGGCCAGCGCCGACCCGTCGAGCTCGGCCAACCGGCCCTTGTGCGCCGCCTCGAGCGCGACCGCGGCCGCCAGCGCGTCCTGCAGATCCCGGGTCACCTCGGGTGCGCTCGGCGCGCGATAGAGGTCGGAGAGGTCCCATTCCGGCAGCGCGACCGCCGGCGCCGCAGCCGCCGCCGCGGCCTCGGCCTGATGGCAAGGCTCGATCATCCCCATGCTCCTGTTCCGGGCCCCATGGACATATATGAACCAGCACTGGCCAATCCAGGCGAATGTCACTATCTGTCGGCGCCGGGAACCGGAGCGCGTCGGGTCCGCCGCTCCAGCCTTGGCAAGGTGATCTCCCGCCGGCGCGGGCGGTCGCCGGGAGATGGCATGTCGGCCGCGGATCTGGGTCCCAACCTCGTCGCTCTGTTCGAGCGCATGGCCAGGGGTCGAGGCGAGCAACCGTTCCTCTGGCACAAGCGCGAGGGGACCTACCGGCCCTGGTCGTGGCGGCGCGTCGCGGACGAGGTGAGGATCCTGGCGCGGAGCCTGCGCGCCCAGGGCCTGGCGGCCGGCGACCGCGTGCTGCTGGTTGCCGAGAACCGCCCGGAATGGCTGATCGCGGATCTCGCGATCATGGCCGCCGGCGGCATCACCGTGCCGGCCTACACCACCAACACCACCCGCGAGCACGCCTATCTGCTGGCGCATAGCGGCGCGGCCGCGGCGGTGGTGGCGAACGATCGCCTGGCGAAGCAGCTGCTGCCGGCGGTCGGCACGACGCCGGGCGTCCGGCTGGTGATCAGCATCGAGCCGCTGGCCGAGCGCGGCTCGCTCGGGGCACGGCTCTTGTCCTGGCAGGAGGCGCTGGCGCTCGGCGCGCAGCAGCCCGAGCCGGCGGGCGACCCGGCGGCGGCGCTGGGCCGCGACGACACCGCCTGCTTCATCTACACCTCGGGCACCGGGGGCCTGCCCAAGGGCGTCATGCTGAGCCACGGCAACGTGCTCTCGAACGTCGCCGGCGCGTCCGCGGCGCTGGCCCTGCTCGGTCTCGACGAGCACGAGGTGTTCCTCTCGTTCCTGCCGCTGTCGCACGCCTACGAGCATACCGCGGGCCAGTTCCTGCCGATCGCGGTCGGCGCCCAGATCTACTATGCCGACGGTCTCGAGACGCTCTCGAGCAACCTGCTCGAGGCGCGCCCGACGATCATGACCTGCGTGCCGCGCCTCTACGAGATCATGCGGCAGCGCATCCTCAACGCGGTCGCCCGCCAGCGCGGCATCAAGCCCAAGCTGTTCGCCAAGACGGTCGAGCTCGGCAGCAAGGCGTATCGAGAGCCGGGCGCGCTCAGCCTGGGCGAGCGCCTGCTCGACCGTCTGCTCGACCGGGTCGTGCGCGAGCAGGCGCGGGCCCGGTTCGGCGGCCGCATCAAGGCGCTGGTCTCGGGCGGCGCGCCGCTCAACCACGAGGTCGGCCTGTTCTTCACCGCGCTCGGGCTGCCGGTGTTCCAGGGCTACGGCCAGACCGAGTGCGCGCCGGTGGTCAGCGTCAACACGCCGCGCCGGGTCAAGCTGCACAGCGTCGGGCCGCCGATCCCCGGGATCGAGGTCAAGATCGCCGCCGACGGCGAGATCCTGGTGCGCGGCGCGTCGGTGATGCAGGGCTACTGGCGCGACGAGGCGGCGACCGCCGAGACCCTGAAGGACGGCTGGCTGCACACCGGCGACATCGGGCTGCTCGACGGCGACGGCTTCCTCCAGATCACCGACCGCAAGAAGGACATCATCGTCAACTCGGGCGGCGACAACCTGGCGCCCCAACGGGTCGAGGGCGTCCTTTTGCTGCAGCCCGAGATCGGGCAGGCGATCGTCTATGGTGACCGCCGGCCGCACCTGGTGGCGCTGCTCGTCCCGGACGCCGACTTCGCCCGGAGCTGGGGGCGCGCGCGGCGCCTGCCGCCCGACCTCGCGGCTCTGGCCTCGAACCCGGAGTTCCAGGGCGCGCTCGGCGAGGCCGTGCGGCGCGCCAATCAGAGCCTGTCGGTGCTCGAGCGGGTGCGCCACTTCCGGCTGCTGGCGGAGCCGTTCTCGATCGAGAACGGCATGATGACGCCGACCCTGAAGCTGAGGCGTCAAGTCATCTACCGCACCCATTGCGAGCTGTTCGAGAGCCTCTACGACGCGCGTCACTGATTGAACAATCTCTTCGGCGCGTCCAAGCTCAGGGCTGGCCGTAGCCGCCCCGTGCCGGGCATCTCGCGCGCCGCCGAGGAACCTGGATGCGCACCCTGTTGCTGATGCGTCACGCCAAGTCGAGCTGGGATCAGACCGACCTTGCCGACGTCGACCGGCCGCTCGCGCCGCGCGGGCGCAAGGCCGCCCCGCTGATCGCCGGTCATCTGCGCGACCGGCAGCTGGTGCCCGACCTGGTGCTCTGCTCGCATGCCGAGCGCGTCCGCGAGACCTGGCAGCTGATGGCGCCGGTCCTCGGCGGCGCGGTCGCCTGCAAGACCCTGCGCACCCTCTACCTGGCGACGCCCAGCCGCTTGCTCGAGGCGCTCCGCCGTGTGGCGGACGAGGTCCGCATCCTGATGCTGATCGGCCACAATCCGAGCCTCGGCGAACTCGCGGCAAGCCTCGCCGGCGCCGGGCCGGACAAGGCGCTGCGGCGGCTGCAGGCCAAGTTCCCGACCGGCGGCCTCGCCGTCCTCACCTTCGCGATCGAGCGCTGGGCGGAGCTCGCGGCCGGCGGCGGCCGGCTCGATGACTTCGTCCGGCCGAGGGACTGCGGTTGACGATGCAGCTGCTGCTGTTCCTGGGCCTGGGCTATCTCGGCGTGGTCGGCGCGCTCTATTTCGGCCAGACCGCAATTCTGTTCCCGGGCGCCGGCATGCCGAGCCAGCGCCTCGAGCAGCCGCGGCGGCCGGAACGGCTGGTGCTGCCGACCGGCGACGGCGCCGAGGTCCACGGCATGCTGCTGCGCGCGCCGTCCGCGGATGCCGACCTGCTGATCGGCTTCGGCGGCAACGGCCAGGACGCCGAGCACCTCGCCCAGGACCTCGGCGCCGATTTTCCCGATCTGCAGGTCGCGGTGTTCCACTATCGCGGCTATGGCCCGAGCACGGGCAAGCCGGGCGAGGCCGCGCTGCTCGCCGACGCGCTCACCATCCACGATGCGCTGGTTGAAAGATTGCGTCCGCCGCGCACCTTCGCGGTCGGCATCTCGCTGGGCTCGGCGGTCGCGGCCTACCTGTCCCAGCAACGGCCGATCGCGGGGCTGATCCTGATCACGCCGTTCGATTCGGTCGAGGCGATCGCCAGGCAGGCCTATTTCTGGGTTCCGGTGGGGCCGCTGCTGCGCCACCGGTTCGCGACCATCGACTTCATGGCCGGCAACCGGACGCCGGTCGCGGTGATCGCGGCGGAGCAGGATCGGGTGGTGCGGCCCGAGCGCACCCGGGTCCTGGTCGAGAGCCTGCCGAACCTCGTGTTCCACCGCGTGCTCGAGGGCGCCTCGCACAACACCCTCTACCAGGTGCCGACCTACCAGCAAACGCTCGAGGCCGCGTTTGCGGCGATTCGCGCCGCCGCCGACGGTTGATTTGCCAAGCGACAGGTGGGATGCTCGGCCGCAGAGCGGAGCTGTTGGAGAGCGGAGGAGGGCGATGAGCGACGAGGCGGTGGTCGGGGCGCGCGACATCCAGTCGGTGCTGCATCCGACCGACTTCAGCGAGTCGAGCGAGCTCGCCTTCGCGCATGCGCTGCGGATCGCGCTGACCGGGCGGACCAAGATGTACGTGCTGCACGCCGATCCCGAGGCTGCGGAGGAGAGCGACTGGAGCGCGTTCCCGGGGGTCCGTCGCACGCTGGCGCGCTGGGGTATGCTGGAGGAGGGGAGCTCGCCCCAGGCGGTGTTCGAGAAGCTCGGCGTCCGGCTCGCCAAGGTCCGCGTGCACGACCGCGATGCGGTCCGCGGGATCGTGCGCTTTCTCGACGAGCATCCGAGCGACGTCATCGTGCTGGCGACCCAGGGCCGCGAGGGCATGCCGCGCTGGCTGCGCGGCTCGGTCGCCGAGCCGGTGGCGCGCGCCGCCCAGCACCAGCACGCTGTTCATCCCGCACGGCGCGCGCGGCTTCGTGGCGCCGGAGGACGGCGCGGTCAGCCTGGCCGGGTCCTGGTCCCGGTCGACCGGCAACCCCGGCCGGCGCCGGCCCTGGACGCGGCCTGGCAGATCGCCCGCCTGTTCGTCGCCGCGCCCGTGGCGCTGGAGCTCCTGCACGTGGGCGAGGCCGGAGACATGCCGGCGGTGCAGGTCGACCCCGGCCGCTGGTCCAAGGTCGACCGTTCGGTCCGCAGCGGTCCGGTGGTTGAGCAGATCGTGGCCGCGGCCGAGGACGGCGCCGCCGATCTGATCGTCATGGCGACCCAGGGCCATCAGGGTTTCCTCGATGCGGTCCGCGGCAGCACGACCGAGCGTGTGCTCCGCCAGGCGCCGTGCCCGGTGCTGGCGGTGCCGGCCATGTGACGTCGGGTCGCCGGGTCGCGCCCGATCGTGCAGCCGGCTGCTGACGCGGCGGCGCCGGACGCGTATGATCGGCCCCTCGCATCAAGGGAGGTAGCCATGGCTGTTGCTCGGGTGACCAAGATCACCGCGTCCTCGACCACGAGCTTTCAGGAGGCGGTCAACGAGGGCTTGAGCCGGGCGGCGAGCACGCTGCGCGGGATCACCGGGCTCGAGGTGGTCGCGCAGAAGGCCAAGGTCGAGGACGGCAGGATCACCGAGTACCGGGTGACGATCGAGGTGACCTTCGTTCTGGACTGACCGGTGCGGCCTGTCGGCCTCGCTTCCGGTCTGCCCTTGTCGCGCAGAAACCCCGCCGAAGTGGTGGCACCGGCGGGGTTTCATTTCGCGGGGTATGCTACCCCGCATGCTCGACATGGATGCCGAGCCCAATCTGAGTACAACGCCCAAATTGTCGGAGCGTTATGCATTGTCCGGTGGAGTCATGCGGCTTAGGCACCCTCCTACAGGTCGTTCGTCCGAAACTGCAAGCGACTGTTCGCTGTCCTCCAACTGTCTTCGGACATCTGTAACCTGAACCTGACCCGGCCGGTCGTCAAGAGGCATGGGCTCAGGTTCCCGAGTCGCGCGCGCTGCCAACGCTTGCCACGATTAGCCGCGCGGCAGGCGCCGCCTCCGCCACCGTCACCGCCGCGGCGATGCGCGCGCTCGCGGCCTCGGCCGCCGCCTCGCTCCGGGCGTGGACCATGGCGAACGGCTGGTCCGGGCCGACCGGCTCGCCCACGCCCTGGACCTCGGCCAGCCCGACCGCGTGATCGATCGCGTCGGTCGGCCGCTGCCGGCCGCCGCCGAGGCCGATCACGGCGAGACCGAGGGCGCGCGCATCGATCGCGGCCACCACGCCGGCGCCTGGCAGGCGGACCGGGCGTTGGACCGGCGCGCTCGGCAGTTGCCGCTCGGGCCGCTCGAGCAGGCCGTCCGGACCGCCGAGCGCCCGCACCATGCGGTCGAAGCGCTCCGCCGCGGCGCCGCTGTCGAGCGCGCGCGCGACCCGCGGGGCGGCGTCCTCGCCGCTGCCGGCGAGCGCCAAGAGCTCCGCCGCGAGCGCCAGGGTGACCGCGCGCAGGCGGGGCTCCTGGCTGCGCCCGGTCAAAAGATCGACCGCCTCGCGTACCTCCAGCGCGTTGCCGGCGGTGCGGCCGAGGCACTGGTTCATGTCGGTGAGCAGGGCCGAGCAGCGCAGCCCGGCGCCGTTGGCGACCTCGACCAGACTGGTGGCGAGGTCGCGCGCTGCGGCCAGCGACGGCAGGAACGCGCCCGAGCCGACCTTGACGTCCATGACCAGCGCGTCGAGGCCCGGCGGCGAGCTTCTTGGACAGGATCGAGGCGACGATCAGGGGCGTCGATTCGACCGTCGCGGTGACGTCGCGGATCGCGTACAGGCGCCGGTCGGCGGGAGCGAGCTCGGCGGTCTGGCCGATGATCGCGCAGCCGGCGTCATGCACGGCCCGGCGCAGGCCGGCGAGATCGGGCGCGGTATCGTAGCCGGGGATGCTGTCCATCTTGTCGAGGGTGCCCCCGGTGTGGCCGAGGCCGCGGCCCGAGATCATCGGCACGTAGGCGCCGCATGCCGAAAGGATCGGGGCGAGGATCAGGCTCACCTTGTCGCCGACGCCGCCGGTCGAATGCTTATCGACCACCGGCCCGTCGAGGTCGTCCCAGTCGAGCCGCGTGCCCGAGCCGGTCATGGCCCGGGTCAGGGCGACCGTCTCGGCGCGGCTCATGCCGTTGAAGAACACCGCCATCGCGAAGGCCGCGGCCTGGCCCTCGGTGATCCGGCCGGCGGTCAGGCCCTCGATGAAGAACGCGATCTCGGCGGCGGCGAGCTCGCCGCCGTCGCGCTTCTTGCGGATGATCTCCTGCGGCAGCATGCACCGATCGTAGCGCACTTCCGCAGTTGACGTCAGTCCGGCGCCGGGGGCAGACCGAGGGCGCCATGCTCGACGTCGTCCTGCAGAGCTTCACCACGCTGTTCGTGGTCATCGACCCGCTCGGGCTGGTGCCGGTCCTGCTCGCGCTCACGCCGGGTGTGCGGGCGCCGGAGCGGCGGCGCATGGCGCTCAAGGGGACGCTGATCGCGGCCGTGATCCTGCTCGGCTTCGCGCTGGCGGGCGAGCCCGTGCTCGCGCTGCTCGGCATCGGCCTGCCGGCGTTCCGGACCGCCGGCGGCGTGATGCTGCTGCTGATCGCGCTCGAGATGGTGTTCGAGCGGCGGACCGAGAGGCGCTCGCGCTCGGCCGACGAGCTCAGGACCGTCGGCGGCCCCGACGACATCTCGGTGTTCCCGCTCGCGATCCCGCTGCTCGCCGGGCCGGGCGCGATCACCTCGGTGATGCTGCTGATGGCGCGCCACCAGGGCGAGGTTCTCGCTCAGGCGACGGTGATCGCCGTCCTGATGGCGGTGATGGGGCTGTGCGTCGTCATCTTCCTGCTGGTCGAGCCGCTGGCGCGGCTGCTCGGGCCGACGCTGACCCACGTCGTCTCACGCCTGCTCGGGATCCTCTTGGCCGCGCTCGCGGTGCAGTACGTGTTCGACGGCCTGCGCAACGCGTTCGACCTGGGCGGCTGAGCCTACTGCCCGTTGCTGTCATCGTCGTCGCCGCGGTCCGGCGCCACCGCGAGCAGCCGCAGCAGGTCGTCCAGCAGCGCCGAGGCACCGAAGCGCAGGGTCTCGGGCCGGGTCCAGCCGCGGCCCATGAAGTGGTCGACCAGGTAGAGGTACTGCGCGGCCTGCTGGGTCGTGCGGATGCCGCCCGAGACCTTGAGCCCGACCTTGCCCTCGGCCTCCTCGATCACCGCGAGCAGGACGGCCGCGGCCTCGAGGCTGGCGCCCGGCCCGCCCTTGCCGGTCGAGGTCTTGAGCATGTCGGCGCCGGCCATGATCGCGGCGCGCGCAGCGGCGGCGATCCGCGCCGGCTGGTCGAGCCGCCCGGTCTCGAGGACCACCTTGAGGATCCGCTCCGGCGCCTTGTCCCGGCAGGCCTGCACCAGCTCGCCGACCAGCCCGACGTCGCCGTCCAGGATCGCCTGGATCGGCGCCACCACGTCGACCTCGTCGGCGCCGGCGAGGAGGGCATCGGCGGTCTCGCGGGCGGCGCGCGCGATGTCGTCCGAGCCGTCCGGGAAATTGGCGACGGTCACCAGCCGGACCGGGCTGTGGGCGACCTTGGCCTTGGCGATCGGCAGGAAGCGCGGCCAGACGCAGACCGCGGCGACGCCGGCATCGAGCCCGCGCTCGCACAGGGTGGTCACCGTCTCGGTGCTCTCGTCCTCGCCGAGCGCAGTGAGGTCGACCAGCGGCAGGATGCGGGCCGCCGTCTCGTAGCTGGCCGGAGCGGCGGCCGCGCTCTGCAGCAGGTCAGGGGGCGTGCGCATGGTCATGGGCGAGATCCTCGAGCAGGCCGCGCAGCAGGCGTTCGAGCGTCGCCGCCGCGCCGGCTGCCTGGGTCAGGGTTTCCTCGTGGCTGAGCGGATGTTCGGCAAGGCCGGCGGCGAGATTGGTCACGATCGACAGGCCGAGCACCTTGAGGCCGAGGTGGCGGGCGCTGATCGCCTCCGGCACCGTCGACATGCCGACCAGATCGGCACCCAACGCCCGGAACGCCCGGATCTCGGCGGGGGTCTCGAAGGACGGCCCGAGGGTCGCGAGGTAGACGCCGGAGCGCAGCGGGATGCCGAGCCGCTCGGCAACCCGGCGCACTCCTTCGCGCAGCGTGTCGTCGTAGACCTCGCTCATGTCTGGAAAGCGCGGTCCGACGTCGTCGGTCGTTCGGGCCGACCAGCGGGTTCTGGCCGAGCAGGTTGATGTGGTCCTCGATCAGGGCGATGGCGCCGGGCTCGATCTCGGGGCGGAGCGCGCCCGCGGCATTGGTCAGGATCAGGATCTCGCAGCCGAGCGCCTTGAGGGTGCGCGGCAGAACGTTGAGCGCGGCCGCCGGCACCCCCTCGTAGAGGTGCACCCGGCCCTGCAGGCAGGCGACCGGGACGCCGTCGAGCCGGCCCAGCACCAGCCGGCCGGCATGACCTTCGATGCTTGGCCGCGGAAAGCCCGGCAGATCGGCGTAGTCGAGCGCGGTGGCGCCCTCGATCGCGTCGGCGATCGCGCTCAAGCCCGAGCCCAGGATGAGACCGACCCGCGGCGCGAAGTCGGGTGCCCGCGCCCGGATCACGTCGACCGCGCTGCCGCCGGCGGGTGCTGGCCCGCGCAGCGCCGTATCGCCTTGCCGCCCGGGCTCGGCGGCCCCGCTGCCGGGCTCGCGAAGCTCGAACGCAAGCGGCAGAAGCTCGCCCATGGTCACGGTGCGCCGCAGGCCGTCGGGGCCGCAGAGGTGGATCGGCACGTCGGGGCCGGCGAACTCGGCCAGGCGCTGGCGGCAGCCGCCGCAGGGGGTGCACAGGCGCTCGCCGGCGGCGAGCACCAGCGCCTCGGTGATCCGCCGCTCGCCGGCCGCGACCAGCGCCGCGAGCGCGCTCGCCTCGGCGCAGTTGCCCTCGGGATAGCTCGCGTTCTCGACGTTGGCGCCGGCGAAGACATGACCCGACGTGCCGCGCACCGCCGCGCCCACCCGGAACCGGGAATAGGGCGCATGGGCATTGGCGTACGCCGCCCGCGCGGCCTCCAAAAGATCCTGCATCCGACCTCCAGGCCCGAAGACTAGCGCGCCCAAGGAGGTCCGGCCAGGGCAAGACGCAGATCAGCGCTCCTTGACGTAGGGGACGCCGATCGCCTTGGGCGCGACCGCGCGGCCGACGAAGCCCGCGAGCAGCAGCACGGTCGCGAGGTAGGGCAGGGCCTGGATCGCCTGGGTCGGCACGGTGCCGATGAACGGTAGCGGCGTGCCCTGCAGGCGGATCTGGATGGCGTCGGTGAAGGCGAACAGGAAGCAGGCGAACAGCGCCGGCACCGGCCGCCACTTGCCGAAGATCAGCGCGGCGAGTGCCAGATAGCCCTTGCCCGCGGTCATGTCGCGGATGAACGAGGCGTTGTGCGCGATCGAGAGATAGGTGCCGGCGATGCCGCAGAGCAGGCCGGTCACGATCAGCGCCTTGTAGCGCATCAGGGCGACGCTGATGCCGGCGGTGTCGACCGCGCTCGGGTTCTCGCCGACCGCGCGCAGGCGCAATCCGAAGCGCGTCCGGTAGACCACCCAGGCGACCACCGGGACTGCCGCCGCCATGACGTAGACCAGGACGTTGTGGTTGCTGATCATCTCGGCGTAGAGGGGCCCGAGGATCGGCACGCCGCGCAGTTCGCCGGCAAAGGGCAGGACGATCGGCTGGAAGCGAGCCTCCGCGCCGAGCAAGGGCGTGCGCCCGCCCTGGCGGAACCAGGCTTCGGCCAGCGTCGGCGCTAGTCCCGCGACCATGATGTTGAGCGCCATGCCCGAGACCACCTGGTTGCCGCGGTGGGTGATGCAGGCGAAGCCGTGGACCATCGCGAGGACGATCGCGAACCCGATGCCGGCGCCAAGCCCGAGCCAGGCCGAGCCGGTGACCGCCGCGGTCGAGGCGGCGGCGAACGCGGCGCCCAGCATCTTGCCCTCGAGGCCGATGTCGACCACGCCCGAGCGCTCGGCGAACAGGCCGGCGAGCGCTGCGAGCACGAGCGGCGTGGCGAGGCGGATGGTCGAGTTGGTGAGCAGCAGGACCTGGAGGAAGACCTCGTCCATCACGCGACCGCCTCGGCCGGCGGGGACCTTGCGAACAGCGCCTCGACGGAGGGCCGGAACATGTGCTCGAGCGCGCCGGCGAACAGGATCACGAGGCCCTGGATCACCACGACCAGGTCGCGGGAGAGCGCCGGCATGTCGAACGACAATTCCGAGCCGCCCTGGTAGAGCGCGCCGAACAGGAGGGCGGCCAGGATGATGCCGACCGGATGGTTGCGGCCCATCAGCGCGACCGCGATGCCGACGAAGCCGACGCCGCCGGTGAAGTCGAGGGTCAGGCGATGCTGCGCGCCCATGATCGTGTTGAGGGCGACGAAGCCGGCGAGCGCGCCTGAGATGCTCATCGCGAGCATGATCTGGCGGGCGGGCGAGATGCCGCCGTAGACCGCCGCGCTCTCGTTCTGGCCGACCACGCGGAGCGCGTAGCCGTAGCGGGTCTGCCAGACGAACAGCCAGACCAGGACGCAGCAGAGCAGCGCGAAGGCGAAGGACAGGTTGAGCGGCGAGCGCGGGATCTCGAGGCCGAGCGCGCCGAAGACCTCGTGCATCTGCGGCAGCCAGGCGCTCTGCGGCAGGGTCGCGGATTCCGGGATCTGCTGCCCCGGCGCGATCAGCACGTTGACCAGGAGGTAGGTCATCAGCGCCGCGGCCAGGAAGTTGAACATGATCGTGGTGATCACGATGTGGCTGCCGCGCCGGGCCTGCAGCCAGCCCGGGATGAACGCCCAAAAGCCGCCGAACGTCGCGGCCGCCGCGATCGCTAGCGGCAGCACCAGCGCGAGCGGCAACCCGCCGAGGTGAAGGCAGACCAGGGTCACCCCGAGGCCGCCGAGATAGGCCTGGCCCTCGCCGCCGATGTTGAACAGGCCGCAGTGGAAGGCGATCGCGACCGCGAGGCCGGTGAAGATGAAGTTGGTCGCGTAGAACAGCGTGTAGCCGACCGCCTCGCCGTAGCCGAAGGCGCCGAACAGCAGCAGCTCCAGCGCCGCGAGCGGGCTCTCGCCCAGCAGGAGCACGATCAGGCCCGAGACGAAGAACGCGGCGGCCAGGTTCAAGAGCGGCAGCAGCCCCAGATTGACCCAGCCCGGCAGCTCCCCCGAGCGCGCGGCCATCAGGCTCGCGCCTCCGGGTCGGGTGCTGCTTGACGCCCAACTCCGGGGCCCACATGATTCGAAGGATGAATAGCCGCACGATCATCCGGAGGCTGCGCGACGCCGGATGGATACATTTTCGGACGACTGGCAGCCATCACCATTTCATGCATCCAGAGACGCAGCAGGTCGTGACGGTTCCTCACCCGCGAAAGGACGTGCCGATTGGCACGATCAAGAGCATCGAGCGGCAGTCTGGCGTGAAACTCAGGAGGAGGTAGCTGTTGACGACGTATATCGCTCTCCTGCGCAAGGATCCCGACAGCGACTTCGGCGTGGATTTTCCGGATTTCCCCGGATGCATCACCGCGGGGAGTACGCTCGAGGAAACCCGCGCGATGGCTCAGGAGGCTCTCGAATCGCACATCGAGTGCATGCTCGAACTGGGCCAGATGATCCCTGAACCGTCGTCCCTTGACGACATCATGACTGACCCGGAGAACGCCGAGGCAATTCCCTTTCCCGTAGCGGTATCGAATCACCGCGGGGAGGGCGTTCAAATCAACCTCACCATCCCTCAGGCCGATCTCAAGGAAGTCGATGCCCTTGCCAAGGAGCAGGGCAAGTCGCGCTCGGCCGTTCTTACAGAGGCGGCGCGCCGCATGATCGCAGCCAGCAAGGATCACGCCGCCTGAGCCTCGGTGACGCCGGCCATCAGGAGGCCGATCCGGCGCTCGTCGGCGTCGGCGCCGGCCAGCTCGCCGGTGATCGTGCCATCGAACATCACCAGGATGCGGTCGGCGAGCGAGCGGATCTCGTCGAGCTCGACCGAGACCAGGAGCACTGCCTTGCCGCGGTCACGCATCTCGATCAGGCGCTTGTGGATGAACTCGATCGCGCCGATGTCGACGCCCCGGGTCGGCTGCCCGACCAGGAGCAGGTCGGGGTCGTGCTCCAGCTCGCGCGCGAGCACGAGCTTCTGCTGGTTGCCGCCGGAGAACGACTTCGCCTTCAGCAGCGCGTCGTCGGGACGGACGTCGTAGCCGCGCATCCAGGCAAGGCAGGTGCCGATGATGCCGCGCGTGTTCAGCAGGCCATGAAGGCTGTACTCGGGGTCGAGGTGGTAGCCCAGGATCGCGTTCTCGTAGGCCGAGAAGTCGCGCACCAGGCCCATGCGCTGGCGGTCCTCGGGCACGTGGCCGAGGCCGGCGGTACGCCCGAGGCCAGGGTCGCCGAGCGCTCGGCCCTTGATCCTGATCTGGCCGGAGGCGGCTTTGCGGATGCCGCTGAGCGCCTCGAGCAGCTCGGACTGGCCGTTGCCGGCGACGCCCGCGATGCCGACGATCTCGCCGGCGCGGACCGCGAAGCCGACGCCCTTGACCCGGGTCACCCCGGCCGCGTCGCGCACCACGAGGTCCTCGACCTCGAGCACCGGCGCGCCGGGCCGGGCCGGCTTCTTGTCGACCCGCAGCAGCACCTTGCGCCCGACCATCAGCTCGGCGAGCTCCTCGGTCGAGGTGTCGGCGGTGCGGCGGTGCGCGACCATCTCGCCGCGGCGCATCACCGAGACGTTGTCGGTCACCGCCATGATCTCGCGCAGCTTGTGGGTGATCAGCACCACGGTCCGGCCCTGGTCGCGCAGATTGCGCAGGATGCGGAACAGGTGATCCGCCTCCTGCGGGGTCAGGACGCCGGTCGGCTCGTCGAGGACCAGGACGCGGGCGCCGCGGAACAGCGCTTTCAGGATCTCGACCCGCTGCTGGACGCCTACCGGCAGATCGCTCACCGTGGCGTCGAGCTCGACCTCGAGACCGTACTCGCGCTCGAGCGCGGCGAGCTCGCTCCGCGCGCGTGCCGCGCCGGCGGTGAGCGTGGCGCCGCCCTCGGCGCCGAGCAGCAGGTTCTCCAAAACCGTGAACGGCTCGACCAGCATGAAGTGCTGGTGGACCATGCCGATGCCGGCCGCGATCGCATCCTCGGGGCTGTGGATCTGACGCTCCGTGCCGTCGACGCGGACGGTGCCCCGATCGGCCTGGTAGAAGCCGTAGAGGATGTTCATCAGCGTCGACTTGCCGGCGCCGTTCTCGCCGACGATGCCGTGGATGGTCCCGGCGAGGATCCGCAGATCGACGCCGCGGTTGGCATGGACCGGCCCGAAGCGCTTGTCGATGCCGGCGAGCTCGACCGCCGGCGGCCGCTCGGAGGAGGCTGCGGCGGCGCCCGGCCGGTCGGGCGCGGCGGCTTCGCTCATCGCCGGGCGCGCGCGCTCACTGGGTCGAGTAGTAGTCGCTCACCTCGATCTCGCCAGAGATGATCTTGGCCTTGGCGTCCTCGAGCTTGGCCTCCATGTCGGGCGTGACCAGCTCGCGGTTGTGCTCGTCGAGCGCGTAGCCGACGCCCTCTTCGGCCAGGCCGAGGTTCTTAACCCCGGTCTCGAGATCGCCCTCCATCGCGTTCTTGAAGGCGCTGTAGACCGCGACGTCGACCCGCTTCAGCATCGAGGTCAGCACGCTGCCGGGATGGAGGTAGTTCTGGTTGCTGTCGACGCCGATCGAGAGCTTCCCTGTGTCGGCCGCGGCCTGGAGCACGCCGAGACCGGTGCCGCCGGCCGCGGCGTAGACCACGTCGGCGCCGCGGTCGAACTGGCTCTGGGCGAGCTCGGCGCCCTTGGCCGGATCGTTCCACGCCGCCGGCGTCGTCCCGGTCATGTTGACGAACACCTCGGCGTCGGGATTGACGTGCTTCACGCCCTGCTCGTAGCCATGGGCGAAGTTGCGGATCAGCGGGATGTCCATGCCGCCGACGAAGCCGACCTTGCCGGTCTCGGACGCGAGCGCCGCCGCCATGCCGACCAGGAACGAGCCTTCATGCTCCTTGAAGACCACCGACTGGACGTTCGGCTGCTCGACCACCGAGTCGATGATCACGAACTTGGTGTCGGGGAATTCCTTGGCGATCTCCTCGAGCGGGGTGGCGAAGGAGAAGCCGACCGCGACCACCACGTTGGCGCCGCGGCGCGCCATCCGGCGCAGCGCCTGGTCGCGCTGCGAACTCGTTGGTGACCTCGAACTCGAGATACTCGATCCCGGCCTCCTCCTTGAAGCGCTCGGCGCCGTTGTAGGCGGCTTCGTTGAAGGACTTGTCGAACTTGCCGCCCATGTCGAAGACGACCGCCGGCGTGAACTCGGCGGCCATCGCGGTTCCGGCGGCGAGCAGGCTCGCCGCGAGCGCCGCAAGAAGGCTTCGTGTCATCCCTCGCCCTCTGCTGATCCTCGGTTGGCATCAGGGTAGGCGAGGCCGGCCGAAATGCAACAGGATTGCCGCGTGGCGGCTGTGGAGAACGATCGTGGCCAAGCAGCTCTTGCACCTGGTGTTCGGCGGCGAGCTCAAGGATCCGGACGGCAGCGAGTTCGTCGACACCGCGAAGCTCGACATTGTCGGCATCTTCCCGAACTACCAGACCGCCTACGACGCCTGGAAGGCCAAGGCGCAGCAAACCGTGGACGACGCCCACACGCGCTACTTCGTCGTCCACCTGCACCGCCTGCTCGACCCGGAGGCGACCGAGCGCTGAACGCCGGCGGGCCGCGTCGATGCGGCGCCGGGCGAGGTGGCCGGTGCCCCGAGCGGACCGGTCGGCACTGCGCAGCCGGGGAAAGCACGACCCAGATCGATCTTCCTGAGGCGGAAGCTTTGCTTTATTATCGAATGCATTCGGGCGTCGGAAATGCGCGGTCGCATCGATCGAGCGATGCGCTTGGATCAGGCACATACAAGGGAGGGACAAGAGATGGCGCAGGCAGCAGGTTGTCGTCGGCGCGGCACAGTCATGCTGGCTGCCCTAGGGGCGGCCGTGGTCACGACTGTTCTGGCGAGCGCTGATGCCCAGGCGAACTGCCAGGATCTCCTCGGCAGTCGGATCTATCGGTGTCAGATAAAACCAGATACTACAGAGCGCTTCGTCGATTGCTTTCAATTCATCAATCCGGGCACTCAGTCCGAAGATTTCGATTTGTTCTCCGACGTGTTCATCGGTCTGCTGTCCTGCGATTGCAAGTCACGGGGTGGTTTCGCCGACCCGGGTTTCGGCGAGTCGAACTCCTTCCACTGCGTAAGCAAGTCTGATGCTGCATTTGGGCTGGCATTCGAGGGCGCGGTCAAGCGGCAGGGAAGGAGGCTGACCGGCCAGGCGGTGAACGACAGCGGCATTTCGTTCGTGTTCCGCTGCGATCGGGCACGGGCCTGCGAGCTGCCGCTATCCACGCAGGGCGCTCCCAAAGCCTCCTGGTGAGCCTGCCGAGGATCGGCTCGGGAGTGGTCCCGACCGGGCGGCGGCCCCAGCTTTGCTGCTGCCGGGCGGGGTCCGCTCCGAGGCTCGAGCGACGACACGGAGAGCAGCCATGAAGGTCGCGCTGGTCCAGATGAACTCTCAGGCCGCCAAGGCGGCCAATCTCGAGCAGGCCAAGCGCCTCATCGAGCAGGCGGTGGCCGAGGAGCGGCCCGACCTCGTGGCGCTGCCCGAGATGTGGACCTGCCTCAGCGACGACGACGCCGGCAAGCGCGCCGCGGCCGAGCCGGTGCCCGGCGGCGAGGCCTACCGGATGCTGCAGGAATTGGCCGCCAGGCACCGCCTCCTGCTGCACGGCGGCTCGCTCATCGAGCAGGACGGCGAGGCGCTGTACAACACCACCGTGGTCTTCGACCGGGACGGCCGCGAGGTCGCCCGCTACCGCAAGCTGCACCTGTTCGACATCACCACGCCCGACGGCAGGGAATTCCGCGAGTCGGCGACCTTCAACCGCGGCGCGCGGGTCGTGACGTATGACGCGCTCGGCACCCGGATCGGCTGCTCGATCTGCTACGACCTGCGTTTCCCGGAGCTCTACCTGCTGCTCGCCCGGGATGGCGCCAAGGTGATCCTGGTGCCCTCCAACTTCACCCTCCAGACCGGCAAGGACCACTGGGAGGTGCTGCTGCGCGCCCGCGCGATCGAGACCCAGACCTACGTGCTGGCCCCGGCGCAATGGGGCCGCTACGGCCAGGGTCGGTTCTCCTACGGCCACAGCCTGGTCGCCGACCCCTGGGGCCACGTCATCGCCAAGGCCCAGGACCGGGTCGGCTACATCTGCCGCCCGCCTCGATCTCGAGGAGGTCGAGCGCGTCCGTCGCCGGATGCCCTGCGCCGAGCACCGCGTGCTGTAGGCCCCGCCGCGGCCCCGGCCGGCCTGCGCCCCTGAGATGCGCGCCGTCTCTCAGTCCGCGTAGTCGGGCTCCTCGCGCTCGAGGAGCCGCCGAGCGCGGCGAAGTGCACGTCGGCGTGGCCCTCGTAGTGGCCGAACTCGGCCTGGGTGCGCGCCACCTCGTCCGCCGGTACCGGCTTGAGCGGCCGGCCGGTCGACATCGCCAGCACCTGGTTCTGGCAGGCGCGCTCGAGGAAGTAGAGGTCGTCGAAGGCCGCGGCGACGCTGGCGCCGGTGGTCGCCACGCCGTGGTTGGCCATGAACAGGACGCGCCTGTCGCCGAGCACGCCGGCAAGGCGTTCGCCCTCCTCGCCGTCGAGCGCGAGGCCGCCATAGGCGTCGTCGTAGGCGATCTGGCCGATGAAGCGGAGCGCGTTCTGATTGATCGGCTCGAGCCGGGCGCCCGCGACCGAGGTCAGCGCGGTGGCGTACGGCATGTGGGTGTGGAGGATGCACTTGAGATCGGGGCGCGCCGCGTGCATCCGGCCGTGGATGTAGAGCGCCGAGGGCTCGATGTCGCCAGCACCCGAGAGCACCTCGCCGTCGACCGTGACCCGGAGCAGGTCGCTCGCCCTGAGCTCGCCGAAGTGCCGGCCGTAGGGGTTGACCAGGAACTCCCGGCCGTCGTCGGACAGCGCCAGGCTGAAGTGGTTGTCGATCCCCTCGTGGAAGCCGAAGCGCACCGCCAGCCGGAAGGCGGCGGCGAGCTCGACCCGGCCGACCCGCTCGAGATTGTCCATCGGATTCTCCTGCTGTTGGGCGCGAGTGTAGCCAGGGCCAGGGTCGAGCACTAGGTCAATGAGGCCGGCCCTTGGCGGCGAAACGTCGCCGACCGACCAGGCCGGGCGGGGAGGAGAGCGATGGTCAAAACAGGCACGCGGGTCGCGGCGATCGTGGGCTTCGGGCTGCTGGGGGCGTGCACGCGCTGGGTCGACGATCCGCTCGCGGTCCGCGGCATCTACTCCGGGCTCGCGCCGATGCCGACCTACGCGGGCGAGCTGCCGGCGGTGCTGTTCGCCGCCGAGGACACCCCGGCCAACCAGGGCCTGCTGTACACCGCGATGCACGAGGCCGAGGTCGCGGCGCAGTACGCCGGCCGGGCGGCGGCGGCGGGCGACCCGGTCCTGGCGCGGAGCGCGCTCGGCGAGGTGCTCTACGCGATCGACCCGGAGGTGGCGCCGCCCTGGGAGGCCAAGGCCGCCGGCATCGTGCCGGGCTGGGCGGGCGGCGGCTACGGCGTCCGGCGCGCCGCGACGAACCTCGCGGCGGTGATCGAGAGCGAGGCCGCCGCGGGCGAGCCGTCGCCGGCGCTGGCCGAGCACGCGCCCTTGGTCCTGACCTGCGCCGAGAACACCCTGGGTCGAGCCGAGCGGGTGGTCGCGCTGAGCCGCGAGGCGCTGGACGGCGCCATCACGGAACCGCTGCTGGAGGCGATCCGCGACGTGGCGACCGAGCTCAACCAGGGCGCCTCGGCCGCGCTCGAGGCGGACGACCCGGCCTGCGGCCTGGAGGAGGCGGAGCTCCATCTCGACGTCGTCGACGCGGAGGGCGCGGGCGGCTGAGCGCGGCCCGCGGCGCTCAGCCAGGGCTCCACGCCGGCGCGCCACCCTCGATCTCGGCGAGGAAGGCGCTCTCGAGGGTCGCCGCGCGCCGGCGCTCCTTGAGGTCGGCCGGCGCGCCGACGTAGCCGAGCACGCCCTGGTGCAGCACCGCGATCCGGTCGCACAGCCCGTCGTGGTCGGCGGGGATCGGCGAGCTCATGAGGATCGTCCGGCCGCGCCCGCGCTCTTCCGCCAGCTGGCGCTTGAGCCGGAGCCGCGCCTTCGGCTCGAGGCCGCTCATCGGCTCGTCCAGGAGCAGCAGCGGACGGTCGGTCAGCAACGTCGCCAGCAGCCCGAGCTTTTGCGCCATGCCCTTGGCGTAGCCGCGGATCGGCCGGGCGAGCGCGAGCGGATCGAGGTCGAGCGCCTCGGCGAGCGCGGCGCTGGCGGCGGGGTCGGCCGGGAGGCGGTGGAAGGCGAGCGAGAGGCGGACGAAGTCGTGGCCGGTGAGATGCCCGGGCGGCTGGAAGCGCTCCGGCAGGTAGGCGAGCTGCGCCCGGCTGCCCGGCGCCTCGTGGGAATGGCCGAACAGGCGCACGCTGCCGGCGGCGGGCGTCACCAGGCGCAGGATCGACTTCAGCAGGGTCGTCTTGCCGGCGCCGTTCAGCCCGAGGAGGCCAAGCGTCTCGCCCGGCTCGACGGTCAGCGTGACGCCGTGCAGCACCGGCGCGCCGCCGTAGCCCGCGCAGAGGCCCCGGATCTCGATCGCAGGTGGCTTCGGCAGGCTGATCAACGGCTCCTTCCCGGGCGGAGGGCGATCACGGCAGCGCCACGCGGGCCCCGTCCGCCAGCTCGGCCTTAGGGGCAAAGGGTTGGCACCGCGTTAACTTCCGGCCCAGTGTCGGTCGAGCGATGCGGGGGATCGCGACCGGCAGCGTGACGTGGATGCCCGGAATCGAGGCTCCGGGGCGCCCCGGGTCGAGCGCCGCCGTCCTTCCCGAACGCCAACGAACGCCGGGCGCTTTCGATGAGGACGGAACGGATCGAGACCGGCACCTTGGCGAACACATCGAGACGGTGACTGGCGAAGGCGCGGCGAGACGGGACCCGGCGGCGCGCATCGAAACGGTCACAGACGGAACGCCGTCGAACGGCGACGGAAGGCTCGGGACGGTAACGGAACGTTAACGGCTTCGGGGCTTAGCTCTTTCTTAGGTGGGTCCATGGGACCGTGGGAATCCGCGCGCGATGTTGGAGCGGGAGACGGGGTGCCAGGGTCGCATGGACCGGCGAGGATGGGCAGATTGGGGGCCGGGTGTTGGCGAAAGGTGAAGCGGGACAGCAGGATACGACGTTCGGGGATGATGGAGGAGGGGTCGGGTGAAGCCGGAGGCTTCGGGAGGAGGTTCAGGGCCGAATGTTTCGGGACGAGTTGGTTGAGCCGGGCATGAGGGGGCGGTCCGGGCAAGGCGGGGCGCCGTGCCTCGCGGAGGTGCTCCCTGGCGGGATCGTTTGGCGTCGGGCGGGTTCGCTTCAGGCGAGGCGGCGGCGCTCCTCGGCGAGCAGCTCGAGGGCCATGCGCAGCAGGCGCTCGGAGGCCTCGCGGGTGGCGAAGGCGGCGTGCGCGGTCAGCGTGACGTTGGGAAGGCGGGTGAGCGGGTGGCCCCCGGGAAGCGGCTCGTCCTTGAACACGTCGAGCCCGGCGTGGCCGATGCGGCCGGCTTCCAGCGCGGCGACCAGGGCCACCTCGTCGAGGAGCGCGCCGCGGGCGGTGTTGACGAGGATCGCGCCGGGCTTGAGCAGCCCGATCCGGCGGGCGTCGAGGAAGCCGCGGGTCTCCTCGTTGAGGACGAGGTGGAGCGAGACCACGTCGGACGTGCGCAGGAGGTCCTCGAGCTCGACCGGCGTGCAGGGCAGGTCCGCCGGCACGCCGCTCCGGTTCCAGGCGACGACGCGCATGCCGAGCCCGGCGCCGAGCCGCACCATCGCCTTGCCGATCCCGCCGGTGCCGACCACGCCGAGCGTGCGGCCGGCGAGCTCGATGCCGTTGAGCGGCTCCCAGTGGCCCTCCCGGATCGCGCGGTCCATCGCGGCGAGCCGGCGCGCGGCCGCGAACATCAGCGCCACCGCATGCTCGGCGACGCTCTGGTCGCCGTAGCCGCCGTAGGCGCGCACGCGGATGCCCTGACGCTCGGCCGCCGCGAGGTCGATGTAGCTCGCCGCCCCGGTGCCGAGGAACACGATCGCCTTGAGGTGCCCGCAGGCGGCGAGCAGCGCCTCGTCCAGCATGGTGTGGTCGTTCATCGCGAGCTCGGCGCCCTCGAGCAGCGCGCGGACCTCGGCGGGCGGACGGGCTGCCGAGGTTGATCTCGAGCTCGGGCACCAGCTCGTGCGAGCTCGCCCCGGTAGAGCTCGTGCAGGAACGGCGGGCAGTCGATGAACACGGCTTTCATGGGCGTCTCCCCGATCCTCGGTCACCGGCCGCGCGCTGGCCTGGCCATGGTCGTTTGCGGCCCCGGATGATCCTCGCCCTGGCGCGCGCGATCAAGCCCCGGCGGGGCGCGAGGGGGTCGCGCGCCGCGCGCGGCGGCCGGGTCCGGCGCGACGGCCGCGCCGGCCACCCCCACCCCGACCCTCCCCCATCGAGGGGGAGGGAGAAGCGACGGTGCCGGAAAGCCAAGTCATTGTTCCGGGCCGGTCTCTCGGGTTCGTCCGGTCGGGGCGGGCGGCAGGATGATCGGGGAGCGTTCGGCGGCGCAGGTATCGGAGCGGCGGTCGGCCGCCGACCCGGCATCGGCCTGGAGCCGCCGGAGCGCGCCCAGCGCCCGGAACAGCTCGGCCAGCACCGAGCCGCGGTAGCGCACGAGCGTCTCGAGCGCGCGCGGCCCATGGCCGTCGCGCACCAGCCCGAGCCCGAGCGCGGCGCGCGGGTCGCGGGCGTCGGCCGCCAGGTGGAGCCCGAGCAGCGCCGCCTCGAGGCGATCGGCGCGCCGGGCACGCCAGGCGGCGGCCACGATCCGCGTCACCAGCTCGGCCTGGAAGACGCCGGCGGGCGCGAGCTCGGCGCGCGCCGCGGCGTCGAAGGCGGCAAGCGCGCCGGCGTCCTCGTCGTCGAGGAGCACATGGGCCTGCGCGCGCAGGCCATGCTTGAGCGCATTCCGGGCCACGCGCCGCCGGCCGGCGGCGGTCGTGGGCCCGCGCGAGCGGGCGCCGTTCTGGCGGCTGGCCAGCGCCCGCGCGCCGGCCGTCTGTCCGTGGTCATGGTGGCGTGGATCCTGGGGAAGGTTGCGAGGAGACCCGGGCCGAGGATGCTACCACCTGATAGGAACAAATGCAAGGATACGCGGGCCTCGAGGCGCAGCTTCTGATACCAGCCACACCGTCTTCATCGTCTCGCCCCGCCTCATCACCCCCACCCCGACCCTCCCCCATTCGAGGGAGATCTTTGCATAAGTGGTAGGGATATGGTTATTGAGGTACCAGATGTTGGGTATGGTGGGAGATCGGGATGCATCGGCAGGCGGGTCAGCTGAGCTTGGCGGAGGGGTTGATGGCGCCGGGTGCGGGGGTCAATGCGCGGCTCGAGCGGATCGATTGCCTGATCGACTGGGCGGCGCTCGCGGCGGTGGTCGCGCCGATCTACGCCGCGCCGACCGGGCGGCCGAGCTATCCGCCGCTGCTGATGGTCAAGGCCCTGCTGCTGCAGCAGTGGTACGGGCTGTCCGATCCGGGGCTCGAGGAGGCGCTCGCCGACCGCCGGTCGTTCCGCCGCTTCGTCGGCCTCGCGCTCGACCAGCCGGTGCCGGACCACGCGACGCTGTGGCGCTTCCGCCAGCAGCTCGCCGCGCGCGACCTGGCCGGAGAGCTGTTCGCCGCGGTCGAGCGGCAGCTCGACGGCCGCGGCCTGATGGTCAAGCAGGGCACGCTGGTCGACGCCTCGCTGGTCGCCGCCCAGGTCCGCGCCGCCGCGGCCCGGCGCCGGGCTCGAGAGCCCGGCCGACCCGGACGCGCGCTGGAGCCGCGATGCGACCGGCAAGCATTTCGGCTACAAGGCGCACGTCGGCGTCGACCAGGGCTCGCGGCTGATCCGCCGGGCGCGGCTGACGCCCGGCAACGTCAACGAGACCGTGGTCGCCGACGACCTGATCGCGGGCGACGAGCGGGCGGTCTACGCCGACAAGGCGTACGACACCCAGGCGCGGCGGCGCCGCCTCAAGGCCGCCGGGATCAAGGACCGGATCATGCACCGGCCGCACAAGAACCGGGCGTTGTCGGCGCGCCAGCGCCGGCGCAACCGGCTGATCGCTCCGCTGCGGGCGGCGGTCGAGCCGCTGTTCGGCACGCTCAAGCGGAGCTACGGCTGGGCGCGGGCGCGCTACCGGCGGCTCGCCCGCAACGCGGTTCACTTCCAGTTGCTGTGCCTGGCCTGCAACCTGCGCCGCGCCGAGGTCCTGACCCGATGAGCGCCGCGCCGCTGCCAGCGCCGCCGCCGGCGCTGCCAACCGGCATCCGACCCTGGGCGCGTGGCCCCTCAGCCACTCAGCCCCGCCCATCAAAGCCCCCAAACCGCCAGACCCTCGGGTTGCGCAAAAGTCTCCCTTGTGGGGGAGGGTTGGGGTGGGGGGACTACGGTTAACCTATCCGGCGACCCGCGGAGGTCGCGGTTGAGAGCCGGCGGCGTGGAGTTATTCAGGGTGTAGTCCGGCAGGGTGTAGTCCGGCGAGGGGTAGATCCGGCAGAGGCATGTCGGGCGGGTTCGCCGGCAGCGTGGGGAGCGCGTCCTTCTTCCTGGTGCGGCTGCCGGGCGGACGGCCGCGGCCGCGCCGGGCAGGCGCCGGGCTCGTCGGCGTCCCCGTCGGCGCGGGCGTCGGGGCGAGGCCCTGCGCTGCGCCGGTCTGGTCCGGACCGAAGTCCTGCACCAGGCGCGCCGACACGGTGCCCCGGCGCGCGCCGCGCACCACGACGAGCAGCGCCATATGGACCTCGCCCGGGTCGGGAGTGGCCGTCGGGCTCGGCCGCGGCAAAGCGCCGGCGCGGCGTGCGCGGGCGGGCTGCATCCGGGCGAAGATCAGCTCGCCCGGCCGGAGCTGCGCGCCGGCGAGCGCGAAGTAGCCGGGCCGCAGCACGTCCTCGAGCGGGTCGTCGGTGCCGTAGCCCCAGACCCGAAAGCCGAGCGAGCCCGGCACGAAGAATGCCTCCTGCAGATCGTATCGGCGATACCCCATCGTCGCTTCCCCGTGCGTTGCCCTGCGATCCCGCTTTATCGCGGAATATATTCTCATAATCAAGCATTTTTTTGGCCGGCCTTAAAAAGTGCCGAGACACGCACATTCCCAGGGAATCCGCCGCGAAACCGCCCACCTGGCCGCTTCGCAACCGCTCCTCGCCGCACATACTGTTCGGGAATTTCCCGGCCTGTTTCGAAATTTACAGCGATTTTCCGGGCCTCGTCGCGAATTTCCGCGAGCCCCGCTATGCGTCACCATGCGTCACTTTCGTGCACTGGCGTGCTACAGTTAAGCTCCTGTGTCAGATAGCGGATTTCGTGATGGAGGCGATTCGAGGGCCGTTTTGGGCCAAAACGGTGTCGAAACGGGGCGATTCCAGCACCGTTTTCGGGCCACCAAGCGACGCAGAATGCGCCATGTGGCGCATCGGGAGATGATCGGTCAGTCGTGGCTCGACCCGATTATGCGGAAATTCGGATGGACGCCAGCGGCCCCGATCCGCCCCCCGGCGATCTCGCGGGGCTGGCCGTCGAGCACCGCCGTAGCCAGGACGTCGGGATCGCCGTGATCAGCACACAGCGAGTTGCTTGGCGGTGGTCTCCTCGCGCTCGATCGTCACGATCTCGCCGGCCTGCAGCCGCTGCTCGGCCCCCCGCGATCGAAGCCGAGAGCCCGTGCCACCTGCGCGGCCTTCGTGCACTGGTGTGTTTCGCGTAAGTCTTTCCCCAGAGGCTTTTTACAATGCGCTCCGCATGCGAAAGCGGCTCGAAACTTTTTCAACAGTGCGCCATCAGATCGTCTATCTTCGTCGCCTTGATATAGCGCGCCGGGTTCGTCGCCCGACGGCCAGCGCCTTGAAGTGCGCCTCGCCGCAGTCGATCTTCGCCGCTTCGTTGTCGCGGAGATCGTCCGGGAAAAGGCTGCCCTTGGTTTCGACGACGAAATAGAGGCGCTCCTCGCCGCTCGACTTCGACCAGCACCGCCCAATCGGGATTGTAGGTGCCGAGCGGCGTCGGCACTTTGAACCAGCCGGGCAGCTTGGCGTAGACCTTCACCGCTTCGTTCTTCTCGAGCTGCTCGGCGAAGGTTCGCTCGACGCCGCCGGAATCATAGACGACATGCTCGAAGACCGATTTCTCGTGTCCTTCGAGCATGTTCTTCAGGTAGCCCATCAGCTCCTCCTGCTCGAACAGCTCCTGGGCATAGAAGTGCTCGTCGCCGATGCGTCTGATATTTGATGCCGTCGACGAGCGCGAGGCGCTTGGTGCGGTTGATGACCTCGCCCGCGATCTCGATGAACGCCTGCGGGTTGCGCTTGAAATCCGTTCAGCCGGCCGCATTCGAGTCAGGATGCGGACGAGGCTCCTGCGCGTGAGCTGGGTGCGGTCCTGAAGATCGGTCAGCACGTCGGGCAGCACGATGTCGCCTTCCTCGATCGTGCACGGGCGCCGCAGCTCTGACGTGCTCCGTCGGCCTCCACGCCGCCCTGGCCGATCGCGAGGTCGGCCTTGCGGATCCGCACGCGGGCCTTGGAGATCGGCGGGCCGTCGGCGATGGCCTTGGCGCAATCCGTGATCAGCTTCTCGTTGTCGAAATGAACGCGATAGGTCGTCTTGTGCTTGATCCGGTCCCAGAGCGCCTGGAACTCGGCGCTGTCGAGCACCGCCTGCCGGGCCTTCACGGCGACGCGCTCGTCGGCGTTCTTGATGTCGAGCTTGCCGGCGACCTTGCGCAGCACCTCCCGCACCGCCGGCAGATGCGCCTCGAAGCCTGCGGGCAGAGCGAACGTGCCGTCCTTGAGCGCCGTGCGCAGCGTGTCCTGCACCTTGCCCTTGGCATCGATGAACCCTGCGCCTTCAGGTGCTCGAAGATCGCGGCGGACTCCTCGAAGCCGAGCATCGCCGGTCGTGCCGTCCTCCTTCGTCGACGGGGATCGCCGCGAACTGGTGCTTCTCGACGATGCCGAACCGGATGCCGGTGTCCTGCCTCGATCTCCTTCTGCAGGTTTTCGGCGAACTGCCTCGTAGCTCTCGGTGGCGATGACCGTCAGCGTGTTCATCTCGAAGCCGCGCAGGCGCTCGCCCTTCTGGTTGACGCAAAGGCGCAGGCCCCGGCCGATCGTCTGGCGGCGCTCGCGCTCGGTGCCGATCTCGCGCAGCGCGCAAATCTGGAAGACGTTCGGGTTGTCCCAGCCTTCCTTGAGGGCCGAATGGGAGAAGATGAACTTGAGCTTCGTCTCGAAGCTCAAGCAGCTTCTCCTTGTCCTTCATGATCAGGTTATAGGCGCGCTCGGCGTTGTCGCGGTTGGCCTGATTGTTGTCGCGCCGTGTCGGTCCAGCGCCGCGCTTCTTGTCGATCGAGAAATAGCCGTCGTGAACCTCCTCCGCCTCGGAGGTCACGATCGACCTCCTTGAACAGGCTGACGAACTCGGGAAGCTTGGCGGCGCGGCGATATTCTTCCTCGAAGATCGTCGCGTACTTGCCCTTCACCGGGTTGCCGTCGGCGTCGTAGGACCGGTAGTGCTCGACGGCATCGATGAAGAACAGGCTCAAGACCTTGATGCCCAGCGGCGCGAGGCGCTTTTCCTTCTCCAGATGCTCCTGGATCGTGCGGCGGATCATCAGCCGCTTGATGGCGTCCGCGTCCACGTCGCCGACCGCCTGGCCGACCGACAGGAACGTCTCGGCGCCGGCAGTCTTCACTTCCAGCGAGCTGCGTCGTCCCTCGCCGGCGCGGATCTCGCCGATGCGGCAATCGGCATAGACGGCGCGGCCGGTCAGCTCCTCAAGATCGTCGCCGTCCTGGACGACGACCTCCTTGCGGCGGACCTGCTTGCCCTCCTGCACGTCGATCTCGACGCGCGCGGTGACCGCGCCGCGCGCCGTTGCTGGCGGAGAGGAAGCGCACATACGCCTTGTTGTGCCCGCCCTCGACTTCGAGCGAAGCGACCTCGATCTGCTTCACCAGCTTGCGCTCATAGGCGTCCACCGCATCGAGGCGGAAGACCATGTGGTGCTTGTCGACATGGGTCGCCGAATAGCGAAGCGTGCAGAGCGGGTTCATTGCGTCGAGCGCCTGCTTGCCCGCGCCCTTCGAGCCCGCCGTCCACGCTCTGCGGCTCGTCCACGATCAGGATCGGGTCGCGTCGCGCGGATCAGGTCGATCGGGCGCTTCGCCGCCGGTCTTCTCGCTGTCCTTGTAGAGGTTGTTCACGTCCTTCTTGTTGATGGCGCCGACCGTCACCACCATGATCTGGATGTTCGGGCTGGTGGCGAAGTTGCGCACCTGGCCGAGCTTCGCCGAAATCGTAGAGGAAGTAGTCGAAGGGCTGGCCGGAATAGAGGCCCTTGAAATGCTCCTCGGTGATCTGAAGCGTCTTGTAGACGCCTTCCTTGATCGCGACCGAGGGCACGACGATCACGAACTTGGTGAAGCCGTAGCGCCGGTTCAGCTCGAAGATCGTGCGCAGATAGACGTAGGTCTTGCCGGTGCCCGTCTCCATCTCGACGGTGAAGTCGCCGGAGGCGAGCGCGGTCGACGGCGGCAGGCCGTTGCGGAGCTGGATGTCCTTGAGATTGCCGATGATCTCGTCATCGAGCAGCGTCAGCCGGTTGCCGATGCCGAGCTCGTTCTCGACCAGGCCGAGCTCGCCCTGCGCGCCGAGGAAGCCGCCGAGATCGAGGCTGCCTTGCCCAGTGCGTTCGGCATCAGCGGACGGCGGGTGACCGTGAATTCGGTGCGGTTGATCTCCTGGCCGCGAAACAGGTCGGCAACGCTTCGATCGCCGCCTTCTGGTAGTCGAGATCGGGCTCGAAATGCAGCTTCATCGACCTCCTCACAGGCTGCGCACGTCGGAGATGCCGTTCTGGTTCAGGATCGCCGCCATGTTGGTCTTGGCGACATCGTCGGCGAAGCCGGAATCCTTGAACACGACACGCGTGTCGACGGCGGGCGCCAAGCGCCTCCCGCCACGCGACGATCCGGCGCCAATGGCTCGATCACGTCCTTGTCAGGCCGTCGGCAAGGCAGACGATCAGCGCGCCGCCGCCGATGGAATGGACCGACTTGCCCGCGATAGTCTTTCTTCTCTATCGGCACGCAGAGATCGAGCCCGAGCTTCAGCAAGCAGCTCATAGAGCACGTCCTGCTCAGTACGGCCCTGCACGAGGTGCTCGGCATTCCTCAGCAGGCTGTCTTCGAGGTCGGCGGCGTCGGGCTCCCAGGCGCGGATGTTTGAGGGTGCAAGCTTATATACACGAACGCCACAATCGCCCTTAAAAAGAGGGTTCTCCTCTTCAATCCGCCTCGCGGCCCGTCGGAGGCGTTCTTTGGTCAATTCGGCTATCGTTCGTGGCCTTCCTAGGCTATCACAAAACTCCGCTGCGATCTTCTGTTCCCTGTTCGTTGGGTCCAGAGGCTCTGGGAGCTGCACAAGTATGTACCGCCGCAATAGGTTCTCGGCGGCGTTTTGCCTTAACAAGGCGTGTCCGGTCGTCCCTGACCCCGCAAAAAAGTCCAGGACTATGTCTCCATCTCCAGCGACCTGTTCGATGAGGCTCGCAATAAGCTGAACTAGCTCTCCACAAGGCTCAGGGTGCTTGATTCCGGCGGCAGGATAGGGGAGAGTGAACGAAGCAGGAACATAGTGGGGAAGGCGCCCATGGGCGACGAGCTGCTGACGGATCTGCCGCGCGATCTGCCGAGCTTCCTGAAGCGCTTCGGCACGGATGCGAAGTGCCGGGCGTATCTGGTGCGGGCGCGCTGGCCCGCGGGTTTCCGCTGCACGGGCTGCGGGCATGAGAAGGCCTGGAGCCACAGGAAGCGCCTGATCGAGGAGTGCACGGCCTGTGGCAGGCAGCACTGGATTCTGGCGGGTACCATCTTCGAGCAGACCAAGACCGGGCTCGCCAAGTGGTTCCTCGCCATCTACCTGGTGACCTCGAGCAAGGGCGGCATCTCGGCGATGGAGCTGCAGCGCCAGATGGGCTTCGGCAGCTACCAGACCGCCTGGAGCTGGCTGCACAAGATCCGCCGCGCCATGGTCCGCCCGGAGCGGGCGCCGCTGGCGGCGCGGGTCGAGGCCGACGAGACCTATGTCGGCGGACCGCGGCCCGGCCGGTCCGGCCGCGGCGCGGCCCGCAAGACCAGGGTCGCGGGCGCCGTCGAGAGCGGTCGAGGCCAAGCCCGCGGGCGCCGCCTGGGCCGGCTGCGTCTGGCCGTGGTGGCCGACGTCTCGGCCCGCCGCCTCGAAGGCTTCCTCGCCGCCAACGTCGCCCGGCCCGCGACCGTGGCCACCGACGGCTGGTCCGGCTATGCCGGCCTCGCCGCCAAGGGCTACGGCCACGAGCCGCTCAATCTCAGCGCCAGCTGGGGCGACGCGGCGCTCCGCCTGCCGGCGATCCACCTGGTGTTCGGCCTGGCCAAGCGCTGGCTGCTCGGCACCCACCACGGCGCCGTCTCCAAGAAGCACCTGCCGGCCTATCTCGACGAGTTCATCTTCCGCTTCAACCGCCGTACCGCCAAGAACTTCAGCCACCGCTTCGCCCGCGTCATCCTGCAAGCCGTCCTGACCCGCCCCACCCCCTACCGCAGTCTCGTCGCCACAGGCGCTACCTGATGGTCGTGGAGAGCTAGTTAAGCTTAGTTGGTTTCGGAAATGCAAACAAATCGACGCCAAACAACGCTCGGATCTCCTGGGTCCCATCTGCGGTATGCACCCCGTCGATTATCGAACGGAAGGTTATGAATTCAGCCCGCATCTCATTACGGAATTTCTTCTCTCGCGGACGACCGCCGTCATTCTTCGGAAATAAGATCTTGCCGTGACATCTAAGTTCCGCCATCCTCTCCTTCGAGTATCTCCATCCTGTGGGAAGGATTCGGAGGGAAAACTCGCCCGGTCTCCGGTTCCACGATATCATAGTGCAGGTTCGGCCGCTGATCTTCTGTAGCGAGGCCAAGCAGACTTCGGCTCATCCAATCTCCACGTGGGTCGTTGTCTGAATTTCAAATTTAGATTTATCGCGCCCGACACCCTTTAACGAGAATCCCTCATCCCTCGCGTAAGCGAATATATATTCGTGATCTGTAGATATATTGGTATTTGCACGGGCATCTGTAAATTGGCGGGCCCTCCAAATGAATAGCGCTATAAAGTTTTCTTCCCCGAATATTCGTCCAATATTAGACGCAGATTAGCGACTTCCCCGTCGTCGCACGACACAAGAATTACACCATCGGGATGCAGCATCGTTCGCGCTAAGCTCTTAGCTGCGGATACATCATACTCAACCAATTAGCGTGAAACCGGCCAGATGTCTCAGTGTTTGAACCGATTCTTTGACCACCCTCCACTTGTCCAGTCAGTTCAAGATAGTTCCTGACGTTGTCGCTAAAATCGTCCCGATAAACAAAATCCCTGCCCGTATTGTACGGGGAGCGATGTAAATCAACTTCACTCTGCCGGCGTAACTCTTCTGCAGGAGCTTCAGAACTTCGAGGTTGTCCCCCTCGATCATCAGGTTTTGGGTCGTGTCCCAATCGACGCTCTCATCGGGGCAAGGAAGGAGCGTGCCGGTTGACGGCATCAGAGCGATTTGCCGCGCGCGACGCTTGCCGTGCCAATTCAACCCATACTTCTCGTCGCGCTCGTCGACCGCCGCACCGAGCAAGCTTTTTCAACGCCTCGAAATCGACGACTCCTTCTATGAAGGCCTCCGGAAACAGGAGCTTCACCGCCGCCAAGTTGCGCGCGACAATGTCGGCGCTCTTGAGTCTCAGGGTCGTTGGTGTCCAGCTTCTTAATTTTGCCCATGGGTGCGTCTCCCGCTGCGAAGGGTTTGCTTTCCGTGTTTCTATTCAATGCTAGGGCCGAAACAATCGATAGTGGTATTCAAGGGACGCAGTGCTAGGATGAAGCGCCATTTTGGCTGGGATTATAGGGTGCCGACCGTCGAGCGAATTCAAGCAATTCAGT
>CAVWCE010000003.1:0-44301 GCA_963753275.1 uncultured Alphaproteobacteria bacterium | reverse complement strand
GCAGCCGGTCATCGAGCACGTACCAGGCGGCATCCTCGCCGGTGGTCGAGACCATCAACAGCCGCAGGCCAGGCCAGGCCGCCTTGGCGTCGATCCGCTCGATGATCTCGAGCGGGTCCCTGACCTCGGTGCCACCCCAGCCGAGACCGGGCTCCGCGACCTGGAAATAGCGCCCGGGGGTCGACTTCCGGCCGCGCACCCGGATGCCGGCGGGCGGCATCTCGAGAAAGCGCCCGGCCTGGTGCTCGGTCAACACCCCGGTGATGTGGTCGTCGACCACGATCACCTCGTCGGCGTGGCCGTGCCACTGCTGGGCGAAAATGCCGATCGTCGCCGAGCCGCAGCCGACCCGCATCCGCTGCTCCTGGACGCCGTTGACGACCGGCGGCGCGCCCGCCTGCAGGACGACCTTGGCGCCGTCCTCGATCTCGACCTCGACCGGCTTGCGCGCGCAGAGGTCGAGCATCGCCTGGCAGGTGACCGTCCCCTCGCGCTTGCCGCCGCCGGTCAGATGGCGGACGCCGCCGAGCGCCAGCATCTGCGAGCCGTACTCGGCCGTGGTGACGTGGCCGATCGGCTCGCCATCGCAGCGCACCGCGGTCCGCTCGGGGCCGAGGAAGCGGTCGGTGTCGATCTTCACCTTGAGCCCGCAATAGCTGAAGATACCCTCCGAGACCACGGTCACCATGTCGACGCCGTCGACCTTGGCGCCGACGATGAACGGCGCGGGCTTGTAGTCGGGGTAGGTGGTGCCGGCGCCGATCCCGGTGACGAAGCTGTCGGCACCTCGGACCAACGCGCCGTCCCACTCGCCCGCACCTTCGAGGAACGGCACCGTGGTCTCGGCGCGCCGGGTCACGACCAGCGGGTCGACCCGCACCAGCTTGCCCTCGAGGTTGGCGTAGCGGTCGCAGGCACCGGCCTTGCCCTCGCGGATCCGGCAGAGCACCGGGCAGGCATCGCAGCGGACGACCGAGCCGGTCTCAGCCATCCGCGCCAGCTTTTGCCAGAAGCGCTGCCCGCAGGCGATGGGGCAGTGCCGGCACCTCGATGATCCGGACCCCGGTCGCGTGCCGGATCGCGCCCAGGATCGCGGGCGCGGTCGGGATCAGGCCGGGCTCGCCGACGCCTTTGGCGCCGAACGGCCCGAGCGGCTCCGGGTCCTCGATCAGCATGACCTCGATCCGCGGCACGTCGCCGAACGTCGGGATCAGATAATCGTGCAGGTTCTCGGTCCGGCCGGGCAGGTACTCTTCCATCAGCGCCATGCCGAGGCCCTGGGCGATGCCGCCCTGAATCTGGCCCTCAACCTGGGTCGGATTGATCGCCCGGCCGACGTCGTGGGCGGCGATGACGTCCAGAACTCTGGTCGTGCCGAGCTCGAGGTCGACCTGGACGCGCGCGATCTGGGCGGCAAAGGCGTAGGTCGGGTAGGGGTCGCCCTGGCCCTCGGCGTCGAGCGGCGCGCTCGGCGGATCGAACTCGCCCTCGCCCAGCAGCACGACGCCGTCGGCGTCCGACTCGAGCCGGCCGAGATCGAGCCGTCGCTGCGCCCGCCCCGGCTCCCGGATCAGGACCGCTTGATCGGCGAGCTCGAGCGTCGCGTCCGGGCCGGCATTGACCCGCCTTAGGATCAGCGCGCGCAATTCGCGCGCGGCCAGCTCGCTGGCCTTGCCCGAGACGAAGGTCTGGCGCGAGGCCGAGGTCTTGCCGGCATCGGCCGTGCGGTCGGTATCGCCGGTCACCAGATCGAAGCGCTCGACGGCGACGCCCAGCGCGTCGGCCGCGATCTGGGCCAGGATCGTGTTCGACCCCTGCCCGATGTCGACGGCGCCACTGTAGAGGACCAGCCGGCCGGCCTGGGTCAACCCCAGTCGGATGGTCGAGGGATGGGGCAGGGCGGTATTGCCAATGCCGTACCACATGCAGCCCACGCCAACCCCTTGCCGCTCTTTATTCCCACGAAGATTGAAGTGATCCACTGTCTCGAGCAGGGTCTGCCAGCGGGGCTCGAGCGCCTCCAGGCAGGCGGCGAGGCCGACGCTCGCCTCGAGCCGCTGACCGGTTGCGGTCCGGTCGCCGGCGCGGAGCGCGTTGCGGAGCCGGAAGCGGAGCCGGTCGATGCCAAGCCGGAGCGCCAGATCGTCGATCAGCGCTTCGTGGGCGATCGCTGCCTGCGGCACGCCGAAGCCACGGAAGGCGCCGGATGGCGGCGCGTTGGTCAGGAACGCGCGGCCGGCGGCCTCGACGTGCGGCACCCGGTAGGGGCCGGCCGCATGCACCGGCACCCGCCCGGCCACGGTCGGCCCCCAGGAGGCGTAGGCGCCGGTGTCGAAGTCGGCCTCGGCTACGAACGCGAGCAGCTTGCCTTCGGCGTCGCAGCCAAGCCGCGCGCTGATCCTCGCCGGGTGGCGCTTGGTCGTGGCGGCCATGCTCTCGGGGCGCTCGTAGACCAGCGCGACCGGCCGCTCGACCAGGCCGGCGGCGATCGCGAGCAGCGGCTGCACCGACAGGTCGAGCTTGCCGCCGAAGCCGCCGCCGCAGGCGGTCGGCCGGATCCGCACCTGCTCCGGGGCCAAGCCCAGCACGCGCGCGGTCTCGTCGCGGTCCATGTACGGCGATTGGGTCGTGACGTGGACCTCGACCCGCTCGCCGACCCGCTCCGCCCAGCCGGCCTCGGGCTCGATGTAGGCGTGCTCGACGAAGGCCGTCGTGAAGCAGCCCTCTGCGACCGCGGCGCACTGCGCGAGCGCCTCTGCCCCGTCGCCCGAGCGGACCCTGCCCTCGACCAGCAGGTTGCCGGGCCGGTCGGGCTGGACCAGCGGCGCGCCCTCGGCGATCGCCGCCGCGAGGCCGGTCACCGGCGCGAGCGGACGGTAGCGGACCGGCACCTCCTCGTCGCGGATCGCCTCGAGCGCCTGACGCTCCCCGAGCAGCGCCACCACCGCCTCGCCGCGGTAGCGGACGACGCGCTCGGCGAGCACCGGCTGGTCCTTCAGATGAGGATAGATCCCGAAACCATTGACCGGGACGTCGGCCGCGGTCAGGACGCGCAGCAGGCCCGGATGGCGGGCGAACAGCGGCTCGAGATCATCGAGCTGGAACGCGGCCGAGGCATGCGGCGAGCGGACCACCTTGAGCCAGAGCGCGTCGTCGGGGATCGCGTCGGCGCCATAGCGCTCGCGGCCGGTGAGCTTCGCCGGCCCGTCGATCTTGCCGAGCCGGGCGCCGACCGCGGCGCCGGCTGCCGCGACCGGCTCGACCTGTCCGCCGGCGTGGTCCAGGACCGCTTCGACGATCTTCTGATAGCCGGTGCAGCGGCAGAGGACGCCACCCAGCGCGTCCAGCACCGCGGCCGCGCCCGGATGCGGATCGCGCGCCAGCAGGTCGCTCGCCGCCATCAGCATGCCGGGCGTGCAGATGCCGCACTGGGCCGCGCCGTGACGCTGAAAGGCAAGCTGGAGCGGGCACAGGCGGCCGTCGCTCGCGAGCCCCTCGACGGTAGTGATCCGGCGGCCCTCGACCTGGCCCAGCGCCAGCAGGCAGGCGCAGACCTGGTCGCCATCGAGCAACACCGTGCAGGCGCCGCAGTCGCCGGCATTGCAGCCGACCTTGGTGCCGCGCAAGCCGAGGTCGTCGCGCAGCACGGCGCTCAGGCGCTTGATCGGCGCCGCCCGGACCCGGACCGGCCGGCCGTTGACGATGAAGCCGACGGCGGGCAAAGCATCGACCCTGGGCTCTGGGCGCAGCGCCGCGGCCTCGTTCATAGCCTGGCTGCGAGCTCGCCCAGGGTCCGGCGCACCAGCGTCAAGGCGACGTCGCTCCGATAGGCAGCACTCGCCCGGATGTCGTCGATCGGCTGGAGCTCGCCCAGATGCTCGGGCTGCACCCGGGCGCCAAGCCCTGGGCCGCAGGGCGCTCCGATCAGCGCGCTCTCGGCCGCCGGCAGGCGCCGCGCGACCGGGGCGCAGGCGCCGACCGCGATCCGCGCGGCGGTGACCCGCCCGTCCGCCCCGACCTCGAGGCCCGCGGCCGCCATCACGATCGAGATCACCAGGTAGCGCCGGGCGCCGAGCTTCAGGAAATGCCCGCCCGCGCGCGCCGCCTTCGGCTTCGGCACCAGCACCGCGGTCAGCAGCTGGTCCGGCCGGCGGGCGGTCTTCCGGTTGGCCAGCATGAACTCGGTCAGCGGCAGCGACTGGACGCCGTCGACCGAGGCGAGCTCGACCTCGGCCGCCATCGCCAGCAGCGGCGGGACGCCGTCGGCCGCCGGCGAGGCGTTGCAGAGGTTGCCGCCGAGCGTGCCGGCGTTTTGGATCTGCTCGCCGCCGACCTCGCGCGCGGCAAGCTGCAGCCCCGCGGAACCAGGCCGGCAGATCGGCGCGCGCCAGCTCCGTCCAGGTGGTCAGGGCCCCCAGGCGCCAGTGATCGTCGTGCTCCTTGATGCCTCGCAGCGCTGCCAGCGCGCTGATGTCGAGGATCTCGTCGTCACAGGGTCGGCCGACCCGCGCCGGATAGTAGTCGGTGCCGCCGGCCAGCACGGTCCGGGGGCGGCGGCGAGCGCCTCGAGCGCGCCCCGATCGCTTGCGGCCGGAGGTAGCTTGCCAAGGTCGGGCCACCGATGCGTGAGTTGCCCGACTATCAAGCGCCCGCCCGGCGGTCGCGTCAAGGGCGCGGCCCTGCTGCCTCGCTGCTGTTGCCCAGGTCTGGCTGCACGGGTCGAATTGCCAGCGACCCACGCCGGAACCCCTGCCGGCCTATGACCGCTTCGGTCCAGCTTTCGGAGAAGGCGAGCGCGCAGGTGCTGAACGGGCGGCCTTCGCGCTCGCGCGGCCAGGGGCGGCCGGCGGCCTGGACGCCGTTGCGCGACAGGCGCGCGGCCAGCGCCGGGATCAGCACGGTGCAGACCCCGTAGCGGCGGTCCGGGATCTCGTTGGGCCGGGTGTGGATCAGGAGCGGCTGGCCGACCTCGTACCAGGTGAGAAGGATCTCCTCGCCCGGCGCGACCACCCGCTCGGTCCAGAAGTCGCGCGGGTCGCCCGACCTGCGGAACTCGGCGTCGACCACCGGGATGTCCTTGTCCGCGGTCTCGGCATTCAGCATGCCCTGCACGGTCGACTGCAGCCAGCGCGCCATCGAGATGTTGTCGGCGTAGATCCGCCAGCGGTTCTCGGTCAGCTCGCTCTTGAGGTAGAGCACGTGGCCCGGCCCGGCCGGACAGAAGAGGATCCGCCAGAAGCTCGCATCGGTCGAGTTGGGATCGCCGTCGTTCCTGCTCAGGCGGAGGAACGGGTTCTCGCCGGTCAGGATCACGTGGTTGGGGTCTGCCGTGCTCATGGGGTCACCTCCCTTTCAGCTCACCATAACCGTAGCGCGCGACCGACGCGAGCCCGGGGTAGTGGGTCAGTTTGAACTCCTTAGGCTGTCAGCCCCGTACAGGATGTCCGGAAGATAGACAAACTCGAACTTAATTCCGTCGGGATCGGCGAAAAAGACGGCGTAGTAGCCATCGCCATAGTGCGGATAGTCCGCAGGCGCGTCCAATATGGTGGCGCCGATCTTGAGCAGCAGCCGATGCAAGTTGTCGACGTCCTCCCTGCCGTCAGCGCGCCAGGCGAAGTGATGCAGGCCGCAGGAATAGCGGTCATGCGCTCGCGTTGAGCGGGCCGGCTTGATGCCGATCGAGCATAGTCCCCGCGGCGTCTGCAGATCCCAATCGATGCCATTCGATTCTTCCCGGACGCGTCGATAGCCAAGGAAGCCCAACACCGCTTCGTAGAACGGCGCTGACGCGGTTACGTCCTGTACGGTCACATCGAGGTGATGCATTGAGCCCCGCATGAATCTCAACCCACCAAGTTCTCGATCAGCGGTTAGGGTGCGGCACGGGATTCGGTGAGGCAACAGGCCAATTTCAAGCTGACCCACTACCGAGCCCGGTCTTCGAGCCCGCGCGCTCAGCGCTGCGGCTCGGCGTTCGCCGAGGGATGGAGCCTCGGCCGGAAGCCGGCGGCGAGCGCGCCGACGGTCGTGCGCGGGGTCAGCACCGTGACCTCGATCCCGAAGGGGCGCTCGCGCGTGGCGCGGTAGCCCTCCGGCGTCCACGGCAGCAGGTGCTCGCCCTGCACCAGGTAGGGCGCGCCCGCCTTGCCGGGGAGGGTCACGAAGGTGCCATCCGGCAGGTCGTCGAGCGGCGCCTCGTAGCTGACCTGCCGTCGGCTCAGGGAATTGACCCGCTCCCGGTGCAGCTGCCAGTCGAGCTCGGCCGCGCGCGGCCGGTCCGCGCGGCCGGTGGCCCGCATCCAGGCGGTGACGAAGGCCTCGTAGTCGGCGCGCCGGCAATGGGCGCAGGGGCGGTGCCCGGCGGCGAGCGCCACCGCCTCGTCGAGGAAGAACAGCTGGGTGTAGGCGCCGGGCCGCATCACCTCCTGGCGACGCCCCTTGAACTCGAGCCGGCAGGCGACCCAGTGGGGATGCTGCCAGCGGGCCGTGCCGAGACGGCGATCGTCGTTGTGCAGGATGCCGCGGTTGCCCATGAGCAGGCCGCGCGCCGGGCTGCTGACGATGTCGCCGAACGGCGTGACCCGATTCTGGAGCGGCATTCCGATCCTCCGCCGGCACGGGCCGCTCCGTTGGCGGCCCATGCTGAGCTTGTGTTTCTCGCATCAGTGGCGCGCGCGATCCACAAGAGAGATGGAGGGTCGCGCGAAGCGCCGCTTGGTCGAGCGCCCGACCCGATGCTACGAACACCCGATCGCACCTGGCGGACCGCATGAGCACGCGCCATCTGGACGGCCGCATCCTGACGCCCGAGGGCTGGCGGACCGGCCGGCTGACCTTCGGCGCGACGATCGCGGAGATCGCCCCGCGCGCGGCGGCGCCGGCGGACCGCTGGGTCGTGCCCGGCTTCGTCGATCTGCACGTCCACGGCGGCGGCGGCGCCGATGCCATGGCGGGCGAGGCGGCCGTCCGCGCCATGGCGCGCTTCCATGCCAGGCATGGCACGACCACCCTGCTCGCGACCACGGTGACCGCACCTCTGGACGAGCTGCGCCGCGCGCTCGGCGCGATCGGCGCGGTGGCGGCGCGCCGCCTGCCGGGCGAGGCGCGGGTCCCGGGCGCCCACCTCGAGGGGCCGTTCATCAGCCCCGACGCGCTCGGCGCCCAGCCGCCGTTCGCGATCCCGCCCGATCTCGCCCTGGTCGACGAGCTGTGCCGGCTGGCGCCGGTCAAGGTCGCGACGATCGCGCCCGAGATCGATCCGGACCATCGGCTGCTGCAGCGCCTGCGCAGCCACGGCGTGCGCGTCCAGCTCGGCCACAGCTGCGCGAGCTACGATCAGGCCCGGGCGGCGCTCGCCGCCGGGGCGACGGGCTTCACCCATCTCTTCAACGCGATGACCGGCATGCACCACCGGGCCCCCGGCATGGTCGGCGCGGCGCTCGCCGAAGCCAGCCACGCCGAGATCATCCTCGACTTCCAGCACGTAGCACCCGCGGCCGCCAAGGGAGCGCTCCGGGCGATCCCCGGGCTGTACGGCGTGACCGACGCGGTCGCCGCCGCCGGCATGCCGGATGGCGAGTACCGCCTCGGCCGTCACCGGGTGATCAAGCGGGCCGATGCGGTGCGCCTCGCCGACGGCACGCTCGCCGGCAGCGTCTTGACCATGGACCGGGCGCTCAGGAACTTCGTGGCGCTCGGCCTCGATCGCGCCGCGGCGGCCGCGCGCCTGTCGAGCATGCCGGCAGCGTATCTCGGCCTCGAGGACTGCGGCCGTATCGCTCCGGGCGCGCGCGCCGATCTGGTCGTCCTCGACGACGATCTGCGCCTTTGCGCCGTCTATGTCGAAGGAGAGGCGATTGCCCTCGCTGATGCTTGAGGAGGCGCGCGAGGCGCCGGCCCGGGTCGCGGCCCTGCTCGCTGCGGACGGCGATCGCTACGAGGCGCTGGCCGCCCGCCTGCGCAGGGCGCCGCCGCGGTTCGCGCTGACCATCGCCCGCGGCAGCTCCGATCACGCCGCGACCTACGCCGCGACGCTGATGGCGCTCGAGGCCGGGATCGCGACCGCCTCGCTGCCGCCCTCGACGATCACCCGCTATCGGGCGCAGCTGCGCCTGGACGACGCGCTCGCGCTCGCGATCTCGCAGTCGGGTGCCGGTCCGGATCTGGTCATGACGCTGGAGGCGGCGGCCGCGGCGGGTGCCTTGACCGTGGCGCTCGTCAACGACGTAACGGCGCCGCTTGCCAGAGCGGCGGCCGTCGTGCTCGACCAGCGCGCCGGCCCGGAGCGGAGCGTCGCCGCGACCAAGAGCTTCATCGCCTCGCTCGCCGCGACGGCGCGCCTGGTCGCGCTCTGGCGGCGCGATCCGGGCCTCTTGGCCGCGCTCGAGCGGCTGCCCGAGCGGCTCGAGGCGGCGCTCGCGGTCGACTGGTCGCAAGGCCTGGCGGTGCTCGCGCCGGCTGCGAGCCTCTACGTGGTCGGCCGCGGCCTCGGCCTCGGGACCGCCGCCGAGAGCGCGCTCAAGCTCAAGGAGACCTCGGCGCTGCATGCCGAGGCGCTGAGCGCGGCCGAGCTGCGCCACGGCCCGCGCGCGGTGATCGAGCCGGGCTTCCCGCTGCTGATCTACGTTCTCGAGGATGCCGCCGCGGCCGATGCCGCGGAGCTGGCCCTGGCCCTCATCGCTTCCGGACAGACCTGCCTCGTCGTCGTCCGCCCGCGGCATCGGCGGGATCCGGCTGCCGCTGCCGCCGCCGCTCCATCCGCTGCTCGACCCGATCGTCGCGATCCAGGCGTTCTACCCGTTCGCCGCGGCGCTCGCCGAGGCCCGCGGCCACGATCCGGACCGGCCGCGCGGGCTGCGCAAGGTGACCCGGACGCTGTAATACCAGTCACACTATGTTCCCGATCGTCTCGTCCTGCCACCTCACCCCCACCCCGACCCTCCCCCATCAAGGGGAGACTTTTGCGCAACCCGAGGGTCTGGCGGTTTGGGGGCTTTGATGGGCGGGGCTGAGCGTGAGCTCGAGGGGCCACGCGCCCAGGGTCGGATGCCGGTTGGCAGCGCCGCCGGCGGCGCTGGCAGCGGCGCGGCGCTCATCGGGTCAGGACCTCGGCGCGGCGCAGGTTGCAGGCCAGGCACAGCAACTGGAAGTGAACCGCGTTGCGGGCGAGCCGCCGGTAGCGCGCCCGCGCCCAGCCGTAGCTCCGCTTGAGCGTGCCGAACAGCGGCTCGACCGCCGCCCGCAGCGGAGCGATCAGCCGGTTGCGCCGGCGCTGGCGCGCCGACAACGCCCGGTTCTTGTGCGGCCGGTGCATGATCCGGTCCTTGATCCCGGCGGCCTTGAGGCGGCGCCGCCGCGCCTGGGTGTCGTACGCCTTGTCGGCGTAGACCGCCCGCTCGTCGCCCGCGATCAGGTCGTCGGCGACCGCGGTCTCGTTGACGTTGCCGGGCGTCAGCCGCGCCCGGCGGATCAGCCGCGAGCCCTGGTCGACGCCGACGTGCGCCTTGTAGCCGAAATGCTTGCCGGTCGCATCGCGGCTCCAGCGCGCGTCCGGGTCGGCCGGGCTCTCGAGCCCGGCGCCGGGCCGCGGCGGGCGGACCTGGGCGGCGACCAGCGAGGCGTCGACCAGCGTGCCCTGCTTGACCATCAGGCCGCGGCCGTCGAGCTGCCGCTCGACCGCGGCGAACAGCTCTCCGGCCAGGTCGCGCGCGGCGAGCTGCTGGCGGAAGCGCCACAGCGTCGCGTGGTCCGGCACCGGCTGGTCGAGCGCGAGGCCGACGAAGCGGCGGAACGACAGGCGGTCGGCGAGCGCCTCCTCGAGCCCCGGATCGGACAGGCCGTACCACTGCTGCAGCAGCAGGGCCTTGACCATCAGCAACGGCGGATAGCTCGGCCGCCCGGTCGGCGCGGCATAGATCGGCGCGACCACCGCCGCGAGCGCCCCCCAGTCGATCAGGCAATCGATCCGCTCGAGCCGCGCATTGACCCCCGCACCCGGCGCCATCAACCCCTCCGCCAAGCTCAGCTGACCCGCCTGCCGATGCATCCCGATCTCCCCACCATACCCAACATCTGGTACCTCAATAACCATATCCCTACCACTTATGCAAAGATCTCCCATCAAGGGGGAGGGGGCGGTCGGTCTGGCCGGCTGCCGTCGTCTCCTTCATCTAGGGGGAGGATCGGGGTGGGGGATCAGCTCCCTTCCACCGCCGCCTGACCGGTCGTGAGCGTCCACGCCACGAGCTCCTTGAGCACTTGGCCCAGCGCCTCGTCGATCGCCGCGGCGACCGCCGCGGGATCGCCGGCCTGCGCGGCGACCGTGCGACCGAGCTCGGTGGTGCCGACCACTTCCCGTTGCGGCATGTTGACCAGGGTGGCCGAGATGACCACCCGGGCGACGGGCGGCCCGGACTCGTTCGGCTCGGCCTGGAACGCCGCGAGGTTGGTCTGGAGCAGGAAGTCTGGACGGACCTCGGACCTCCGGTCGACTACCACCCCGATCGCGCCCGAGTTGCGGAAGGATGCGATCAACAGCGGCTCGATCATCGCTGCCGGACGATCGACCCAGGCGGCGCCGGCGTAGTACTCGACCTCGACCCCGCTGAGACGCGCGATCCGCGCGCTATCGATCGCGGTCAGGATCGTCGGCCGATCGACCGCGAGCGACCAGTCCACCTCCGGCAGGTCGTCGGCGAACGTGGTCTCGGCGGTGACGCGGAACTCGCGCGGGGCGGGGCTGCTGCCTGGCAGCTGACAGCCGGCGCCGAAGCCGAGCAGGGGCAAGGCAGCTGCGGTGCGCAGGAGCGCGCGGCGCGACGACGGGTTGGCGACGGTCATGGCAGGTTGCTCCTACGGCCGGATGCCCTCGGTCCGGTCGCCGAACAGGAAGCGCGAGGGGTCGCGCTCCAGCTCTTCGGCCAGCCGGGTGATCTGATCGACCATGCGCTGCGCGTCCTGGGCAAGGCCGGTGATCTCGTAGAGGCCGCCGGTCGTGAAGTCCTGCAGCCCTTCGCGGTTCTCGGCGATCACCAGGTTGACCTGATCGGCCATGCGGCGGACGGCGGCGAGCGTCGCCTCGAGCTCCTCCAGGCTGGCGCCGATCGCCTCCTGGTTGGCCTGCAGGATCTCGTCGGTGGCGGCGGCGCTGCGGTGGATCGCGGCGACCGCCTGGGTGCCGTCCTCGACCAGCCGGTCGAGCTTGGGCGCGGCGTCGTTCAGGCTCGTCGGTGAACGCCGCCAGATCGTCGAGGATCTTCTGCACGGCGCCGTCCTCGCCCAGCCCCGCCGAGACCTGGGCAAGCAGCGTGTTCACGTTGCGCAGGAGCTCCGGCACCTGCTGCGTCGCGTCGCCGAGGGTCTGCTCCAGCTGCTGCATCCTCGAGGGGATGGTCGGCACCTCGGGGTAGCCGTCCTCGGCGCCGACCAGGTTGAGCGGCGCCTCCGGATACAGGTCCAGCTCGATGAACAACAGTCCGGTGACGATGCTCTGGACCTGCAGCTGCGCTCGCAGCCCGCGGCTGATCAGATCGTCGAGGTCGTCGGGAGCCTCGATCACCTGATCCGCGCCGACCACGGTGATCCGCTCGGGGGCGATCGCCATCAGGACCGGGATCTGCATGCTGCCGTCGCTGGCGTCGTAGCGGATCCGGATCTCGGTGACCTGGCCGATCGTGACGCCGCGGAAGTCGACCGGCGCTCCGACCTGCAATCCTTTGACCGAGCCCGGAAAGTAGGCGACGTAGGTGCTGCGCTCGCCGAGCCAGCGCGTGCCGCCGAAGATCACGAGGCCAAGCCCGAGGAGTGCCAGCCCGCCCAGAACGAAGGCGCCGATCAGCTTCGGGTTGGCCTGTCTGCGCATCGCGAGCTCGGCTCCTGTTGAGCGCGTCCGCGGTCAGGCCCGGGGGCCTTGCGACCGGTCGTCGCCGGGTTCGCCGCGGGTCAGGAACTCGCGGACCTTCGGGTCCGCCGATTCGACCAGCAGCCGGCGCGGATCGCCGGTGGCGAGCTGCGTCCTGGTCTCGGCGTCGAGGAACACCGAATTGTCGGCGATCGCGAAGATGCTCGGCAGCTCATGGCTGACCATGACGATGGTGGCGCCCAGGCTGTCGCGCAACTCGAGGATCAGATCGTCGAGGTGGCGCGAGCTGATCGGGTCGAGCCCGGCCGATGGCTCGTCGAAGAACAGGACCTCGGGATCGAGCGCGATCGCGCGGGCGAGCCCGGCGCGCTTGCGCATGCCGCCGCTGATCTCCGATGGATAGTAGTCCTCGAAGCCGGCGAGGCCGACCAGCGCGAGCTTGAAGGAGACCAGATCGCGGACCTCGCCCGGCCCGAGACCGGTGTATTCGGCGAGCGGCAGGGCGACGTTCTCGGCGAGCGTCATCGAGCTCCACAGCGCGCCCTGCTGATAGAGCACCCCGAAGCGCCGCTTCAGCTGCTCGCGGACCTCGGGCGGCGCCTCCCAGAAGCTCGTCTCGCCATGCAGCACGGCGCCGGCGGCGGGCGGCTTCAGGCCGATCATCGCGCGCATCAGCGTGGTCTTGCCGCAGCCCGAGGCGCCCATGATCGTGAACACGTCGCCGCGCCGGACGACGAAGTCGATGCCGCGCAGCAGCATGAAGCTGCCGTAGGCGATCGTGAGGTCGCGCACCGTGACGTGCGCCTCCGCGGCTCGCGCTGCCGCGCCGGGCGGCGCGCGCTCAGATGCCGAGGACATCGTAGATGATGGTGAGCAGCGCCATGGCGATGACGATGAACACGATGCTGGTCACCACCGCCGAGGTCGTCGCCTCGCCGACCGCGGCCGCGCTGCGCCCGCACTGCATGCCGCGCAGGCAGCCCGCGACCGCCACGACGATGCCGTAGACGACGCTCTTGACCAGGCCGCCGGCGAAGTGGACCGGCGGCACCGCGAGCTGGGTCTCCTGGAAATAGGTCACCGGCGGCAGGTCGAGCATGAGCACGCCGACCGCCATCCCGCCGAGGATCCCCAGGAGATTCGCATAGAGGCAGAGCAAGGGCGCCATCAGGATCAGCGCCAGCATGCGCGGCAGGACCAGGAACTCCATCGGCGACAGGCCGAGCGTCACCAGCGCGTCGATCTCCTCGTTGACCTGCATGGTGCCGAGCTGGGCGGCGAACGCGGCGCCGGTGCGCCCGGCGAGGATGACGCCGACCATCATCGCCGCCATGTCGCGCGCCATGCCGATCCCGACCAGGTCGGCGACGTAGATCTGGGCGCCGAACTGGACCAGCTGGATCGCGCCGAGGAAGGCCAGGATCATGCCCACGAGGAAGCTGACCAGGCCGACGATCGGCAGGGCCTGGGCGCCGACCTCCTGCACGATCTGCAGGAAATCGGACCCGCGCAGGCGCGCCCGGCCGCGCAGCAGACGGCCGAGCGCAAGCGTCGCCGCGCCGATGAACCCGATCACCTCGCCGCTCGCGCCGGCGACCTCCCGGGTCCGCCTGCCGACCCGCTCGAGCAGCGGCAGCTCGTCCGTGCCCCGCCGCGCGTCGGCGCGCTCCGGGACCGCGCTGGCGAGCCGCAGCAGACGGCGGACGCCCTCGGGCAGCCCGCTCGGATCGAAGGTGAGGCCGCTCCCGGCGCTCAGCCGGTCGAGCTTGAGAAGGAAGGCGAGCAGGCCACTGTCCCAGGCGCCCAGGCCCGTGGTGTCGAACGCCACCCGCGGCGCGGGAGCCTGGGCCGTCAACTCCTCATAGATCCGGTCCGCCGGAGGCAGCCCGCCGTGCAGCCGCCAGTCGCCGGTCAGCACGAGGCGAAGCCGATCCGGGGCGGATCCCTCGGGCTCGACCTCGTAGCTGGCCCGGGGTCCGGATGCGATCGTTGCGGCCATCCTGCTCGCTGCTCGGCGGTTTCCCCCGAGCCTAACGGAAAACGTCATCTCGGCCCAGGGTGGAACCACCTCACGGCGATGCAACTCCTCCCGAGGCCGAAGCCCGGACCGAGGGCCGCCGGGCCCTCCGGCTTCATCATGGCATTCGCGGGTCTCTCGGTGTAATCAGAGTCCTCGCGTTCCGCCATCGAACGGGGACGTCGCAGGTGAGGAAGCAAGCTCGAAGCCGACTCGCCGCCCTGATCGGCGCGGTGCTGGTGCTCATCGGCTTGCCGGGCGCCGACCTGATCGGCTCAGGTGCCGCGTGTGCGCAGCAACCGGGGCGCGCCGGAGATGGCGAGGGCGTAGCGCCGGTCGCGCTGCCCCATCCGTTGACCCGCGAAGCGCTGCGCGACGTCCTGGCGCGGCTCAGCGATGCCGAGGTCCGCCACCTGCTGCTGCGCCAGCTGGACGAGGAGATCGCCGCCGCGGCGCCGACGCCGGATCAGGCGATGATCGGCGGCATGGAGCAGCAGGCGACCAGGCTGCGCGAAAGCTGGCGGGCGATGCTCGCCGCGGTGCCGGAGTTGCCGGGCGTGCCGCTGTTCTTCGGCGCCCGGCTGATCGGCGAGCGCAGCCCGGACGTGCTGCTCTGGGTGGCCCTCGGCATGGCCGCGATCTTCGTGGTCGGCCTGCTCGCGGAGCAGCTCTATCGGCGCGCCATCCGCGACCTGCGCCGCCAGGTCTACGCGGCGCAGCCCCCGACGCTGGGTGCCAGGGTCGGCTATGGCCTCATGGCGCTCGCGCTCGACTTCGTCGGCATCGTGGTCTTCGCGCTGGCGACGATCGCCGCGTTCTTCGTCCTCCATCACGGCCACGTACCGGTGCGGCTGACGGTGATGACCTATGTGGGCGCCGTCTTCGCCGTCCGCTTGGTCGCGCTGATCACCTGTTTCCTGCTGGCGCCACGCGCCGCCTCGCTGCGCCTCCTGCCGGCCGACGATCGGACCGCGCGCCTGCTGTACCGGCGGATCATGCGGCTCGCGATCGCCTGGGCGCTGATCTTCCCGACGATCAAGCTGCTGCAGGAGCTCGGCCTCGAGCGCGATCTGGTGCACCTGCTGACGAACCTGGGTGCTGCGGTCGTCGTCGCCCTGCTGATCCACCTGATCTGGCAGAGCCGTGAGCCGGTCGCGCGCGCCATTCGAAGCGCCGAGAGCGCGCGCGCGCGGACCGCCGGCGCTCGGGTCCGCGAGATCTTCGGGCGCCTCTGGCACATCCTCGCGATCTTCTACGTCTTCGCGATCTGGGCGTTGACCGAGGTGAGCTTCGCCCTCGGCCTCGAGGTTCGGGCGGGCGCGGCCTTGGGCAGCCTTCTCCTGGTGATCGCCCTGCCCCTCGCCGACCTCGCGCTGCGCGCCGCGATCCGGGAGTTCCTGACCGCAAAGGGCGGCGCGGAGGCGGAAGCCTACGGCCGGGTCGGCTACCGGGCGGGACGCATCCTCCTGGTCATCCTCGCGGTGGTGGTGTTCGCCTGGCTGTGGGGCGTCGACCTGTTCGACTTCGCCCCCGGCGGAATGGGCGAGCGGGCGCTGTCCACGATCCTCGACGTCGGCCTGACGCTGCTGGTCGCCTATGTCGGCTGGGAGCTCGCCAAGACGCTGATCGACCGGCGTCTGGCGCTCGAGGCGGACGCCTCCGGCCCCTCCGAGCTCGGCGGCGAGGGCGGCGGCAAGGGCGCTTCCCGCCTCAGGACGCTCTTGCCGCTGTTCCGCAAGTTCCTGATGATCACGCTTGCGGTGATGGTCGCGATGCTGGTGCTCTCCGCGCTCGGGGTCAACATCGGGCCGCTGCTCGCGGGCGCCGGCGTGGTCGGCATCGCGATCGGGTTCGGCGCCCAGACCCTGGTCCGCGACATCGTCTCGGGCGTGTTCTTCCTCGCCGACGATGCCTTCCGGCTCGGCGAGTACATCGACGTCGGCTCGGTCCGCGGCACGGTCGAGCACATCTCGATCCGCTCGCTGCGCCTGCGCCACCACCGGGGCGCCCTGCACACGATCCCGTTCGGCGAGATCCAGTACCTGACCAACCACAGTCGCGACTGGGTGATCATGAAGCTGGAGTTTCGCGTGCCCTACGACACCGACCTCGTGAAGGTGAAGAAGATCTTCAAGAAGATCGGCGCCGAGATGCAGGCCGATCCGGTGATGGGGCCGAACCTGCTCGATCCGCCCAAGTCCCAGGGCGTGCTGGAGATGGACGACTCGGCGATGATCGTCCGTGCCAAGTTCATGGCCAAGCCGGGCGAGCAGTTCGTCATCCGCCGCGAGCTGTTCCAGCGGGTCCAGAAGGAGTTCGAGGCCGCCGGGATCCAGTTCGCGCGCCGTCAGGTCTCGGTCTACGTGCCGCCCACCGCCGGCCCGGGCGCCGCGCCGCAGGCGATCGCCGCCGCCGCGGCCGCCGCCGAGGAGCAGGAGGAGGCCGCGGCCCGGCAGCGCGCCGCGTCCTGAGGCATGGTGCTCGCCCTGACGTCGTTCGCCTGGTGACACTGTTTGCTACCGTGCTCAAAGCGCGGCCGCTCCCCTTCGGAGGGGGACGCGGATGGCGCAAACGGAACCGCGCAACCGGCGTCGCGGGTGCCGGGCATGGCGTGGGCCGGCAACGCGCGGAGGCTTGGCTCACTTGGCATGGCATCAAACGCCGAGGTAGGTGCGCTGGATCTCCGGGCGCGCGGCGAGCTCGGCCGAGGTGCCCTGCCAGACCACGCGGCCCTTCTCGAGGATCGCGTGGCGGTCGGCGAGGCGCAGCAGCGGCGTCGAGGTTCTTGTCGATCACGAGGATCGACTGGCCCTCGGCCTTGAGGCGGCCGAGGCAGCGCCAGATCTCGGCCCGGATCATAGGCGCCAGCCCCTCGGTCGCCTCGTCGAGGATCAGGAGGTCCGGGTTGGTCATCAGCGCCCGGCCGATCGCCAGCATCTGCTGCTCGCCGCCGGAGAGCTGCGAGCCGAGATGGCGCCGGCGCTCCGCGAGCTGGCCGAACAGCTCGTAGACCCGGGGCAGCGTCCAGGCGGCCGCATGGCCGCGCCGGTTGGCCGCGGTCGCCACCAGGTTCTCCTCGACCGTGAGGTTGGGGAAGATCTGGCGGCCCTCGGGCACGAGGCCGATGCCCGCGCGGGCGATCTGGTAGCTGGCACGTCCCTGCTGGGGCCGGCCGGCCAGACGGATGCTGCCACGGGTCGGGCGCAAGAGGCCCATGATCGCGCGCACCGTCGTGGTCTTGCCCATGCCGTTGCGGCCGAGCAGCGCCAGCACCTCCGCGGGCCCGATCTCGAGCGCGACGCCGAACAGCACCGCGCCGGCGCCATAGCCCGCGTGCAGGTCGGCGACCTCGAGCAGCGGCGCCATCAGGCCGGGTCTCCTGCCTCCCCGAGCTGCGGCTCGCCGAGATAGGCGTCGCGGACCCGCGGATCGTCGCGGATCGCCGCGGGCGCGCCGCTCGCCAGCACCCGACCGCCGACCAGCACGGTGATCCGGTCGGCGATGCGGAACACCGCATCCATGTCGTGCTCGACCAGCAGCATGGCGCGGTCCTGCTTGAGCCGGAGCAGGAGCTCGACCATGCGCGCCGCCTCGTCGTGGCCGACGCCGGCCATCGGCTCGTCGAGCAGCAGGAGGCGCGGCTGGCTGGCGAGCGCCATCGCGAGCTCGAGCTGGCGCTGCTCGCCGTGGGCGAGCTCGGCGGCGAGGATGTCGCTCCGCCCCGCGAGGCCGACCTCGGCGAGCAGCGCCGCCGCGCGCCGGTTGAGGTCGAGATCGCGCGCCGCGTCGCGCCAGAACACGAAGCTCTGGCCGAAGCGCGGCCGGAGCGCGATCTGGACGTTCTCGGCAGCGCTGAAGCTCTGCAGCAGGCTCGTGATCTGGAAGCTGCGCGCGAGCCCGAGGCCGACGCGCGCGTGGGCGGGCAGCTGCGTGATGTCGCGGCCGGCGAACCGGATGCGGCCGGCGCTCGGGCGCACTTCGCCGGCGAGCTGCGCGATCAGCGTGGTCTTGCCGGCGCCGTTCGGCCCGATCACCGCATGCGCCTCGCCGTCGCCGACCGTCAGATCGAGCTGGTCGGTCGCGATCACCCCGCCGAAGCTCCGGGACAGGCGCTCGACCTCGAGCAGAGGCCGCGTCATCGCGGGCCTCGCGGCCGCCCATGCCGCCGGCAGCAGGCCGAGCAGGCCCTGGCGGGCGACGAGCACGACCGCGAGCAGCAGCGGACCGAGCACGATGCGCCAGTGCTCGCCCCAGCCGGCCCGGACCCCGTCCAGCGCGAGCGGGATGAACTCCTCGAGCAGCAGCAGCGCCGCCGCGCCGATCACCGGCCCGACCACCGTGCCCATGCCGCCGAGGACCACCATCACGATCAGCTCGCCCGAGCGCACCCATTCCATGTAGGCCGGGCCGATGAAGCCGGTGGCGTTCGCGAGCAGCACGCCGGCGAGCCCCGCCAGCATGCCGGAGAGCGTGAACGCGGCCAGCTGGTAGCGGAACACCGGGTAGCCGAGCGCGACCATCCGCCGCTCGTTGTCCTTGGCGCCGCGGATCACCTGGAAGAACGGCGAGCGCACCAGGCGCAGCGCGCCCGCGAGCACGGCCGCGAGGATCGCGAGGCAGACGTAGTAGAGCGTGGTGTTGCTCTCGAGGTCGATCAGGCCGCCGAAGCGCGAGCGGGTCCACAAGGGGATGCCGTCCTCGCCGCCATACTGGCGCAGCGAGACGAACAGGTAGAACAGCATCTGGGCGAAGGCGAGCGTGATCATGATGAAGAAGATGCCGCGGGTGCGCAGGCAGACAGCGCCGATCGCGAGGGCCGGAGGCCCGACAGCAGCACCGCGAGCGGCCATACCACGAGCGCCGCCTGGGTGCCGGGCAGGCCGAGGAGCGGCGTCGCCATGGCGTCGTGGTGGAACAGGATCCCGACGGTGTAGCCGCCGATGCCCATGAACGCGGCGTGACCCAGGCTCACCAGCCCGCCATAGCCCAGGATCAGATCGAGCGAGAGCGCGGCGAGCGCGAAGATCAGGACCCGGGTCGCGAGGCTTATGTAGAACGGCTCGCCCAGCGCCTGCATGGCATGGGGGAAGGCGATCGCCGCGCCGAGGCACCCGAGGCCGATCAGGCGCCCGCGGGTCAGGCCGGCCATCTCCGCCTAGGCCTGGCCGAACAGGCCGCGCGGGCGATAGAACAAAACTCCGGCCATCAGCAGGTAGATCACCATCGAGCCGACGGCGCCGCCGACGCCGTCGGCGACCGAGGGCTGGAAGACCAGCGCGAACAGGTCGGGCAGCAGCACCCGGCCCATGGTGTCGGCGACGCCGACCAGGAGCGCCCCGACCAAGGCACCCTTGATCGAGCCGAGGCCGCCGATCACGATCACGACGAAGGTCAGGATCAGGATCTGCTCGCCCATGCCGACCTGGACGGCGAGGATCGAGCCCGCGAGCCCGCCGGCGAGCGCCGCGAGCCCGGCGCCGAGCGCGAACACCACGGTGAAGATGCGCTCGATGTCGACGCCCAGCGCGCTCGCCATGTCGCGGTTGCTGGCGCCGGCGCGGATCTGCATGCCAAGGCGCGTCCTGGCGATCAGGAACCAGAGGCCGAGCGCCACGGCGAGCCCGGCCGCGATGATCGCGAGCCGGATCGCGGGGTAGGTCACGCCTGGCAGGATCGTCACCTGGCCGGCGAGCCAGGCGGGCGGGCTGAGGAACACCGCGCTCGGGCCCCAGATGATCTTGACCAGCTCGTTGAAGAACAGGATCAGCCCGAAGGTCGCCAGGACCTGGTCGAGGTGCGCGCGGGCGTAGAGCGTGCGCAGCACCGAGACTTCCAGGAGGGCGCCGATCAGCGCCGTCAGCGGCACCGCCAGCAGCAGGCCGAGGAGGAAGCTGTCGAGCCAGCCCGAGAGGCTCGCGGTCAGGTAGGCGCCCAGCATGTAGAGCGAGCCGTGGGCGAGGTTGATCAGGTCCATGACGCCGAACACGAGCGTCAGGCCGGCCGCCATCAGGAACAGCATCACGCCGAGCTGGAGCCCGTTCAGCCCCTGGACCAGGACGAGGCTAGGATCCATCGCGTCCCAAGCCAGCTGCCCATCTGATACTGCTCCACAACGTCCTGACCGTTCCCACCCACCCCGACCCTCCCCCGCAAGGGGGAGGGAGGCGACGGCGGCCGGCCAGACCGACCGCCCCTCCCCCTCGATGGGGGAGGGTCAGGGTGGGGGTGAGCTGGCAGGACGAGATGATCGGGTTAGAGTGCGGCTGGTATGAATCGAGCGTAGAAGGATACGAAACTGGTGTCCCGGTGGCTGAAGGCACCCTTAATCCCAAACACTGCATGTTGTCCAAGGATATTCGACTTATGCGATGATCACGTCAACGATTATGGGCGGTTCATCCGGATTATCGACGGTCGCCTTGGCGACCGTAAGAACGTACTGCATTGCTTTACACATTATCGACCGCGGTGCCCGGCCGGGACGGGAGGCGTTGGCCTTCGGGTGGCGCCTTGATCGCTCACATCGGGCACTCGTCGACGAAGGCGTCGGCCTGGTTCTCCGAGACCACGCCCTTGATCCGGTTGGTGAGCCGGCCCTGGTCGTCCTTGACCACCTCGCGCAGGTAGAAGTTCTGGATCGGGAAGTGGTTGGTGTTGAGCCGGAGCGTGCCCCGCGTGCCCTCGATCGAGGCCTGCTCGAGGCCCAGGATCAGCGCGTCGGTCGCCGTGCTGCCGGCGGCTTGGGCCGCGGCGTCGATGAACAGCGCGGTGTCGTAGCCCTGCGCGGCGAACAGCGAGGGGAGGCGGCCGTACCTGGCGGTGAAGTCCTCGACGAAGCGCTGATTGATCCCGGCCTCGAGGTCGGGCGACCAGTGGGCGGCGTTCTCGACGCCGAGCGCAGCGTCGCCGACCGCCGGCAGGATGTCCTGGCTGACCGAGAACGCCGAGGCGTAGAGCTTGACCTGGTCGCCGACGCCGGCCTGCGCCCATTGCTTGAGGAAGGCGATCCCCATGCCGCCGGGGTAGAAGAAGTAGACCGCCTCGGGCTTGGCCGCCTGGATCGCGGCGATCTCGGCCGCGTAGTCGAGCTGGCCGAGCTGGGTGTAGACCTCATCGACGACCTCGCCGCCCGATGGGTCGTAGGCGCGGCGGAAGCCGCGCAGCGCATCCTGCCCGGCGGGATAGTTGGGCGCCAGCAGCCAGACCCGCTTGATCCCGGCCGCGGCGACCACCTTGCCGGTCGCCTCGTGCACGGCATCGTTCTGGAAGGCGGTGTTGAAGAAGTTGCGGTTGCACTCGGCGCCGGCGAGCTGCGAGGGCCCGGCGTTGGGGCTGATGTAGACCTTCTCGGCGCGGGCGACCGCCGGCAGCATCGCGAGCGCGAGGTTCGACCAGACCGTCCCGGTGACGATCTCGGCGCCGTCGCGGGACAGCATCCGCTCGGCGAGCTGGACGGCGACGTCCGGCTTCTGCTGGTCGTCGGCCTCGATCACCTTGGCGTCGAAGTCGCCGAACTTGCCGTCCAGATGCTCGACCGCGAGCGCGAAGCCGTCGCGGATGTCGATGCCGAGGCCGGCGCCCGGTCCGGAGAGCGTGGTGATCATGCCGACGGTGAGCTCGTCGGCGGCGCTGCTCGCGCTCGCCTGGACCAGGCCGCCGAGCGCGAGCACGGCGGCCAGCTGATGGATTCTGCTCACGAGATCGCCTCCCCTCGATGGCTCCCTCCGCCCGGCAGACCCGGACTTTGCGCGCAGTTTGCCGGTGATCCCGCCAGCTGTCCATGGCCTCGGCCAAGCCGGCCGGCGGCCCCGGCGGCTCGCGGGAACCCACCGCGCCGCGGGGCGTTGCCTGCGGTAGGGCACAGGACCGACCGACCGCGTCGCGCGGTTCCCCCGGCAGCCCGGATCGCCGCGCCGCGCGGTGCCCTCGGCAATCCGGAGGAGAGGCAGGATGGCGTCTACCGTCAGCGATTTCATGTTGGAGCGGCTGTCGGCGTGGGGCGTCGATCGCATCTACGGCTATCCCGGCGACGGCATCAACGGCATCCTCGGCGCGCTCGACCGCGCCGAGGACCGCTTCGAGTTCATCCAGGTGCCGCACGAGGAGGTGGCCGCCTTCATGGCCTGCGCGCACGCCAAGTTCACCGGCCGAGCCGGGCGTCTGCATGGCGACCTCCGGCCCGGGCGCGATCCACCTCCTGAACGGCCTCTACGACGCCAAGCTCGACCATCAGCCGGTGGTCGCGATCGTCGGCCAGCAGAAGCGCGCCGCGCTCGGCGGCCACTACCAGCAGGAGGTCGATCTCGTCTCGCTGTTCAAGGACGTGGCCGGCGAGTACGTGCACATGTGCACCGCGCCCGAGCAGATGCGCCACCTCGTCGACCGCGCGCTGCGCATCGCGATGGCCGAGCGCACCGTCACCTGCATCATCGTGCCCGGACGACGTGCAGGAGCTCGACGCGGTCGAGACCCCGCCGCGCGCGCACGGCACGATCCATTCGGGGATCGGCTACTCGCCGCCGCGCATCGTGCCGCAGGCGCGACGACCTGCAGCGCGCGGCCGACGTGCTGAACGCCGGCGAAGCGGGTCGCGATGCTGGTCGGCGCCGGCGCGCTGCACGCGACCGACGAGGTCATCGCAGATCGCCGAGGTCCTGGGCGCCGGCGTCGCGAAGGCGCTGCTCGGGCGCGCCGCGGTGCCTGACGACCTGCCGTTCGTCACCGGCCAGATCGGCCTGCTCGGCACGCGGCCGAGCTGGGACCTGATGCTGGGCTGCGACACGCTGCTGATGGTCGGCTCGAGCTTCCCCTACTCGGAGTTCCTGCCGCCCGAGGGCCAGGCGCGCGGCGTGCAGATCGACATCGACGGCAAGATGCTCTCGATCCGCTACCCGATGGAGGTCAACCTGGTCGGCGACAGCGCGCTCACGCTGCAGGCGCTCCTGCCGCTCCTGCAGCGCAAGGAGGACCGCTCCTGGCGCGAGGAGATCGAGCAGGGCATCGCGCGAGTGGTGGGACGTGATCGAGGAGCGCGCGCTGACCGATGCCGATCCCGATCAACCCGCAGCGCGTGCTCTGGGAGCTCTCGCCGCGGCTGCCCGACAACGCATCATCAGCGCCGATTCGGGCAGCGTCGCCAACTGGTTCGCGCGCGACCTGAAGATCCGCCGCGGCATGATGGCGATCGCTCTCCGGCACGCTCGCCACGATGGGCCCGGGCGTGCCCTACGCGCTCGCCGCCAAGTTCGCCTATCCGGAGCGGGTCGTCGATCGCGCTGGTCGGCGATGGCGCGATGCAGATGCTCGGCATCAACTGCCTGATCACCGTCGCCAAGTACTGGCAGCGGTGGAGCGATCCGCGCCTGATCGTGCTGGTGCTCAACAACCGCGACCTCAACCAGGTGACCTGGGAGCAGCGCGCGCTCGGCGGCGACCCCAAGTGGGAGACGTCGCAGAACATCATGGACTTCCCCTACGCGGCCTACGCCGAGATGATCGGCCTGCGCGGCTATCGGGTCGAGAAGCCGGAGGAGGTGGGCGTGGCCTGGGACGAGGCGCTGAGCGCCGACCGGCCCTGCGTGCTCGACGTGGTGACCGATCCGAAGGTGCCGCCCTTGCCGCCGCACATCACCTACGAGCAGGCGAAGAGCTACGCGCAGTCGCTGCTCAAGGGCGACCCCGAGGCGGTCGGCATCGTCTGGCAGTCGATCAAGGAAGCGATGGCGGGCGTGTTGCCGGGCCGTCGCTGAGGCTCGCCGGGCTTGGCTGCCGCGGCTCGCGCTATCCTGCGGAGGACTGATGAAGAGCAAGCTGATCAACGACGGCGCGCAGCGGAGCTACGCGGTCGTCCTCGACACCGGCGACGAGGTCACCTCGTGCCTGCTGGCGTTCGCCAAGGAGCAGGGCCTCAGCGCGGCGGAGTTCACCGGGCTCGGCGCGTTCAGCGACGCCGTGCTCGGCTACTTCGACTGGCAGAAGAAGGACTACAACCGGATCCGGATCGCGGAGCAGGTCGAGGTCCTGAACCTCACCGGCAACATCGCACTCGCCGACGGCGAGCCGAAGCTGCACCCCCACGTCGTGCTCGGCAAGGCGGACGGCAGCGCGCACGGCGGCCATCTGCTCGAGGGCCACGTGCGGCCGACGCTCGAGGTGATCGTGACCGAGTCGCCGGTGCATCTCCGGCGCAGGAGCGACCCCGAGACCGGCCTCGCGCTGATCGAGCTGTAGGAGGCGAGCGATGCCGGGTCCGCTTGGCCGCCGGCGCTCGGCGATCGCCGAGGGCTACGCCGCCGACTGATCTCGCGAGGCGTGCCACCGAGTAGTAGAAGTCACGCTATGGGGCCTCCGACCGCGGACATGCCATGACGGTCCATCTGCGCGCCGCGGCGTTCACCCATCAGGGCGCCGTGCGGGCCCACAACGAGGACACGATCGCCGTCGCCGACTGGATCACCAGCGAGCCGATGGCGCAGCCGCTCGTCCTGGAGCATGCGGTCGCCGCCCCGCTGATCTGTCTGGTGGCCGACGGCATGGGCGGCCACGCGGCCGGCGAGGTGGCGAGCCGCAGCGTTGCGGAGCACCTCTGCCGGCGCGCCGCCGGGCCGTCGACGAGGCCGGCGCTCGCGGCGCTGCTGCGCGCCGCCGATGCCGAGCTCTTCGCGCTGATGCAGGAGCAGCCGGCCTGGCGCGGCATGGGGACCACGGTCGCCGGGCTCAGCGTCGCGCCCGAACGGGTCATCGGCGTTCAACGTCGGCGACAGCCGGGTCTACCGGATCGAGGGCGGCGCGCTCGTCCAGCTGAGCACCGACGACACCCCGGGACCGAAGCTCGCCGACGGCCGCACCGCGGCGCTGACGAGCAATCTGATCACCCAGACGCTGGGCGGCGCGCACCACCTCGCCGGGATCGAGCCGCACCTGGTGAGCGAGCCCCTCGTGGACGGCGCCCGCTACCTGATCTGCAGCGACGGCCTGACCGATCTGTTGGACCGGCCGACCCTCGAGGCGCTGCTCGCCCGGACGACGAGGCAGCGCCGAGGCGCTGTTCGAGGCCGCCATGGCGCGCGGCGGCACCGACAACGTCTCGCTGATCCTGCTGCGCCTTCGGCGGGCGGCCTGAGGCGCCGCCCGCGTCCCGCGAGCGGTGCTGTCGACCAAGCTCCGAGGTGTTGCGTGCAACTTGGCAAAGCGGGGTTACGGCGCTATCGTCCTGGCTGCATTTCACCCACCAGGATTGCCGCCCAAGATGAACCTTCAGCCAGACCTGCTACGCGTGCAGCCGAAGCGCTTCCCGACCCAACAGGTGCAGGTCGATTTCCGGAAGCTGCTGAGCTCGATGGGGCAGGCGCTGACCCACGGGACGTTCGCGTTCCTCGCGCCGGAGCCCGTCACGGCCGCGGGCTCTGCTGTCAATGCCGGGGCCGCGATCTTCGGCGCCGTTGAGGCGCTCGAAGCAGATGCGCCGCTGGAAGTGCGCGCGTGGTATCTGCTGCGAAACGCGCTCGCCAACGCCTTGGCCCAGCTCCTCGGCGAGCTGCACGAGCGCGTGGCCCGTTCAAAGGCGACCTCGAGCACCTCGACAATCGCTTCGACCTCCTCTTGGAGGGCGACGGCGCTATCATCGATCGAAACTTCCTCGATAACCCCCGCACGCTCAAGCTCCTGCCGCAGATCCGCCGCGTGCTGGAGGATTGGCTCTCGACCAAGGTTGGCCTCGGCAAGGGCGATGCTCGATCGCTGGCAATTCGTCTCGATAGCCACCTCGCGCCGGCGCTCCGTGCCAAATCACGTGCGCACCGCGATTTCTACCGGCCGCTTCTATGACCACTTCGAGGACCGCTTCGCATTTGCGGCAGAGATGGAATGGGATTGGGAGCGGACAAATCGGTTGGCTCGTGCTAGCCATGCTGGATGGACGCACATGATTTTCGCAGCATCGGCCAGGCGGCGCAGGAGGCGCTCAGGCGTCGCGCCGTCGTGCTCGTCGAGCAGAACGGCGTCAGCCAGGCGGCGGCGGCCGCAGCGGTCGACGTCCAGCGGCAGACGTCAACGTCTCGCTCAAGCGCTACCGCCAACAGGGCGAGGCCGGCCTCCTCGATGGGCGTCGGGTGTCCAGGCGCGAGGGCCAGGGAGCGCTCACCGCCGATCAGGCCCGACAGCTCCGCCGCTGGATCGCCGGAAGACGCCGGACCAGCTGGAGCTGCCGTTCGCGCTGTCGACGTCACGGGCGGTGCGTGAGCTGATCGAGCGGCGCTTCAGCCAGCGCCTCGGCCTGTCGACCGTCCAACTCTACGTCAAGCGCTGAGCCATGACCACGCAAAGCCGCTCACGCGCGCCACGCAACGCTCGCCCGCTGCCGTCGCTGCCTAGCTTGAGCGCGACTACCCGGCGATCACCAGTCGCGCGAAGCACGAGCAGGTCAGTCTTCTTCTGGGGCGACGAGACCAGCATCACCAAGCAGGAGGAGATCGCCGCAGCTCGGCCCCGAGAGGCCAGACACCGGTCGTCGAGCGGACCGCCAAGCGGATCTCCAAGAGCATGATCTCAGCGTCTCCAACCGCGGCCTGATGCGCTTCTTGCTGTGCGATGGCGCGCTCGACATCGCTCAGTTCCTCACCTTCCTGCGCCGGCTGATCGAGGACGCCGCGCAGAAGATCTTCCTCGTCGTCGATGATCTGGAGGTGCACCACGCCAGGAAGGTCAAGGCCTCGGTGGAGAGCCGTCGCCACGAGATCGAGCTGCTCTATCTGCCGGCCTACGCTCCCGAGCGCAACCCGACGATGCTTGAACAGCGACGTCAGCGAAGTTGCGCCAGAAGCCGCAGTCCGACGGCAAGGACGAGCTCGTCGCGAACGCGCGCCCGTCCTGCGCGCCATTCAACGCTCACCGGCTCGCGTCCGCGGCTACTTCCAACCCCATGCCGTCCAATACGCAGCCTGATTGTCAGTGAGCGCGCTCATCTTGACCGCGCCGGTCAGGCTCGAGACGTAGTGCTCGACGAAGAACGAGTAGACCAGCGCGACCGGGAGCGAGCCCAGCAGCGCGCCGGCCATCAAGGAGCCCCAGTGGTAGACGTCGCCCTCGACCAGCTGGGTCAGGACGGCGACCGGCACGGTCTTGTTCTCGACCGACTGGATGAACGCCAGCGCGTAGATGAACTCGTTCCAGGACAAAGTGAAGGCGAAGATGCCGGCCGAGATCAGGCCCGGGACCGCGAGCGGCAGGGTGATCTTCCAGAGGATCTGGAGGCGCGTCGCGCCATCGATCAGCGCGCATTCCTCGAGCTCGTAGGGGATCGACTTGAAGTAGCCGATCAGGAGCCAGGTGCAGAACGGGATCAGGAAGGTCGGGTAGGTCAGGATCAGCGCCATCGGGCTGTCGTAGAGCCCGAACTTGAAGACCATGGTGGCGAGCGGGATGAACAGGATCGAGGGCGGCACGAGATAGGCGAGGTAGATCGCGAGGCCGACGTACTGCCCGCCCTTGAAGCGCAGGCGCTGGATCGCATAGGCGGCGAGCACGCTCGCGAACAGCGAGATCGCGGTCGCCACCACGGCGACGGTCATGGTGACCATGAGCCATTGCGGATAGTCGGTCTGGAACAGCAGCCGGTTGATGTTCTCCAGCGTGGGCGAATGGATCCAGAACGGGTTGTACTCCTTGTAGTTGTACAGCTCCTCGTTGGATTTGAAGGTCGTGATCGCCATCCAGTAGAACGGGAACAGGAGCACGATGATGAACGCGATCAGCGGAGTGTAGACGGTCAGGATCCGGCGCGGCAGGGATGCCCACTGGATGACGCCGACGCGCTCCTTGAAGACGGTCTCGGCGGCGGCGGGGCACCGCGCTCGGCGGTGAGCTCAGTCATTGCCTTCTCCCTGCTGCCACTTGCGCCGCGCCAGCGCGAAGTAGCTGAAGCACGTCGCGAACACCAGGAACGGGATCATCGCGACCGCGATCGCCGCACCCTCGCCGAGCTGGCCGCCCGGGATCGCGCGCTGGAAGGCGAGCGTCGCCATGAGGTGGGTGGAGTTGACCGGGCCGCCGCGGGTGATCGCGTAGACCAGCTGGAAGTCGGTGAAGGTGAACAGCACCGAGAACGTCAGCACCACGGCCAGGATCGGCATCAGCATCGGCAAGGTGATGTGCCAGAAGCGCTGCCAGGCGTTGGCGCCATCGATCATCGCCGCCTCGTAGAGCGAGGGCGAGATGGTCTGCAGCCCGGCGAGCAGGCAGATCGCGACGAACGGGATGCCGCGCCAGATGTTGGCGGCGATCAGCGAGGCGCGCGCATGGTTCGGCACGCCGAGGAAGTCGATGTAGCGGTCGATCAGCCCCATCTCGTGGAGCGAGTAGCTGATGATCGAGAACTGCGGGTCGTAGATCCACCAGAACGCGATCGCCGAGAGCACCGTCGGCACGATCCACGGCACCAGGATGATCGAGCGGATGAAGGCCTTGAACGGCAGGTGGTGATTGAGCAGGAGCGCCAGCCACAGGCCGAGCGCGAATTTGCCGATCGTAGCGAATACGGTGTAGATGACGGTGAACTGGACGGCGGTCCAGAACACCCGGTCGGCGAACAGCGAACTCGTAGTTCTCCCAGCCCGATCCAGAAGCCCGAGCGGCCGATCCGCGTGTCCGTGAAGCCGAGCCAGACGCCGAGCCCGAGCGGGTAGGTGAGGAACAGCAGCAGCAGGCCGGCCGCCGGCAGCATGAACAGGAAGACCAGCACGCGCCGGTTGTCGAGGAGGCGCAGGAAGCGGTTCTGCTGGACCCGCCGGTGCTGCCATTCGGCTACAGTGGCCACGCTCGTCCTCCCCGACTGCGCCGCGCTGATTGATAGGTAGCTGGCGCCGGACCCTCGTCAACCGCAGCTTCATGGGCGTGGCCGGGTCGCCCCGACCACGCCCTGCGAAGGCTCAGCTTTCGTAGTAGCGCTTCGCGCGCCGTTCCGCTTCGGCCGCCGCCTCTTCGGGCGTCAGTTGCCCGGCGCACGCCGCGGCCACCATCTGCACGATGACGAAATCGGCCAGCACCGCCGCCGAGGCCTCGCCGAGGCTGCCCTTGTAGCCGTCCCAGAGGCTGTCGCGGATCACCGTGGCATAGGGCTCGTGCTTCGGATCGGCGGTCCAGATCGGGTGATCCTCGTAGGCCTGGAGCGGATGGTTCCAGTAGCCGATGCAGGCCTCGAGATACGGCCCGTACTGCTCCTGCTCCATCATGAAGCGGAGATACTCCTTGGCGGCGTTCGGGTAGGGCGTGTAGTCGAACACCATCGAGTTCACCATCAGGCAGCGCTCGGTCGGCATCCCCACGGGCCCGATCGGCATGCGCGCATGGTAGGTGTCCTCGGCGATCGCGCGCACCGCCGGATCCTCCGAGTTCTTGGCGGCGTAGTAGATCGAGATGCCGTTCTGCGTGGCGGAGACCTCGCCGGCCAGATACGCCTTGTTGTTGGACGGATCGAGCCAGGACAGCGTGCCCGGAATGAAGGTCTCGTAGAGCGCCTTGGCGTAGTTCAGCGCCTCGATCGTCTCCGGGCTGTTGATGGTGACGTTGTCCTCCTCGTCGGTCATGGCACCGCCGTGGGTCCAGACCACCCAGTTGCACCAGGCGTTGGCGTCGCCGACCGCGTTGCCGAGCGCCAGCCCGATCGGCCGGCCGCTCTCCTGCAGCTTGCGGGCGAGCTGGAGGAAGCCGTCCAGATCCTCCGGAATCGTCTCGTAGCCGGCTTCGTTGACCCAGGACTTGCGGTAGCAGAAGCGGCCGCCCGAGGCGCCGAGCGGCATCGCGATCCAGCGCCCCTCCTGGTTGGTGCCGTACTTCTCGGCCAGCGGGTACCAGCCGCCGTACTTCTTGCCGAGGTAGGTGGCGACGTCGGTGAGATCGAGCGTCTGGGTCTGGAACTGGTGCGGGTCGTCGCTCCAGGCGAGCACGATGTCGGGGCCGCTGCCGACGTTGGCGGCGACCGCGGTCTTCGGGCGGAGGTCCTCCCAGCTCTCGCTGTCGACGCGGACGTCGACGCCGGTCGCCTCGATGAACTTCTTGGTGTTCTCGAGGAACAGGGTCTCGTCGCCCTGCACGAACTTGCTCGGCCGCAGCACCCGCAGGCTCGCGCCGTCCTCGATCGGCAGATCGGGCGGCGCCACGTCGCCGGCGGCGAACTGCGCGAAGGCGCGCCCGGAGCCGAGCAGCGCCGCGCCGGCCAGGGTGCCGGCGCCGAGCTTGATGGAATCGCGTCGGGTAAACCGCTTCACAACCTCTCCCTCTCGTTCCGCTGTGCGCGCGCTGGTCGTCATGCTGCTCCCAGGCGCCACCAGTCATGGTTGGCGGCATCCTGCCCGAACTCAGGCAAGGCTGCAACCTCGTGAGACCGGGCCGCGCGTGGCCGCGAGCCGCGGACAAAAGAAAGGCGCCCGAGCCGCGAACGGCCCGGGCGCCTCGCCTGTCGTGAGGTTCAGCTCCGGTAGTAGCGCTCGGCCCGGCTCTGCGCCTCGGCCGCCGCTTCCTTCGCGCTCAGCTCTCCCGAGCACGCGTTGGCGAACATGTTGACGACCACGTAGTCGGCGAGCACCGCCGTGGCCGCCGGGCCCAGCTCGCCCTTGTAGCCGTACCAGAGCATGTTCTTGGCGATGTCGCGGAACGGGGTGAGCTTCGGATCCGCTTCCCAGAACGGCATCGCGTCGTAGGCCTTGAGGGTGTGCTGCCAGTAGCCGATGCAGGCCTCCTGCCAGGCGCCATACTGCTCCTGCTCGAACATGTGCTGCAGGTAGGCCTTCGCGGCGTTCGGATAGGGCGTATAGGCGAAGACCATGGGGCTGACGATCAGCGCGGTCTCGGTCGGCCGGCCGATCGGGCCCACCGCCGGCCGCGCATGGAAGGTGTCCTCGGCGATCGCCTGCACCGCCGGATCGTCGGAGTTCTTGGCGGCGTAGTAGATCGAGATGCCGTTGTGGGTGACCCCGATCTCGCCCGAGAGGTAGGCCTTGTTGTTGTTCGGATCGAGCCAGGACAGCGTGCCCGGGACGAAGGTGCCATAGAGCTCCTTGGCGTACTCGAGCGCCGCCACCGTCTCCGGGCTGTCGATGATGACGTTGTTGTCCTCGTCGACCATCGCGCCGCCGAACGCCCACAGCACCCAGTGCCAGGTGTTGCCGTCGCCGACCGCGTTGCCGAGCGCCAGGCCGGTCGGGTGACCGTTGTCGCTGAGCGCCTTGCAGGCCTCGAGGAAGCCGTCGGTATCTTCCGGCATGGTGTCGAAGCCGGCCTCGTTGAGCCAGGACTTGCGATAGCAGATGGCGCCGCCGCCCGAGCCGATCGGGAGCGCCACCACCTTGCCTTCGGGCGTGCGCCCGTAGCGCGCCGGCACCTCGTACCACCCGCCGTACTTCTGGCCGAGGTAGTCGGAGATGTCGGTGAGGTCGACGAGCTTGTCCGGATACTGCTGGGGGTCGTCGAGCCACGCCAGCACGATGTCCGGACCGGAGCCGACATTGGCGGCGACCGCGGTCTTCGGGCGCAGGTCTTCCCAGGCCTCGTAGTCGATCTGCACGGCCACGCCGGTCTTCTCGGTGAACGACTGGGTATTGCGCTCGAACACGATCTGATCGCCGTCGACGAACTTGGACGGCCGCGCGAGGCGCAGGCTCGCGCCGTCCTCGATCGGCAGCTCGGGCGGCTGCGCGCTGTCGTCGATCGGCAGGTTCCAGCCCTGGCTGAAGCTCAACCGCGGCCGCCACAGCGCCGTGCCGGCGAGCGCGCCGGCCCCGATCAGGGTGTCACGGCGGGTGAATCTGCTCATGCTTTTGCTCTCCCTCGGTCGGCCACACGGCATCATGCCCGACCTGTTCGACGTTTGACCTCGCGACCATGGTGCCGGAACCGGGGATGCACCGCAACCACCGAGGACGGCAGTGGGGCTGCGCTTGGACAGGGCCGCCAACCGCCCCGTCCCGGTCGCGCCGCAAAACCGTGGACCGCTCGGTGACGACGCTCTACACTGAGGACAACGGCTAACATGCCGCCTGTCAGATCCAGCCGCAGATCAGGGCTTGGTCTGGTTCCATATCTGGCTGCAGGGAGGCAGCAACATGAAGAAGATCGAATCGCCCACGCCAGGAACTTCGACCAAGGCCGCGATGACCCGGCGCAAGTTCGTCGAGACCACCGCGGTGGCCGGCGGGGCGCTGGTCGCCGCGCCGTTCCTCGGCGGCAAGGCTCCGGCCTATGCGCAGGCGCGCAAGGTGCACTATCTGCAGTGGAGCAGCTTCGTTCCCGCCGCCGACGTCGAGATCGACCGGCAGGCCCAGGAGTTCACGAAGGCGACCGGGATCGAGGTCACGGTCGAGAAGATCAACCAGAACGACATGGCGGCCCGGATCACCGCCGCGATCGAGAGCGGCAGCGGCGCCGACGTGATCCAGATGAACGCCAACCAGCCGCAGCTGTTCGCCAATGGCCTGGCCGACCATAACGCGCTGATCGCCGAGGTGGCCGGCGACGAGCTCTACGATTGGGCGCGCGCCGCCGCCACGGTCGAGGGGGTCGCCCGGGGCGTGCCGCTGTTCAACATCGGCAATGCGATCGTCTACCGCAAGGACGTGTTCGAGGAGCTGGGCCTCGCCATGCCCAACACCTGGGACGACTATCTCGAGGTCGGCCGAGCGCTCAAGAACAACAACCTGCCGGTCGGCCAGACGCTCGGCCATACCTTCGGCGACGCGCCGACCTTCGCCTATCCGCTGCTGTGGAGCTTCGGCGGACAGGAGGTCGACGAAGTCGGGCAAGGTGGTGATCAATTCCGAAGGCACCCACGAGGCGCTGGCCTTCATGAAGGAGTTCTGGGAGGCGGCCTGCGATCCCGGCGGCTTCGCCTGGGACGACACCAGCAACAACCGCGCCTTCCTGGGCCAGACCATCGGCGCGACCCTGAACGGCGCCAGCATCTACTTCGTCGCGAAGAACACCCCCGCAGACTACCCCGGCCTCGCCGAGAAGCTCGACCACTTCCTCAATCCGGAGGGCCCGTCGGGCCGGTACCACTTCGTCCAGCCGCGAACCCTCAGCATCATGGAGTACTCGCCGAACAAGGAGGCGGCGGCCGAATACATCCGCTGGTCGGGCCAGGAGGACAACCTGGACGAGTTCATCGCCGTGAACCAGGGCTACGTCCAGGGTCTGGAGCCGAAGTGGGAGACGCACCCGGTGTGGCAGTCCGATCCGGCGATCGCGATCTACGCCACCAATCCGCGCTACGGCCGAACCGCCGGCTACGCCGGCCCGTGGAACCGGCAGTCGGGCGAGGCTCAGGAGAAGTACATCATCGTCGACATGTTCGCCCGCGCGGCGCGCGGCGAGGACCCGGAGGAAGTGGCGGCCTGGGCGCAGAGCGAGCTCGAGAACGTCTACGGCGCATGACCTCCCGTTGAGTTGATGCCGAGCCCGCGGCGAGCCGGGGCCAAGGCCGTGGCCATCTGCCTTGGCCTCCTCGCCGCGGGCTGCACTCACGCTGGTTTGACCGAGCCATGAAATCGACCGTGCGTGCCGACGCCGCACGCATCCGGATCGCCGACGAGCCGCTGGCGCCACGCGCGCAGATGGGCCGGATCGCGACCGCGCTCGAGGACGAGAGGATCCTGGGCTTCGTGCTGCTGACGCCGGCGTTGATCCTGATCCTGGTCTTCATCGCCTACCCCTTCGTCCTCGGCATCTGGATGTCGTTGACCGACAAGCTGGTGGGCACGCCCGGCAAGTTCATCGGCTTCGCCAACTACGCCAGGCTCTTGGACAGCGACATCTTCCGGACCGCCGCCTGGAACACGCTGTTCTTCACCTTCATGGCCACGGTGTTCAAGGCGGCGCTCGGGATGTGGCTCGCCCTCCTGCTCAATCGCAAGTTTCGCCTGCAGCGCTTCACCCGATCGGCGGTGCTGCTGCCGTTCATCGTGCCGACGGTGCTGAGCACGCTCGCCTGGCTGTGGATGTTCGATGCGACCTTCAGCGTCTTCAACTGGGCCATGCGCTATCTGTGGCAGATGGAGATCGTCCTGTTCGGCATGGTGCTCAAGGAGAACTGGGGCTTCTTCAGCGGCCCCTTGTGGCTCGGCGATCCCGGCTGGGCGATGTTCTCGGTGATCCTCGTCAACGTCTGGCGCGGACTGCCGTTCTTCGCGATCTCGTTTCTCGCCGCCCTGCAGACCATCCCGCAGGAGCTCTACGACGCCGCCGACCTCGACGGTGCTTCCGGCTGGCGCAAGTTCTGGCACGTGACCCTGCCGATGATCAAGCCGGTGGCGATCGTGGTCGTCGTGTTCTCGGTCGTCGTCACCTTCGCGGACTTCCAGCTGGTCTACGTGCTGACCCGCGGCGGCCCGAATAACGAGACCCATCTCTTGGCCACGCTCGCCTACCAGCTCGGCATGACGTCGGGCAACATCGGTCAGGGCGCCGCGGTGGCCCTGTTCATGCTGCCGATCCTGGCCTCGGTGATCGTGTTCCAGCTCTGGTATCTGCGCCGCCAGGGCGTGCGCTGACGGACTGACCCGAGGATCGGCCGGGAGAAGCCTGATGGGCTCGTTGATCGGAGAAACCTATCTCAAGAGGCTGATGGTATTCTACATCCCGCTGTTCATGTTCGTCTTCGCCATGCTGTTCCCGTTCTTCTGGATGTTCATCACGTCGATCAAGCCCGATCCCGAGCTCTACAATCCACGCCTGTCGCCGTTCCTGGTTCGTGACCCGACCCTCAGTCACTGGGACAAGCTGTTCAGCGACACCCTGTTCGTCCAATGGCTGATCAACACGCTGTGGATCGCGATCGCCTCGACCGCGATCTCGCTGTTCGCCGGCGTGCTCGCGGGCTACGCGCTCGCCCGGCTGGTCTTCCCCGGCTCGACCGTCATGGGGATCGCGATCTTCGTCACCTATCTGGTGCCGCCCACTCTCCTGTTCATCCCGCTCACCGGGGTGATCACGTGGATGGGCCTGCAGGACACGTCCTGGTCGCTGATCTTCACCTATCCGACCTTTCTCGTGCCGTTCTGCACCTGGCTGCTGATGGGCTACTTCCAGACCATTCCCAAGGAGCTCGAGGAGTGCGCCCGGATCGACGGCGCCACGCGCATCCAGGCGATGGTCTGGATCATCCTGCCGCTCGCGGTACCCGGCATCCTGTCCGCCGGGATCTTCGCGTTCACGCTGTCGTGGAACGAGTTCCTCTATGCGCTCGTGTTCATCCACTCGCCCGAGAACAAGACCATCCCGGTGGGGGTCACCAGCGAATTGATCAAGGGCGACGTGTTCTTCTGGGGCGCGCTGATGGCCGGGGCCTTGCTCGGCTCGGTGCCGGTCGCCATCGTGTACTCCTTCTTCGTCGAGTACTACGTGTCGGGGATGACCGGCGCGGTCAAAGGCTGAACCGGTCGATCGTGGGGTTCTCGAGGGCGCGGTGCCGGGCAACTCTCATCCAACTCGGCCCGGATGACCGGAACCGGAGGGATCCCGTTGGGCCGGACCACGGTCGAGGTCGATGGCGATCGCTTTCTGATCGATGGTCGTCCCACCTATCCGGGGCGCCGGTTCCGCGGCCACCGGATCGAAGGCCTGCTGCTGAATGCCCGCATGGTCCAGGGCGTGTTCGACGACCTCAATCCCGCGACGCGGTCGCTGTTCGCCTATCCCGACGGTCCCTTCGATGCCGAGCGCAATACCAGCGAGTTCGTCGCCGCCATGCCGAGCTGGCGGAGCGCGGGCCTGCTCGCCGTCACCGTCAATTTCCAGGGCGGCAGTCCGCAGGGCTACTCCAGCGAGCAGCCCTGGCACAACTCCGCCTTCGCGGCCGATGGGCGTCTCCGGCCCGACTACGCCGCAAGGATGGCGCGTATCGTCGAACGCGCCGACGAGCTCGGGATGGTCGTGATCCTGGGCTGCTTCTATTTCGGCCAGGACCAGCGCCTGAGCGACGAGGCCGCCGTCGTCGCCGCGGCGGACAACGCCGCCGAATGGATCGTGGCCGGCGGCTACGCCAACGTGATCGTCGAGATCGCGAACGAGATCGACGTGCCGCGCTACACTCACCCGATCCTCAAGCCCGACCGCTGCCACGAGCTGATCGAGCGGGTCCAGCAAGTCTCGGCAGGTCGCGTCGCCAATCGGGCTGGCCGACTGCTGGTCGGGACCAGCTATCGCGGCGGCTCCGTTCCCCGGCCGAATGTGGTCGGCGTGGCGGACGTCCTCTTTCTCCACGGCAATCATATCGATGATCCGGCCGAGATCCGCCTGATGGTGCGCGAGACCCGTGCGGTCGCCAACTATCGGGGCCAACCGATCCTGTTCAACGAGGACGACCATTTCGATTTCGACCGGGACGACAACAACTTCATGGCCGCCATCGCCGAGGGCGCCAGCTGGGGGCTGTTCGACTACCGCCTGCCGGGGGAGGGCCCGGAATGCGGCTTTCAGAGCGTGCCCGTCGACTGGCGCATCAACGCGCCGCGCAAGCGCGCGTTCTTCAACCTGGTGGCCGACATGACCGGCAGCGCGGCAGCGCTTCTGAGAGACTTCGGCCCGACGCTGGTCCGGATCCCGCCGTCGACCGGTCAGCCCGAAGCTGTGCTCGCAGCCAGGGCCTGGTTGACGCAGTTGCGCAGGCGTTGCGCGAGCAGGTAGTCGCGCACGGTCTCGGCCGACTTGCGCCGCAGATCGGCGCGGCCGGCGGCCGAGAACCAGGCGACGTGCGGGGTCAGCAGCAGGCGGCCGTCGAGCCCGGGCTCGCGCCGGCGGAAGGCCTGGATCAGCGGATGCGCCGGATCGGGCGGCTCGGCCGGCAGGACGTCGAGCCCGGCGCCGCCGATCCGGCCCTCGCGCAGCGCCGCCTCGAGCGCGGCGAGATCGACGAGGCCGCCGCGCGCGGTGTTGATCAGGAGCGCGTCCTGCCTCATCGCGGCGAGCGCCGAGGCGTTGATGAGGTTGGCGTTGTCGGCGGTCAGCGGGCAGTGCAGGCTGACCACGTCGGCCTCGGCGAGCAGCGCCTCGAGGCTCGCGCACCCGGCGGAAGTTGTGCGCGAGGTCGGCGCCGTCCGGCAGGAAGGGGTCGTAGAAGCTCACCGCCATGTCGAGCCCGCGCGCGCGGCGGGCGGCGGCGGTGCCGATCCGCCCCAGACCGACCACGCCGAAGGTCGCGCCGCGCAGCCGGCGCACGAGCGGCGCGCCCGACCAGTGCCAGCCGGCGTGCGGGTCGGCGAGCAGGCGGGCGTGGTAGGAGACGAGGCCGCGGGCGAGGCCGAGCATCAGCGCGATCGCGTGGTCGGCGACCTCGGTCGTGCCGTAGTCCGGCACGTTGCAGACCGGGATGCCGCGGCGGCCGCAGGCGGCGACGTCGATGTGGTCGTAGCCGACGCCTGCCCGGACCACGATCCTGCAGCTGTCGAGGCGCTCGATCAGCGCGCGGTCGATCGGCACGCCGTAGTAGGCGATCAGCGCGTCGGCCGCGCGCCAGCGGTGGTCGGGGATGCGGTCGGCGACCAGCTCCTGGTGGAGCGCGACCTCGGTGCCGCCGCCCGAGCACCTCGCGCTCGATCAGGGCGTCGTCCTCGACCTCGCATCGGGCATCAGAACCAGCATGGGCAGGATCCAGCGCTGTCGTTGCCAGCGGGCGACCCTAGCAGCCGCCGCGGCGCGCGTCCAGTCCCCGCGGCCGGCGCCGGCGCGAATTTGCCGACCCGCTGTGCTCCGCCTGCACGCGCTTGCTCGCGGCGCCGGGTTGGCCTAGCATGGGCGCGACGCGGACGCGCGAGGGGAGGAGGGCGATGGCCGGGCGGCTCGAGGGTAAGCGGGTGCTGATCACGGCGGCGGCGCAGGGCATCGGCCGGGCGAGCGCGATCGCGATGGCGCGCGAAGGCGCCGAGGTGCTCGCGACCGACGTCAACGCCACGCTCCTGGTCGAGCTCGAGGCCGAGGACGGCATCACGACCGAGGCGCTCGACGTCACCGACGGCGCCGCGATCGCCCGGCTGGCCGAGGCGCAGGAGCGCTTCGACGTCCTGGTCAACGTCGCGGGCTTCGTCCACAACGGGTCGATCCTGGAGTGCGCGGAGCAGGACTACGACTTCTCGATGAACCTGAACGTCAAGTCGATGTATCGCGTGATCCGGGCGTTCCTGCCGGCGATGCTGGATGCCGGCGGCGGCAGCATCATCAACCTCGCCTCGGTCGCCTCGAGCCTCAAGGGGCTGCCCAACCGCTTCGTCTACGGCACCAGCAAGGCGGCGGTGATCGGGCTGACCAAATCGGTCGCCGCCGACTACGTCGCCCGCGGGATCCGCTGCAACGCGATCTGCCCGGGGACGATCGAGACGCCCTCGCTCGAGGACCGGATCGCGGCGTTCGACGACCCCGAGGCGGCACGCCAGGCGTTCATCGCCCGCCAGCCGATGGGCCGGCTCGGCACCGCCGAGGAGATCGCGGCGATCGCGCTCTACCTCGCCGCCGACGAGAGCGCCTACACCACCGGCCAGGTGTTCGTCGTCGACGGCGGCATCACGATCTGAGCCGCCGGCGGCGACCGCGCCGCGTCGCGCAGAAAGGTCCGCGCGCATGCCCCTCGATCTCTACCTCGCCTTCGTGCTGGCGAGCGCGGTCCTGATCCTGATCCCGGGGCCGAACGTCACCCTGCTGGTGGCCAACAGCCTCGCCTACGGCGCCAGGCGCGCGCTCGCCACGCTTGCCGGCACGAGCTCGGCGATCGCGCTGCAGCTGGTGATCACGGTGCTCGGCATGACCTCGCTGATGCTGGTGCTCGCGACCTGGTTCGAATGGCTGCGCTGGGCGGGCGTGCTCTACCTGGTCTATCTCGGCGTCCAGCAGTGGCGGGCCGCTCCGGTCGCGCTCGAGGACGTCGACCGCGGCCGCGGTCGCGACCCGGGCGCTGTTCTGGCGGGGTTTTCTGGTGTCCGCGACCAACCCCAAGACGCTGCTGTTCTACGCCGCGTTCTTCCCGCAGTTCGTCGACCCGGCGAGCCCGCCCGGGCCGCAGCTCGCTGCTGATGAGCGCGACCTTCCTCGGCCTCGCGACGATCCTCGATGGCGGCTACGCGCTGCTCGCCGGACGCCTGCGCCAGCTGTTCCGCGGCCGCGCGCCGGGCGCGCCTGCGCAACCGCCTGACCGGCTCGCTGCTGATCGGCGCCGGCCTCGGCCTCGCGCTCGCGCGCCGGCAGTGAGGCGAGCTTGCGTTCCGACCATATGATCCCCATATCAGGGATCGAATGATCGAGCGGAGGACGCCGGGATGGAGCCACGCGCGGTGGTCGAGGTCATGGGCGGAACGCGCCGCGGTCCACGGCCCGGTGCGCGGTCTGGCGGACCTGCGGGCCGAAATCTCACGCGGGCTCCGGCTCGCCGCGCTGCAGAAGACTGCCGAGCATGTCTTTCCTGATCCGGCCGCGCGCAAGCGTTTCCTGCACCGGATCGTCCCGAAGGCTCGTACAAGCGCCGCGCCCGGTCCGGTCAGCTGACGCCTGCGGAGAGCGAGCGGACGGCCCGCATCGCCCATATCGTGGCGCTCGCGGAGTATGTGTGGCGCGATGCCGATGATGCGCGCCAGTTCCTCACCACGCCGCATCCGGAACTCGGGACCGCCCGCCGATCGAGGTCGCGGTCGAGGAGTTCGGCGCGCGCCATGTGGAAGAGATTCTGCACGGGATCCTGCACGGCCTTCCGGCCTGAGCCGCATGCGCTGCGCATTCTCCGGACCCTCTGATCGCGCTTTCGGATTGCCGACGACCGCTTCCCGCTCCTCGATGGCGGCGGCGCATTCCGCTGGCCGGCGCGCTGGCATAGCCCGGGGCGCTACGTCATCTATGCCGGACTCGGGTTTGCGGTCGCGCTGATCGAGAAGCTCGTCCGCACGCGCTTCGGCAAGATCCCAGAAGGCACCAGTTCGCGGAGATCTTCATCCCCGGCGCGTCGAGGTCGAGGAGGTCGGCCCCGTCGACCTCCCGGGCTGGGACCGGCCGACCGTGTCGCCAGTCAGGCCTACGGCGACGCCTGGTACGACAGCGGGCGTACGGCCGTCCTGGTCGTGCCGTCGCTGCCCGCGATGGGACTGGAGCGGAACGTTCTGATCAATCAGCGCCACCCGCAGTTCGGCGCGATCACCTCCGGCACTCCGCGCCCGCTCATCTGGGACGCGCGCCTGTTCGCGGCGCCATAGCTCAGCTCACTTCGTCCCGTAGAGGCGGTCGCCGGCGTCGCCGAGGCCGGGCACGATGTAGCCGTGGTCGTTGAGGCGCTGGTCGACCGCGGCGGTGAAGATCGGCACGTCGGGATGGACGCTCTGGAACTGGGCGACGCCCTCCGGCGCCGCGAGCAGGCAGACGAACTTGATCTGCTGCGCGCCCGCCTCCTTGATGCCGCGAGACCGCCGCGACCGCCGAGTTGCCGGTCGCGAGCATCGGATCGACCACGATCACCAGCCGCTCCTGCAGGTCCTCCGGCACCTTGAAGTAGTACTCGACCGCGGTCAGGCTCTCGGGATCGCGATAGATGCCGACGTGGCCGACCCGCGCCGACGGCACCAGGTCGAGCATGCCCTGCAGCAGGCCGTCGCCGGCGCGCAGGATCGAGACCACGCAGAGCTTCTTGCCGGCGAGCGTCGGCGCGGTCATCTCGGCGAGCGGCGTCTCGATCGGGGTCGTGGTCATCGGCAGATCGCGGGTCACCTCGTAGGCGAGCAGGGTCGAGACCTCGCGCGACAGCTGGCGGAACTTGACCGTCGTGGTCTCGCGCTTGCGCATCAGGGTGAGCTTGTGCTGGACCAGCGGATGGTCGACCACGGTGACGTTCTGGCGCTTGACGTTCATGGCTGTCCCTCGGCAGGCCACGGGCGGCATGCGGACCCGCGCGCGAGCCTACCGCAGCCGATCATCCTACCAGACAAAGATTGACCGAACCATCGGGCCGCTCGGCCCGGACGCCCGCCGATCTTCATGCCGCCGGCTTGGGCGCGGGCAGCGGCGGGGCGGACCAGGCGCAGCCCGTCGATGAACGCCAGGATCTCGCCGACCAGCGCATCGAAATCCGGATTGTAGGTCAGCCGTCGCATGACGTGCGCGGCCAGGTTCTGCTCGGTGATCTCGCCGTAGCGGACCGCCGAGTTCGCCGGCGTCTTCTCCGGGTCGGGCAGAGCAGCCAGTGCGGCGTGTCCGTCTCCCAGTAGTAGTGGCTGCACTCGACATATCGCCCGCGACCCCGTAGTGCCGGTCGTCCGGCGCGATCGGCAGCGCCGGGTGGGCGAGATCGAGGATGCCGGGCCACGGGTCGCTCGCGCGCAGCAGAGCGAAGCGGCATCGTCGAGCGGCGTCGCCGCCCGGGCATACCAGATCAGATCGCGCGGCCCGATCAGCTGGCGGCAGAACCAGCGCCGCGCCGCCCCCGCGTCGACCACCGCATCCGCCGCGCTCAGCGCCATGAACACCGGCAGCGCGAGCAGGCCGCTCGCGCTCCTCCAGCCGCTCGATCAGCGCGTCCAGCTGGACCTTCGGCATTGCGCGCGATCGAGGCATAGCGGACCGGGTCCTCGTCGGGCAGGAGCTGCGCGAAGCCGTCCGCGGGCATCAGCGCACCCGCGGCGAGGTAGCTCCGGGTCGAGACGCCGTGGCCGGACGCGTCGCGATGCGCCGGCGCCAGCAGCACCAGCCCGCCGAGCGCGGGTCGCTCGCCTTCGGCTCGCCGAGCGCGTAGTCCAGCGCCAGCGTGCCGCCGGCTCGAAAAGCCGACCAGATAGAGTCGCTCGGTCTTGCCTGCGAAGCTGCTGCGCGCCGCGCTCGCGTCGCCTCGACCCAGTCCTCGTAGCCGACCTCGAGCAGATCGCCCGGCACGGTGCCGTGGCCGGGCAGGAGGATCGCGCGAGCCAGATAGCAGGCGGCGGCGAAGCGCTCGGCGAGAGCACGCATCGCATAAGGCTGTCCGCCGAGACCGTGGATCAGCAGCACGGCGCGCTCGTGGCGGCCGTCGGCGGTCCGCGGGCAGCGCTCCGGGTCCGGCGCCAGCTCGAACGGCGCGCGGTCCTCGATGACCTGGGGCCCCAGCTCCTTGCCGATCGCAAGGTTGGCGGCCGCGATCTGCGCCTTGGACTGCTCGACGTAGGCGGCGAAGTCGGCCGCGGCAGACGGCATCTGCACGCCCGAGGGGCGTGGCGGGCCTCGAGCTCGCCGCGCGAAGCGCAGGCCGCCAGGAGCAGCGCGAGGCCCGCGCACAGCGCGAGGCTGATCCATGGCAGCTGCGGCATGGTTCGGCCATGACGCGCGGCAATCTAGCCGAGCTCCCCGCCGGGCCAGCCTCGGGCGCGACTACAGGTTGAATGATCCGCGCACGGCCGGCCCGGCCGGCGCGCGGCGTCGGCGCGCAGTTGTGAGCTGCTTCACAGATTCGTTCATACCCGATGGGTATCCTACCGTGCACCGTCGTGTGCGCTCAGCAGCGCCAATCAAGAGGGCACGCCATGAAAGCGCGTTTGGGGGCGAAAGTCGTCGATGTCTTGGAGCAAGCGGGGGAGCGCCACCTCAAGAAGGCCGCGCCCCGTGCCTATGCCGCTCTCCTGTTGCAGGTGGGCGGCGCCGACACCTTGCGGGAGTACGACGCCAGCGTCACCTATTGGGAGCACGTGCAGGTCATCCTGGATCACTTCTTCACGTCGCCCGAACGGGCCGAGATCTTGGCGCGGCGATGGAGCGGGGCAGGCTGTACCGTCGGCCCGAGTGCCGCAGCTTCCTCGACCATGCCAGTGCCGAGCGACGGGTGCAGGAGCTGATCGCGGTCGCCGCGAGCACGCGCGCGCCCACCCCGAGCAGGCAGAGCATCGCAGCCCGCCGCGCGTCCTAGGTTCAGCCGGTCTGAGGATCGGGCCCGCTCGCCGATCCATCGCCGCGTCGACGCGGTGACGAGCGCGGCGTTCGCGCGCGCTGGATCTCGTCGGCTCGCGCCGCTCGGCGGCGGGCGATCGATCTGGCGCCCTTGCCGTGGTCTTCACTTTCTGGCAACGAGCGCCCTTAGATCATGGCCGCCAGCCGCCGGACCGATGACCGATGCCGACCGTCGCGAGCGAGACCTGCATGCGCTGATCCGCGCCGTCTGCACGGCCGGCGGCAGCGTCGGGCAGGAGCCCGCGCTGGTCGCCGACCAGCTGGTCGGAGCCAATCTCACCGGCCACGATTCCCATGGCGTCGGTCTGCTGCCGTTCTACGTCGAGTGCCGCGCCAAGGGCGCGCTCGTGCCGAACCGGCATGCCGAGCTGGTGAGCGAGCGCGGTGCGGTGCTCGCGGTCGACGGCCAGCGCGGCTATGGCAGGTGATCGGCCACGAGGCCATGCAGATCGCGATGGCGCGCGCCAAAGAGCAGGGCGTGGCGCTGCTCGCGATCCGCAACAGCTTCCATCTCGGGCGCATCGGCCATTGGGCGGACAGTGCGCCGAGCGCGGCTTCGCCTCGATCCACTTCGTCAACGGCATCGACCATCCGCCGCTGCAGGGGATCACGCCAGCGCCGAGGCGCGTCTCAGCACGAACCCGTTCTGCGCTGCCCTGCCCGGTCCGGATGGCGCCATGGTGGTGCTCGACATGGCGACCAGCAAGATCGCGCTCGGCAAGGCGCGGGTCGCGGCCAACCAAGGCGTGCCGGCGCCCGAAGGCAGCCTGCTCGACGCCCACGGCCAGCCGACCCGCGATCCCTGGGTGATGTTCCAGGACCCGAAGGGCGCGCTCGTCGCGATCGGCCAGCACAAGGGCTCGGGCCTCGCCGTGATGTGCGAGTTCCTGGCCGGCGCGCTCACCGGCGGCTGGACCGTCCAGCCGGGGCATCCGATGGCGGGCGGCACCATCAACAACATGCTCTCGGTGGTGATCGACCCCGAGGCGTTGGGTGGCCGCGAGCGGCTCTGGCGCGAGGGCGCGGCGCTCGCCACCTATCTCAAGTCGGCCCGGGCGCGCGACGGCTTCGAGGAGGTTCTGCTGCCGGGCGAGCCCGAGCGGCGCTGCCGCCGCGAACGCTTGGCCGCGGGCATCGAGATCGACGAGCGCAGCTGGGCGGACATCCTGGCGGCCGCGCAGGCGGCCGGGGTGGCCGACCCGGAGATCGAGGCGCTGCTCGCCTGAGCCGACCGTAGGCAATCGAGGACAGCAGATGGAACGGGTCGACTGCGTGGTGATCGGGGCCGGGGTCGTGGGCCTCGCGGTGGCGCGGCAGCTCGCCCAGGCCGGGCGCGAGGTGGTCGTGCTCGAGCGCCAGGACATGATCGGCACCGAGACCAGCTCGCGCAACAGCGAGGTGATCCACGCCGGCATTTACTATCCGACCGGCTCGCTCAAGGCGCAGAGCTGCGTCGCCGGCAAGCACAAGCTCTACGCCTATTGCGCCGAGCACGGCG
>CAVWCE010000002.1:0-42629 GCA_963753275.1 uncultured Alphaproteobacteria bacterium | reverse complement strand
ACGGCTAACATGCCGCGTGTCGGGTCAAGCCGCGAGGATCAAGGCTCGATCGGATCCCACATGCCGCTGCAACAGGGAGGCAGTAAAATGAAGAAGACTAAGTCAACAGCGCCAGAAACGTCAACCAAGGCCGCGATGACGCGGCGGAAGTTCGTCGACCACCGCGGTGGCCGGCGGGGGGCTGATCGCCGCGCCGTTCCTCGGTGGCAAGGCTCCGGCCTACGCGCAGGCGCGCAAAGTGCACTACTACATGGACCAGCTTCGTGCCCGCCGCGGACGTCGAGATCGACCGGCAGGCACAGGAGTTCACGAAGGCGACCGGAATGAGGTCACGGTCGAGAAGATCAACCAGAACGACATGGCGGCCCGGATCACCGCCGCGATCGAGAGCGGCAGCGGCGCCGACGTGATCCAGATGAACGCCAACCAGCCGCAGCTGTTCGCGAACGGCCTGGCCGAGCACAACGAGCTGATCGCTGAGGTGGCCGGTGACCAGCTCTACGATTGGGCGCGGGGCGCCGCCACGGTCGACGGGGTCGCCCGGGGCGTGCCGCTGTTCAACATCGGCAACGCGATCGTCTACCGCAAGGACGTGTTCGAGGAGCTGGGCCTCGCCCCGCCTAACAGCTGGGACGACTATCTTGAAGGTCGGCCAAGCCCTCAAGGCAACAACCTGCCGGTCGGCCAGACGCTCGGCCACACCTTCGGCGACGCCCCGACCTTCTGCTACCCGCTGATGTGGAGCTTCGGCGGGAAGGAAGTCGACAAGTGGGCAAGGTGGTGATCAACTCCGAAGGCACCCACGAGGCGCTGGCCTTCATGAAGGAGTTCTGGGAGGCGGCCTGCGATCCGGGCGGTTTCCTGGGACGACCCGCGACGACCGCGCCTTCCTTAGCAGACCATCGGCGCGACCCTGAACGGCGCCAGCATCTACTTCATCGCCGAAGAACACCCCGGACAGACTACCCGGGGCTCGCCGAGAAGCTCGACCACTTCCTCAATCCGGAGGGCCCGCTCGGGCCGGTTCCATTTCGTCCAGCCGCGAACGCTCAGCATCATGCAGTACTCGGAGAACAAGGAGGCGGCGGCCGATACATCCGCTGGTCGGGCCAGGAGGACAACCTGGACGAGTTCATCGCCGTGAACCAGGGCTACATCCAGGGTCTGGAGCCGAAGTGGGAGACCCACCCGGTCTGGCAGTCCGATCCGGCGATCGCGATCTACGCCACCAATCCGCGCTACGGCCGAACCGCCGGCTACGCCGGCCCGTGGAACCGGCAATCGGGGGAGGCCCAGGAGAAGTACATCATCGTCGACATGTTCGCCCGCGCGGCGCGCGGCGAGGACCCGGAGGAAGTGGCTGCTGGGCAGAGCGAGCTGGAAGACGTCTACGGCGCATGACCTCCCGTTAAGTCGATGCCGAGCCCGCGGCGAGCCGGGGCCACAGGCCGTGGCCATACTGCCTTGGCCTTTCTCGCCGCGGGCTGCACTCACGCTGGTTTGACCGAGCCATGAAATCGACCGTGCGTGCCGACGCCGCGCGCATCCGGATCGCCGACGAGCCGCTGGGGCGCCACGGCGCAGATGGGCCGGATCGCGACCGCGCTCGAGGACGAGAGGGTCCTGGGGTTCGTGCTGCTGACGCCAGCGTTGATCCTGATCCTGGTCTTCATCGCCTACCCCTTCGTCCTCGGCATCTGGATGTCGTTGACCGACAAGCTGGTGGGCACGCCCGGCAAGTTCATCGGCTTCGCCAACTACGCCAGGACTTCTTGGACAGCGACATCTTCCGGACCGCCGCCTGGAACACGCCTGTTCTTCACCTTCATGGCCACCGTGTTCAAGGCGGCGCTCGGGATGTGGCTCGCCCTCCTGCTCAATCGCAAGTTTCGCCTGCAGCGCTTCACCCGATCGGCGGTGCTGCTGCCGTTCATCGTGCCGACGGTGCTGAGCACGCTCGCCTGGCTGTGGATGTTCGATGCGACCTTCAGCGTCTTCAACTGGGCCATGCGCTATCTGTGGCAGATGGAGATCGTCCTGTTCGGCATGGTGCTCAAGGAGAACTGGGGCTTCTTCAGCGGCCCCCTGTGGCTCGGCGATCCCGGCTGGGCGATGTTCTCGGTGATCCTCGTCAACGTCTGGCGCGGACTGCCGTTCTTCGCGATCTCGTTTCTCGCCGCCCTGCAGACCATCCCGCAGGAACTCTACGACGCCGCCGACCTCGACGGCGCCGGCGGCTGGCGCAAGTTCTGGCACGTGACCCTGCCGATGATCAAGCCGGTGGCGATCGTGGTCGTCGTGTTCTCGGTCGTCGTCACCTTCGCGGACTTCCAGCTGGTCTACGTGCTGACCCGCGGCGGCCCGAATAACGAGACCCATCTCTTGGCCACGCTCGCCTACCAGCTCGGCATGACGTCGGGGAACATCGGTAGGGTGCCGCGGTGGCCCTGTTCATGCTGCCGATCCTGGCCTCGGTGATCGTGTTCCAGCTCTGGTATCTGCGCCGCCAAGGCGTGCGCTGACGGTCTGACCCGAAATCGGCCGGGAGAAGCCTGATGGGCTCGTTGATCGGAGAAACTTATCTCAAGAGGTTGATGGTATTCTACATCCCGCTGTTCATGTTCGTCTTCGCCATGCTGTTCCCGTTCTTCTGGATGTTCATCACGTCGATCAAGCCCGATCCCGAGCTCTACAATCCACGCCTGTCGCCGTTCCTGGTTCGTGACCCGACCCTCAGTCACTGGGACAAGTTGTTCAGCGACACCCTCTTCGTCCAATGGCTGATCAACACGCTGTGGATCGCGATCGCATCGACCGCGATCTCGCTCTTCGCCGGCGTGCTCGCGGGCTACGCGCTCGCCCGGCTGGTCTTCCCCGGCTCGACCGTCATGGGGATCGCGATCTTCGTCACCTATCTGGTGCCGCCCACTCTCCTGTTCATCCCGCTCACCGGGGTCATCACGTGGATGGGCCTGCAGGACACTCCTGGTCGCTGATCTTCACCTATCCGACCTTTCTCGTGCCGTTCTGCACCTGGCTGCTGATGGGCTACTTCCAGACCATTCCCAAGGAGCTCGAGGAGTGCGCCCGGATCGACGGCGCCACGCGCATCCAGGCGATGGTCTGGATCATCCTGCCGCTCGCGGTGCCCGGCATCCTGTCCGCCGGGATCTTCGCGTTCACGCTGTCGTGGAACGAGTTCCTCTATGCGCTCGTGTTCATCCACTCGCCCGAGAACAAGACCATCCCCGTGGGGGTCACGAGCGAATTGATCAAGGGCGACGTGTTCTTCTGGGGCGCGCTGATGGCCGGAGCCTTGCTCGGATCGGTGCCGGTCGCCATCGTGTACTCCTTCTTCGTCGAGTACTACGTGTCGGGGATGACCGGCGCGGTCAAAGGCTGAACCGGTCGATCGTGGGGTTCCTCGAGGGCGCGGTGCCGGGCAATTCTCATCCAACTCGGCCCGGCTGACCGGAACCGGAGGGATCCCGTTGGGCCGGACCACGGTCGATGTCGATGGCGATCGCTTTCTGATCGATGGTCGTCCCACCTACCCGGGGCGCCGGTTCCGCGGCCACCGGATCGAGGGCCTGCTGCTGAATGCCCGGATGGTCCAGGGCGTGTTCGACGACCTCAATCCCGCGACGCGGCCGCTGTTCGCCTATCCGGACGGTCCCTTCGATGCCGAGCGCAATACCAGCGAGTTCGTCGCCGCCATGTCGAGCTGGCGGAGTGCGGGCCTGCTCACCGTCACCGTCAATTTCCAGGGCGGCAGTCCGCAGGGCTACTCCAGCGAGCAGCCCTGGCACAACTCCGCCTTCACGGCCGATGGGCGTCTCCGGCCCGACTACGCCGCAAGGATGGCGCGTATCGTCGAACGCGCCGACGAGCTCGGGATGGTCGTGATCCTGGGCTGCTTCTATTTCGGCCAGGACCAGCGCCTGAGCGACGAGGCGGCCGTCGTCGCCGCGGCGGACAACGCCGCGGAATGGATCGTGGCCGGCGGCTACGGCAACGTGATCGTCGAGATCGCGAACGAGATCGACGTGCCGCGCTACACTCACCCGATCCTCAAGCCCGACCGCTGCCACGAGCTGATCGAGCGGGTCCAGAAGATCTCGGCAGGTCGCGTCGCCAATCGGGCTGGCCGACTGCTGGTCGGGACCAGCTATCGCGGCGGCTCCGTTCCCCGGCCGAATGTGGTCGGCGTGGCGGACGTCCTCTTTCTCCACGGCAATCATATCGACGATCCGGCCGAGATCCGCCTGATGGTGCGCGAGACCCGTGCGGTCGCCAACTATCGGGGCCAACCGATCCTGTTCAACGAGGACGACCATTTCGATTTCGACCGGGACGACAACAACTTCATGGCCGCCATCGCCGAGGGCGCCAGCTGGGGGCTGTTCGACTACCGCCTGCCGGGGGAGGGCCCGGAATGCGGCTATCAGAGCGTGCCCGTCGACTGGCGCATCAACGCGCCGCGCAAACGCGCGTTCTTCAACCTGGTGGCCGACATGACCGGCAGCGCGGCGCGCTTCTGAGAACTTCGGCCGCGCTGGTGGCCGCTCGACCGGTCAGCCCGAGTTCAGCCAAGCCTGGTTGACGCAGTTGCGCAGGCGTTGCGCGAGCAGGTAGTCGCGCACGGTCTCGGCCGACTTGCGGCGCAGATCGGCGCGGCCGGCGGCCGAGAACCAGGCGACGTGCGGGGTCAGCAGCAGGCGGCCGTCGAGCCCGGGCTCGCGCCGGCGGAAGGCCTGGATCAGCGGGTGCGCCGGATCGGGCGGCTCGGCCGGCAGGACGTCCAGCCCGGCGCCGCCGATCCGGCCCTCGCGCAGCGCCGCCTCGAGCGCGGCGAGGTCGACGAGGCCGCCGCGCGCGGTGTTGATCAGGAGCGCGTCCTTCCTCATCGCGGCGAGCGCCGAGGCGTTGATGAGGTTGGCGTTGTCGGCGGTCAGCGGGCAGTGCAGGCTGACCACGTCGGCCTCGGCGAGCAGCGCCTCGAGGCTCGGCACCCGGCGCAAGTCGTGCGCGAGGTCGGCGCCGTCCGGCAGGAAGGGGTCGTAGAAGCTCACCGCCATGTCGAGCCCGCGCGCGCGGCGGGCGGCGGCGGTGCCGATCCGCCCCAGACCGACCACGCCGAAGGTCGCGCCGCGCAGGCGACGCACGAGCGGCGCGCCCGACCAGTGCCAGCCGGCGTGCGGGTCGGCGAGCAGGCGGGCGTGGTAGGAGACGAGGCCGCGCGCGAGGCCGAGCATGAGCGCGATCGCGTGGTCGGCGACCTCGGTCGTGCCGTAGTCCGGCACGTTGCAGACCGGGATGCCGCGGCGACCGCAGGCGGCGATGTCGATGTGGTCGTAGCCGACGCCGGCGCGGACCACGATCTTGCAGCTGTCGAGGCGCTCGATCAGCGCGCGGTCGATCGGCACGCCGTAGTAGGCGATCAGCGCGTCGGCCGCGCGCCAGCGGTGGTCGGGGATGCGCTCGGCGACCAGCTCCTGGTGGAGCGCGACCTCGGTGCCGCCGCCCAGCACCTCGCGCTCGATCAGGGCGTCGTCCTCGACCATCGCGTCGGGCATCAGAACCAGCATGGGCAGGATCCACGCGTCGTTGCCAGCGGGCGACCTAGCAGGCGCCGCGCCCGGGTCCAGTCCCCGCGGCCGGCGCCGACGCGAATTGCCGACCCGCTGTGCTCCGCTTGCAAGCGCTTGCTCCGGCGCCGGGTTGGCCTAGCATGGGCGGAAGCGGATCGGTGGGGAGGAGGCGATGGGCGGGCGGCTCGAGGGTAAGCGGGTGCTGATCACGGCGGCGGCGCAGGGCATCGGCCGGGCGAGCGCGCTCGCGATGGCGCGGGAAGGCGCCGAGGTGCTGGCGACCGACGTCAACCTCACGCTCCTGGTCGAGCTCGAGGCCGAGGACGGGCATCACCACCGACGAGCTCGACGTCACCGACGCCGCCGCGATCGCCCGGCTGGCCGAGGCGCAGGAGCGCTTCGACGTGCTCGTCAACGTCGCGGGCTTCGTCCACAGCGGGTCGATCCTGGAGTGCGACGGAGCAGGACTACGACTTCTCGATGGACCTGAACGTCAAGTCGATGTACCGCGTGATCCGGGCGTTCCTGCCGGCGATGCTGGAGGCCGGCGGCGGCAGCATCATCAACCTCGCCTCGGTCGCCTCGAGCCTCAAGGGGCTGCCCAACCGCTTCGTCTACGGCACCAGCAAGGCGGCGGTGATCGGGCTCACCAAGTCGGTCGCCGCCGACTACGTCGCCCGCGGCATCCGCTGCAACGCGATCTGCCCGGGGACGATCGAGACGCCCTCGCTCGAGGACCGGATCGCGGCGTTCGACGACCCCGAGGCGGCCCGCCAGGCGTTCATCGCCCGCCAGCCCATGGGCCGGCTCGGCACCGCCGAGGAGATCGCGGCGATCGCGCTCTACCTCGCCGCCGACGAGAGCGCCTACACCACCGGCCAGGTCTTCGTGGTCGACGGCGGCATCACGATCTGACGGGCGGCGCCCGCCGCCTCGCGCGAAGGTCCGGTCCATGCCCCTCGATCTCTACCTCGCCTTCGTGCTCGCGAGCGCGGTCCTGATCCTGATCCCGGGGCCGAACGTCACGCTGCTGGTCGCCAACAGCCTCGCCTATGGCGCCAGGCGCGCGCTCGCCACGCTCGCCGGCACCAGCACCGCGATCGCGCTGCAGCTGGCGATCACGGTGCTCGGGATGAGCTCGCTGATGGTGGTGCTCGCGGCCTGGTTCGAATGGCTGCGCTGGGTGGGCGTGCTCTACCTGGTCTGGCTGGGCGTCCAGCAATGGCGGGCCCCTCCGGTCGCGCTCGAGGACGTCGACCCGGCCGCGGTCGCGGGGCGCGCGCTGTTCTGGCGGGGTTTTCTGGTGTCCGCGACCAACCCCAAGACGCTCCTGTTCTACGCCGCGTTCTTCCCGCAGTTCGTCGACCCGGCGAGCCCGCCCGGGCCGCAGCTGCTGCTGATGAGCGCGACCTTCCTCGGCCTCGCGACGGTCCTCGATGGCGGCTACGTCCTGCTCGCCGGGCGCCTCCGTCAGCTGTTCCGCGGCCAGCGCCGGGCGCGCCTGCGCAACCGTCTGACCGGCTCGCTGCTGATCGGCGCCGGCCTCGGCCTCGCGCTGGCGCGCCGGCAATGATGCGAGCTTGCGTTCCGACCATATGATCCTCATATTAGGATCGGATGATCGAGCGGAGGACGCTGGGATGGAGCCGCGCGCGGTGGTCGAGGTCATGGGCGGAGCCGCAGCGGTCCACGGCCCGGTTCGCGGTCTGGCGGACCTGCGGGCCGAGATCTCACGCGGGCTCCGGCTCGGCGCGCTGCAGAAGACGGCCGAGCATGTCTTCCCCGATCCGGCGGCGCGCAAGCGTTTCCTGCACCGGGTCGTGCCCGAGGGTTCGTACAAGCGGCGCGCGAGGACCGGTCAGCTGACGCCTGCGGAGAGCGAACGGACGGCGCGGCTCGCCCATATCGTGGCGCTCGCCGAGTTCGTCTGGCGCGATCGCGATGATGCGCGCGAGTTCCTGACCACGCCGCATCCGGAGCTGGGCGATCGCCCGCCGATCGACGTCGCCGTCGATGAGTTCGGCGCTCGTCACGTCGAGCAGATCCTGTACGGGATCCTGCACGGCATCCCGGCCTGAGGCCCGTGGCGCTGCGCACCTCCGGGCCCCTGCTGGGCTTCCGGATCGCGGACGACCGTTACCCTCTCCTCGATGGAGGCGGCGCGTTCCTCGTGGACGGGCGGTGGCACAGCCCGGGCCGCTACGTTATCTATGCGGGGCTTGGCTTCGCCGTCGCGCTGGTCGAGTGCTCGTCCGCACGCGAACCGGAGATCCCTGAAGGGCAGCAGTTCGCCGAGATCTTCATCCCCGGCGTGGTGCGGGTCGAAGAGATCGGCGCCGATCGACGTCCCGGGCTGGGACCGGCCCGACTATGTCGCCAGTCAGGCATACGGCGACGCCTGGTACGATAGCGGGCGTACGGCCGTCCTGGTCGTGCCGTCGCTGCCCGCGATGGGACTGGAACGGAACGTCCTGATCAATCAGCGCCACCCGCAGTTCGGCGCGATCTCCTCCGGCACGCCGCGCCCGCTCATCTGGGACGCGCGCCTGTTCGCGGCGCCATAGCTCAGCTCACTTGGTCCCGTAGAGGCGGTCGCCGGCGTCGCCGAGGCCGGGGACGATGTAGCCGTGGTCGTTGAGGCGCTGGTCGACCGCGGCGGTGAAGATCGGCACGTCGGGGTGGACGCTCTGGAACTGGGCCATGCCCTCCGGCGCCGCGAGCAGGCAGACGAACTTGATCTGCTGGGCGCCCTCCTCCTTGATGCGGGAGACTGCCGCGACCGCCGAGTTGCCGGTCGCGAGCATCGGATCGACCACGATCACCAGGCGCTCCTGGAGGTCCTCCGGCACCTTGAAATAGTACTCGACCGCGGTCAGGCTCTCGGGATCGCGATAGATGCCGACGTGGCCGACCCGGGCCGACGGCACCAGGTCCAGCATGCCCTGCAGCAGGCCGTCGCCGGCGCGCAGGATCGACACGACGCACAGCTTCTTGCCGGCGAGCGTGGGCGCGATCATCTCGGCGACCGGGGTCTCGATCGGGGTCGTGGTCATCGGCAGGTCGCGGGTCACCTCGTAGGCGAGCAGGGTCGAGACCTCGCGCGACAGCTGGCGGAACTTGACCGTCGTGGTCTCGCGCTTGCGCATCAGGGTGAGCTTGTGCTGGACCAGCGGATGGTCGACCACGGTGACGTTCGGGCGCTTGGCGTTCATCGCTGTTCCTCGGCACACCACGGGCGGCCTGCGGACCCGCGCGCGAGCCTGCCGCCGCCCTTCACGCTAGCAGACAAAGGTTACCCGAACCACGGGCGGCGTGCCGGCGCGGATCATCATGTCGCCGGCTTGGAGCTCGGGCAGCGGCGGGGCGGGCCATGGCGAGGCCGCGATGAACGTCAGGATCCGGGCGACCAGCGCATCGAAGTCGGGATTGTAGGTCAGCCGTCGGACGACGTGCGCGGCCAGGTTCTGCCCGGTGATCTCGCCGTAGCGGACCGCCGAGTTCGCCGGCATCTTCTCGGGGTCGGCGCAGATCAGCCAGGCAGGCGTGTCCGTCTCCCAGTAGTAGTGGCTCGCAGTCGGCATACGCGGCCGCGGCTCCGTAGCGCCGGTCGTCGGGCGCGATCGGCAGGGCCGGGTGGGCGAGATCGAGGATCCCGGGCCACGAATCGCTCGCGCGCAGCTCGACGAAGCGGCAGTCGTCCGGCGGCGTCGCGCCCGAGGCGTACCAGATCAGAGCGCGCGGCCCGATCAGCTGGCGGCAGAACCAGCGCCGCGCCGCCGCCGAATCGACCACCGCGTCCGCCGCGCTCAGCGCCATGAGCACCGGCAGCGCGAGCAGGCGCTCGCGATCGTCCACGCGCTCGATCAGCGCATCCAGCTGGCGTTCGGCGTTGCGCGCGAGCGAGCCATAGCGGACCGGATCCTCGTCGGGCAGGAGCTGGGCGAAGCCGCCCGCGGGCATCAGCGCCCCCGGGGCGAGATGGTCCCGCGTGAGCCGCCCGTGGCCGGAGCGCGTCGCGATGGCCGGCGCCAGCAGCACGAGGCCGCCGAGGCCGGGTGCCATCGGCGGCGGCTCGCCGAGGGCATAGTCCAGCGCGAGCGTGCCGCCGCTCGCGAAGCCGACCAGATAGAGGCGCTCGGTCAGGCCCGCGAAGCCCTGCGCACCCGCTCGCGTCGCCTCGACCCAGTCGGCGTGGCCGACATCGAGCAGGTCGCCCGGCACCGTGCCGTGGCCGGGCAGGAGGATCGCGCGAACGAGAAAGCAGGCGGCGGCGAAGCGCTCGCCGAGAGCACGCATCGCGTAGGGTGTCTCGCCGAGACCGTGGATCAGCAGCGCGGCGCGTTGCTGGCGGCCGTCGGCGGTCCGCGGGCAGCGCTCCGGGTCCGGTGCCAGCTCGAACGGCGCGCGATCCTCGAGGACCTGTGGATCCAGCTCCTTGCCGATCGCCCGGTTCGCGGCCGCGATCTGCGCCTTGGACTGCGCGACGTAGGCGGCGAAGTCGCCGTCGGGCGACGGCATCTCCACGCCGGACGGGGCGTGGCGGGCCTCGAGCTCGCCGCGCGAAGCGCAGGCCGTAAGGAGCAGCGCGAGGCCCGCGCACAGCGCGAGGCTGATCCAGGGCAGCTGCGGCATGGGTTCGGCCATGGCGCGCGGCAATCTAGCGGAGGCATCCCCGCCGGGCCAGCCTCGGGCGCGACTTAGGTTGAATGATCCGAGCACGGCCTAAGCCCGGCCGGCGCGCGGCGTCGGCGCGCAGTTGTGAGCTGCTTCACAGATTCGTTCATACCCGACGGGTATCCTACCGCTGCACCGTCGTGTGCGCTCAGGAGCGCCAATCAAGAGGGCACGCCATGAAAGCGCGTTTGGGGGCGAAAGTCGTCGATGTCTTGGAGCAAGCGGGGGAGCGCCACCTCAAGAAGGCCGCGCCCCGCGCCTATGCCGCTCTCCTGTTGCAGGTGGGCGGCGCCGACACCTTGCGGGAGTACGACGCCAGCGTCACCTATTGGGAGCACGTGCAGGCCATCCTGGATCACTTCTTCACGTCGCCCGAACGGGCCGAGATCTTGGCGCGGTTGATGGAGCGGGGCAGGCTGTACCGTCGGCCCGAGTGCCGCAGCTTCCTCGACCACGCCAGTGCCGAGCGACGGGTGCAGGAGCTGATCGCGGTCGCTGCGAGCACGCGCGCGCCCACCCCGAGCAGGCAGAGCATCGCAGCCCGCCGCGCGTCCTAGGTTCAGCCGGTTCGAGGATCGGGCCCGCTCGCCCGATCCATCGCCGCGTCGACGCGGTGACGAGCGCGGCGTTCGCGCGCGCTCGATCTCGTCGGCTCGCGCCGCTCGGGCGGCGGGCGATCGATCCTGGCGCCCTTGCCGTGGTCTTCACTTTCTGGCAACGAGCGGTCTCAGATCATGGCCCGCCAGCCGCCGGACCGATGACCGATGCCGACCGTCGCGAGCGAGACTCTGCATGCGCTGATCCGCGCCGTCTGCACGGCCGGCGGCAGCGTCGGGCAGGAGCCCGCGCTGGTCGCCGACCAGCTGGTCGAAGCCAATCTCACCGGCCACGATTCCCATGGCGTCGGTCTGCTGCCGTTCTACGTCGAGTGCCGCGCCAACGGCGCGCTCGTGCCGAACCGGCATGCCGAGCTGGTGAGCGAGCGCGGTGCGGTGCTCGCGGTCGAAGGCCAGCGCGGCTATGGCCAGGTGATCGGCCACGAGGCCATGCAGATCGCGATGGCGCGCGCCAAAGAGCAGGGCGTGGCGCTGCTCGCGATCCGCAACAGCTTCCATCTCGGGCGCATCGGCCATTGGGCGGAGCAGTGCGCCGAGCGCGGCTTCGCCTCGATCCACTTCGTCAACGGCATCGACCATCCGCCGCTGCAGGCGATCTACGCCAGCGCCGAGGCGCGGCTCAGCACGAACCCGTTCTGCGCTGCCCTGCCCGGTCCGGATGGCGCCATGGTGGTGCTCGACATGGCGACCAGCAAGATCGCGCTCGGCAAGGCGCGGGTCGCGGCCAACCAAGGCGTGCCGGCGCCCGAAGGCAGCCTGCTCGACGCGCGCGGCCAGCCGACCCGCGATCCCTGGGTGATGTTCCAGGACCCGAAGGGCGCGCTGGTCGCGATGGGCGAGCACAAGGGCTCGGGCCTCGCCGTGCTGTGCGAGTTCCTGGCCGGCGCGCTGACCGGCGGCTGGACCGTCCAGCCGGGGCATCCGATGGCGGGCGGCACCATCAACAACATGCTCTCGGTGGTGATCGACCCCGAGGCGTTGGGCGGCCGCGAGCGGCTCTGGCGCGAGGGCACGGCCCTCACCACCTATCTCAAGTCGGCGCGGGCGCGCGACGGCTTCGAGGAGGTTCTGCTGCCGGGCGAGCCCGAGCGGCGCCGCCGCCGCGAACGCCTGGCCGCGGGCATCGAGATCGACGAGCGCAGCTGGGCGGACATCCTGGCGGCCGCCCAGGCGGCCGGGGTGGCCGACCAGGAGATCGAGGCGCTGCTCGCCTGAGCCGACCGTAGGCAATCGAGGACAGCAGATGGAACGGGTCGACTGCGTGGTGATCGGGGCCGGGGTCGTGGGCCTCGCGGTGGCGCGGCAGCTCGCGCAGGCCGGGCGCGAGGTGGTCGTGCTCGAGCGCCAGGACATGATCGGCACCGAGACCAGCTCGCGCAACAGCGAGGTGATCCACGCCGGCATCTACTATCCGACCGGCTCGCTCAAGGCGCTAAGCTGCGTCGCCGGCAAGCACAAGCTCTACGCCTATTGCGCCGAGCACGGCGTTCCTCACCGCCGCTGCGGCAAGCTGATCGTCGCCACCACCGAGGGCCAGAAGGCGACGCTCGAGCAGATCCGCGCCAAGGCCGCCGCGAATGGCGTCAACGACCTCGCATGGCTGGAGCCGGCCGCGGTCGCCCGGCTCGAGCCCGAGGTGTTCTGCACCGCCGCGCTGCTCTCGCCCTCGACCGGGATCATCGACAGCCACCGCCTGATGCTCGCCTACCAGGGCGACGCGGAGGACCAGGGCGCGATGCTCGCGTTCCGGGCGCCGGTCGAGCGCGGCCGGGTCGGCGAGAACGGCATCGTGCTCGAGGTCGGCGGCGCGGCGGCCGATGACCCTCGAGGCCCGGATCGTGGTCAACAGCGCCGGCCTGCATGCGCCGGACCTCGCCGCGCGGCTTCGAGGGTTTCCCGCGCGAGCTGCTGCCCCGGCCCTACTACTGCAAGGGCAACTACTTCACGCTGTCCGGCGCCAGGCCGTTCTCGCACCTGGTCTACCCCGTGCCCGAGCAGGCCGGGCTCGGCGTCCACGTCACGATCGATCTGGGCGGCCAGGTGCGCTTCGGGCCCGACGTCGAGTGGGTCGACGGCATCCGCTACGACGTCGACCCCAGGCGCGCCGAGGTGTTCTACGAGGCGATCCGCACCTACTACCCGGGGCTCAAGGACGGCGCGCTCGAGCCGGGCTACGCCGGGATGCGGCCCAAGATCTCGCCCAAGGGCACCCAGGCGGCCGACTTCGTGATCCAGGGCCCGCGCGAGCACGGCGTGCCCGGGCTGGTCAACCTGTTCGCGATCGAGAGCCCGGGCCTGACCGCGTCGCTGGCGCTCGCGGAGGAGGTCGAGCGGGCATTGTACCACTCCCTCAGCCAGGCCGCCTGAACGCGGGCCGGCAGCCATGGCGATCCGGGTCGCCAGCATCGGCGAATGCATGATCGAGCTGCGCCATCGCAGCCCGGTCGAGCTCGATCTCGCCTACGGCGGCGACACGCTGAACACCGCGGTCTATCTCGCCCGGCTCGCCCGCGAGCGCGGCGTCGCCGTCGACTACGTCACCGCACTCGGCGACGACGCCTACAGCGACGGCATGCTCGCCCTATGGCAGGCGGAACGGGTCGGCACCGGGCTGGTCGCGCGCCTGCCGGGCCGCCTGCCGGGGCTGTACACGATCCGCGTCGACGAGCGCGGCGAGCGCAGCTTCACCTACTGGCGCTCGAACTCGGCCGCGCGCGACATGCTGAAGGACGGTCGGGCGGAGCGGCTGGGCGAGGCCCTGGCGGGCTACGATCTGCTCTATCTCTCCGGGCATCACGCTCTCGATCCTCGATCCGCGGCAACGCCAGGCGCTGCTGGCGATCGCCGATGCGGTCCGCGCGGCCGGCGGGCGGGTCGCCTTCGACAGCAACTATCGCCCGGTCGGCTGGCCCGGGCGCGCCGCGGCGCAGCGCGCGATCGACGAGATGCTGAAGCGGACCGACATCGCGCTGCCGACGCTCGAGGACGAGCAGGCGCTGTTCGGGGTGCCGGACGCGCCAGCACTCGCCGACCGGCTGCATCGTCTCGGCGTCGCCGAGGTCGCGATCAAGCTCGGGCCGGCGGGCTGCTATCTGTCCTCGGCCGCGTTCACCGGCTGCGTGCCGGCCGCGCCGGTCGGCGAGGTGGTCGACAGCACCGCCGCCGGCGACAGCTTCAACGCCGGCTACCTCGCCGCGCGCCTGCTCGGCGCGGCGCCGAAGCCGCCGCCCGCCTCGGCTGCACGCTCGCCGCCAGGGTCATCGCGCAGCGCGGCGCGATCATCCCGGCCGAGGCGATGGCGGACGTTCGCTTGGACCCGACCTGAGGTAGTCTGCTCGCTTCAGGATGTAGAACGCGAGGTCGGCGCCGTAGTGGAAGCGCAGGCCTTCGTAGGGGAAGCCCAGCTTCTCGAGCACGCGCCGCGAGGCCTGGTTCTCGGGATGGGTGACGGCGACGATCGGGTCGATGCCCAGCGCGCGAAAGCCGTGATCGACCACCGCCTGCGCCGCTTCGGTCGCGACCCCCTGGCCCCAGGCGGCGCGGATGTACCGATAGCCGAGCTCGATCAGGCCGGAGTCCTCGAGCGGGATCACCCCGCACCAGCCGAGGAAGCCGGGCCGATCGCGCCACTCCACGACCCAGATGCCGCCCTGCGGCGGCCAGCCGGACTCGATCCGCCGGATGAGCGCGTCGCGCTGCGCCGCGGGATCCGGGGGCCCGTGGATGAAGATGTAGCGCTGGACCTCGGGATCGAGGTCCATCGCGAGGTTCGCCTCCAGGTCGGCGAGCGTCCGCGGCCGCAGGCGCAGCCGTGCGGTCGCGAGCTCCGGCGGCGCCACGGGTGGTGCGCGCGGCGGGCCGGCCTCAGGCCTGGCCGACCTCCTGGCGCTGCTCGCCCAGGCCCTCGATGCCGAGGCGCATGACGTTGCCGGCCTTCAGGAACACCGGGTTCGGCTTGACCCCGGCGCCGACGCCGGGCGGCGTCCCGGTCGAGATGATGTCGCCCGGCAACAGCGTCATGTAGCGCGAGCAGTGGCTCACCAGATGGGCGACGTCGAAGATCATGGTCCGGGTCGAGCCGTCCTGGTAGCGGTGGCCGTCGACCTCGAGCCACAGCGCGAGGTTCTGCGGATCGGGGACCTCGTCCTTGGTGACCAGCCACGGGCCCACCGGCGCGAAGGTGTCGGGGCTCTTGCCCTTGATCCACTGGTTGCCGCCGCCGTGGAACTGGAAGTCGCGCTCGGACACGTCGTTGACGATGCAGTAGCCGGCGACGTGCTCCATCGCGGCGGCTTCCTCGACGTAGGAGGCGCGCCGGCCGATCACCACGCCGAGCTCGACCTCCCAGTCGGTCTTGCTGGCGCCGCGCGGGATCCGGACCTGGTCGTTGGGGCCGATGATCGAGCCGGTGTGCTTCATGAAGACGATCGGCGCCTCGGGGATCGGCGAGTTGGTCTCGCGCGCGTGGTCGGCATAGTTGAGGCCGATGCAGACCAGGTTCGGCACGCCCGCGATCGGGGGCCCGAGCCGCGGGTTGCCCTCGACCCTGGGCAGCGAGGACGCATCGAGCCCCGCCAGGCGCCGCAGGCTCGTCGGACGCCAGAACGGCCGGCGTGATGTCGTCGACGTGGCCCGAGAGGTCGCGGATCCGCCCCTCGGCATCCAGCAGTCCGGGCTTCTCGGCCCCGCTCCGTCCATGGCGCAACAGGCGCATCGGCTGACCTCCCCCTTTCGTGCGCTCTAGCGGTTCGTTAAACCATCACCAGATTAGTGTATTCCGCGAGCCTGGCCAATGGCCAGGAAGCGCGCCGCGTGGCAAGCTCTCGATCGCCGCGGCGATGATCTCGCTCGCAGGCCTACGCTGGATTCGATCCGATGACCGACATGCAATCTCCCGCCCGGCCGGGCGCGCCCCGCCACATCACGCTCACCTCGCATCCGCGGGCGGGCCGGGCGAAGCCGCCGAAGATCGTCTGGGGGGCCGCGAGCCCGGCGGCGCGGGGGCCGGTGATCGGGACCATCGGCGACGCCAGCCGGCGCAACGTCATCGGCGCCCATTCCGGCTCCTACGCGCTCTACCGGGCGCTGGCGATCGCCGCCGGCAGCCTCGATGCGCTGCATCGTCCCGACCTCACCAACACCGCGCCCGCCGAGGCGATCGGGCCCCATCCGCAGTGGGCCGACCCGAAGAAGATCGTCTCGCTCGACCCCTATGGGCACATCGTGGGGGACGCGTTCGCCGAGCAGCTCGCCCGCGGCTTCGACATCCGGCCGACGATCGCGGTGACCAAGGCGCGGCTCACCGTGCCCGAGCTCAAGCACGCGGTGCGCCTCGAGCAGCTGCAGGCGGACGACCGCGTGGTCACCGCGAGCGGCGAGGTCAACTGCACCAAGGTCGCGGTCGAGCCGGTCTGGTACCTGCCCGGCGTCGCCGAGCGCTGCGGGGTGAGCGAGACCAACCTCCGGCGCCATCTGTTCGAGCAGACCGGCGGCATGTTCCCGGAGCTGGTGACCCGCTCCGACCTCAAGGTGTTCCTGCCGCCGATCGGCGGCCAGACCGCCTACATCTTCGGCGACCTCGCGACGCTCGCCGATCCGAGCCGCGAGCTCGCCTGCCGGGTCCACGACGAGTGCAACGGCTCCGACGTGTTCGGCTCCGACATCTGCACCTGCCGGCCCTACCTGGTGCACGGCATCGAGGTCTGCATCGCGACCGCGCAGGCCGGCGGCGCCGGGCTGATCGTCTACAACCGCAAGGAGGGCAGGGCGCTCGGCGAGGTCACCAAGTTCCTGGTCTACAACGCCCGCAAGCGCCAGGCCGGCGGCGATCGCGCCGCGGCCTACTTCGAGCGCACCGAATGCGTCGCCGGCGTCCAGGACGTGCGCTTCCAGGAGCTGATGCCGGACATCCTGCACTGGCTCGGCATCACCCGCATCCATCACCTGGTGTCGATGAGCAACCTCAAATACGACGCCATGGTGCGCTCGGGCATCGAGATCGTCGAGCGCGTGCCGATCCCGGCGGACCAGATCCCCGAGGACGCCAGGGTCGAGATCGACGCCAAGAAGGCGGCCGGCTACTACGCGCTCGAATCGCCGAGCGGGACCGAGCTCGAGGTCGCCAAGGGCCGTGCGCTGACCGACTACCAGGCGCGCTGAGTGGCGCGCTTCGGCGAGCCCGGCCGCGGCGCTCGCCTGGCTGCGCACGCCGCAGGCGATCCGGGCGCGCGCCGGCCTCGTGCTCGCGGCCGCCGAGCGGGACGAGCTCCGGCATTTCGCGCTCGACCCGAGCCGGCTCGACCCTGCCGCCGACTACGTCATCGACACCATCCGCAGCAACTACCCGGATCTCAGGATTCCGTACCATAGCCGCTGGCGCCACTTCGCCGCCGGCGGGCGTGACCGCTGGGCGGCGCTGGCGGCGGAGCTTCTCACGTCCGTCCGGACGAGCTCGCCCGGCATCCGCTTCGATCTGGTCGTGGTCAGCGTGCTGCTCGATGCCGGGGCGGGCGATGCCTGGCGCTACGCCGAGCCCGCGAGCGGCGCGGTCCTGGCGCGCTCCGAAGGGCTCGCGGTCGCGAGCTTCGATCTGTTCCAGGCCGGCACGCTCTCAGCCCGTCCCGACCGGCCGCTGCGCGCCGACGCCGCAGCGCTGATCGCCCTCGACGAGCGCACCCTCGGGCAAGCGTTCCAGGTGACCGACAAAAATCCGCTGGTCGGCCTCGCCGGTCGCTGCGAGCTGCTGAACCGGCTGGGCCGCGCCCTTGCGACGAAGCCGGAGCTCTTCGGGGCGAGCGCGCCGCGGATCGGCGGGCTGTTCGACCACCTCGCCGGGCAGGCGAGCGATCGGCGGCTGCCTGCGCCCGCCATCCTCACGGCCGTGCTCGAAGGCTTCGGCGACATCTGGCCGGGGCGGATCGCGCTGCGGGCGTCAATCTCGGCGACGTCGGGCGCCACCCGGCCGCGGCGACCGACGATCTGACCAGCGAGCTGGTGCCGTTCCACAAGCTCTCGCAGTGGCTCGCCTATTCGCTGATCGAGCCGCTCGAGGACGCCGGGATCACGGTCACCGATCTCGACCAGCTGACCGCGCTCGCCGAGTACCGCAACGGCGGCCTCTTGATCGACCTGGGCGTGCTGCGGCCCAAGCACGCGGCGGTGCTCGGCGAGGCGCATCCGGGCGCGTCCGAGGTCGTGGTCGAATGGCGCGCCCTGACGATCGCCCTGATCGATCGCCTCGCCGAGCGTGATTCGGGCGAAGCTCGGCCTCACGCGCCGCGGAGCTGCCGCTCGCCAAGGTGCTGGAGGGCGGGACCTGGGCCGCCGGGCGGCGGATCGCCCGCGAGCTCAGGCCGGGCGGCGGCCCGCCGCTGCAGCTCATGAGCGACGGCACCCTGTTCTGAACGCTGGCGGCGTGATGATGCGCGGCCGCGGTCGTGCTGCACGCCGACTGGAGCGCGCACCCGGCGAAGCGCTGGCTGGCCGCGGCGGCGCTGCGGGCGGACGGCCGCTACCGGCTGCGCCGACGCGCGCGCGTCGGGCCGCTCGAGGGCTTCTGGCGCTCGCTGGAGGAGACCGGCGGCGCGCCTGCGCTGCTCGGCTTCGATTTCCCGATCGGGCTTGCCCGCGCGCCTACGCCGAGCGCGCCGGTATCGACGATTTCGTCACGGCCCTGCCGCGCTTTGGCGAGGGGCGCTGGCGCGTTCTACGACGTCGCGAGCGGCCCGACGGAGATCGGTCTCGAGCCGGCCGTTCTATCCGGCGCGGCCCGGCGGCCGCCGTCGCCAGCAGCTGCTCGACGGGCTCGGCCTCGACGAGTGGTCGGACCTCCTGCGCCGCTGCGATCGGCGCCCGGCGACCCGGCCCGCGGCCTGCGCGCTGTTCTGGACGCTAGGCGGCAGCCAGGTCGGCAAGGCGGCGATCGCCGGCTGGCGGGACCTGCTGGCGCCGGCGCTGCGCGCCGGCCTCGATGTCGGGCTCTGGCCGTTTCAGGGCCCGCTCGACGATCTGCTCGCGCGCCACCGCTTCGTCGTCGCCGAGACCTACCCGGCCGAGGTCTACGGCCATCTCGACCTGACGCTGCGCCGCCATGGCGGCAAGCGCAGCCAGGCGGCGCGGCGCGCCAGCGCCGCTCCCTGCTCGCCCAGCTGCGACGGCTGCGGCATCGTGGCCGAACCGGCGGCGCGCGCCGAGATCGAGGACGGCTTCGGCGCCGGCGCCTCCGGCGAGGACCGGTTCGACGCGGTGGTCGGGCTGCTCGGCATGCTGAACGTCGTGCTCGGCCGGCGCCCGTCGGGCGAGCCGGACGATCCGGTCGTCCGCCGGATCGAGGGCTGGATCCTCGGCCAGACGGCCTACTGAGCGCTCAGCCCCACATCGCGCGCATCTGAGCCGCGATGTCGACCGTCGGCAAGGGGGTGCGCTCGTGCGATCGGTCGGCTCGGCATGCGCCGCCCGGGCGTGCCGTGGTCGAAGTGGCGCAGCAGCGCCGGCGGGATGAAGCGCGAGCGCGGCGCGTGGACGTAGCGGTCGCCCGAGCGCGGCTGGCCGGTCGTATAGAAGCGCCGCGGATGGATCAGATGCAGCTGGTCCTCGCCGCGCGTCATGGCGACGTAGAGCAGGCGGCGCTCCTCCTCGACCTCCTCGGGCGAGCCGGTCGCCATGTCCGAGGGGATGCAGCCGTCGACCACGTGCAGGACGTAGACCGCCCGCCACTCGCGGCCCTTGGCCGAGTGGATGGTCGAGAGGATCAGGTAGTCCTCGTCGAGCAGCGGCACGCCGGCCTCGTCGCCGCTCGCCTCGGGCGGGTCGAGGGTGAGCTCGGTCAGGAACTGCTGGCGCGAGCGGTAGGTGCCGGCGAGGCGCACCAGCTCGTCGAGGTCGGCGCAGCCGCGCGCGGGCGAAGTCGTAGCGCTCCTCGAGCAGCGGGTCGTAGAAGCGCCGCGCGCGCTCGAGCTGCCCGGCCCAGAGCTCCTGCGCCGCGAGCGCCGGCATCAGCGCGACCAGATCGGGCCAGAGATGCGCGGCCGCGCGCGGCGGGGACGAAGCCCGCAAGCGCTTCGAAGCGGAACGCCGCCGCCTCGAGCCGCGGCGAGCGCCCGGCGCGCGGTGCCGGGACCGATCCCGGGTATGCAGCTGCAGCAGACGGAAGGCCGCGACGCGGTCGCGCGGGTTCTCGGCCCAGCGCAGGATCGCGAGCAGGTCCTTGACGTGCGCCAGCTCGAGGAACTTGAGCCCGCCGAACTTGACGTAGGGGATGTTGCGGCGGCGCAGCTCGATCTCGAGCTGGCCGCAGTGGTGGGAGGTGCGGAACAGCACCGCCTGCTCGCGCAGCTCCAGGCCGGCCTCGCGGTTCGCCAGCACCGAGCGCACGACGTAGTCGACCTCCCCGGTCTCGTCGGCGGCCATCACCAGATGGGGCTTCTGCTCCGAGCGGCGCTCGGAGAACAGGCTCTTGGTGTAGCCTTCCGCCGCGAGGCCCATGACCGCGTTGGCGGCCGCCAGGATCGGCTGGGTCGAGCGGTAGTTCTGCTCGAGCGTCACGACCGCGGCCGACGGATCGAAGCAGGCCGGGAAATCCAGGATGTTCCTGACCGTCGCGGCGCGAAAGCCGTAGATCGACTGGGCATCGTCGCCGACCACCGTGAGGCCGCGACCGTCGGCCTTGAGCGCGAGCAGGATCTTCGCCTGGAGCGCGTTGGTGTCCTGGTACTCGTCGACCAGGACGAAGTCGAAGCGGCGGCCGACGTCGCTCGCGATCGCCGCCGCCTGCATCATGCCCGACCAGTAGAGCAAGAGATCGTCGTAGTCGGCGACCGCCTGGGCCTGCTTGGCCAGCGACGTAGCCGGCGAACAGCTGCCTTGAGCTCGGCCTGCCACTCCTGGCACCAGGGAAATGCCTTCTGAAGGACCTGGTCGAGGCCGAGCTGGGCGTTGACGGCGTAGGAGTAGATCGCGAGGCAGGTCGCCTTCTTGGGGAAGCGCCGGGACTGCTCGCTGAGGCCCTGCTCGTCGCGCACCAGATTGAGCAGATCGGCGGCGTCGCTGCGGTCGAGCACCGTGAAGTTGGGCTGGAGCCCGATCTGCTCGGCATAGCGCCGCAGGAGCCTGTTGCCGACGGCATGGAAGGTGCCCGACCACTCGATCGTGTGACCGCGGCCGCCGATGGTCTGGCCGCAGATGCGCTCGACCCGGCGGGTCATCTCCTCGGCCGCCCGGCGCGTGAAGGTCAGCAGCAGGATGCGGCCGGGATCGGCGCCGTTCAGCAGCAGGTGGGCGACCCGGTGGGCCAGCGTCTTGGTCTTGCCCGAGCCGGCGCCGGCGATGATCAGGAGCGGTCGGCCGGGTGTGGCACGCCCGGCGGTCGCCACGTCGTAGACCACGGCCGCGCGCTGCGCTGGGTTGAGCGAGCTCAGATGGGTCTGGTCCATCGCCCGGGCTCGGATAGGGGAAGACGCAAAGGAACGAGTAGGATACTAGCGCGAGCTTAGGCGGAACTTCAACCTCGGCGTGGGACGGCTCAGGGTTTGACCAGCAGCTTGCGCGGATAGCGGCAGAACGGCTCGGCGCCGCGGTCCGTGACCAGAAAGCTCTCGGTGATCTCGAGGCCCCAGTCGTCCTGCCAGATCGCGGGGATGAGGTGGAACGTCATGCCCGCCGCGAGGACCGACTGGTCGCCGGGGCGCAGGCTCATGGTGCGCTCGCCCCAGTCCGGCGGGTAGCTGAGGCCGATCGCGTAGCCGCAGCGGCTCTCCTTCTCGATGCCATAGCGCGCGATCACCCGGCGCCAGGCGGCCTCGACGTCCTCGCAGCGCTGGCCGGGCCGGGCGGCCTCGCTCTATCTGGGCGAGCAGCCGCAAAGTTCCGCGAGGGCCATTGGCGTCCTGGCCGCGGCCGTCCAGATCGGCTCCCCCTCGTCGGCCAGCAGCACGCGCTGGTGGACGTAGAACGACCAGCCGTCGTAGCCGGTGAGCCACGCCATGTTGGAGGGATCGGTCACGATCAGGAGCTCGATCCCGCGCTCCGCGATGGCGCGCCGGGTTCTGGCGATGCGCGCCTCGTACTCGGCGCGATCGAAGCTCGCTGTTCCGCCGGTCACCGGCCGGGCCCGGCGGTCGATTCCTACTGCGTCGCCTCTTTCAGGTAGGCGATGACGTCGGCGCGCTCCTCCTCCTGGCGCAGGCCGGCGAACGCCATCTTGGTCCCGGGCACCACCTCCCTGGGGCTCGCGAGGTACGCGTCCAGGCTGGCCTCGTCCCAGACGATCCCCGACTCCTCGAGGGCGGCCGAATAGTTGTAGTCCTCGACGCTCGCGGCGGGGCGGCCGATGATCCCGAGCAGGTGCGGGCCGACCCGGTTCTTCGCCTCGTCGACCACGTGGCAGGCCTTGCACTTGTTGTAGACCTTGGCGCCCTCCTCCGGATCGCCCTGCGCGAGCGCTGCGCTGCTGGCCAGCGCGGCGAGCCCGGCTGCGACCCAAACTCCAAGGCGTCGTGTCATCGTCCCCTCCCTCGATCAGTTTTGTCGCCGCGCCGACGGCCGCGGGGCCGTGTGATCGGCTCCTCTCCCGGCGCAACCGCCAGGCACGGCCGGGACCGGAGCCTGGTGACGGCTGACCTTGGGCGAATCCGCCGGCGGTGGCAAGAGCGCGGACCGCGGGCGGACCAAGCCAGGCCGGAGCCGATGAGAGCAGTCGCGGCGCGGCGGCGCGCGCTCAGAAGCGGTTGGCCGGGACCTTGAAGTAGCTGTGGCCGTCGGCCTCGGGCTCGGGCAGCCGGCCGCCGCGCAGGTTGACCTGGAGCGCGTACAGGATGCGCTGCGGCAGCGGCAGCGTCGCGTCGCGCTGCTCCCGGATCCGGACGTAGTCCTCCTCCGAGGTGCCGCCCTTCAGATGCTTGTTGTGCGCCTTCTGCTCGGCGACCGTGGCCTCCCACATGGGCTCGCGGCCGCCCTCGCGGTAGTCGTGGCCGACGAACAGGCGCGTCGTGTCGGGGAGCGCCAGGATCGCCTGGATCGAGCGGTAGAGGACGCGCGCGTCGCCGCCCGGGAAGTCCGCGCGCGAGGTGCCGCTGTCCGGATGCATGAGCGTGTCGTGGACGAAGGCCGCGTCGTCGCCGACCACGAAGGTGATCGAGCCCAGCGTATGGCCCGGCGAGAGCATGACGCGCACCGGCAGGCGGCCGATCTCGATCCCGTCGCCGTCCGCCAGCAGCCGGTCGAACGCGCGCTCGACGTCGAAGGCCTCGGGCAGGTGGTAGAGGGCGCGCCAGAGCAGGGCGATCTCGCGCACTCTCGCGCCGATCGCGGTCGGCGCGCCGAGCTTCTCCTTGAGGTAGGCCGAGGCCATCAGGTGGTCGGCATGGGGATGGGTGTCGAGGATCCAGGCCACCTCGAGCCGCTCGTCCGCGACGTGGGCCAGGACCTCGTCGGCGGCCGTCGTGCTGGTGCGGGCCGACCTGGGGTCGAAGTTCCAGACGACGTCGATCAGGCGCTGCCTGCCGCGTCGCCCTGTCGCTCACGACGTATTGGACGCTGCCGGTATCGGGCTCGTAGAAGCCGACGACCTCGGCCGAGCCCGCGCCGCGCGCCGGGCTCCTGCGCATCCTGACCATCGGGCGTCTCCCCTTCGCCGATCCGGAGATTGTGTCGACCCCCCGCCCGGCGCGCAAGACCGAGCCCCAGGCGTCCGCACCCATCGTTAGCCCATCGCCTTTAACCGATGGTTTCAAGAGGCGCCGCCGATCGACCTGCCACGAGCCAGAGGCGGCGTGAGGCATGGATCCCGTCCTGCTGGGGCGCGGCAGGGCCCGTGTGCCGCGCAGCCGAAGACAGAAGCCTCCCCTGACCGTCCCCCCCCCGGCCCTCCCCCGCAAGGGCGGAGGGAGACGATGGCGGCCGGCCCACACAGACTGCCCCCTCCACCGCAAGGGGGCGGGGAGACGCTGGCGGCCCGCCCGAACAAACTGCCCCCTCCCCCCTCGATGGGGGAGGGTTGGGGTGGGGGGTGATTGAGGCGCGACGAGACGATCGAAAGAGAGTGGGGCTGGTATTGATACCCGGGCTCCGACTGGCCACCGTAGGCGCGAGCGGCGCTGGTCCGGCGAATCTCCGTGCGCACCACGGACGCGAAGGCGCGCGGCCCTTCTTCGACCAAGGCGCTGCCGCGGCTGGCGCGACCGCCGCTGGCACAGGCTGCTGTAAACGAAGAGCCCCGCCGTGCGGCGGGGCTCCCGTAGAAGTCGCGGTCGGGTTACGGCGCCCCGGCCACCAGCTCCGGATCCTCGGCAGGTTCGTCGCCGGCCGGTGCGTCGATGATCTGCCTGGCCTCTCCGGTCAGCTCGACGATGTGCAGACCGGTGTTCGCGCGATCGAACAGGTAGATCAGATTGCGCTCGTCAAGCTCGACGTTGTTGGTCTGGATCGCCTCGAAGCACTGCTCGACGCCGTCGATCTCCGCGCAGCGCGGGTCGGTGTTGTCGGTCGTGGCCGGGATGAAGAAGCCGACCTCCTCAGGATTGTAGGGATCCCGGACATCGACCGCACGCGCGCCGGCGTTGAAGTACGAGAAGACGACGATCTTCTTGTAGAAGTTCTCGTTGTAGGACCAGTTCTGGGCGTGCCCGCCGAAGCGGCCGCCGCGATCGCAGAAGAAGCCCTCGGACTCCGGTACGTGGTAGTTGGACACCGGGAAGGGGAACTCCTCCTGGGTGATGTCGACGAAGAAGTTCATGTGCTCGTGCGGCTCGAAGCACGAGTTGGAGGTCGATTCGGTGGTCAGGATGACGAAGTCGCGTGGCGTGCCTTCCTCGAACAGAGCGAACTCCGGCAGGTCCACGTCGTGCATCGCCCAGGCGGTGTGTCCGCCCCAGTAGTCCGGCATGTTCAGCTGGCTGATCACCGGCGCGAGCAGATTTTCCGGCGTCGGGTTCGGATCGCCGTCGAGGAGCGCCTCGCGGTCGACGATCTGGAGGGCGCCTTCGCTGCTCGTCCCATAGGCCAGATAGACCCGGTCATCGAGCACGGTCGGCTCGTGGATCTCGGGACTGCGGACGGGCGGCTCGGTGGCGCCGGGCTCCGACCCGACCATGCCGAAGTTCCGGATGAACACCGGGACGGCCGGATTGCTGAGATCGAAGACCTTCAGCCCGCGATCGGTCGTCCAGCCTTCCGGTCGCAGATCGGCGACCAGATAGGCGAAGCCCGTGTCGCATTCCCACCAGTTCTTGTGGGTGCCATCGAGGCCAGTGGTGACGTCGACGAGGAAGACCGGATTGGCGGGGTCCGTGACGTCATAGACCTGGTGGCCGAAGTCGCCGTTGGTGCGCAGCAGGTAGAACTTGCCCGGCTCGCCGTTCGGCAGCTCATCGCCGCTGCAGACCTGCACCATCTGCGACCCGCCATCGTCCGGGTCGTTCGGGTCGCCCTCCCCGGGGAGGTGCTCGAGCAGGAAGGGACGCCTCGGGTTCGTCACATCGAGGATGGAATTGCCGTTCGGCTCCACCACGCCGCTCAACGGGTCGAACGCCTCCCCGTTGTGATGACCGACGTAGGCGATCCAGCGGTTGTCCTGCTCCTGGATGACGCCCCAATACGCGCTGCGCGCCTGCAAGTCGTGGTGGCCGAGCAGCCTCATGTTGTTGGATTCCTGACCGTGCTGCGCCGCCGCAGGTCCGGCCCAGCACGCCAGCGCGACCGACGCGGCCAGCGCACACTCCATTGCGCCGGGCAAGTTCTTCCTCTTCTGCTCTTCGGAAGTACACTGAGCGACCATCGCTATACCCCCCGATTTTTGCCAACACCCATCGGGTTCGCTCAGGCTTCAACGCCAGCGCGCCACTTCGCATCCAGTCGGAGATGTCGTGCGTTTTACAGCGTCCGCCGGATTTATTCCGTGCGCTTTCCCCTGAGCTTGCCCGTTATTCCGATTCTACTGTGGCGCATAGAGCTGCCCATGACAACCCAATTTCCACGCGAATGCCAAAAAAATCCACGCCCTGTCGATCGCATCGCGGAGCGCTGCTGCGACAATGCAGCCGGCGTGCCGTAAAATCTCAGCTGTTGCGTTCGTTCCGGCGGACTTACCGCTTTGGGAGCGATTTGTTCATTGCGAGGGCCGCTCCCGATCGTCGACGTTTCGCTCATTTGCGGTGTGGATTTGCGACTGGGCGTTCAGCTTCCGGGCACGCCCTGGGTGTTGACGTAGAGGGCGTAGAGCGACTGGGAGGCGGCCATGAAGAGGCGGTTGCGCTTCAAGCCGCCGAAGCAGACGTTGGCGCAGCGCTCGGGCAGCGCGATGCGGCCGATCTTGGCGCCGTCGGGGGCGAACACCAGGACGCCGTCGAGGGCCGCGCTGCCCATGCCCCAGCCGCACCAGAGGTTGCCGTCCGTGTCGCAGCGCATGCCGTCCGGCGTGCCGCCCGGGCCGGCGTCGATCAGGACCCGCTTGTTCGCGAGCGCGCGGCCGTTCTCGGCGACGTCGAAGGCCAGGATCTTGCGATGGGGCTGGCCGCGCGAACTCGACCACGTAGAGCAGGCGCTCGTCGGGCGAGAAGCAGAGGCCGTTCGGGCCCAGCACGTCGTCGGCGACCACCGCGACCTCGCCGCTCGCGCCGTCGATCCGGTAGATCGCCTGGGGCAGCTCCGCGTCCGCCTTGTGGCCCTCGTAGTGGCCGAGGATGCCGAACGGCGGGTCGGTGAACCAGATCGAGCCATCGGATCGCACCACCACGTCGTTCGGCGAGTTGAGCGGCTTGCCCTGGAAGCGCTCGAGCAGGACGGTGATCGTGCCGTCGTACTCGGTGCGCGTCACGCGCCGGCCGTGCTCGCAGGTGATCAGGCGGCCCTGGCGGTCGCGCGTGTTGCCGTTGGCGAAGTTGGAGGGCCTGCGGAAGATGGTGACCCGCCCGGTCTCCTCCTCCCACTTGAGGATGCGGTCGTTCGGGATGTCGCTCCACAGAAGATAGCGGCCGTCGCCGAACCAGACCGGGCCCTCCGCCCAGCGGCAGCCGGTGTAGAGGCGCTCCACCGCACCGCTGAAGATGCGGTAGCGGTCGAAGCGCGGATCGAGGCTCTCGATCAAGGGGTCGGGATAGCGGGGATGGTCGCGCCAGCCGGCGCTCGGGGGATGGTCTCTGGTCATCTCGGCGGTGGCTCCCGGTGGGGTTGAGCGTCCCGCAGGTTGCAACGCCGCACGGTGCAAGGCAACCCGGGTCTCAGCCGGCGAGGATGCCGCTCAGCCGTCGATCGGCAGCGGCGCCGGCAGCAGGTCCTCGGGCAGGTCGTCGAAGGAGGCGAAGTTGAGGCTGTAGAGCCGGGCGTAGAGGCCGCGCGCGCGCATCAGCTCCTGGTGCGAGCCGGTCTCGATGATCCGGCCCTCCTGCAGCACGATGATCCGGTCGGCGTTGCGGACCGTCGCCAGCCGGTGCGCGATCACGAGCCCGGTGTGGCCCTCCAGCAGCCGGGCGAGCGCCCTTTGGATCAGGCGCTCGGTGTAGCTGTCGACGCTCGCGGTCGCCTCGTCCAGGACCAGGATCCTCGCGTCCGCGACCAGCGCGCGGGCGAAGCTGATCAGCTGGCGCTGCCCGAGCGAGAGATTGCCGCCGCGCTGCTCCAGAGGCGTCTCGTAGCCCTGCGGCAGGCGCATGATGAAGTCGTGCGCGCCGACCGCCGTGGCGGCCGCGATCACCTGCTCGCGGGTGGCCCGGGTGGTTGCGTAGCGGATGTTCTCGAGCACCGTGCCGGTGAACAGGAAGGGCTCCTGCAGCACCATGGCGATGTGGCGGCCGAGCGCCGCCTGCGCGAGGTCGCGCACGTCGTGGCCGCCGACCAGGACCTGGCCGCTCCCGACGTCGTAGAAGCGGTGGAGCAGCGCCATGGTGCTGGTCTTGCCGGAGCCGGTGGGGCCGACCAGCGCCACCGTCTCGCCGGGCTCGACCCGGAAGCTGACGTTCTTCAGCACGGGCATGCCGCGGACGTAGCCGAAGGTCACGTCCTTGAACTCGACCGAGCCGTCGATGTCCGCGGGATCGAGCGCTTCCGGCCGGTCCTGGACCTCGAGCGGCACGTCGAGGACCTCGAAGATGCGCTGGCCCGACGCCATGGCGCGCTGCATGATGCTGTACTGCATGGTGAGCGAGCGGATCGGGTCGAAGAAGCGCTGGACGTAGAACAGGAAGGCCACCATCACGCCGAGATCGAGGCGGTCCTCGAGCACCGCCATGCCGCCCACGACGACGACGATCGCCAGCGCCGCCCCGGTCAGCGTGTCGACGATCGGCACCATGATCTGGGCGAGCCAGGTGCCGCCCAGCTGAGCGTCGAGATTGTCGGCGACCTTGTCCTCGAACAGCCGGAGATTGACCGCCTCGCGCCCCATGCCCTGGACGGTGCGGACCCCGTGGATGCCTTCGGCGAGCGCCCCGTTGACGGTCGAGCTCGTGACCCGCGCGCGCAGGAAGGCCCGGCGGGCGCGTGGTATCCAGAGGATCCGCACCACGAGCAGGATCGGCACGACCGAAAGCGTCAGGAGACCGAGCCGCCAGTCGAGCACCAGCAGCGCGACCGTGATGCCGACCAGGAGGACGAGGTCGCCGATCGCGAACACCGAGGTCTCGAGGAACTCTTGCAGCGCGTGCACGTCGCCCTGCAGGCGCGACATCAGGCGCCCGACCTCGGTCCGGTCCATGAACGACAGCGAGACCCGCTGGAGATGGGCGTACATCGCGCGCCGCAGGTCGACCAGGAGGCGCTCGGCGATGCGCGCGACCAGGGTCTCCTGCACGAGGTTGGCGAAGAAGTTGACCGTGACGATCGCGAAGAAGAGGAGCGCGCCGAAGGCGAGCAGCCGCTCGGCCTGCGCGGCCTCGGCGAGCGCGCCCTCGACCAGCGCCCGATCGATCACGCTGCGCAGGATCAGCGGGATCGCGATCTGGCTGCCGGCGAAGACCAGGACCGCGAGCACGGCCAGCACCAGGCGGCGCCGGTAGGGGCTGATGAAGGCCCAGAACCGCCGCAGGATGCGACCGTCGAAGGCGGCGAAGATCTGCTCCTCGGCGTTGACCTGCGAGCCGACGACGGCGCGCGGCGGGCGCGCGGCGCGCGGCGCCGCTCCGCTCCCGAGACCCGTGTGCGTGACGCTCATGGCGCGCCGCCGTCCGCTGCCGCGGGCTCGCCGCCGATGCTCTGCAGCCCATAGAGGCTGGCGTAGCGGCCGCCCAGCCGCAGGAGCTCGGCGTGGGTGCCGCGCTCGACGATGCGCCCGGCCTCGAGGAACAGGATCTCGTCCGCGTCCATCAGCGAGCCCAGGCGGTGCGCGATGATGATGGTCGCGCGGGTCGCGGTCTGGGTCCGCAGCGCCTCGCGGATGCTGTGCTCGGTCGCGGCGTCGACCGCCGCGGTCGAGTCGTCGAACACCAGGATCGGCGGGCTGAGCAGGATGCTGCGCGCGATCGACAGGCGCTGGCGCTGCCCGCCCGAGAGCGACACGCCGCGCTCGCCGACCAGGGTGTCGTAGCGCCGGGGCAGGCCCGCGACGTAGTCGTGCAGCCGCGCGACCTCGCTGGAGTTGGCGATGCGCTCGCGCTCGGCCCAGGGATCGCCGTAGGCGATGTTGTTCTCGATCGAGGCGGTGAACAGGAAGGTGTCCTGCTGGACCAGGCTGACCGCGCGGCGCAGCGAGCCGAGCGTGACGTCCCGGATGTCTTGCCCGTCGATCGTGATCCGCCCGGCGCCGACGTCGTAGTAGCGCGGGATCAGATGGGCGATCGTCGACTTGCCGCTGCCGGGCGGGCCGACGATGCCGAGCGTGCGGCCGGCGCGCACCTCGAAGCTGACCTCGTGCAGGGTCGGGAGCGCTTGGCCTTCGCCGGGAGCGGTGCTCGGATAGGCGAACGAGACGTTCTCGAAGCGCAACACCGCGTCGGTGATCACGAGGTCGCGGGCACCCGGCCGGTCGGCGATCTCGGGCTCGCGATCGAGCACCTCGAACAGCCGGGCGCCGGACATCGAGGCGCGGGCGAAGGCGTTGACCATCATCCCGAGCTGGCGCACCGGCATCTGCAGGATCGCCATGAAGGCGAGGTATTCGGCGAGCATGCCGACGGTGATCGCACCCGCCAGCACCTTCTGGCCGCCGACCCAGAGCAGGAGGCCCATCGCGAGGAAGAAGGCGTAGGTCATCGCGGCCGTGTTGCGGACGCGGAGGTCGGTCCGGCGATCGGCGAGCGCCAGGGTCTGGTCGGACACGGCGTCGAACTTCTCGAGCTCGTAGGGCTGCGCGGCGAACGCGCGCACCACCCGGATGCCGCCGAGGTTCTCCTCCATCACCCGGGTCAGCACGCCGAGCTTCTCCTGCAGGACGAGCCAGCTCGCGCGCAGGCGCAGCCGCGCCACCACCGAGCGCCAGGCGGCGAAGGGCACGAAGCTCAGCGCGATCAGGCCGAGCGCCGGCTCGCGGCTGAGCAGCAGGGTCGCGCCGGCGCCGACCAGGACGGCGAACAGCACGAGCCGGATGAGCCCGGCGTTGATCACCATCCGGATGCCCTCGATGTCGAGCATGCCGCGGGTGATCAGCTCGCCGCTGTGGACGCGGTCGTGGAAGCCGAAGCTCAGCCGTTGCAGCTGGGCGTAGTACGCCATGCGCAGGTCGTAGGCGATGCGCTGCCCGACCGCCTCGCCCTGGTAGTTGTGCCACATGGTGAACAGGCCGCGCAGGACGCTGGCGCCGAGCAGGAGGGCCGCGGCCTGCCAGAGCGCCGCGCGCGCGGCGGCCGGGTCGCCCCCGGCCAGGAGGCCCTGCGCGGTGTCGACCGCGCGCCCGAGGTACTGCGGGATGAGGAGCTGGAGGGCTGCCGCCACCACCGTGGTCGCGAGCGCGATCGCCATGCCGCGGCGGTAGCGCAGCGCCATCTGCAGGACGCGGCGCAGGATCGCGAGGTCGGAAAGGCCGACGCCGGCGGCAGCTGGGCGCTCGGGCGAGGCGGAGGGCGAGCTGATGGCGGGCACGGCAGGCCTGAGGAATCGATCCAAACCGCTGGTTAAGAGTCGCCGCCGATGACCTGAGGCGGCGCGGCGACGCATCCATAGCGCTCCCCGCGCCGTCGACCAATGCCTTTCGACGGGCCGTCCGTCAGCGGAGCTCGGCCGGCGCCATGGTGACGCCGCGGGGACAAGCGGCGGGCGGAGCTTTGTCGCCGCGGCGAAATCTGGCATAGCGGCCCTGCCGCTGCCGCGGAGGTCCGCATGTTCGGCGAAGCCGCCTCGTTGCTCGCCGCGCTCGGTGGCGCGCAGGTCGCCCTGCTCGCTGCGGTCGCCTTCGTCGCCGCGACCGTGAGCGGCATGAGCGGGGTTGGCGGCGCCTTGCTGATGGCGATCTTCATCGCTCCGGTCGTGGGCGTGAAGGCGGTCGTCCCGACCGTCGGCATCGCCACCCTGATCGCCCACGTGGCGCGGGTGTGGGTCTACCGCGAGAGCATCGTCTGGCGGCCGGCGCTCCTCATGCTGCTCGGCGCGATCCCGGCCACCATCGCGAGCGCGCGGCTGTATGTGGCGCTGCCCGCCGACGTCATCGCGGTCGTCCTCGGCCTGTTCCTCCTGGCCTCGGTCCCGCTGCGCCGGCTCATGGGAAGACGCGAGGTGCGCTTCGGGTCGCGCTCGCTCGGCCTGATCGGCGCGGCCTACGGGCTCCTCGCCGGCACGACGATCGGCGGCGGCATCCTGGTGATCCCGGCGCTGCTCGGCGCCGGGCTCGCCGGGGTCGCGCTGGTCGCGACCGACGCGGTGATCGGGCTGACCATCCTGACCGTGAAGGCGGCGGTGTTCGGCGGCTTCGCCGTGCTGACCCCGAGGCTCCTGCTGATCGGCTGCCTGCTGGGCCTCTGCATGATCCCGGGCACCTACTTCGCGCGCTGGCTGATCCGGCGCACGCCGCTCCACGTCCACCTCGTCGCGATGGAGGTCATCGTGGTGCTCGGTGGCTGCTCCTTCCTGTGGCGCGGCCTCGCCGGGTGAGCCGAGACGCGGGCCGGGCGAAGGTGACCCGCCAGGTCTGGGCCGGGCCGGCAGTCAGAGATGTGCAGAGCATCAAGAAGCAGGCTTGACACAAAATTATCGATCGTGCAGGTAGCCATCCCGATCTCTCAGGCTTCAGAGCAGCGACCCCGCGATGATCACCGCTGCGCAGCTGCGCGCCGCTCGTGCGCTGCTCGGTGTCGGCCAGCGCCGGCTGGCCGAGCTCGCGGGCCTCTCGGTGCCGACCGTCCAGCGCATGGAGGCGAGCGACGGCGTGATCCGCGGCAACGTCGACTTGCTGATGAAGCTCGCCGGCGCGCTCGATGCCGCCGGGATCGAGCTGATCGCCGAGGGCGCGATCAGCCCGGCGGGCGGCCGCGGCGTAAGGCTGAAGGCCCCGGGTCTCGAGCCGAGGACGGACGCCGTGCCGGCTCCGCACCGGACGAGCTGAGGGCGGGGCAGGATGGCGGCGCCTGTGGTCCTCTGGTGCGTGGCTGCCCTGCTCGCGACCGCGATCGCGGCGATTGCCGTCGGGCACCGCCGCGACGGCTCGCCTATCGTCTACGCGGCGAGCCTGGCGATCTCCTTGCATCGCGCTGCTCGCGGCCCTGTCGCACCTCATGACCGGCGCGGCGATCTCGGGCCTTATCCTGCCGCTCGGCCTGCCCTGGCAGGGCGCCCACTTCCGCCTCGACGCGCTCGCCGCGTTCTTCCTCGCGGTCGTCAACCTCAGCGGGGCGGCGGCCAGCCTCTACGGCCTCGGCGCCGGACGCCACGAGCCGGCGCCGCTGCGCGTCCTGCCGTTCTTTCCGGCGTTCCTCGCCGGGATGAACCTCGTCGTCCTCGCCGCCGACGCCTTCACCTTCCTCCTGTCCTGGGAGTTCATGTCGCTGGCGTCCTGGGCGCTCGTCATGGCGCACCACCAGGTGAGCGACAACGCGCGCGCCGGCTACATCTATCTCCTGATGGCGAGCTTCGGCACGCTCGCGCTCCTGCTGGCCTTCGGCGTGCTCGCCGGGCCTGCGGGCGGCTACGACTTCGCGGCGATCCGCGCCGGCCAGCACACCCCGCTCACCGCCGCCCTGGTGCTGAGCCTCGCGCTGCTGGGCGCGGGCTCCAAGGCCGGCCTCGTGCCGCTGCACGTCTGGCTGCCGCTCGCCCACCCGGCGGCGCCGAGCCACGTCTCGGCGCTGATGAGCGGGGTCATGACCAAGGTCGCGGTCTACGGCTTCGTGCGGATCGTCCTCGACCTGCTGGCCGAGCCCAGCTGGTGGGCGAGCATGGTCGTCTTGTTCCTCGGCGGCGTCACCGCCGTGCTCGGCGTGCTGTACGCCCTGATGCAGCACGATCTCAAGCGCCTGCTCGCCTACCACACGGTCGAGAACATCGGCATCATCTTCATCGGGCTTGGCCTGACGCTCGCCTTCCAGGTCAACGACATGAGCTGGGCGGCGGCGCTCGCGCTCACCGCGGCGCTGTTCCACGTCCTCAACCACTCGCTCTTCAAGAGCCTGCTGTTCTTCGGCGCCGGCGCCGTGCTGACCGCGACGCGGCGAGCGCGACATGGAGCATCTGGGCGGCCTGATCCACCGCATGCCGCTGACGAGCTTCGCCTTCCTGGTCGGCTGCGTCGCGATCTCGGCGCTGCCGCCGCTCAACGGCTTCGTCTCCGAGTGGCTGATCTTCCAGGCGATCCTGCAGAGCCCGGAGCTGCCGCAATGGGGCCTCAAGCTCATGATCCCGGCGGTCGGCGGCCTGCTCGCGCTCTCGGCGGCGCTGGCGGCGGCGTGCTTCGTCAAGGCGTTCGGCGTGACCTTCCTCGGCCGGCCGCGCACGCCGGCGGCGGCAGCGGCGCGCGAGGTCGACCGCCTGCTCGCTCGCCGCGATGCTCGGCTTCGCCGCGCTCTGCCTGCTGGCGGGCATCCTGCCGGGCGTGGTGATCGATGCCCTCGCCCCGGTCACGCTCGCCCTGGTCGACGACCGCATGCCGGCGCAGGCCACGCGCGCCCTGGCTCTCGATCGTGCCGATCGCCGAGGGCCGCAGCTCCTACAATGGTCTCGCTGGTGTTCGTGTTCGTCGCCGCCTCGGCCGTCGCTCGCCGCCTACGCGATCCATCGCTTCGCCTCCCAGGCGCTGCGGCGCGCGCCGGCCTGGGACTGCGGCTTTCCCGATCCGAGCCCGCTGACGCAGTACAGCGCCGGCAGCTTCGCCCAGCCGATCCGCCGGGTGTTCGGCACGCTCGTGTTTCGCGCCCGCGAGCGGGTCGAGATGCCGCCGCCCGGCGCCGCGCGGCCGGCGCGCCTCACGGTCGAGCTGCGCGACCTCGTCTGGGAGGGCCTCTACGCGCCGGTCGCCGGCGCCGTCGGCTTTGCCGCGGAGCGCCTCAACCGCCTCCAGTTCCTGACCATCCGGCGCTACCTCAGCCTGGTGTTCGGCGCGCTCGTCGCCCTGCTGCTGGCGCTCGCGCTGTGGCCGTGATCCAGGGCCTCCTCGTCCAGGGGGCGCAGATGGCGCTCGTCCTGCTGCTGGCGCCGCTCGCTGACCGGCTTCGTGCGCAAGGTGCGAGGCGCGCCTGCTGCGCCGCCGCGGCGCCTCGGTGCTCCAGCCCTATCGCGACCTGCAGCGCCTGCTGCGCAAGGAGGTGGTGCTGGCGGAGAATCGCGTCCTGGCTGTTCCGCGTCGCACCCTACCTGATCTTCGCCGCGACCTGGGTCGCGGCCGCGCTGGTGCCGACCTTCGCGACCGGCCTCCTGTTCAGCTGGACCGCCGATCTGATCGCGATCATCGCGCTGCTCGCCAGCGCGCGCTTCTTCCTGGCGCTCGCCGGCATGGACGTCGGCACCAGCTTCGGCGGCATCGGCTCGAGCCGCGAGGTGATGATCGCCTCGCTCGCCGAGCCGGCGATGCTCCTGATCGTGTTCACCCTCGCGCTGGTCGCGGGCTCGACCCAGCTCTCGACCGTCGCCGCCTTCATGGCCTCGCCCGAGGTCGGCCTGCGGGTCTCGCTCGGGCTCGCGCTGGTCGCGCTGATCATGGTGGCGATCGCCGAGAACGCCCGCATCCCGGTCGACAACCCGGCGACCCATCTCGAGCTCACCATGGTGCACGAGGCGATGGTGCTCGAGTATTCGGGCCGCCATCTCGCGATGATCGAGCTCGCGGCCGCGCTCAAGCTGCTGCTCTACGCCTCGCTGATCGCCTGCCTGTTCGTGCCCTGGGGCCTCGCGGTCGCGGGCGCCGGGCCGGCGGCCTACGGCGTGCGGCGCTTCTCGCCTACCTCGCCAAGCTCGCCGCCGGCGGCTTCCTGCTCGCGCTGTTCGAGACCGCGATCGCCAAGATGCGGGTGTTCCGCGTGCCCGAGTTCCTCGGCGCCGCGCTGATGCTCGGGCTGCTCGGCACGCTCCTGCTGTTCGTCTCGCGGAGCCTGTAGATGGGCAGCCTCGCACTTCGACGTCGCGCATCTGCTGGCCGGCGGCCTCGTGCTGGTGAGCTTCATGATGCTCTACCAGGACCGCCTCTACGCGCTGCTCAACATCTTCGCGCTCCACGCCCTGGTGCTCGCGGCCTCGGTCGCCTGGCAGGCCTTCATCCAGGACGCGCCGCACCTCTACGCCACCGCCGCGATCGCGCTCGTGTTCAAGGCGATCGTCATCCCGGTCGCGCTGCACCGCATCATCCAGCGCCTCGGCATCCACCGCGAGATCGAGACCGTGGTCGGGATCGGCCTCACCATGCTCGCCGGCATGGGGCTGGTCGCGCTCTCGATGGTGGTGATGCTGCGGGTGACCGCCGAGGCCGATCCGCTCGCGCGCGAGGACCTCGCGTTCGCGCTCTCCGTCGTGCTGCTCGGCCTCCTGATGATGGTGACGCGGCGCAACGCGGTGAGCCAGGTGGTCGGCTTCATGTCGCTGGAGAACGGCCTCGTGCTCGCCGCGACCGGCGCCAAGGGCATGCCGCTCGTGGTCGAGATCAGCGTCGCCTTCTCGATCCTGATCGCCTTCATCGTGATCGGCATCTTCCTGTTCCGGATCCGCGAGCGCTTCGACACGGTCGACATCCACGCGCTCGACCGCTTCCGCGGCGAGCGCCGGTGAGCCGGGCTCGGGCTCGATCCGGTCGTGGCCGTCCTGCTTGATCCCGCTCGCGGCCGCGGCGCTGCTCGCGCTGCTGCCGGGCTATCGCCTGACTCGCGCGCCTCAACGTGCTCGGCGACGCTTGCTGACGCTGCTCGCGGCGCTGTCGCTGCTGCTGACCGACCGGCCGGCGCCCGGGCGCTATCTGCTGGTCGACGATCTCAACATCGTCTTCATCGTGCTCAACAGCTTCGTCGGCTTCACGACCAGCGTGTTCAGCGCCAGCTACATCGCCCACGAGCTCGCGACCGGCCGGCTGACGCCGACCTACCTGCGCTTCTACCACGCCATGTACCAGGTGCTGATGTTCGCCATGAACCTCGCGCTGGTCGCGAACAACATCGGCCTGATGTGGGTCGCGGTCGAGCTCGCGACGCTCACCACCGTGCTGATGGTCGGCATCTACCGCACCCACGAGGCGCTCGAGGCGGCCTGGAAGTACTTCATCCTCGGCAGCGTCGGCATCGCGCTCGCGCTGTTCGGCACGATCCTCGTCTACATGGCGGCGCTGCCGGTGGTCGGCGAAGGGCCTGGACGCCGATGACCTGGACGTGCTGATCGAGCGCGCGGCGGCCTTCGACCCGGCGCTGCTCAACGTCGCCTTCGTGTTCCTGCTGCTGGGCTACGGCACCAAGGTCGGCCTGGCGCCGCTGCACGCCTGGCTGCCCGACGCCCATGCCGAGGGCCCGACGCCGATCTCGGCGGTGCTCTCGGGCCTGCTGCTCAACGTCGCGCTCTACGCGCGTGCTGCGCTTCAAGCTGCTGCTGGCGGCCAACCCGGCGGCGCTCGCGCCCGGGCCGCTGATGGTGACCATGGGCCTGGCCTCGCTCGTCTTCGCCGCGTTCATGCTGTACCGCCGGCGCGACATCAAGCGCATGTTCGCCTACTCCTCGATCGAGCACATGGGCATCATCGCCTTCGCCTTCGGCATGGGCGGCGCCGCTCGCCAACTTCGCCGGCCTGCTGCACATGGCGATGCACAGCCTGACCAAGTCGGCGATCTTCTTCGCCGTCGGCCACATCGCCCAGGTCAAGGGCACGCAGAAGATCGCCGAGATCCGCGGCCTCACCGTGAGCCATCCCTGGCTCGGCTGGGCGCCTGGTGGTCGGCGTGGTCGCGATCGCCGGCCTGCCGCCGCTCGGCATCTTCATGAGCGAGTTCCTGCTGGTCAGCTCGACCTTCGCCCGCGCAGCCGCTGCTCGCGCTCGTCGCTGGTCTTCGGCCTGCTGGTCGCCTTCGGCGCGCTGCTGCTGCGGCTCAACGGGCTCGCCTTCGGCGAGCCGCGCGGCAGCGCGGCGCCGGTCCGAGGCGTCCTACCTGCCGATGTTCGCCCATCTCGGCGCTGGTGCTGGTGGCGGGCGTCTATCTGCCGCCGCCGCTGGTCGCCTGGTTCCAGCACGTCGCGGGCCCGCTCGGCTGACGGAGGACGACGCCATGCCGGCGCTAGACCGATCTGCTCCTGCAGGGCGACGGGCGTCCCGCGATCACCGGCCCTGGCCGCGCGCGCGTGGTCGGGCCCGACGGCCTGGGAGCTGGCCGGCGAGCGGCTCGCGCAAGGGCGCTGGACGCTGCTCGGCCTGTGGGGCGAGGCGCGGACCGTGCACATGGCGCTGCTCGACGAGCGGGCCGGCCGAGGTCGGGTCGTCAGCCTCGACTGTCCCGACGAGCGCTTTCCCTCGGTCGGCCCGGCGCACCCGCCCGCGCTGCGGCTCGAGCGGACGATCCGCGACCTGTTCGGGCTCGAGCCGATGGGCCTGCCGGACCGCCGCGCCGCTGGCTCGACCACGGCCGCTGGGGCGTGCGCGCATCCGCTCGGCGCCGCCGATCGAAGCCGCGACGCGCCGGCGCGCCCTACGCGTTCCTGCCGGCCGAGGGCGAGAGCCTGCACCAGATCCCGGTCGGCCCGGTGCATGCCGGCATCATCGAGCCCGGGCATTTCCGCTTCACCGCCAACGGCGAGACCGTGGTCCGCCTGGAGGAGCGCCTCGGCTACGTCCACAAGGGCATCGAGGCCCTGATGGCGGGCGCCGACCTCGAGCGCGCGGCGCAAGCTCGCCGGCCGCACCTCGGGCGACAGCACGGTCGCCTACGCCCTGGCGTTCGCCCGCGCGGCCGAGGCCGCGCTCGGCATCGACGGCGCCGCCGCGCGCGCAGTGGCTGCGCGCGCTGATGGCCGAGCTCGAGCGCATCGCCAACCACCTGGGCGACATCGGCGCGATCTGCAACGATGCCGCCTTCGCGCTCATGCACGCCCATTGCGGCGTCCTGCGCGAGCGCGTGCTGCGCGCCGCCGACGCCGGCTTCGGCCACCGGCTGATGCGCGACCGGGTCGTGCCGGGCGGCGTCGCGGCCGACCTCGACGCGGCGGGCGTCGCGGCGCGCTGCGACGCCCTGATCGCCGAGGTGCGGCGGCGCTTCCCGGCGCTGGTCGAGCTCTACGACAACACCGCCTCGCTGCCAGGACCGCACGGTCGCGCACGGGCGTGCTCCAGCCGGCGCTCGCCCGCCAGTACGGCGCCGGCGGCTACGTCGGCCGCGCCTCGGGCCGCGCCTTCGACGCGCGCAAGGCGCCGGGCTACCCGCCCTACGACAGCCTGCGATTCGAGGTGCCGGTGCTGCGACAGGGGCGACGTCGACGCCCGGGTCTGGATCCGCATCCGCGAGGTCGAGCAGAGCCTCTCCCTGGTCGAGCAGATCCTCGAACGCCTGCCCGCGGGACGCTGTCCGCACGGAGCTGCCGCGGCGGGCGGGCGAGGGCATGGCGCTGGTCGAGAGCTTCCGCGGCGACGTCCTCGTCTGGCTGCGGCTCGGCGCCGACGGCAGCGTCGCGCGCTGCCACCTGCGCGACCCGTCCTGGTTCCAGTGGCCGCTGCTCGAGGCCGTGATCGAGGGCAACATCGTCGCCGACTTCCCGCTCTGCAACAAGTCGTTCAACTGCTCCTATTCGGGCCACGACCTGTGAGGGCGCCTGATGCGTAAGCTCCTGCTGCCGCAGCCTGGTCCTGCCGCCCTCTGACCGAGGCCGCGCCGGCGCCGGACGAGGCGGCGCTCGCCGAGCTCGCGGCCGCGGTCGAGCATAACGCGCGCCGGCGCCTCGGCCGCTCGCTCGCGATCCGCGAGGTCGACGCCGGCTCCTGCAACGGCTGCGAGCTCGAGATCCATGCGCTGAGCAACGCCTTCTACGACCTCGAGCGCTTCGGCATCCGCTTCGTCGCCTCGCCGCGCCACGCCGACGTGCTGCTGGTGACCGGCCCGGTGACGAAGAACATGCGCCAGGCGCTCGAGCGCACCTACGACGCGACCCCCGACCCGAAATGGGTCGTCGCGGTCGGCGACTGCGCGCTCGACGGCGGGCTGTTCGCCGGCAGCTATGCGGTCGTCGGCGGGGTCGCGGAGGTCGTGCCGGTCGACCTCCACATCCGCGGCTGCCCGCCGAGCCCGCTCGCAGCTGCTCAAGGGCCTGCTCGCGCTGCTCGAGCGCGCGGGCGCCGCCGCCAGCGGCGTAGACAGGACGCCTCGGAGAGGAGATCGCCAAGGTCGTTTCGCAGCGCCGCGGTCTCGCTCAGGCGCGCTGACCTCCGAGGACGCGAGCGGCGGCCTGTCCACGAGCCTCCTCTATCCTTTCAGCGTCGTCCTCAGCTCGGAGAAGAAGCTCCAGTCCGTGCCGTTCTCGATGATCGTCTGCGGGGTCGACTGGATCATGCCAATCTCATGGAGGCGGAGGGCGTAGAAACGGATGGTATCCTCGGGGTCGTACTCGCGCCACAGACCGTAGGGGACATCCTGCATGGTCTGGAGGGCGTAGTCATAGCGCTTCGCCACGCCGCTGGCCAAAACCGACCGGGCGGCACGCTCCGGCTCGAGGGCGCAGATGTCGCTGGCCTTGAGGATCGCGCGCAACGCCCGCTTGGCAGCGATCGGGTAGTTCCGGGCAAACTCGCGGTTGGCGACTGTCATGCAGCAGAAATACTGCGACCAGGGTCGGTCCAGCGCACTGCTCACCACGACTTTCCCGATCCCCTTCGCCCGGAGCTCTTGCGGATCCGGTGGGAAGGCAATCAGGGCATCGATCTTGCCGTCGGCGAGGAGCTGCATGGCCTCTGCCGGGGGGTGCACGACCCAGTTGATGTCCTGGCCGGGATCGAGACCCACATACGCCGCCATGCTGGCGAGGAAAACGTGAGGCGGTGATCCCAGTCCCCGGACGGCGACGTTCTTCCCCTTCAGGTCCCGGATGGCGCGCACCCGCTCGGTTCCGAACAGCTCGAAACAGCCGACGTGCACCCCGCCGAGGATCGTGATCGGATCGCCCGCGTCCACATGCATGATCAGCATCGGGGCAAAGTCGTTGCCGATGTCGGCCGCGCCGGAGGCCAGACCTTCGTAGAGCCCGCCGGACTCCTCGTGGGTGACATAGTGCACCTCAGTGAAGCCCTCGGCCCGGAGGAGCTCTTCCGCCACGTACTGGGGGGCCAGACAGAGGCTGAGACTGTGGTGCACCCGAAGCCTGGTGGTCTCGGGTGGCGGTTCCGCGGCCGCCGGCCCGGGGAGCAAACCAAGGAGCCCCGCGGTGCCCGCGACCGTAACCCCCCGAGGAACCTTCGACGGCTTGACGGTGTGGCGTGTTGAATACCCATGTGCGGCCTCTTTCAATTCCTGCTAAGTGCATTCCCTAGAACGACGGTCGAGCGAGGCGACCGGGCGCCGCTCGTTCCGTCTCACGCCGCAGCGTCATTGTTTGGAGGCGGCCAGAAGTTGCCGAGGACTTGATCGAGGGTATAAGGGCAGCGCTCGGCGAGGCGGGCTGACGGATCGGCCTCGCCATACAGCTCGAGCCTTTTTTGCGCGTCGCGGCGAGCGCGGTCGTGGAGGCGGGGAAGCTGACGGCGCAGGTCGCGCCGCAGCGTCGCGCTCAGGCGATCGTCGATCTCGCTGCGGAAATTGAGCACCTCGTCGATCCAGCCGCGGCGGGGCTCACCGGCTCGCGAATGCTCGAGCAGGAGCAGGTGCTCGATGATCCGACGGGTCCAGCTGCGCAACGAATTCCGTCGGCTCCTGCCCAAATCGGCGATCTCCTCGGCGATATGCTCGAGATCGAGCGGCAGGTTCGGCCGGCTCCGGGCAAATCGCCGGAGCTCCCTCGCCTGGGACCGGGTCCAGGCGAAGAAGTCGTCCTCGTACTGCTCACCTGCGTGCACACCGCTCATGAGCCGATATTAAGCCTCGCGTGGCTGCCCTGCAACGCGCTGGCGGCTCGCCGCCGCCGCCCTCACTCCCACTCGATCGTGCCGGGGGGCTTGGAGGTCGCATCGTAGACCACGCGGTTGATGCCGCGGACCTCGTTGACGATCCGGTTCGCGACCCGCCCGAGGAACTCCATGTCGAAGTGAAAGAACTCCGCGGTCATACCGTCGAGAGGTCACCGCGCACAGCGCGCAGACGTTCTCGAGTGCCGCTGAAGGAGGGGGAAGGGGCTCACTGGGTACGGAGAGCCTCAGTCTCTCTACCGTGGATCACTCTTGCGATCGGCGACATGATCGAACCGCAGCAGGTGGTTGGTGTGGCCCGCCAACCACAGCGGGTAGCTTAAAGCGCTCAGAGTTCCGAGATCCGTGACCCGCAGGCCCGCCGTCTCCGCGACACTCCGGTAGAAGTCCAGATCCCGGCGCACGAATGGAAACTCCGCCCACCGGCCCTCACCCCTCGAGGTGTTGACATTGCCGTAGGCCCTGCCGGTCGGCCCAAGCACCGCCGCAATCCGCGCGAGGCACATGGCCAGGAGGGCGTCATCGAGATGGTAGAGCACCTGGAAGCACCAAACCAAGTCGAAAGGACCTTCCAAACCTTGCGAGGCACCAAAGTCGTCGGAACGGACTAGCACAGGTTGTTTGGTCTCCAAGCCGTTCGACGCCACTTGGCGCCGTGCCTCCTCTATCGCTTTGAGGCTCGCATCGACACCGACGTACCGCCCCGGGTCGAGCCAGCGAATTAACGGCAAACCGCCGCGGAGCGGTCCACAGCCGATATCGAGGAATCTATGCCGCGGCGCAACTCCGGCGTCGCGTATCAGGAAACGCTCCTGCCAGGCTTGTGTCACCCGCCACGCGCCCGGCGGGCCGACCATCGCCTCTAATCGGTCGATTTCGGTGGGGAACAGCCGCGCCCAGCGTGTGAGCACGAACCGCACTACCCTGGCCCCCATGTAGCGCGCGGCATGAGGCACGGTAAGCTGCCTCCCGAACCCGAAGGCCATCTAACGCCTCAGCCCCTCTGCTGACCTTCTGGCGGCTCGCTTGGCCGGAAATTGAGGGAGCCTTGGAGCGCGCTTCTTTCGTGGCGTGTGCATGGAGAATTCTCGCATCGATCACCGAATGCTGATCTTGGGCCAATACAGCCATCAAGCTGGAGCCGAGTGAGCCCAAGAATGCCCTCGCTCCGAGCTGACGATCGGACCAACCTCACTCCCACTCGATCGTGCCTGGGGGTTTGGAGGTCACATCGTAGACCACGCGGTTGATGCCGCGGACCTCGTTGACGATCCGGTTCGCGACCCGGCCGAGGAACTCCATGTCGAAGTGGAAGAAGTCCGCGGTCATACCGTCGAT
>CAVWCE010000001.1:0-11213 GCA_963753275.1 uncultured Alphaproteobacteria bacterium | reverse complement strand
ATTCCGCCAGCGCCACCGCGCGCACGACCCGGGGTCCAGAAATCGCTGGATGCGCGGATCGAGACCGGGCATGAGGGCCTCTGGCAGGGCTCGAGGGGGAGGAAACCGATGCTGGAGCGCTTTGCGGTCGCGAGGTCGGATTTCGACGGGCCGGTCCTGGTCACCGGGCGCGGGCGGCTGCATCGGCAGCTGGGCGCTGGCGCTGCTGCGGCGGGCAGGCGTCGAGGTGGTCGCCTACGATCTCGTCCGACGACCGGCGCCGGCCGCGCCTCCTGATGGAGGACGCCGAGCTCGCCAAAGTTCCCTGGCGCACCGGCGACATCGCCGACGGCGAGGCGCTCGCCGCGGTGGTCAAGGAGCACCGGGTGCGCGCGATCATCCATCTGGCGGCGCTCCAGGTGCCGTTCTGCAAGGCCGATCCGGTCGCGGGCGCAAGGGCGAACGTGGTCGGCACGGTCAACGTCCTCGAGGCGGCGCGCCACCAGGGCCTGAAGAGGGTGGCGTACGCGAGCTCGATCGCGGCGGTCTCGTTCCTGGCGGAGGCGCCCTGGCTGCAGACGCTCTATGGCGCCTACAAGCTCACGAACGAGCTGACCGCCCGGGTCTACCACCAGGACTGGGGCACCCCCAGCGTCGGCATCCGGCCGGGGGTGGTCTACGGCGTCGGGCGCGACCAGGGCCTGACCTCGAAGACCACGATCGCGATCCTCGCCGCCGCCGCCGGCCGGCGCTACACGGTGCCGTTCACGGGCGCGGTCTCGGCGCTGCACGCGGGCGAGGTCGCCGCGGCCTTCATCAAGGCGGTCGCCAGGGAGCGCGCCGAGGCGGTGGTCTTCGACCTCAACGGCCGCGCGACCTCGGTCGCCGAGTGGCTCGAGATCCTGCGCGCCATCGCGCCCGAGGCGCAGCTCGCGATGGAGGGCGCCGCGCTGCCGTTCCCGGCCGACCTGTCCGATCTGCCGATCCAGGCCTACCTCGGCGACTACGGCCCGGTGCCGCTGGAGGAGGGCATCCGGGCGACCTACGACGACTTCCGCCGCCTGCTCGCCAAGGGCGCCCTGTCACCCGACGCGGTGGTCTGAAGGTGGCCAGAGCCTCGTGGCGGCGATGACGACGCCGGGACCTGCTCGCCGGTGCGCCCCTCGTCCTTGTCGCGGCGGCGGACGACCAGCGCCCACCACGAGAGCCAGCCCGCCGCAGCGGCGGCGAGCAGCCACGGCCACAGCTCGCCCGCGCCCGACCCCAGGCCGTCGCCGATCGCCACCATCAGGAAGGTCAGCGGCAGGATGCCGATGCCGGTCGCCCAGGAGAAGGTCCACCAGGAGACCGCGGTCAGGCCGGCGGCGTAGTTGATCAGGTTGAACGAGATCACCGGCATGAGCCGGCTGAACAGCAGGACGCCGCCGCCCTGGCGCGCGGCCCAGCGATCGAGCGCCCGGTGGTGGCGCGGGGCGACCATGGCCTGGACGAACGGCCGGCCGAGCCAGCGCGCCAGCCCGAACGCGAGATAGGCGCCGAGCATCGCGCCGACCCAGGTGATCAGCGTGCCCCAGAGCGGGCCGTAGAGCACGCCGTTGGCCATCGCCACGACCTCGGCCGGGAAGGGCACGAAGCTGTGCAGCACCATCAGCAGGATCGAGGCCGCGACCCCCCAGATCCCCCAGGCCAGGATCTCCTGCTCGACCGCCTCGACCGAGAGCTCGAAGCCCGGCAGCGGCAGCGGCGCGCCGAGCGCGTAGGCCCAGACCACGACGGTCGCGACGACGAGCGCGGCAAGCGCCGCGAGCGCCAGCCAGATACGGCGCGGGCCGGCGCTCACGGCGTCGGGAGGGCGTCCAGCGTCAGCATCAGCTTCGCTCCCCGGTGAAGGATCCGGCGCCCCGGACGAACCAAGCGGCAGCGCGGCGTGGCGCCGAGCTTAGCGCGGCTGGCCGGCCGTTGGCCAGGGCGGTCCCGGCCGAGATCGGGTCTCAATCAGGGCGCCGCAGTCGTCGCGCGTGCCGCCGAGCACGGAGCCTTGCCTTGCTCTCCGGTTGCGCCCGGGGACGCCGCAATCTAACCTCGATCGGCGACGCGGAGGCGCATCTTGGCGCTGCAGGACAAGCTTACGGGAACCGGGCCCAAGAAGCTGCTCGCGCTCGACGGCGGCGGCATCCGCGGCGTGATCGCGCTCGAGGTCCTGGCCAGGGTCGAGGAGCTGCTGGGGAAGGGCGATCCGAGCTTTCGCCTTGCCGACTACTTCGACCTGATCGCCGGCACGAGCACCGGCGCGATCATCGCCGCCGGTCTCTCACTTCGCATGTCGGTCGACGAGATCCGCCGGTTCTACCTCGGGAGCGGGGCCGAGATGTTCGACCGGGCCCGCCTGCTCCGCCGCTACACTCACTACAAGTTCGAGCACGAGAAGCTCGCGGGGAAGCTCAAGGCCGAGTTCGGAGCCGACACCAGGCTCGGCTCGGACCGACTGCAGACGCTGCTGGTCCTGGTCATGCGCAACGCCACGACGGACTTGCCATGGCCGCTCTCGAACAACCCCTACGCCAAGTACAACGACCGCGAGCGTGCGGACTGCAACCTGAACCTGCCGCTCTGGCAGCTCGTGCGCGCCAGCACGGCGGCCCCGGTGTACTTCCCGCCGGAGGTGGTGACGATCGGGCGGCACGACTTCGTGTTCGTGGACGGCGGGATCACGACCTACAACAACCCGGCCTTCCTCGCCTTCCTGATGGCCACCGTGCAGGCCTATTGGGTCAGATCGCCGCCCGAGGTCACCTGGCCGGCGGCGACCGGCACGGACAAGCTCCTCGTCCTGTCCGTCGGCACGGGCGCCGCGGCGGACGCCAACGCCGAGCTCGCGCCCGACCGGATGAACCTGCTGTTCAACGCCGGCAGGATCCCGTCGGCGCTGATGTACGCCGCGCTGACCGAGCAGGACGTGCTCTGCCGGGTGTTCGGCGACTGCCTGATGGGCGACGTGATCGACAGCGAGCTCAAGGACCTGATCGGCGAAGGCGGGCGAGGACCCGTCGAGCGCAAGCTGTTCACCTACGTCCGCTACACCGCCGACCTCAGCCGCAAGGGCCTGGACGACCTCGGCCTCAGGCACGCCCGCCCGGAGGAGGTGCAGAAGCTGGACTCCGTGGACGCGATCCCGCAGATGCAGGAGGTGGGGCGGGCGGTGGCCGCCAGGAAAGTCCATGCGGAGCACTTCGCGCGCTTCCCGGCGTGAGCAAAGCGAGGAGAAAGGACGATGCCGCCGGTCGTGGCGTTAGCGGGGCGGCGGGTCGACCCGCCGGACGCCGACACCCCCCGCTTCCCGTCCGAGAACGTCGGGCTCGTGCGCGCGCGGCTGCGCTCCTTTCTGGAGCAGCGGCAGGCAGCGGTGCTGGTGTGCTCGGCGGCCTGCGGCGCCGACCTGGTCGCGCTGGAGGCCGCGGGCACCCTTGGACTGCGCCGCCGGATCATCCTGCCGTTCGACCCCGAGCGCTTTCGTGAGACCTCCGTGACCGACCGGCCGGGCGACTGGGGGCCGCTGTACGAGCGCGTCGATCGAGGCGGCGACACGGACGGGCGATCTCGTGGTGCTCGAGGGCGCCGGCGCGGGGGGCACCGCGTACCTCGCGGCCAACGAGCGGATCCTCGACCAGGCGCTCCACCTGGCCGGCGTCGGCGCGGATCCCGGCGCCGCGGCGCTCGGGCCGGTTTCGCCCGAAGTCGCCCTCGCCGTGATCGTCTGGGAAGGCCAGTCGCGGGGCGACGATGACGCCACCGCGCAGTTTGCGACCTCGGCGCGGCGACGCGGGCTGGCGGTGGAAGAGGTCCTGACCATCTGAGCCAAGCCCCGTGGCCGGCTCCCGCTGAAGGCTCAGGGACCGGGCACCCCCTCGCGCGAGCGGCGCCGTCCGATCCAGATCGCCAGCAGCGCGCCGAGCCCGCCGCTCAGCGTGTTGAAGATCAGGTCGTCGACCGACGGCACGCGCCGCGGCACCAGCACCTGGAGCAGCTCCATGCTCAGGCTGACTCCAGCCGTGCCGAGCAGGGCGCCGAGCGCGACCCGCCAGCGCCGTCGTCCGCTGCCGGCGCCGAGCAGGAAGCCGAGGAGGAAGCCGAGCGGGATGTACATCAGGAGGTTGCGGGCGGCATCGGGCCCGTCCAGGTGGCGCAGCGGCACGAGCTTCGGGTCGGCGGCGATGCTCACGAAGCCCCGCGGGAACTCGAGCCGGGCGGGATCGGCATGGTCGATCCGAAGGCCGCTGGAGCTCACCTCGGCGCGGCGGATCTCGCCCAGCCAGGGGCGGTTGCCGGTGACCTCGTTGCCGAGCGCGAGGCGCAGCGAAGGGTCCCAGTTGGCGAACGGGAAGCGCGGCAGCGGCCGCTCCAGCACCGCGTCATCGCCCGCCGACAGGCGCACACGGCCGGGCTCGATCAGCAGCCGGAGATCGACCCAGTCCGGCGTCCGGAACAGGTCCGGAATGCGCGCGACCGGCTCCTCGCCGAGGGTGCCGACCGCATCGGTCCAGGGGGTGCGCAGCCGGAGCACCAGATCGGCGCCCTCCTGCCCGATCGTGAAGTTGCTCTCGCGGGGATTACCGGAGAACGTGAGGATCCTTGCCGGACCGGACTGCTCCGGCACCAGCGAGCGGACCCGCAGCGACAGCTCCAGATGGCTGCTGCCCAGGGCGGGCTCGAGCCACGGCGGCGCCTGCCGCGCCAGCGCGATGCCGGGGCTGGGGAAACCCACCCCGCCGCCTGGCAGCGGCCGGGCGCGGTTCTCCACCCAGCGCGGCATCTCCCATTGGTAGGGCCAGAGCGAGATCGATCCGTAGAGGACGACCATCGCCAGGGTGGCGAGCGCAAGCAGGCCGCGTGAGCTCATGGGGCGCACCGGTCGAGATCCGCGGCGCCGGCAGCGGCGCAGGCCGGCACGGACGCGGCGCTGCAGGAAGGCGTCGAAACGTCGATGGGCTCAGTCCTGCAGGCCAGGGGCGGGCGCGGCCACCGGCGGCCGCATCAGGGCCGCTGGCGGCAGGGGCGGCGACTCGACCGAGCGGCTCGAAGCGGCCTGCCGCGTGTGGCCTTGATAGGTCACGCGGTAGATCACCCCGTTCAGGTCGTCGCTGACCAGCAGCGAGCCGTCGTTGGCGATCGCGAGGCCGGCGACCCGGCCGAAGGTACCCTTGCGGTCGTTGGTCAGGAACCGGAACAGGAAGTCCTCGACCTGCTTGGGCTCGCCGGCCTCGAAGTTGATCCGGACGACGCCGTAGCCGATCGGGGTCTCGCGGTTCCAGGAGCCGCGCTGGGTGACGAAGGCGTCGCCCTGGTAGTCGGCGGGAAACTGCTGGCCGTCGTAGAACACGAGATCGATGGCTGCGCTGTGCGCGGCGAAGCCGAGCACGGGCGCCTCGGTGCGCTCTTGGCAGAACTGCTCCTTGGGCGTGCCGTCCGGCGGCATGGCGTGGGTCAGCCAGTCCGGCCGGCGCTCGCCCCAGCAGAACGGCCAGCCGTAGTGCCTGCCGTCCTGGAGCCGGTTGAGCTCGTCCGGCGGCACGTCGTCGCCGCGCCAGTCGCTGCCGTGGTCGACGCCCCACATCTGGCCGCTTGCCGGGTGCCAGTCGAAGCCCATGCTGTTGCGCAGGCCGTGGGCGAACACCCGCCGCGTCCAGGCGCCGGGCTCGATCACGGAGATCGCGGCCTTGCCCGCCTCGCTCTCGAGGCAGTCGTTGCAGGAGCTGCCGATCTGCAGGTAGAGCCTGCCTTCCGGGTCGAAGCGGATGGTCCGCAGCGGGTGCTGACCGTCCCCCGGCAGATCGTCGATCGACCGCCTCGAGCTCCGCGATCGTGCCGTCCGCCAGGACCGTTCCCTCGTAGATCTCGTGGACGGTCGCCAGATAGATCCTGCCGTCGCGCAACGCGATGCCGTGGACCTGGTCGAGGTCGGCGGCGACCACCTGCGGCGGGCCATCGGCCCGGCCGTCGCCGTCGCGATCGGCGAGCGCGACGACGTCGTTGCTGGCCGGCCGCGTGACGTAGAGGGTCCGATCCTCTGCCATCGCCATCATGCGCGGGTTGCCGAGATCGCGCGCGTAGACCTGGAGGCGGAAGCCGTCCGGCACGGTGAGGGTCGCGATCAGCTCGTCGGTGGCGGGGCGCGGCTCGGGCCGGAAGACGTGGGAGGTGACGGTGTGCAGCTTGCCGAACTGCTCGTCCGCGGCGAAGGCGGGCGCGGTCAGCACGGCGAGCGCGGCGGCCCCGGCCAGCAGGCGTTGCCGATGATGCATCAGGGCCTCCGATCGCTCGAACCTGCAGTGCCCCCGCACGCCCTGTGATCGCGCAGGTTAAACGGCGGCGCAACCGTCCAGTTCCAGGCGGGGAGCGGGCTCTGCCGGCGGCGCTCCCGCCGGCGCTCACACCAGCGGGGTGATGCGGCGGCGCCGGGCGCCCGAGAGCGCCTGCAGGGCGATCGCGGTCATCACGATCGCGCCGCCGGCCAGCGTGAACGCGCTCGGCACCTCGCCGACGGCGAGCCACACCCAGAGCGGCGCCAGCACCAGCTCGCTCATCGACAGGAGCGCGAGCTCGACCGCGGGCACGTGGCGCGCGCCGAGCGTGAACACGGTGAGGCCGAGGCCGACCTGGACCGTGCCCATGACGACGCACAGGCCGAGGTCCTGCGCGCCGACGACGAAGCCGCCGGGGCCGGCGATCACGACCGGGGCCGCGATCGCGGCGGCGACCAGCCCGGCGATCACCACGCAGGGCATCATGTCGTTGGCCCGGCCGCGGCGCAGCAGGACGTTGTAGACGGCGAAGGACAGGCTCGCGCCGAGCGCGAAGAGGTTGCCGGTGACGCTGCCGATCACCAGGCTGCCGGCGACCATCACGGCGACGCCGCAGAGCGCGAGCGTCATCGCGAGCCAGGTCGCGCGCCGGACCTCCTCGCGCAGGAACCAGCGGCCGAGGATCGCGGCGAAGAACGGCGCGGTGCCGAGCATGAAGGACGCGTTGGCGACGGTCGTGTGGTGCAGCGCGAGGACGTAGCCGATGAAGCCGCCCGACAGGCAGGCACCGGCCAGGAGCCCGCTCGCGCCGATGGCGGCGAAGGCGGCGGCGAGCCGGCCGCGATGGCGCAGCGCCACGATCAGGAGCAGGGTCAGCGCCAGCGCAAGCGAGCGGTAGAAGATGATCTGCCAGGCGTTGGCCGCCTCGACCCAGCGCACCAGGACGCCGCCGATGCTCCAGAAGGCGCCGGCGAGCGCGACCAGCGCGACGCCATAGGCGTAGTCCGGGTCCGGGCCCCGAACCATCGCTCCGGGGAGCGCGCTCTTCAAGGGTCGCTGCTCGGGCGCGAGGTTTCAGCTGGTCCGGGCCGCGAGCAGCACCCCGGGGTTGAGGATGCCGGCCGGATCCAGGGTGGCCTTGGCCGCGGCGAGCGCCGCGCCGAACAGCGGCGGGCGCTGCTGCACGTACCAGGGCATGTGGTCGCGGCCGACCGCATGGTGGTGGGTGATCGTGCCGCCGCAGGCGAGGAGCGCATCCGACGCCCGGCGCTTGATCTCCCGCCAGGGCTCGAGCAGGTGGTCGGGACGGCCGAGGGCGTGGAAGCTGAAGTACGGCGCCGGCCCGTCGGGATAGACGTGGGTGAAGCGGCAGGTGACCAGCCCCGGCCGGCCGGTCGCGTCGCGGATCGCCTGCTCGGTCGCGGACGTCACCGCGGCGTGCAGGGCCGCGAACCGATCCCAGGTGATCGCGGTCTCGAAGGTGTCGGCGATGATCCCGGCCGGGCACCTGGACGTCGCGGTTGTAGGGCATGCGGATGAAGGCGCTGCGCCAGGCCTCGGCGGGCGCGGCGTCCGGCAGCACGCGGCCGCCGTGGTCGCGGACCAGCTCGAGCGCGCGCGCCTGCCAGGCGTCGACCGGGTGGTCGGCCGATTCGAAGGCGAGCACGAGCAGCGCGTAGCTGCCGTCGTTGACGCCGTTGGCGCGGCATTCCTCGGCGTCGACCAGGCGCAGGTTGGACGGGTAGAGCCCGGCCTGCGCGATCGCGCGCACCGCGTTCGCGCCGGTCAGGAGATCGGCGAACGCGACCGCCGCGCCGGCCCGGAAGCTCGGCCGCTGCTGCAGGCGCAGCCAGGCCTCGGTGATCACGCCGAGCGCGCCCTCGGAGCCGATCAGCAGGCGATCGGGGCTCGGCCCCGCGCCCGAGCCGGGCAGGCGGCGGCTCTCGATCACGCCGGCGGGCGTCACCGCGCGCAGGCCTTCGACGAAGTCGTCGACGTGGGTGTAGAGGGTCGCGAAGTGGCCGCCCGAGCGGGTCGCGATCCAGCCGCCGACGGTCGAGAACTCGAAGCTCTGGGGGAAGTGGCGAAGCGTCAGCCCATGCGGCTTGAGCGCGGCTTCGAGGTCCGGCCCCAGCATGCCGCCCTGGACGCGCGCGGCGCGGCTCGCGCGATCGACCTCGAGGACCTGGTCGAGGCCGCGCAGATCGAGGCTGATCGCGCCCGCGAAGCCGGCGCCCACCGCCGGCTCGACGCCGCCCACGACGCTCGACCCGCCGCCGAACGGGATGACCGCGGCGCCGGCCTCGTGGCCCACTCCAGCACGGCGACGACGTCCGGCTCGGAGCGAGGTTTTGCAACGATATCGGGCGCATTGTTGAAGTCGCGCGCGAACGCGCGCACGGCGTCCGGGAAGGACTTGCCGTAGGTGCGGGCGAGGCGCTCGTAGGGCTCCTCGGTGCAGAGCTCCGGCGACGCTCGCCGGCGGCCGCAGCCGCGGCGCGCGCAGCACGATCTCCTCCACCCTCGGCGGCGCTCGCCGCTCGACCTCGCGCCAGCCGAGCCGCTGCGCATAGAACTCGAGCAGCCGCCGCTCCTCGGCCGGGGTCAGCCCGCCGCCTTCCAGCCCCCAGCCCCAGAACTTCCAGCGCCGCCCCGTCATCGCCTCGCTCCCGCCACCCGTGCCCCGGCGCCGCAGCATAGCGGCGGCGGCTTGTCGCTGTCTCGGAAGCATCGGCTGTGCTAGGCTCCGTCCTCGATGGCAAGCCGGCCTGACAGGACCATGGCGACCAAAGCGAAGGGCAGATCAGCCGGGCTTCATGCATCGGACATTATCTCTGGGCACGGCCCAGTCCGAGGCGCTGAGGGCCGGGCGGCTCGGCGATCTCGATCTCGAGAACCTGGCGGAGGAGGTCGAGGGTTTGGCCATCGCGACCAGGAGCGCGGTGCGCTCGCGTACGCGAACCGTCATCGAACACCTGCTCAAGCTGCAGCATTCGCCGGCCGTCCGACCCGCGCCATGGCTGGCGGCGCACGGTCCGGGTGCAGCGGAGCGAGCTGCGCGACGACCTGACCCCGACCCTCAGACGCGAGCTCGAGGACGACCTCGCGGAGCTCTACCGCGACGGCCGGGAGAACGCGGCGGACGATCTGCAGAGCCACGGCGAGCCGGCGGCGGCCGACGCCCTGCCGTGGGACTGCCCCTACAGCCTGGCCCAGATCCTGAGCGACTGGCTGCCCGACGCGCCTAAGGCGTGACGGGCGGCAGAAGCAGCAGGAGGCTCGTGATCGTCAGCATCGCGAGCGCGGTCGAGATCAGGATCGCGCTCGACGCGGTCTCGATGCCGACCTGGTAGTGCTGGGCGAACACGTAGACGTTGAGGCCGACCGGGCAGGCGGCGAAGATCACGCCGGCGTTCAACCACGAGCGGTCGAGCTGGAGCAGCCAGCCGAACGCCAGGAACGCGAGCGCCGGGTGCAGCAGCAGCTTGCAGAGGATCATTGCGGCGGCGGGGCCGAGGCTGCCGGCGATCCGGCGCAGGCTTAGCGTGGCGCCGAGCGCGAACAGGGCCGAGGGTGCGGCCGCCTGGCCGATGAAGGCGACGGTCTTGTCGACCACCGCCGGCAGCGCGAGGCCGCTCAGGCTGTAGAGGATGCCGAGCACGGTGCCCATGATGATCGGGTTGACGGCGACCGAGCGCGCCGCCTGGAGCACGATCCGCCCGCGGGTCGCACCCGCGTGCCGCCGCGGCCGATCTCGAGCAGCACCGTGACCGAGCTGAACACGATCACGTCGAGCGTGATGATCAGCAGCGCCGGCACGCCGCCGGCATCGCCGCAGAGCCAGAGCAAGAGCGGCAGCGCCAGCATGACGCCGTTCGAGAACGCCGAGCCGAAGGCCTGGATCGTCATCTCGGCGATGCCCATGCCGAACACCAGGCGCCCGATCGCGGCCCCGGCCGCGAACACGAGGATCTGAGCCGCCAGGTAGCCGCCGAGGAAGCCCCACTCGGTGATCGCCTCGAGGTCGGTCCCGGCCATCAGCCGGAAGACGTAGGGCGGGATCGCGAAGTTGAAGACGAACGCGCCAAGCCCGCGGATCCCGGCCTCGCCGAGATAGCCCGCCTTGCCGGCGAAGAAGCCGAGAAGGATCACCGCGAACAGCGGCGCCACGCTGTTGAGGATGGCGCTCACGCGTCGGCTAACGCTCGTTGCGCGGTCGAGCAGCGGCCCGCCTACACGCCGAGCAGCGCAAGCCCGAGCCTTGCAGCTGATTTGCGCAGCTCAGTATCTTTGCTCGCCAGCGGAACGCCGCGGCGCAGCGCGAGCTCGAGATAGGCCGCGTCATACACGGTCAGTCGCTCGCTGCGTGCGAGGTCCAGGAGATCGCGACATGCCCGCTCGGTGCCTTCGGCGCTCAAACGGCGCGCCGCTCCGCCATCGTCGAAGCGTTCGCGACCTCGAGCCGCACAGCGCGGGCGCTGCAGCTTCCTCATCAGCCAAGCGGTCGAGCAGGGCGTCTGTGGCCGGGGTGGCCTCGTCGGCGAAGCACCACGCGAGCGCGATCGAAGCGTCAGCACGAAGGCCGTCACCGTCGGCCTTCATCAATGAGCTCACGCAGGGAGACACCGCCGAGAGTTTGGCCGCTCCGCAGCTCCTTCAGCTGCGCGAGGGCGTCGCGGCGCTCATCCCGGCTCGAGCCCTGGACGGGGCTGAGCCGCGCCACTGGTTTGCCGCGGCGCGTGATGACGATGGTCTCGCCGCGCTCTACCTGATCCAGCAAGCGTGAGAGTTGCGTCTTGGCCTCGAAGGCGCCCACTTCAGTCATGACCTTTCCAACTGGTCTCGAACTAGTTGGTCATTGGCGTGCGGAAAAGGCCAAGGAGGAGTGCGCAGGGGGAGCCTCGCAGCTCCCCCTAGCTGCGGTGTGTCGGTGGC